>NZ_JAHVKS010000007.1:0-267193 GCF_019800705.1 Halomonas sp. DP4Y7-1 | reverse complement strand
CCCAGGGTCGTTGCCCTCAGCCCGATCCGGTCCGCCAGCAGCCTGCCCTGGGTGTTGTCGACGCGGGTGGCCGCGACATTCAGCCGAGCGGCCTCCAGCGTGCCCGAGGCGTTGGCCAGGTCCTCCTGAACGGTCAGTTCCAGCGTCTCAGCGGCGCTGATCAGCCCTTGCTGCGTGTTATCGACGGTGGTGGCCGCCACGCGGATCCCATCGGCGACGAGCTGGCCCTGACGATTGTCCAGCCGACCGATATCGACGAGAGACAACTGCTGGGCCACCAGCACGCCCTGGCGGTTATCCACCTGCGTGGCGTCGCTCAACTGCAGCTGTCCGTCGGTGACCTGCAGCCGTCCTCCCTGATTGTCGAGCGCGCCGTTCAGCGCCAGACCTAACGCCTGCGTGGCACTGATCAGCCCCCCGGCGTTATAAAGTTCCGCCAAGGTCAGCACCAGCGACTGTCCCAGCACCCGCCCCTGGGTGTTGGACAGCGACCCGGCCGTCAGGCGCAGGTCATCGGCCAGCAGCAGGCCGCCGTCCCGGTTGTCGATGCCCTGGTCCGGGTCCAGGCCGAAGTTCAGCTCAAGCTGGCTGGCACTCAGGGTGCCACCACGATTGTCCAAACGCCGTGCCGCGACCTGCAGCTCGCCCTGGTCGGCGTCGAGGACCCCGCCCTGGTTATCGAGGGCGTCATCGATGGCCAGCGTCAGATAGGAGGCGGTCAGGCGACCGTCCTGGCGATTGTCCAGGCTCCCTGCATCCAGGCGCAGCTCGTCGCCGACCAGCTGCCCCTGACGATTGTCGACGGCGCCTTGCGAGGCCACGCTGAGCCGCCTGGCGACCAGAGTGCCCTGCTGATTGTCGAGGCTGCCCAGGCGCGCCTCGAGGCCTCCCTCGACCACCTGAATCTGGCCCTGACGGTTGGCCAGCGCCTGGGTCACCGTCAGCGCCAGAGCATCGTCAGCACTGATCATGCCCCGGGCGTTGTCCAGGGTCTGGCTGTGGATCCGCACATCGCCTGCCAGCAGCGCGCCATCACGGTTATCGAGCTGCCCTGTGGTGAGCACGACCCGCTCGGCGCCCAAGGTGCCGCCGTCGCGGTTGGCCAGGTGGCCGCTCAGGGTGGCCGTCAGGTCGCCGTCGGCCACCACCTGGCCCCCTGGGTTATCGAGATGCCGGGCGACGATGGCGAGTTGCCCGGCACTGACGCGACCACCCGCGTTATCCAGGCTTTCGCTCAGACTCACGTTCAGGGCGCCGGCGGCGTCGACCTCGCCTCCCCGATTGTCGAGGTCCTGGGCGCTGAGGCTAAGCTGGCGGGCGCTGAATCGCCCTCCGTCCTGGTTGCCCACGACGCCGCTCACGCTGGCCGTCAGCGCCTCTCGGGCAACGGCCTTACCGCCCTGGTTGTCGAGTTCCGCCGCGGTCAACGTCAGCGAGCCCTGACGGGCCTGCAACGTGCCCCCGGTATTGATGATCTCCCCGTCGCTGGCCAGCGCCAGCGCACCGGTCTCGGCGCTGATCAGACCACTGCGGTTATCGACCCAGGCCGCGCTCAAGGCGATGTCCTTGGCCGCCAGCTGACCCTCGGCATTGTTCCATTGACCGATGTCACCGCTGAGCGAGCCATCCAGAACAACGCGCCCGCCCTGGTTGTCGAAGCGCTCCAGGTCGAGTCGCAGGTCCTGCCCCGGGGCGAACACCAGCGAGCCGCCCAGGTTGGCCAGGCGTCGCGTCTCGAGCTCAAGGGAACTACCTGCGGACAGGGTCGCCTGGTCGCCACGGTTGACCAGGTCCGGGGCCGACAGCGCCAGCCGCTCGGCGTAGAGCGTGCCCTGATTGTCGATGCGTGTGGCGCTCAGGCTGGCGTGATCGGCCTGAACACGCCCCTGCTGGTCGATGACATCCGCCGTCAGCACGACACGCTGTCCCTCCACCAGCCCCTGGTTAGTGAGCTGGGTAGCGTTCAGGGACACCCTGTCCGCCAGGATCTCTCCGCCATTGTCCAGACTCTGGCGCGACGTCAGCGCCAGCTCGCTTGCCAGCATCTGGCCGCGGTTGTGGGTCACGGCGGTGGTCGCGGCCAGACGGTCACTGGCGTCGAGTCGGCCACGGTTGTCCAGGGTGGCGGCGGTGATCGCAAGCTCAGCCCCCGCGCGTCGCTGTCCGCCGCGGACGCCGGCCACCACATCACCGGTGGTGGTCAGGCGCTGCGCTGACAGCGCGATATCCCCGCCGCTGGTCAGCCGGCCAGAGATGTCCAGGGCATCGTCGGCCTGAATGTCGGCCCCTTGGTCGGCATGCACGTCACCCCCGAAGCTAGCGTCACCGGACTGGGTGATCAGGCGCGTCGGGGTCGAAGCATCGGCAAGCCTCAGCTGGCCATCGGCGGTGATGCGAATGTCGCCGGCACTGGCGGCCATGTCACCGGCCAGGCGCACGCCGACCCCGGCGTCGGTACCGACCAGGCGGATGCGCTCGGCGTACATGCCGCCCAAAGCGGAGGAATCGATGGCCAGGGCCGGACGGGACCCTGTGCCACTGCGAGGCGTGGCGTTCAGGCTCGCGGCATCGACATCGTTGGCACCCGCGACGATCGTCAGGTCCTGGGCGTGCAGCTCGGCGTTGAGCGCCGCGGCCCGGGTAAGGATCTCGAACTGATCCACCTCACGGGCGTCCAGCCCCAGCCCCTCGATGGCGACCTGCCCCTGGTCCACCGCGTAGTGGTCCAGCCGGCCATCCTCGATCACCGGCGCACCGGTGGTCAGGGTGACCCGGGGGCTGTTGATGAAACCGCAGCCATCGCAGGAGATGCCGTAGGGGTTGGCCACCACCACCTTGGCGGCCTGGCCGGCCACTTCGGTGTAGCCCGCCAGTCGGCTCGGATTGCCGCCATTGACCTCATTGAGGATGACCTGGGCCGCCTGGCCGCGCAGATTGGCGTTGCCGACCACGATGCCGCCAAGCTGCGTCGACTGAGTCTTGCCAGTAGCGTTGTTGAGGATGAGCCCGCGGGCGTCCACGTTGTAGTCGCGAAAGCGGTTGTGGGAGAGCCCCTTGTCGTTGGGGGTGGCGATGTTGACCACCGGCACGCCGTTGCCGGCCTGATCGAGCCGGGTATTGCCCCCCGGCGCCACCACGATGCCGTCTGCCAGCACCACCACGGGATGCCAGAACAGGGCGTTGATCATGACGATGGCCAGATGGCGAAACAGCGGACGGCGTGGGTTCATCAAACGTCCCTCCTGGAAGGCATGGCACGTATCTGGCGCGGCCACTAGAAGCGCGCCTGAACGGTGAAATAGACGGGACTTTCGCGATGATCGATGGCATCGGGACGGTCAATGGACTTGGCCAGGGTGACACTGGCACTGAGGTAGTCGCCGCTGACGCCAAGCCCCAGGGCCATGCCACTGAGACGACCGTGCTGGTCGCCGCTATCGTCATCGTGGCGGATGACGCCCACATCGTAGGCAAGGCTTGCCTCGAGCCGATTCACCAGGGGGACCTCCGCAGGTAACGGACGGGCCCAGCTGATCTCATTGCGCCAGTACCCCCCGCTGTCACCGCTCAGGGTCTGGTCCTTGTAACCACGCACCGAGTACTGGCCGCCCAGGCTAAGCCGCTGGGGGCTGTAAAGGGCATCGTCGCTCCATTGGCCGCTGGCCAGGCTGGTCACGGTCAGGGACTGGCCCAGCACCTCGAACGGTCGGGCATAGCTCAGCGTCAGGGTGGTGCGCTCGCCCTGGGCCTTGGGCGACCCCGCGGGCTGGTCGTCATCGTCCTGGGCGCCCAGGATGTCGAGGCCCTTGTGCCAGCCCAGGTCCGCGTTGATCAGCCCACGCCCCAGGCGGCGGCCATGGTTCAGCCCAAGACTTAGCTCGCTAAGGCGCTGACTGCTGACCTCGATGCGCGTTTCGTCCAGGTCATTGCGCGTGCTCAGCCTGCTGACGCCGACGCTGGCAGAGGTGGTACTGACGCGGTCCCGATGCATCAGACGCTCGGCCGACAGGCTGTGGCGCTCGCTGGCACCGTCCAGGTCGAAGCGAAACCCATCGGCGCGGGCGATGCTGCGATAGTCGCTGCGGCTGTACTGATAGCGAAAGTTCCAGCGCCCCCAGGGCAGCCGATAGGCCACATACTGGTTGCTGGAGCCAATGCCGGAGGCGCCGGTGACATCGTGACCGAACTGCAGACTGAGCTGATCGGCCAGCCCCAGAGGGCTGTCCCACTCGCCGCCCAGGGTCCACTGCTGCTCGCCGGTCTCGCGGCTGCCGTCATTGCTGCGACCCAGCGCGACGCGCACGGGGCGCCCTTGCCCGGCATCCGGGTCGATGCGCACGCGGCTGCCGCCCAGGGCGTCACCCGGCAGCAATTCCATCTGGGCGCGGCGTGATGGCAGGCGGTTCAACTGGTCGATCAGCTGTTCAAGATCACGCAGATTAAGGATGTCCCCCGGCCGCGTGGGTGACGCCATCAAGACTTCTCGGGGGGAAGGTCGCACTCCGCCGCTGTCCAACGCTTCCAGGCGACCTTCGGCAACGACCACCCGCAGCCGCCCCTGAGTCAGGTCCTGTTCTGGCAGATAGGCGCGGGTGGTGACGTAGCCACGTTCGAGGTACCACTGGGTCACCTCACCCAGCAGCCCATTGAGCTCAGCTGCTGACAGGCAGCGTCCCAGATAGGGCTGCAACAGCCGCCCTCGCTGCCTCTCGCTGAGCAGGCTCGCGCCTTCCAGTTCAATCTCATGAATATCCAGGCAGCCCCCGTCATCAGGGCGCACCTCTGGAGCCGCCACGGCCTCACCGGGCAAGCGCTCCAGCTGATCCAGGCGTTCACGCTGCTGCTCAAGCAGGCGCTGCTGATCGTCACGAATGAAGTTTTCGTTGAAGGTGGCATTGGGTGGAACCGCTGAAGGCAGCGACACCGGTGGCTGTACCTGGGCGAGTACCGAGGTCGGACAGCACGCCACCATCGCCAACAGTGTTGCGCCAATCAGGCGTAAACACCTCGGGTCAACAAGAAACGCCACGCCCGGCCGAGACGCGTCGACGCAATGCACCATCATCTATGAGATTCCCCTGCAAGAGACACTGACTCGTGGTCGCTGGCCTGGCCTGCTCCACGTTTTATTGACGACGTTGAGCCGTCATATTGTTATGCTGATTCACGCACTCAAAGTGGCTACCTTTAACTTCTTTTTCGAATTGCTATCTCGACTTCTATCTTTCATTCCCATCTTGATTTTTTATCTCTAACTTCCACCCCTAGCGTCTATTCCTGGCTTCCATCCTTAGCGTCGTTATCTTTTTCCCTTCATTTTCTTCTACCCAACTCACCCACCACCCTGCGTGGCTGGCCATCCGGAAGCGTGGCAACAGCACGGCTACCGCGACACCTCGTTCGGCGTTATGGCGGACAACTATCGTGACTCGGCTCAAGATTGCCAGCCACATAATGTCTCTAACATTGACCCCCAGCCACTGCTGAGGTGGTTGACAGTAGCGTGATGCTACCTCAAGGAGTGAAAGTGAAAAAATGCACCAGAAATGAATGTCGTAGCGAAAAAGCACAACGATAGAAGGATTGACATAAAAAGGCCGAGGGCAGGAAAGCAGTTACTGAAAAGAGGTAATGCCGCCTCATCTAGCATTGTCCACTATTTCCTACAAACAAAACCGATATCTCTCAAAGAGGCGCGGCATGAATAACAAAAAATAGCCGACCTACTCCGCATCTCTCTGGGAAAGAGAATAAGCAAGAGCACGGATGGCAAGAGAGAGCAGGAGGCAGAAGGAAAGGGAAATCAGGAAGCAGGAAGCAGAAACGATCGCCGCCGTCAGCACAGGTATTCGCTAGACAGCCAGGTGCATCGACAGCACTCGGCCGGAAAGCGAGGTTCCACGCTCTAAGCCTCTGCCACCAATGCCCCCCCATAGGCGCTGACAAACTCAGGAGGCAGGCGACGTGGACGACCGCTGGACAGCGCAATACATGCGTAGCGCGTGCGTGCCCGCAACAGGGTCGCCCCATCATCGGGTCGGAAGAGTTGGAATCGACGTGTCAGGGTAAGGCGTGCGTCACAGGCCACGATCCAGGTCGCCATGGCCAGTTGCTGGCCCTCAAACCCTGGCGCCAGATAATCGAGTTCGTGGCGGTGCACCGCCATGGCACGATCCAACGCCCGGTAGTGATCCAAGGTCAGACCTAGCTGAGCCGAGTGTGCCCAGCTGGCCTGTTCGACCCAGCGCAGGTACTGGGCGTTATTGACGTGGCCGTAGTGGTCGATGGCATCCGCTGTCACAAGGATGTCGATGACGAAGGGATTAGGCAGGTCCCAGTTGGGCTGGCTGCAGACAGACACTATTTCTGATCCTCGCGTTCGGTACCACAGTACCAGCAGGTATCGAAGGCGACCTCCAGCTCCTCACCACACACCCGGCAGCGCCACTCGCCCCCAGGCGAGGATGCGCGCAACGCCTGATGAATGACCGCCTCGGCGCGCTGGCGATTGTGCTCGGCCACCCACACCTGGGGTTCACACTCCAGCGGTGGCAACTCGCCGGCACCACCCCCCAGGGTCATGTTGCGAAGCTCCGTGGGTATGCCTGCCCCATTGAGCAGGTTACGCACATGCCCCACCATCAGGGCATTGCTGTCGGAGAAGATCATCGTCCAGGGCACGTCGTTCATGGCGGATATCCTTATCGTTGCAAGGGCCGCAGCCTTACTGGCCACGATGCGCCCAACACCGCCATAAGGACAAGCCCTGATCGATACTCGAACGACACTTGATCACCCCCGCCTTAACGAGGGTCGATCATGTCGCCCGCCCTCCTTGGAGCAGACGTCGTGGAAGGGGATATCGCGCCGCCCTCAATCACGAAATACGCGAACGCCCAGCGCCTTCAGATAGGCGGTCTCGGGAATGGCGGGATGCACCGGATGGTCCGGGCCCTGATGTCCCTGGAACAGGATCTGGCCATGGCGATCCTGATGGCGCACTGCGCCGCGCACGACGTCGGTCAAGCGCTCCGGCGCCAGATGCATGGAGCAGGAGGCTGACAGCAGCAGACCATCGCGCCCCAGCAGACGCATGGCATCGCGATTCAAGCGGGCATAGGCACGCTCACCGTTGGCAATATCCTTGCGGCGCTTGATGAAGGCGGGAGGGTCGAGCACGATCACGTCGAACTTCTCGCCATCTGCCTTGAGCGCGGCCAGGGCCTCGAAGGCGTCACCATGACCGACGGCGACGCGTTCGTGCTGACCGTTGAGGGCAGCGTTCTCCGCGACGCGGTCCAGTGCGGACTCGCTGGCATCGATACACAAGACCTCGCTGGCGCCATGGGCCGCCGCCTGGACACCCCAGCCACCGACGTAACTGAAAAGGTCCAGCACTCGCTTGCCGGCGACCTGCTGGTTCAACCAGGCCCGGTTGACGCGATGGTCATAGAACCAACCGGTCTTCTGCCCGTCCATGACGGGGGCGATAAACTGCACGCCATTTTCTTCCAGCAGCACCTGGTCGGGAAGCGCGCCCTTGACCACTTCAATGGTTTCGCCAAGACCTTCCTGACGACGGCCACTGGTGTCATTGCGCAACACCACACACCCTGGCGATACCACCTTGTCGAGGGCATCCAGCAGCTCGTCCTTCACCGCTTCCATGCCTGCTGTGTTCAGCTGTACCACCAGCACGTCGGCATAGCGATCGATCACCAGACCGGGCAGCAGGTCGGCTTCACCATGCACCAGACGGTAGAAAGGCTTGTCGAACAGGCGATCACGCAGGGCCAGCGCCTGGTTGAGACGATGCACCAGCAGCGAGCGATCCAGGCGCTGGCTCGGATCACGCGACACGATACGTGCACAGATCAGCGAGTTCGGGTTGATATAGGCCAGCCCCATGGGCTTGCCATTAGCGGCTTCGACGATGACCTGTTCGCCAACCTCAAATGCCTTGAGCGGTGTCTCGGTGGTATCGACCTCGTTGGAATACAGCCATAGATGGCCAGACTTGAGGCGACGATCGGCATTCTTTTTCAAGCGCAGCGGTCGAGTCACGGTGATCACTCTCTTCAAGATATCTAAGGTGTGGAGGTGCCAGTGCTATCAGCGCTGACAGCGAGGACAAAAGACACTGGCCCTCTGCCCCAGGGTCACATGCTTGAGTTCGCCGCCGCAGCGGCGACAGGGCGCTCCAGCGCGACCATAGACATTGAGGCGCTGAGCGAAATAGCCGGGCTCGCCGGTGCCGCTGACAAAGTCACGCAGCGTCGTGCCCCCTTGGGTGATGGCTGCGGCAAGTACATCCTTGGCAGCCGCGGCGAGCCTGTCATAGCGCTCGCGGCCGATGCGCCCGGCTGCTCGCCGAGGGTCGATTCCCGCCAGAAACAACGCTTCGCTGGCATAGATATTGCCCACGCCAACGACCACAGCATTGTCCATCAAAAACGGCTTTACCGCGGCTTGCCGCCCACGAGAAAGGGCGTAAAGGCGAGCACCATCAAACGCTGGCGATAGCGGCTCAGGGCCGAGACGCGACAGTCGCGTATCCTGAGACTCGTCCTCGCGTAGCCAATCGACAAAGCCAAAACGGCGAGGGTCGTGGTAGCGCAGAATCGCGCCGCCTTCGAGCACCAGGTCGACGTGGTCATGCTTCTTCGGCAGATCGCCAAGACGAGCGATCCGCAGGCTGCCCGACATGCCCAGATGCCAGAGCAAGGTACCCCGTTCCCGGGGCGCTTCCACCTCGTCCACCGTAGCGCTCTCCGAGGGAGACAGGACAGGCAACAGCAAATACTTGGCGCGACGACGAATCTGACCAATCCGCGCCCCTACCAGGCGCTCGGCAAGGGTCTCGGGCACGGGCACTCTCAGGCGCGACTGACGCACCAGCACCTCGCGCACTTCTCGCCCTTCCACATGGGGAGCGATACCGCGCCGGGTCGTCTCGACTTCAGGCAACTCGGGCATGTTGCACCTGCGGCAGTGAGGCTGATATCCCGACGTCAGGCGAAACATTCTCGCCAGGCGCCGCGTCAGCACCTTGATACGCAAGAACCCGACCTCGGGGCCGGGTTCTCGTCGACAGGCGGCTCGCCTGCGGTGGAAGCGAGATCAAGCCTTACTTGATCTTGGCTTCCTTGTACATCACGTGCTTGCGAACCACCGGATCAAACTTCTTCATTTCCATCTTGTCCGGAGTGTTACGCTTGTTCTTGTCGGTGGTGTAGAAGTGGCCGGTACCGGCGCTGGACACCAGACGAATCTTGTCACGCATGAGAATTCTCCCAGATTGCTGCCTGGTACGTTCGCCACACCAGGCCAGTCATTCAAGTCGGCCGGAACCTGTGATACGAGCTACGCTCTACAGGCTCCGAGTGACGACATCCTTAGATGGCGTCGCCGCGCTTACGAATATCGCTGAGCACCTCGTCGATGCCCTTCTTGTCGATGATGCGCATGCCCTTGGAAGAGACGCGCAGAGTCACGAAACGCTTTTCGGACTCGACCCAGAAGCGATGGCTGTGAAGATTCGGCAAGAAACGACGACGTGTCTTGCGCTGGGAGTGTGAAACGTTGTTACCAGTCACCGGGCGCTTGCCGGTAACCTGACATACTTTGGACATGAGAGCCTCCAACCGCGTGGCGAGTTGTTCAAAACCTGTCGGGCAAACCGGGAAGGGCGAGAACCTTAACTGAATAAGTGGCGTGCCTGTCAGCCTGTGTCGCAAACCCGCCGCGCGGTGTCGACGCAGATCCGCAGTCATCAAGCCTCAGCAACCTCAAGCCCTGTCATGAGCCCCGTGCTTTCAACCCAAGGGAATTCAAAGGGTGCACTTTATACCAGAACCCTGCCGCCTGGGCAAGAGTTACGCCAAGCTTCGCCATCCCGTTCGCGCCGTTGCCTGTCTCGTGTGTTGCATCGAAGCGGCAAGGGTGCGTTCACGGCGGTGGCGTGGCGTTGTCGATGGTAGAGGATCCCGGTGTCGTCATGCGTCGTAGACGCCGCCGATAACCACCCGGTTCCTGCGCGCGGCATATTATACCCACCCTCGCTCGGCAAATGACACCACTTCTGCGTCTCCCACCACAAAATGATCCAGCACACGAATATCGAACAGCCCCAGCGCCTCCCTCAGCCGTTCGGTGATTCGTCGATCTGCTTCGCTGGGCTCGGCAACGCCGGACGGATGGTTATGACACAGGATCAGCGCTCCGGCTCCCAGAGCGAGCGCCCTCTTGGCGACTTCTCGCGGATACACCGATGCGCTGTCCAACGTGCCATGGAACAACACCTCGAATCGAATCACTCGGTGCTGGCTATCGAGAAACAGCGCGGCGAAGACTTCGTGGTCAAGGTGGCGCAGCTGGGCGGCAAGGAAGGCCCTCACTCGACTGGGGGAATCCAACGGCTGACCCCGTTCAAGGTGGCTCGCAAGGTGCCGGCGCGACATCTCCTGGGCAGCCTGCAGCTGGACGAACGTCGCCACCCCCAGGCCGCGCTGGGCGCAGACCTCTTGCTGGCGAGCTTCAAGCAGCGCGCGCAGGCCACCAAACGCCACCAGTACATCCCGAGCCAGGTCCACGGCGGAGCGCCCTGCCACACCGACGCGCAGCAGGATCGCCAGCAGCTCGGCATCTGACAGCGCACCGGGCCCCATGGTTAAAAGCTTTTCCCTGGGCCTTTCTCCTTCAGGCCAATCCCGTATCGACATCCCTGTCTCCTTTATGAACAGCGCTCTTGCCGCGCTTTCTGGTCAGCCTGTGTTATCCGCCCCTCTGGCCGCCCGCCGTTGTCAGCCTCTCTTGTCAGCCCCTCTTGTCAGCCTTTCTAGTCAGCTCTTGTTGTCTGCCCTTCTTGTTTGCCTGTCTGACCGCCCTCCCGCTACCTTGTCCCGCTGTGGGTGGCGGCCTTTCCCTGGGTAGCGATGCGCGCCAGTGTCGGCGAGCGCCGACATACCTGATGAGTCTAGTGGCATCAGCGATGACCTGGGACGGGGGTGCGCGGCTACGCATGATCCGACACCGGTGGTAAGGTAGGACTCTTACCCCGGTCGTGGATCGTTTTGCATGCTTCAACCATCTTCCTCTACGCGCTATGGCCCTCCGGCGCTGCGCGCAGGACAGCGTGTGCTGCTTGGTATCAGCGCTGGCATTGCTGCCTATAAAAGTGCTGTGTTGGCTCGCTTGCTGGTGCAGGGAGGCTGCGAGGTCCAGGTTGTCATGACGGAAGGGGCACAGGCCTTCATCACGCCGCTGACGCTGCAGGCGCTGACGGGACGTGCGGTGAGGACATCACTGCTGGATCCGGATGCGGAACTGGGCATGGGGCACATCGAGCTGGCACGCTGGGCCGACCTGATCCTGATCGCCCCCGCAACTGCCGACCTCATGGCACGCCTGGCCCAGGGCATGGCCAACGACCTGCTGACGACCGCCTGTCTAGCTAGCGATGCGCCACGGGTAGTGGCACCGGCCATGAACCAGGCCATGTGGCGCCATCCGGCTACGGCGCGCAATGCCGCCCAGCTGCGCGACGATGGATGGCAGTTGCTGGGCCCCGATCAAGGCGATCAAGCCTGCGGTGATGTAGGCCCTGGACGCATGATGGAGCCCGAGCAGATCGTCACGGCCTTGTTCCGGGATACCACAGAGGCGACTGTCGCGGCACAGAGTGAAACGAGCACACCACCTTCCGCAGTGGCGCCCCATATCGTGATCACCGCAGGGCCGACGCGCGAGCCTCTGGATCCGGTGCGCTACCTGAGCAATCACAGCTCGGGCAAGATGGGATTTGCGCTGGCGCAGGCAGCTCGCGACAGCGGCGCCCGGGTCACGCTGATCGCTGGGCCTGTCAGCCTGCCTACCCCGGCCGGAGTGACTCGCATGGATGTGGATACCGCTGAGCAGATGCTCGCCGCGGCCGAAGGCCTAGTCGCCGAGTGCGACATCTTCATTGGCTGTGCAGCTGTGGCCGATTACCGCGCCGCGGCACCCGCCGAACACAAGATCAAGAAGCAGGAAGGCGAGGACGGTCTGACGCTGACACTGGTCAAGAACCCGGACATCATTGCCACCTTGGCGAGTCGTCACCCACGCCCCCTGATTGTCGGCTTCGCCGCCGAGACCCGTGACCTCGAGCGCTACGCCAAGGACAAGCTCAGGCGCAAGAATCTTGACATGATCGTGGCCAATGACGTTTCCCGCGCAGGACTCGGCTTTGGCTCCGATCGCAATGCGGCATTATTGATGTGGCGCGACGGCGACCAGGTCAACACACGCCACGAAGCCGAACAGGACAAGACGCGCCTGGCCGAGGCTGTCATCGCCCAGGCCAGCGCCTGTCTTGCCGCTCGCCAGCACCACGACTGACACTTCGCGCCGGTCGTGCGGTGCCGTGGCACTGTATCACTGCGGCCGACCATGCGGTCGCTGCACTACGCTCAACACGGGGGCCGGAAGCGCTCTCACGACTCAAGGATTTTGCATGTCCAGCACAACCACTCGCCCCACCATGGCGGTCAGGATACTCGACGAGCGCATCAAGGACCGCATGCCGCGCTATGCCACTGAAGGCTCCGCCGGCATGGACCTGCATGCGCTGCTCGATGCGCCGTTGACGCTGGCGCCAGGAGACTGCGAGCTGGTGCGTACCGGCCTCGCCATCCACATTGCCGACCCGGCACTGGCCGGGTTGATCCTGCCGCGCTCTGGCCTCGGCCACAAGCACGGGATCGTGCTCGGCAATCTGGTCGGCCTGATCGACTCTGACTATCAGGGCGAACTGATGGTGTCCGTGTGGAACCGCTCGGACCGCTCCTTCACCCTGGAACCCTTTGAACGCCTCGCCCAGTACGTGCTGGTGCCGGTGGTTCAAGCCAACCTGGAAGTGGTCGACGACTTCTCCGCCAGCCTGCGCGGTGATGGCGGCTTCGGCAGTTCTGGCCGTCACTGATCGCGACTCACCTGACCCAGCGCTACGTCAAAAGGAAAGGACCTGCCCATGACACACGTACCTTCCACGATCTTTCGTGCCTATGACATTCGCGGCATCGTCGACGACACCCTGACCGAGGCGGGGGTCGAAGCCATTGGCCAGGCCATCGGCAGCGAGGCCCAGGACCGCGGGGAAACCCGGGTGGTCGTCGCCCGTGACGGGCGGCTGTCCGGCCCCCGACTGATCCAGGCCCTGACCCGCGGCCTCACCGCCAGCGGCTGCGATGTCATCGACATCGGCATGGTGCCGACCCCGGTGCTGTATTTCGCGACCCATACTCTCGACGGCACCAGCTCCGGGGTCATGTTGACCGGCAGCCACAACCCGCCGGATTACAACGGTCTGAAGATGGTCCTTGGCGGCGAGACGCTGTCCGGCGACGCGATCACCGCGCTCTACACGCGTCTTGAGAACGGTGATCTGCGTTCAGGTCAGGGCCAGGTCTCCGAGCAGGACGTTCGCGAGGCCTATCTCGCACGCATCCTTGGTGACGTTTCGGTATCCGGCAAGATCAAGGCGGTGGTCGACTGTGGCAACGGTGTCGCAGGTGAGCTTGGCCCACAACTGGTCAAGGCACTGGGCGCTGACACCATCCCCCTGTTTGATGAGATCGATGGCACCTTCCCGAACCATCACCCGGATCCGGGCAAGCCAGAAAACCTCAAGGACCTGATCAAGGCAGTGGCCGAGCACGGCGCCGATATCGGCCTGGCCTTCGACGGCGATGGCGATCGCCTGGGTGTGATCACCCCCAAGGGGCGACTGATCTACCCCGACCACCTGCTGATGGCCTTTGCCGAAGACATGCTGAGCCGCAATCCGGACGCCCGCGTCATCTTCGACGTCAAGTGCACCGGCAAGCTGATCGAGGTGATCGAGCAAGCCGGCGGCACGCCTGAGATGTGGCGGACCGGTCATTCTCTGATCAAGGCTCGCATGAAGGAGACCGGCGCCCTGCTGGCCGGCGAGATGAGCGGCCACATCTTCTTCAAGGAGCGCTGGTACGGCTTTGACGACGGTCTCTACGGCGCGGCCCGCCTGCTCGAAATCCTGTCCCGCTTCGACGGTGACGCCGACACTTTCTTTGATCGCTATCAGCAGAATATCAGCACGCCGGAGATCAATATCGAAGTGACCGACGAGACCAAGTTCGATCTGGTCGATCGCCTGGCTCGGGAGGGGGATTTCGGTGACGACGGCGTCAAGACTACCCTCGATGGCATCCGTGTGGACTACGCTGACGGCTGGGGCCTGTGCCGCGCGTCGAACACCACGCCGATGCTGGTGCTGCGTTTCGAGGGCAATGATGGTGATGCCCTGGCACGCATTCGCGAGCGTTTTGCCAAGGCTCTGGCGGCGGTAGACGCCTCGCTCACCCTTCCGAACTGAACCCGCAGGAGACACTACGCCAATGAGCGAACAGGCTCACGATCCGCGCCTGGTGGTGGAGGTCCTCTCTGAGGCCCTCCCCTACATCCAGAAGTTTTCCGGCAAGACCGTAGTGGTCAAGTATGGCGGCAACGCCATGACCGAAGATGCCCTTATCGACTCCTTCGCACGGGACATGGTGTTGATGAAGGAAGTAGGGATCAACCCCGTCGTGGTCCACGGCGGAGGCCCTCAGATCGGCGAGTTGCTGGCGAAGCTCAACATCGAGTCACGCTTTGTCGGTGGCATGCGGGTGACCGACGCCGAGACCATGGACGTGGTGGAAATGGTGCTGGGCGGCCTGGTCAACAAGGACATCGTCAATCAGATCAACCAGTGCGGCGGCAAGGCCATCGGCCTCACCGGCAAGGACGGCGCGCAGATTCGGGCTCGCCAGCTCAAGGTGGAACACCAAAGCCCGGAAATGACCGCTCCAGAAATCATCGATATCGGCCACGTGGGTGAAGTGGAGCATGTCTCCACGGACCTGATCGAAATGCTGGCCGCGCGGGACTTCATTCCCGTCATCGCCCCTATCGGCGTCGATGGCGAAGGCCATAGCTACAATATCAACGCCGACCTGGTAGCGGGAAAGGTGGCCGAAGCGCTGGGTGCTGAAAAGCTGATGCTGCTGACCAATGTGGCAGGCCTGATGAACCGTGACGGCGAGGTGATGACAGGGCTGTCTACCGCGCAGGTCGACGAATTGATCGCCGATGGCACCATTCATGGTGGTATGCTGCCCAAGATCCGCTGCGCGCTGGATGCGGTCAAGGGCGGCGTGGTCAGCGCCCATATCGTCGATGGCCGCGTGCCCCACGCCACCCTGCTGGAAATTTTCACCAATGCCGGCGTCGGCACCCTGATCACCAACCACGCACCTGACTGATACCGCCCAGCGGCGCCAACAAGACTGACACGCAAGGAAGATGCGGTTCGCCAGCCAGATCGTCGAATCGCAAGGGAACTCGCCCGCCGGATAGCCTGGCGGGCCATCAACGATAAAGAACTCGACACCATGACGCAGGAAAACACCCCAAGCCGGCGGGACCAGATTCTGCAGGCCCTGGCCCTGATGCTGGAGGAAGACAGCGGCAAGCGCATCACCATTGCTGCCCTGGCCCGACAGGTGGGCGTCTCGGAAGCCGCGCTCTATCGCCACTTTCCGAGCAAGGCCAGGATGTATGAAGGTCTGATCAGCTTTATCGAGGAAACCTTGTTTGAACGCATCACGCGTATCCTCGACGAGCAGCAGGAGGCGCTGCCACGCTGCCATCAGATCATGACCCTGGTGCTGGCCTTTGCCGAGAAGAACCCCGGACTGTCGCGCCTGCTCGGCGGCGATGTACTGACCGGTGAAACCGCCAGGCTACGCCTGCGCATTCACCAGCTGTTCGAGCGCCTGGAAACCCAGTTCAAGCAGGTACTCCGCGAGGCGGAACTTCGTGAGGGACGTCGTCTGGCCATGCCGGCGAGCGCCAGCGCGAACCTACTGACAGCACAGATCGAGGGGCGTATCGCCCAGTACGTGCGCAGCGACTATCGCCACCGTCCCACCGAGTACTGGGAAGATCAGTGGCCTGCGCTGTCGTCTCAGTTGCTCAGAGACAGCGCGGTGCCCGCCTGATTCTGAGGGCTGCCGCGAACGGACCGGTCTTTACGCAAAGCGCCCGAACCTGACGGTTCGGGCGCTTCTTTTCGTGGGCTGGCACTGCTGCTGAACATAGCTTGCGTTCAGGCTTGCGTTCAGGCCAGTACCGAAGGGACCTCCCCTACCGCCGCTTAGGCAGCCAGGGCATCGCCAAGACGCTCACGAATCTTCTTCATGGCGTTTTTCTCAAGCTGACGAATCCGCTCAGCCGATACCCCATAGACGTCCGCCAGCTCGTGCAGCGTCGCCTTGTTCTCGGCTAGCCAGCGCTGGGTCAGGATATCCCGGGAACGCTCATCCAGGTCCGCCAGCGCCCCTTGCAGGCGACGGGTGGCGTCTTCTTCCCAGTCGCTGTCCTCCAGCTGAGTCGCCGGATCCTGGCTGGCATCATCCAGATAATGCACCGGGGCCTGATACGCGCTTTCCTCGTCATCGGACGGAGCAGCATCGAAGCCGGCATCGTGGGAGGCCAGCCGACCTTCCATTTCCCGCACCACCTCTGGCTTGACGTCCAGATCCTTGGCAATCGCATCGACTTCGTCGCTGTTCAGCCAGGCCAGACGCTTCTTGGCACCACGCAGGTTGAAGAACAACTTGCGCTGGGCCTTGGTGGTGGCGATCTTGACGATGCGCCAGTTGCGCAGCACGAACTCGTGGATTTCCGCCTTGATCCAGTGCACGGCGAAGGACACCAGCCTGACGCCCTGGGTCGGATCGAAACGCTTGACCGCCTTCATCAGGCCAACATTACCTTCCTGAATCAGGTCAGCCTGGGGAAGCCCATAGCCGGAGTAACTGCGTGCGATGTGCACGACAAAACGAAGATGGGACATGACCAGACGGCGGGCGGCTTCCAGATCACCTTCCTGTTGGAGGCGATGGGCCAGATCCTGCTCTTCTTCCACCGTCAGCAGGGGAATGCGGTTGACGGCTTGAATGTAGCCGTTCAGGTCGTGCCCCGGTGATAGATGACCCACCGGCAGAAGACTGTTGCTCATGTGCAGATTGTCTCCTCGAAGACCAACAAGATTTCGAATGCACCTTGGAGGAACACACGCTCAAAAAGTTCCCCTTTCGTCGTATAGCCCTTCAGGGTGCATCCGACGAAACCACCTGGTGGCGCCTCAGGCTTCGCTGACGACTCACGTGCGCTATGAGATGACCGTGCGCAACGTGATGACCTAGCGGGGCTTGATGCCCGCCAGATGACGACTGACGGCGATCCAGGCACCTAACCAGCCCAATAGTGTACTACAACTCAGCAATATTGTAGAACCAGCCAGCCCCAGCGCGGGCAGCTGATAGTGTGCCCCATAGCTCGCAGCCAGCGACGCTACCGGGGCTGACAGCCAGTCACTGCCAAGAGTGAGCAATGCCCAGGCCAGCAGGCCACCGCCGAGCCCATACCAGGCACCGCTGTAAAGGAACGGGCGGCGCACGAAGGCATGGGTGGCACCAATCAGCGTCACCACTTCGATTTCCTTGCGGCGATTCTCCACCGCCAGCCGGATCGTGTTGCCGACCACCAGCAACACCCCCAGTCCGAACAGTACGCCTAACGCCAGCGTGACGCGCCGTCCCACCTCGGCCAGCTGCCGCAAGCGTTCGATCCAGGCCAGATCAAGGCGTACCTCGGCAATGCCCGGCATGGCCGTCAGCCGTTCGGACAACGCCGTCATTGCCTCGGGTGACGGCGACTGCGGCGATATCACCACCGAAGCGGGCAGAGGATTGGTCTCGAGTCGGGCCAGCGCGTCGTCAAGACCAAGCGCCTGCTGGAACTCCGCCATGCCCTCAGCCGCGGTAATCATGCGCGTACTGGCGATATTCGACTGTGCCTCGATGGCCTCGAGAATACGCTGGGCCTGGGCCTCATCCACGCCCTTGTCCAGATAGGCGGTCAAGGTGGCGCTGGCATCGAGCTCTGCATCGACCAGCTTGGCACTGTCCAGGGACAGCCACAGCGCACTAGGGAGCACCAAGGCAATGGCGATGGCCAGCATGGTCAGCAGGCTGCCCACCGGCTGGCGAATCAGCCGGTGCAGGCTGTCGAGGCACATGGCCCGGTGATGACGCAGCCATGACCGCCACTGTCCTTGCGGCCTGGCGGACTGCTGACGGGCACCACCCTGGGCCGGTGTACCCGCGGTTCGACCGGCTGGTCGGTCCGACCTGACGGCACCCCGACTGCGGGCTCCAGTGCTGCGCGGCGTGGCCGCTCTTCTACGGGGGGGATCCAGACTCACGCAGCCTCCCCATCACCCACCAGCCGTCCCTCGCTCAGGCGCAGGGTCCGGTGACGCAGGCGCGCAATCAGTGCCAGGTCGTGGCTGGCAATCATCACGGTGGTGCCGATGCGATGGAAATCTTCGAACAAGCCCATGATGTCAGCGGATAACTGGGGGTCCAGATTACCGGTGGGTTCGTCGGCCAGCAGCAGGGCCGGCTTGTTGACGACGGCACGGGCGATTCCCACACGCTGCTGCTCACCACCGGACAATTCGATCGGCAAGGCCTTCTCACGGTGCAACAGGCCGACCTTGTCGAGGGCGGCACGCACACGTCGAGCCGTATCTCGCGGCGGTAGTCCGCGGATTTCCAGCGGCAGCGCCACATTGTGATAGATGGAGCGATCAAACAGCAGCTGGTGATCCTGAAACACCACACCAATCTGACGCCGGTAGAAGGGCAGCTGGCTCGAGTGAAGCTTGTCGATGTCGTGTCCGGCCACCAGCACGCGCCCTCGACTCGGGCGCTCCAGGCGCATGATCAAACGCAGCAACGAGCTCTTGCCAGCCCCGGAATGCCCGGTGAGAAACACCATTTCTCCGCGGGAAACACGGAAGTCGATATTGGAGAGCGCCTCGAAGCGCCCTCCATAGCGCTTGCCGACGTGCTCGAAGGCGATCATTCGTCGCCGTCACTCGAGCGACGATCAAACAAGGCATCGACAAAATCCTCTGCCTTGAACGGTCGCAGGTCATCGAGGCTTTCGCCGACACCGATAAAGCGAATCGGCGTCTTGAGTTGCTTCGCCAGGGCAAAGATGACGCCGCCCTTGGCGGTGCCATCGAGCTTGGTCAGAGTAATCCCGCTGACCGGCACGGCCTCGTTGAAGGTCGCCGCCTGGGACAGAGCGTTCTGGCCAGTGCCTGCATCCAGCACCAGCATGACCTCATGGGGCGCATTGGCATCCAGCTTGCCCATCACGCGGTGAACCTTTTTCAGCTCTTCCATCAGGTGGGACTTGTTGTGCAGACGCCCCGCCGTATCGGCGATCAGCACGTCGACTCCGCGAGCCCGCGCAGCGGCCACCGCGTCGTAGATGACCGAGGCACTGTCGGCACCGGTGTGCTGAGCCACCACGGGAACGCTGTTGCGCTCGCCCCAGACCTTGAGCTGCTCGACCGCGGCGGCACGGAAGGTATCTCCCGCCGCCAGCATCACGCTCTTGCCCTCGCGCTGGAAGCGCTGGGTCAACTTGCCGATGGTGGTGGTCTTGCCCACCCCGTTGACGCCCACCACGAGAATCACAAAGGGTCCGCCATCTTCCGTGGTCAGGGTCAGCGGGTCGCTGACCGCCCCCAGCATACTGGCCAGCTCCTGCTGCAGGGCACGATACAGCGCCTCGGGATCCTTCAGCTCCTTGCGCGACACTCGCTCGGTCAGTGCCTCGATAATCTCACTGGTCGCCTCGATCCCTACATCCGCCATCAGCAGCTGGGTTTCGATGTCCTCGATCAGATCGTCATCGATCTGCTTGGCCCCCATGAACAGGTCGGCCAGCCCATCGCTAAGATTGGCCCGGGTCTTGCCCAGCCCCGCACGCATGCGGGCAAACCACCCCTTTTTCTCTGCACCTTTATCGGCAGCCGCGGCCCTTGGCTTTTCCTGCAGCGCAGGCCCGCTGGAGCGGCTGGGTTCGATGACCTCGGCGTGCTCGAGACGCTGAGAGGAGGGCTCTGGCTCTGGCGACGCCTCGACCGTCGGCGCATTCTCGTGCCCCGCTGCGGTCTCGACGGGTCGTTGGGGAGCGGCATCAGCGGCAGGCGTCCTTGTTTCGGAGGCCTCCGACGCTGCCTGAAGATCTCGCTCGGTCTTTTGCCCGGCCGCTGTCTCAACCCCTGTCTCAACCCCTGTCTCAACCCCTGTCTCAGCACCCGGCTCGCGCTCTGGTTGGGCCGCAGGTGTGGCTGCGGCCTCGGGCTCGGCCTGAGAGGTGCTGGCCTCACGCAAGGCGTCAGGCTCGATGGGCTCCGGCACCAGCGCCTCGGCAGGCTCGCCAGCTGCTTGCTGCTGAGACTCGCTGTGCTGTTGCGCCGATGTGACATCCGAGTCTGCCCCGTGCTCAGCGGCCGGAGTCGACCTTTCCTCATCAGCCCGAGGTGCCGCATCGGGGGACGACTCAGCGTGATCCTGCGTCTCAGCAGGACCCTCGCTCGACCGCGTCTCTTCCTCGCGGGATGCCAGGTCCTGTGACTGCTGATCCTCAACGGGTGTTTCACCCGACTGCTTCTTCTTGCGCTTGAAAATACCGAACATGGATGACCTGCCGCCTCAGCCGGTGAACGAACCGCCACATCCTACCACCCTGCCCGTCTTCTGTGGACTCGCAAGGCAGGCTGTCGAACTCACTGGCGGACCTGTCAGCGGCTTTTGCGCCGTTCAGGGTCAACCCAACCACCACCCGACGAACAAAGATGACACTGGGGCCGTCCTTGGCATGACGCAGCCACTCGGCACGGGTAAAATCTCTCGCCATGAGCCGACATCGCCCTTCTCGACCGCGCCCCCGTACCGGCGCCAAAACAGCAGCCACAGGCCGCGCCCCTGGCAAGCTGCGCATCATCGGTGGCGACCACCGACGCCGACTGCTGCCCGTCCTCGACAAACCAGGCCTGCGCCCGACGCCCGATCGCGTGCGCGAAACGCTGTTCAACTGGCTTGGCGGTACACTTTACGGCAAGCGAGTGCTGGACCTGTTCGCGGGTACCGGCGCCCTGGGCCTGGAAGCGTTATCACGCGGCGCCAGGGCCGCCACCTTCGTCGAGCGTGATGGCCAGGTCGCCAAGGCCATCAACGACAACCTGGCCACGCTCTCCATCAGCAGCGCCGAGGTGATCACTCAAGATACCTTGACGATGCTCTCGAACCCGCCCGAGGTACCGTTTGACATCGCGTTTATCGACCCGCCCTTCCGCCAGGCACTGGCCGAACCCTGCTGTTCTGCGCTGGAGCAAGGCTGGCTGACCGACGATGCCTGGATCTATGTCGAGGTGGAAAGCGGACTGGAGCTGAGCGTACCGGAGCACTGGCATCTACACCGGGAGGTCAAGGCGGGCGACAGTTTTGGGCGGCTCTATCGGCGTCATACGACGTCGAGCTGAGCCCTCTTACCGCCCCTTGCGACGTGCTTTCCAGGCCTCTCGACCATTGCGCTGTGCCCCGGAGCGATGCCCGCACTCTCTATCAGACAGCGTCGCCGCGTCGCGACGCTTGTCCACCGACGAGCTCGGCGTTACGCTCGTGCCATCGGGGCGCGCGTTGCGCCCTCACCCCACGTCATGTCAGGAGACGAGGATGAGCACGGAACTCTTCAACCAACTCGAAAAGAAGGTCACCAGCGCGCTGGAGGCCCTGGAATTGCTGAAACTGGAAGCTGAGGAGTTGCGCGAGGAAAACGCTCGACTGAAGCAGGAGCGTGAGGAGTGGGAGCGCCGTCTGACGGCTATCCTGGGCCAACTCGACGACGTGGATGCAGAACAGGGCAGCGCGCAGCCAGCACCGGCGCACAGCGTCTAAGCATCACGATCAGGGCACCGCGATCTAAGCAGCACGATCTAAGCAGCACGATCTAAGCACCGCGATCTAAGCACCGCGAGCCACACCGCCCGATCCGAGGGCTCCAAGAGGAGCCCTTGAAGAGAGCCCCTTGAAGAGAGCCCCTTGAAGAGAGCCCCTTGAAGAGAGCCCCTTGAAGAGAGCCCCTTGAAGAGAGTCCCTTGCGTCTCGCGCGCTTAGGCCAGCGTCAACGACATCAGCACCGCGTCGACGCGTTCACCACCCGGCTCGCGGGCGGCGCCTTGGGCGGCGTAGTGGGCAGCATAGTAAGCGCGGCGCAGCCCATCCTGGGTGAAGCCGAGCGCACGATAGAGGGCGATCGCCTCAGCGTTATCCGCGCGGACTTCCAGCAGCAGCCTTTCTGCCCCCCAATCTCTTGCTTGCTCTACCAGCTGCGACAGCAACAAACGACCGAGCCCCTGGCGCCGCGCATCAGTGGCCACCAGTATGGCCTCCAGTTCGGCTTCAAAGGGCAGCCGCGACACCAGCGCGTAGGCGGCTAGACCTCCGTTGCTATCCTCGACTCCCAGCAGCAGGCGCTGCTCATCGACGAAGGCCTGCTCAAGGGCCTGTGGCCGAGACAGCCGATGGGTCTGGGACGCCTCGAGAGCCTCGAGGGCAGCCAGGTCATCAGGCCTCAACTGGCGCACCACGAAGGGCTCGGTGCCCCGTCCAGGCTGCTGCCCAGCACCCCGCCCGGCGGATCCGGTCGTCATGCCTCGCGGCCCTGTTGCCATAGGGTTTGCCAATCGGCACTCGACACCCACAAACGGCGCTTGGCCGTCGCACTGCTCAGCAGCTCATCAAGGCCTGGCCCACTCCATTGGGGGAGTGCCAGGGTGCTGGAATGCCCTGGTTCGCTGGCCACCGGCGCTGTCGGTTCGGCGACGGCAGCCTGCCCAGCTTCACCCAGGACCTGCATCAAGGCGTCTTCGTGGCCGAATACCAGCACGCGTTCAGGCGCCCAGCCCCGCCGGGCTCGACCAGCCACGAAGGCCTTGAGCCCTTGACGAGCCTCTTCCAGAGGACGCCTGACCGGCAACCCTTCCGCCAGAGGCCAGGTCAGCGTCTCGAATACCGGGCGCTGCTCGGCCGTCACTCCACTGCTGTGCAGGATGTTGAACAGCAGCCGCTGGTGCTCCACGCCCAACGGCGCCTGCTGGGCCACCAACAACAACCAGCGTCCATCGAGACAGGCCACCTGGCAGACAAAGCGCAGCGGCTCGGCATCCTCGACACCCTCTTCTTCGCTGTCCAGTGCCGGTGTGGCGCTGGTCGCCTCATCATCGGGCACCATATCGCCCAGCAGTGCTCTCGCCTTGCGGGCGACCGGCGCTGCAGGCTGAGACGGCTCTGGAGACGGCGCCTGGGCAGTGGACGCCGCCGTGACGGCGACGCTGCTGTCCTGGGCAGCTTCGTGGCTGCGCGCTGCAGGCACCTCATCCAACAGCGCGTGCAAGCCTCGGGCCCCCGTTTCCGGCGGCTGCTGAGGCTCCAGCTCAGGCCAGTCACAGACCTCGGTTTCCCGCGCATTGGGAAACTGATACCGGGCGACCCAAGCGGTCAGCCCCATGGCATCCAGATAGGCCAGTCGTGTCGGCTCAGGCGTCACGAGCGCGAGCCACCCATGCAGTTGGGCGAGTCAGGGCGTGCCGCGCCACGACTCTGCCACTCGCCGGGGGTGTAGAGGTGGAGGGCCAGGGCATGCACCGGACCGGACAGCTCATCGGCCAGCAACGAGTAGATCTGCTGGTGACGCTTGACCGGCATCAGGCCGGCGAAACGCTCAGACACCAGGGTCACCTTAAAGTGGGTTTCCGAATTCGGCGGCACGCTATGCATGTGGCTTTCATTCTCGACCACCATTTCGGTGGGTTCGAGAGCCGCGAGCTTGTGTTCAATGGTCGCCTGAATACTCATGATGAAATCTCTTGTCATTGCCTCGGTAGAGACGGCAAACATGGCTACGATGGACGTCAATTCGACGCACCCCTGCATGATTGTCGCGAAGGCACGACAAACCTTGCGGGCTGTCCTCAGTACTATGCCATTGTACGCATTCATAGCCTGGCTGACTAAGCTTGACCTGATGCCTCGCGGCGGGCCGCCTTCTTTTCTTCACGGGCGATACGGTACGCACGCTGGGCCATCGGCAGTCGCACCAGGCTGATCAACAGCGCCAGCAAGGTGGTGGCAGCGCCCACCCACAACGACTGCTGAACCCCCGCCCCGACCGCCAGACACAGGCCCACCAACGCCACCCCCAGCGACTGCCCCACCGTGCGGGTGGTACTCATCACGCCAGAGGCGTTGGCACTGCGAGACTTCGGCACGCTGGTCATCAACTCACGATTGTTGGGCGGCTGAAACAGGCCAAAGCCAGCGCCACACAGGGCCGTGCGCCATAGGCTATCGAGGGCCGTCGCATCGCTATCCAGGCTGGCCAGGCTGAGCAACCCCACCAGCAGTACGGCAAGGCCGACACTAGCGACCAGACCGGGATTGAAGCGATCTGCCAGACGCCCCGCCAACGGACCGACAATCATGATGGTCAGTGGCCAGGGAGTGAACAACCAGGCGGTGTGCAGGGCCGAGTAGCCCATCTGCTGCTGATACAGAAACGACAGCGCGACGAAGGTCAGCCCCTGGCCGATAAAGGCCGTACCCTGGGCCGACACGGCCAGGCTGAAGCGTGGCTCGCGAAACAGTCCCAGCGGCAGCAGCGGATGCGGCGCTCGCCCCTGGCGATGGATGAAGGCCCACGCAGACCCCAGCGTCACTGCCAGCCACAACGCGATATCCAGCATCGGCGCACGATGGCCAATGGCATCCATGGCCATGAACAACCCTGCCAGCATGGCCATGGACGCCAGCGCGCCAGGTCCATCGAAGCTACCCTCGCGGCGAGTCTCCCTGGGCAGCGCCTTCCACGCCATGAAGGCCGCGGCGATTCCCAGCGGCACGTTCAGCGCAAACAGCCATGGCCAGTTGGCCACCGACAGTACCAGCCCGCCGATAGAAGGACCTGCAGCATAGCCACCGGCCACCACCAGCGACGACAGGCCAAGTGCGCTACCCAACAGGCGCGAGGGGAAAATCGAACGATACAGGCTTGGCCCGATGGACAGCGTGGCTGCGGCGCCAATGCCCTGCAAGGCACGAAACACCAGCAAGGTCTCGAAGTTAGGCGACAGCGCGCTGCCCAGGGCGGCCAGCACAAACAGCGACAGCCCGGCGACGTAGACCTTGCGCCGACTGAGCAGCTCGCTGGCCGCTGCAAATACCAGCAGCATCGCCGCGCAGACCACCTGAAACAGGTTGGTGATCCATACGGCGCGGGCATCCGACACGCCGAGATCGCGAGCCATGGAGGGCAGCGCGATATTGATCATGGTGGTGTCGACCACCGCCATCAAGGTGCCCAACACCAGGGCGATGACCGCCAGACGACGTTCCGGCCCGGGCAGGCCATCGTCGCCGTCAGGGGTAGAGAACAGTCGACTCATGCAGGTATCGTCCCGTCCTGGGGCGTCATGGGAAACCAGCGCGAACGCTGACAGGACCGGCCTGGGCCGGTCCTGTCAGCAAAGAGACGCGTTGCACGTGCGGCAAGCAGGCCTGCCGCTGGGTGCCGAGCTCAGTCCTGTTCGAGGTCGGCCAGCAACTCGTCGTCAACCTCGGAGATTTCAAGCGCCGCCTCGCTATCCAGATCGATGGCCAGATAGCTGTGCTCGACTTGAAGGAAACGCTGGAACAGCGCCCAGTCCAGCGATTCAGGCCACTGCCGCTCGTCCTCTTCCCAGGCGCGCAGCTCGTTCTCGAGCACCTCGAGATACCGCTCGCGAACGAAGGCTTCCAACGCCTCGGGAGTATCCATTTCTGGAATCAGGTAGACCGTACTCTCGCGGTCGACGTCGGACAGGTTGAGATCGTCATCGCCCATGGTCGGTTCCAGGGCATTGATCCAGTCAACAAAGTGCTGGGTGGGTCTGACGCTCAGTGCGGAGCGGTTGAGCAGTTTCATCGCGATCTCCTCGACGTCGAATCGCAGTCTCGAATCGCAGCCATTATGGGTGCTATGGGCGTCCCTTGCCAATAAAACCCGGCCGCTGCGGCGCGGTTTCGCCTGCGGCCGCTCGGAAAGGCTCCCAGCGGCCGCCCGTTTGGTTCACGCGTCGCCGGCTTCCGGGCGCATGGCCGGGAACAGCAGCACGTCGCGAATCGACGGGCTGTCGGTGAACAGCATGACCAGACGGTCGATCCCGATACCCTCACCAGCGGTGGGCGGCAGCCCGACTTCCAGTGCGCGCACGTAGTCGGCATCGTAGTACATTGCCTCCAGATCGCCGGCATCCTTCTCGGCAGCCTGGGCACGGAAGCGCTCGGCCTGGTCCTCGGCATCATTGAGCTCCGAGAAGCCATTGGCAATCTCGCGGCCGCCGACGAAGAACTCGAAGCGATCGGTGACGAACGGGTTGGCGTCGTTGCGGCGTGCCAACGGGCTCACCTCCGCCGGATATTCGGTGATGAAGGTCGGCTGATCCAGACGCGACTCGGCCACTTCCTCGAAGATCTCGGTCTGCAGCTTGCCAAGCCCCCAGCCGTCCTTGATCTTGATACCCAGACGGCCGGCCAGGGCGCGGGCAGGCTCGAGTTCGTCGATGTCCGCTGCCTCGATGCCCTCGCCGTGGGCCAGAATCGCCTCACGCAGGGTCATGCGCACGAACGGCTGACCGAGATCGTAGGTGGAACCCTGGTAATTCAGGGTGGTGGTGCCCAGCACCTTCTGAGCGATCTCCCGCAGCATGGTTTCGGTCAGGTCCATCAACGCCTGGTAGTCCACGTAGGCCCAGTAGAACTCGACCATGGTGAACTCGGGATTGTGGCGGGTGGAAAGCCCTTCGTTGCGGAAGTTACGGTTGATCTCGAAGACCCGCTCGAAACCGCCTACCACCAGGCGCTTGAGATAAAGCTCCGGCGCGATACGCAGGTACATGTCGATGTCCAGCGCATTATGGTGGGTGACGAAGGGACGCGCGGTGGCCCCACCGGGAATCGGCTGCAGCATCGGGGTTTCCACCTCCATGAAGCCGCGATCCTCGAAGAAGCGGCGCATGGCGCTGATGATGCCGGCGCGAGTCTCGAACACCCGACGCGAGTCCGGGTTCATGATCAGGTCGACATAGCGCTGGCGGTAGCGCGCTTCCATGTCGGTCAGGCCGTGGAACTTGTCCGGCAGGGGACGCAGGCTCTTGGTCAGGAGCTTGGCCTCACGCATCATCACGTACAGGTCGCCCTTGCCGGATTTGTGCACCGGGCCATGGCCAGCCACGATGTCGCCGATGTCCCAGCTCTTGATGTCCTCGAGCAGGGCGGGATCGAGCCCCTTCTTGTCGACGTAGAGCTGAATCTGGCCGCTGACATCCTGAATCACGATAAAGGGACCACGCTTGCGCATGATGCGCCCGGCCACGGCTGCCTCACGCCCCAGCGATTCCAGCGCTTCCTTGTCCTTGTCGCCAAGCTCGGCATCGAGTTCGGCCGCCAGGCTGTCACGGCGAAAGTTATTGGGAAAAGCACTGCCACCTTCGGCCTCGGCCAGCTTGCGACGGGCGGCAAGCTTGGCGCGGCGTTCCGCGATCAGACGGTTTTCTTCGGCGGCGGCGTCCTGAGGGGAAGGCGTATCCTGTTGGGCCATGGCTAGTCGTCTCTGTCACGAAGGGGAAGGCCAACGAGCGACCTTCCCGGATGGTCCCGGCAGGGACCCATGAATGATGGTGGCGAAAGGCCCCAAGCACGAGCGCCTGGGGCTGGGTGGCGGCGTCGACGGTCGCCTAGAGCCCCTGCTTGAGGCTGGCGACGATGTACTGGTCGAGGTCGCCGTCGAGCACCTTGTCACAGTTGCTGGACTGCACGCCGGTACGCAGATCCTTGATGCGCTGGTCATCCAGCACATAGGAGCGAATCTGGCTGCCCCAGCCGATGTCGGCCTTGGAGTCTTCCGCTTCCTGCTTGGCGGCGTTGCGCTTCTGCATCTCCAGCTCCCACAGCTTCGCCTTCAACTGCTTCATGGCGAAGTCGCGGTTGGCGTGCTGGCTACGCTGGCTCTGGCAGGACACCACCACGCCGGACGGCTCATGGGTGATGCGCACCGCTGAGTCGGTGGTGTTGACGTGCTGACCACCGGCGCCACTGGAGCGATAGGTGTCGACGCGAAGGTCCGCCGGATTGATCTCGATCTCGAAGCTGTCGTCGATTTCAGGCGACAGAAACACCGACGCAAACGAGGTGTGGCGGCGACCGCCAGAGTCAAACGGACTCTTGCGCACCAGGCGGTGTACGCCGGTCTCGGTGCGCAGCCAGCCGAAGGCGTACTCGCCCTGAATATGCACCGTAGCCGACTTGATGCCCGCCACTTCACCGGCAGACAGCTCAGTGATCTCCGCCTTGAAACCGTGGGCCTCGGCCCAGCGCAGATACATACGCAACAGCATGTTGGCCCAATCCTGAGCCTCGGTGCCGCCAGAGCCTGCCTGAATGTCCAGGTACGCGCTGTTCTCATCCATCTCACCGGAGAACATGCGACGAAACTCAAGCTTCTCGAGATTGGCCTGAAGCGAATCAAGCTCCTTCTCGACTTCCGCCACGGTCGCTTCGTCGTCTTCCATCTCGGCCAGTTCCAGCAGGTCACGGCTGTCGCCGAGCCCCTGGTCCAGCTCGTCGATGGTGGCGACCACCAGTTCCAGCGAGGCGCGCTCCTTCCCGAGCTTCTGAGCGTAGTCCGGGTCGTTCCAGACCGCCGGATCCTCAAGCTCGCGGGTCACTTCTTCTAGCCGATCTTTCTTTTCGGCATAGTCAAAGATACCCCCTAAGAACATCTGTCCGCTCAGACAGGTCCTTGATCTGGTTGTGAATCGGATTGGTTTCCAACATGGTGCTCGCCTTGTGTTGTCCCTCGCCACAGGGCGGCCAGGGCACGTGAAATGGGCTTTGGTCGAACGTCGCCAGGGGCAACGCGATAAAGGGGGAGCATTGTAGCCAAAACGTCTAACCCCGTCATCCTGACCAGGGCGGCCACCCCTCATGGCAAAAGGGCTCGCGCTGGGCTATCGACGAAACGCAAGACGCTATGAAAATTTTCGTCTGGACAGCACCAGCGACTCAGCGCGATGGTCATTAGCGACTAAGCGGGCTTAGCCGATGTCGTACACCTTGTGCGACCTTCTCAGGCTAGCCGCAGGCGCTACCAACGGCCCTGCCCGCCACAACAATGCCAACATCAACAAGGAACTGACATGATCGCGATCCGTCCTCGCTGGGTGCGCCAGCTAGGGCTGGCCTCTGGCCTGACCCTGTCCACACTGGCTGCCGTCATCGCCGCACCGGCCATGGCCGAGACCCTCGACCTGGGCGTCACCGGCGAACTCGCCTCCTTCGACACCTCCCAGATCTCGGGCGGTATCTGGGAATCCCAGATCCTGATGGACGTCTACGAGGGCCTGGTCAAAAAGTCTCCGGAAGGTAAGGTCTTGCCCGGCATGGCCAGCGACTGGCAGGTCTCCGAGGACGGCAAGACCTGGACCTTCAGCCTGCGCGAGGATGCCCGCTGGTCCGACGGCGAACCGGTCACCGCCGAGGACTTCGTGTTCGGCTGGCGCCACCTGCTGGACCCAGCCAACGCCTCCAAGTACGCCTACATGCTGTATCCGCTGGTCAATGCCCGGGAGGTCAACACCGGCGAGCTTGCACTGGAAGAGCTTGGCGTGGAAAGCCGCGACGATGGCCGCACCCTGGTCGTCCAGCTGAACCAGTCCACGCCCTACTTCCTGCAGCTGTTGACCCACTACACCGCCTACCCACAGCCGCAGCACACCTTCGAGCAGTACGGCAAGGAGTACGTGGATCTCGAGCACATCGTCACCAATGGCGCCTTCACCCCTACCGAGTGGATCTCCCAGTCACGCATCACCACGGTCAAGAACCCCGAGTACTACGAGGCCGATCAGGTGGCGCTGGACGGCGTGCGCTACCACACCATCGAGGATCGCAACGCCGGCGTCTCGCGCTTTCGCGCAGGCGAGCTGGACATCATGCGCGAGTATTCCTCGAGCATGTATCCGCTGTTGAAGGAAGAGATCCCCGAGGCCACCCACATGGCCACCTACCTGGGCAGCTACTACTACGTGTTCAACCATCGCGACGGCCATCCCACCGCCGACCCCAGGGTACGCGAGGCGCTCAACATTGCCGTACGCCGCGACGTCATCGCCGACAACATCATGGGCGGTACCTTCCAGAAATCACTGTCCTTCGTGCCCGATGGCATCGATCACTACCAGGTCCAGAACGCAGCCTTCGACGACGCCGAGGGCAACGACATCACCGGCGATTTGAACGCCCGCATGGCCCGCGCCAAGGAACTTCTCGAAGACGCCGGCTACGACCAGGGCAACCCGCTGACGCTGCGCCTGCGCTACAACACCACTGACGAGCACAAGAAGATCGCGGTAGCAGTGTCCTCCATGTGGCGACCGCTGGGGGTCGAGGTTGAGCTGGTCAACGCCGAGGCCACGGTGCACTACCAGACCATCGCCGAGGGCGACTTCGACGTGGCCCGGGCTGGCTGGATTGCCGACTACAACGACGCCGAGAACTTCCTCGCGCTGCTGCGCTCCGGCGTCGGCAACAACTACGGGGCCTATGCCAACGAGGCGTTCGATACCCTGTACGACGAGGCGGCCACGACCCTCGACCTAGACGAGCGCAAGGCCATCCTGGAACGTGCCGAGGCCCTGGCCATGGAAGACGACGCGCTGATCCCGATGCTGTACTACGTCTCACGCAACCTGGTGAACCCGGCGATCAGTGGTTGGGAAGACAACATCGAGGACGACCACCCCTCACGCTGGGTTTCCTTCGAGGAATAGACGAGGACAGCGTGTCACCGTTGGCCTTCAATGAGCCCGAGGCATGCCCTCGGGCCCATGTCGCCGCTGGCTGGCGTTCCTTTCGCCCTCTCATCCTGATCAAGGAAATGCCCATGTTCCCTCCCGCGCTTCGTGGTGTCTTGCCCTCGGCCGTTCTGGCCAGTACCCGCGCAACGCTGCTGTTGGCCTCGGCGTCGCTGGCGCTTGGCGCTCAAGCCGCCACGCTGCAGGTAGGCAACGGTGCCGAGCCCAGCACCCTGGATCCGCAGAAGGTCAACGGCAACTGGGAGAGCCGGATCACCCGGGAGCTGTTTGATCGGCTGATCAATTACGGCCCCGACGGCTCACTGGAGCCGGGCCTGGCCGAATCCTGGACGCTGTCCGACGACGGCCTGGTCTACACCTTCACACTGCGCCAGGCTCACTGGTCCGACGGCGAGCCGATCACCGCCGACGATGCCGTCTTCGCGCTGCAACGTCTGGTGACGCCGACCACCGCCAATCACAACGCCAACCTCTACTACCCCATCGTCAACGCCCGAGCGATCAACACCGGGGAGGCCGAGCCGGAGAGCCTCGGCGTCAGCGCGCTGGGCACCCACACCCTGGAAATCCGGCTGTCCGAGCCCACCGCCTATTTTCTTCAGGCCATGGCGATGACCGAGGCCGCCCCCCTGCCCCGTCACCTGCTTACCAGCGGCGTCGAGGACTGGACCCGGCCAGGCACCCTGGTGGCCAGCGGCCCCTTCGTGCTGGCCGACTGGAAGCCCCAGGACAAGGTCGAGGTCAGCCGCAACCCCCACTACTACGCCGCCGATGAGGTGGCCCTCGACGGTGTCGACTTCCACGCCATCGAGGACACCTCGGCGCTGATGAATCGTTTTCGCTCGGGCGAACTCGACATCGCCTACGGCGCGGTGCCTTCCGCGCGGTTCGACTGGGCCCAGGAGAACCTGAGCGAATCGCTGCGGGTGGGTCCGCTGATCGGCAGCTACTTCTATATGCTCAACCTGCGCGACGGCACGCCGCTGAGCGATAAGCGGGTGCGCGAGGCACTGAATCTGGCGCTCGACCGCGAGGTGATCACCGAACGCCTGCTGGGCATGGGCCAGACGCCGTCCTACTGGTTCGTGCCGCGCACCATCGCCTCGCCCACCTCGGCAAGCCTCGACTTCCATGACCAGGACATGGACAGCCGGCGGGCTCGTGCCAGCGAGCTGCTGGATCAGGCCGGCTACGGGCCCGATCGACCGCTTGAACTGGAGCTTTCCTACAACACTCTGGAAGACCACAAGAAGATCGCCGTGGCCATCGCCGCCATGTGGCGCCCACTGGGTGTGGAGATCGAACTGGTCAATCGCGAGGCGGCGGTGCACTTCGCCGGCCTCAAGCAGGGCAACTTCGAGATCGCGCGCCACGGTTTGGTGGCCACGGTCAACGACCCCTACGACTTCCTCAACGCCTACGCGGCGGGCGGCTCGGCGGCTACCAGCACCGGCTACGCGGATCCCGAGTACGACGCCCTGGTCGAGGCCAGCACCCATGAGCTCGACGTGGACCGACGCGCCACGCTGATGACCGAGGCCGAGCAGCGTCTGCTGGACGCCGACGTGATGCTGCCGATCTACGACTACGTGGTCGTCAATCTGGTCTCGCCGGACGTCGAGGGCTGGCAGCCCACGACGCTCGATGTGCATCCGCTGCGCTACGTGTCCGTGGACGAGGCAGCCGCAAAATGAGCAAGCCCGGCCCCACCCTACCGCTGGGACACCCTCGCCCAGCCCCGATCCATGAACCCATTGGGCGCGGCCGCGAACGCCCCGCCCGCCGCCGCAAGCGAGGAACGGCACCATGCTGAGCTATACCCTCAAGCGCCTGGCTCAGGCCATTCCGACGATGCTGATCGTCATCACCATCGCCTTCTTTCTGATGCGCATCGCTCCCGGCGGCCCCTTCGACGGCGAACGCGCGCTGCCACCAGAGATCGAGGCCAACCTGATGGCCGCCTACCACCTGGACGAGCCGCTGTGGCAGCAGTACTTCCGCTATCTGGGTAACCTGGCCCAGGGCGACTTCGGCCCCTCGTTCAAGTACAAGGACTTCACCGTCACCGAGCTGATCATGCAGGGCTTTCCGGTCAGCCTTCAGATCGGCGGTCTGGCGATGCTGCTGGCGCTGGCGATCGGGCTGCCGTTGGGCATCATTGCCGCGCTGAAACGCAATACCGCCGTGGACTACGCGGTAATGGGCACGGCCCTGGCCGGGATAGCGGTGCCCAATTTCGTGGTCGCCCCGGTGCTGGCGCTGGTCTTCGGGGTCATGCTGGGCTGGCTGCCTGCCGGTGGCTGGAACGACGGCGCCCTGCCCAATCTGATCCTGCCGGTGATCGCCCTGTCGATCCAGCAGATCGCCTACATCGCCCGCATGATGCGCGCCAGCATGATCGAGGTGATGGGCAGTCACTATATTCGCACCGCCCGGGCCAAGGGCCTGACCGAGGCCGAGGTGGTCTGGCGCCACGCGCTGCGTCCGGCGCTGCTGCCGGTTACCTCCTACCTGGGTCCGGCCATCGCCGGCATCATCACCGGCTCGGTAGTGATCGAACAGATCTTCGGCATCCCCGGGATCGGGCGTTACTTCGTCCAAGGCGCGCTCAACCGGGACTACACCCTGGTGATGGGCACGGTGGTGTTCTACGGCGCGCTGATCGTGCTGATGAACCTGATCGTCGACCTGATCTATTCCGCCCTCGACCCCCAAATCCGCTACGACGACTGAGGCGACGCCATGACCACCGATACCCTCGCCCCCAGCGCCCCTGCCGGCGACAGCCTTGGCCGCGATGCCTGGCGGCGCCTGACTCAAAACCGCGCCGCCATGGTCAGCCTGTGGCTATTGGGCGCCATGACCCTGGCCTGCTTTATCGGCCCCTGGCTAACCCCCTGGGGGCTGGCCGACGTTGACTGGAACGCCTTTGATGTAGGACCCACCCTGGAGGGTGGCCACTGGCTCGGCACCGACGCCAACGGCCGCGACCTGCTGACCCGAACCCTCTACGGGGGCCAGGTATCGCTGTCGGTGGCGCTGGTGGCGACCTTCGTCAGCCTGATCATCGGCGTGCTGTATGGCGCCATCTCCGGCTATGTCGGCGGTCGCCTGGACAACCTGATGATGCGCTTCGTCGACATCATGTACTCGCTGCCCTTCATGTTCCTGGTGATCCTGCTGATGGTGGTATTCGGCCGCAACATCTTCCTGATCTACGCCGCCATCGGCGCGGTGGAGTGGCTCGACATGGCCCGCATCGTGCGCGGCCAGACCCTGGCGCTCAAGCAGCGTGAATTTGTCGAGGCGGCCCACGCGCTGGGCGTCAAGGACGGCAAGATCGTCACCCGCCACCTGATTCCGAACGCCATCGGCCCGGTGATCGTCTACGTCACCCTGACGGTACCCAAGGTCATCCTGCTGGAGAGCTTCCTGTCGTTTCTCGGCCTCGGCGTGCAGGAGCCGCTGACCAGCTGGGGCGTGCTGATCTCCGAGGGGGCCGACATGATGCAGACCTCACCCTGGATGCTGCTGGTGCCCTCGGTGTTCCTGGCGCTGACGCTGTTCTGCCTGAACTTCCTCGGCGACGGCCTGCGTGACGCCCTGGACCCCAAGACCCGCTAAGTGACGACGGAGACGCGACCATGACCGACACACAACATAAGCCCACCCGTCGTCCCGCCCGCGAGGCGCTGCTCGAGATCGAGGGACTCAGCGTCAGCTTCGAGCTGCCCCACGGCACCGTCCAGGCGGTCAAGGACGTGAGCTTTGCCATCAGCCCCGGCGAGACCCTGGCGCTGGTAGGGGAATCCGGCTCCGGCAAGTCGGTGACCTCCACCGCCGCCATGCGCCTGTTGCCGGAGCTGGCCCGGGCCGAGGGGGTGATTCGCTTCAAGGGCGAGGAACTGCTGAGCGCCACGCCCAAGCGCATGCGCCGGATTCGCGGTGGCAACATCGCCATGATCTTCCAGGAGCCGATGACCTCGCTCAATCCGCTGCACCGCATCGGCGACCAGATCAAGGAAGTGCTCGACCGCCACCAGAACGTGAAAGGCAAGGCGGCCACCGCCAAGGCCATTGACCTGCTCGACCAGGTCGGTATTCCCGAGCCCGAGCGGCGCATCGCGAGCTATCCCCATGAGCTGTCCGGCGGCCAGCGCCAGCGGGTGATGATCGCCATGGCGCTGGCCGGCAAGCCGGAGCTGCTGATCGCCGATGAGCCCACCACGGCGCTGGACGTGACCGTTCAGGCGCAGATTCTGGATCTGCTCAAGGACCTCCAGCGCCGTTATGGCATGGCGATCCTGTTCATCACCCACGACCTGACAATCGTCAAGCACTTCGCCGACCGGGTCTGCGTGATGCGCCACGGCGAGCTGGTGGAACAGGGCGTCACCGCCGAGGTCTTCGCCACCCCACACCATGACTACACGCGCATGCTGATCGACGCCGAGCCGCGAGGACGCAAGGCCATGGTGCCTGACAGCGAGCCCATGGTGCTGGAAGCCAAGGATATGCGCGTGCGCTTCGCCCTCAAGAAGCGCCTGTTCGGGGCCAGCGAGTATTTCGAGGCGGTGCGCGGCATCGATGTCACTATCCGTCGGGGCCAGACGGTGGGCATCGTCGGTGAATCCGGCTCGGGCAAGTCGACCCTGGGACGCGCCCTGCTCAGGCTACTCAAGAGTCAGGGCGAGATACGCTTCCACGACACCCGACTCGACGTGCTCGACAAGACCGCCATGCGGCCGATCCGCTCGAAGCTGCAGGTGGTGTTCCAGGATCCCTACGGCTCGCTGTCGCCACGCCTGACCGTGGGCGACATTATCGGCGAGGGGCTCAAGGTCCATGCCCCGCACCTGTCCCGGGCAGAGCGCGACGCCCAGGTGATGGCCAGCCTGAAGGAAGTCTCGCTGGACCCTGCCATGCGCAACCGCTACCCCCACGAGTTTTCCGGCGGCCAGCGCCAGCGCATCGCCATCGCTCGGGCACTGGTCCTCAAGCCAGAATTCCTGCTGCTGGATGAGCCTACCTCGGCGCTGGATCGCTCGGTGCAGGTCACCGTCATCGACCTGCTGCGCGAGCTGCAGCAAAAGCATGGGCTGACCTATCTGTTTATCAGCCACGACCTGGCCGTGGTGCGGGCGCTGGCCGACACCGTGCTGGTGATGAAGGACGGCCAGGTGGTGGAACAGGGCAGCGCCGAGGACTTGTTTGCTGCCCCCAAGACCGAGTACACCAAGCGCCTGCTGGCCGCCGCCATGCTCGACCAGGTGGCGTAACGAAGGGTCGCCAGCATGACACCAGGCTCTGCCTAGACAGCGCCTGGTGTGCGATGGCAGCGGTCGCCGCCTTCGCTATTGCTCGCTTGGTGTCCTTACTCTGCCGGGTGCTCACCTGCGTAGACGCGCTCGGCCTGGGCCAGCGAGCAACTCATCAGCAGGTCCAGGGCACCCAGCGACTGGTCGCTGACGAAGGGGTGTGGAGCGCCTTCCTCACGCTGCTTCAAGGCCTCGATACGCTGAAGAGAGTTGTCCCGGGTGGGATGGTTGGAGAGAAAGACATCGACGTCATGTTCTGCGGCGATCGCCTTCATCCGCGCGGCTGAGGCTGAGTACTCACGCAGGCGAGCTTCATCCGGCCCGAAATTGAAACCGGTGCCTCCCCAGAGCACGGCGTGGTGGGTCGACTCACCATCCTTGAGTGGAATGACCAGCGACAGTGTGCCCGGCGTATGACCAGGGGTAACGTAGGCGTCGATAGAGGTATCACCCAGGGTGATCGCTTCGCCATCGGCCACGGTGACATCACGGACCGGAGGCTCGCCCCAGCGCGGGTTATCGATCGCCAGCTCCGGTTGCTCCAGCGCTGTCCAGTCAGCATCGCTCATCACTACCTGAGCACCGTAGGCGTCGACCAGATATTGCTGACCACCATAGTGATCACCATGGGCATGGGTCACGATCAGGGTAGTGATGTCGCCAGGATCAAGCCCGAGATCGACGAGCCCTTGCTCGATAAAACTCTCGGCTTCCTCATTGTTGTTCAGGGCATCGATCAGAATGATGCCCTCACTGGTGGTGACCGCCCAGCTCGCGACGCCCGGAGTACCGACATAGTAGAGGTTATCAAACACCCGGGTCGGCATTGGTTCTGCCGGGCCGCGCCGGTTTTCCCGATGGGACTCACGATGCTCGTGCTCGGCGCCACTGCCCTTGGGACGCTGCCCTGCCACCTTGAGACGAGTGGACAGGTCACACAGGCTAGCCAACCCCGGAAACGCCTGACCGGCAGCCAGGCCCCGTTCGGCGATCGCCTGAGCCAGGATATCGGGCGCTTCGCTGTCAGCAACGTCCGCCACTGCTGACAGGCTGATCAGCGCCACCGGCAGACCTAGACCCAGCGTGATCGCCTGCCGTGCCACGTTTCGCCGAGTCGGATTGGATAGGTGCTTCATTTTCAGTTCCTTAAACAAAATCAGGGCGGTATCGATTCGATAGAGGCCGGTCATCACGTGCTCAGAATTCCATCTCCAGCCCAACCCAATAGCGTCGTCCATCATCAACATGGCCGAAATTGTCGTAGTCGATATCCCTGTCAGTCAGGTTGTAGATGCCTGCCAATAGCTCTAGCCGAGGCGTCGCCTGCCATCCCAGGCCGGTGTCCCAGGTGGCATAGGATGGGGCACGAATGGAGGTACTGCTGTTACTCGACAAGTTGACCGGCTGGCTTTCCTCACCACGGAAGGTAAAGCGCAGCCAGGGCGCTAAGCTGTCACTGGCCTGCCAGTTCAGCGTGGTTGTGAACAGGTGGCGCGGCACCTGGGTCAGAGGCTGTCCCTCGTTGTCACCGCTCTTCTGCTCGGAGTCGGTGTAGGTGTATGACGCCAGGGCCTGAACTCGCTGCCCTACTGGCATGGTGAGACTAGCTTCCACTCCCTGGGTAATAGCGTCATCAATGTTGACGTTGGTGCGAGCATCCGGATCCCCCGTCGCCGCATCGCCGCAGTCACGGCCCCCGCAGCCCACGGTGGCAATCTTGTCATCGAAGTCGTTGTAGAACAGGGTCAGGCTGGCCTGCAGGCCTCCGGCGCCATCATGGACCAGCCCCATCTCGTAGCTGCGAGACTCTTCCGCATCCAGATCCGGGTTGCCGTAAATATCGCCCCCACGACTCTCCTGGACCCACTCCCCTGACAGCTCACGCAGGTTAGGCGCACGAAAACCAGTGGACATGCCACCTTTCATCGTCCATTCGTCGGCAAAGTCCCAAACACCATAAAGACGGGGGCTGTAGTGGTCGCCGAAGAACTCGTGATCATCCATGCGAAGACCTGCGGTGAGGGCAACGCGGTCCGTCAGAAACCACTCATCCTCGACAAACAACGCGTACTGATAGACGGTGATCTCGTCGGTATCGGAGAGCGCATTGGTCGTCGTATCCTGAAGCCTTTCGTCTTCCCAGGTAGCGCCAAAGGTGACGAAGTGATCAGCCAACGGCAGCACCCAGCGCGAATCGGCTACGGTGTTGCGGATCTCGATATCGCGCCCAACGTTGTCGGTCTCTTCCCGCTGGAGGTAAGAATCGGAGGTCAAGGCGCCCCACTTGCCCTGGTGGGAGAGCGCTAGCGTCTTGTGCCGGTTCTCGGTTTCGCTGTCGCTTGATCGCTCTGGCAATGAAAACCCCGCCCGGCTGGTGCGCTCCTGCTTGCGCCGACTGGCATCAAAGGAAAAGGCGTGCTCGTCGCTTGCCTGCCAGGAGAGGCGAGCCGCCAGATTGTCGAACTCGCGCTTGGCATAGCCCCGCTCGATCTTGTCTTCCTGACGATGCTGGTATTGGCCACTAAGCTGCACACCGAGCACATCGTTGATCAAAGGTCCCGACACATATAGCTGGTTGTTGAATTCGTTGCCGGAATCGCTGTCTTCCTGAATTGTCGCTTCGCTGCGCACGCTGGTGACCCATTCATCACTGACCTTGCGGGTGATGACGTTGATCACACCTCCTATCGCGTCGGAGCCGTACAGAGTCGACATGGGCCCCCGGATGACCTCGATACGCTCGATGGCGCTTAGCGGCGGCAGCCAGTCCTTCTGAAAGCCGCCACCACCACTGGGCTGGGATTCCCGAGAGGTTTGGCGGCGGCCATCCACCAACCACAGCGTGTATTGGGGGGGCATACCCCGCAAGCTGATATCTTCACCGTCGCCACCTCCCGTGACGACAACCCCTGGAACATCCTGGAGAGCATCGGTGATGTCACGATACGCACGCCTCTCCAAGGACTCGCGAGTGACAACACTGACGGAAGCTGGGGCATTGCTGACGGTCTGCTCGTAACCCGCGGCAGTGACGACGATATCGTCGAGATTGATGTCATCCTGAGCGTGGACCACCAGCGGGGCAGCGCCACTAAGAGGAACAACCACCCAAGGGAGCAAAGATCGTGAAAGCATGGAGAACACCAGTATCGTCAATTCGTATTGAACGTTATTAGTTCTCAATTCTAGAGAGGTCGATGCCGTCCAAACAGCGTTAAGCGGCCTTTTGGCCATGCTTTCGTCACAACGGCATGTTCTATTTTCCGCAACCATGCCGCTCGTACCCATCGCCGCAGATGGCTATCGCCCTCGTCCACAGCGCCACGTTGACGGTTGCGCCAAGCGGCAATGCGAACCCTCGGGAAAGCGCTGAGCGCAATGAGAGACCAGGCGCCCGCAGCACAGTCCATGGCGCCTATGTGATACAGGTGAAGAATGAGAGCATCGCGCAACGTAGCGAATCGTCCGCGCAGCCGTTTCTACCGTGGTTCCTTAGCTACCTACCAACGACAGCGCCCCTCCAGGGAGGGGCGCTGTGGGGCCAGTGTCAGTGTCAGTGACCGTGGTCTTGCGACCAAACGGATCAGAAGCGGTAGGTGACCTGGGCACCAAAGGCCTGGGCGGTGTTCTCGAAGTCCGCCTCGTAGGTGCCGCGGTTTTCCTCTTCCTGGGACAGTTCCGCGTCGGACTCATGAATGTAGCTGTAGGCCACGTCCACGGTCAGATCCGGCATCGGCGTCCAGCCGGCACCGAGTGAGAAGATGATGCGATCATCGGACGGCACCCGCACGCTGCGATATTCGTCCTTGATCGGTGTCTCGTCGTAGGCCAGGCCGGTACGCAGGACCCACTGGGGATTCAGCTGGTAGGTGGTACCCACGGAGTACTGCCAGCTGTCCTCGTAGTTCTGGGCCTCGACGATTTCACGCACATCATTCTCGACGCGCAGCTCGTCAAACTCGCTCCAGTTGGTCATGGCGGCACCGGCCATCACCGTCCATCGGTCGTTGATCTGGTGAGTGGCCGAGAAATCCCAGACGGCAGGCAGGGTAATGGACAGGGCGGCGTCCGCAGCCTGGGTCCGCGTACCTGCCGCGATTGTGCCAGGGAAGGGGCCGGCCTGCGCACCACGGACGTTGGTAAAGCGCGCCTTGCCCTCCAGGTCATACTCCACTTCGGAGTGATAGGCGAAGCCGAAGGTGGTGTGTTCCCAGGGCTTGTACATGGCGCCCAGGGTATAGCCCCAGGCGTTGTCATCACCCTCAATGTCGACATCGCCTTCACCCGCGATACCATTGCCGCCCAGAGGCGCACCGGTTGCGGCGTCGAACAGGCCTACGGGGCCACCCTGGGTATTGGCGGTCAGCTCGCCGTCGATCTGGTTATAGGTCAGACCGAAGCCCGCCGAGAACTGTTCGCTGAACTTGACCGAGATGGTCGGCTGGACGGTCACCACCTCGACCTTGCTGCGATCGCCAAAGAAGCGGCCCTGGAATTGACCTTCGTAGTCGGTGATCAAACCGAAGGGCGCATACACGCCGAGACCGAAGTGCAGGTTGTCATTGATCGGCTGCACGTAGAAACCGAACGGAATCACACTGTTGGGCACCATATCGCCTTCGTTGGAACCCGTCGCGCTGCCATCGGCATTCTTGATATCGGTATCTACGGTCAGGAAGGCGGCACCGGCGGTGACCTGAGCGCGATCAAGAAACGACATGCCGGCGGGGTTGCCGAACACGATGCTGGCATCATTGACGGTAGAGGCGCGGCCCGCATTGGAAGTGCCCTGCCCGCTGACACCTTGCTCATTCAGCTGGAAGGCACCGGCCATGGCTTGACCAGAAAGAGCGGAGGCGGCCACGGCAACCGCCAGGGTCAACGGCTTGACTTTGTTATAGATCATCTCGACGTCCTTAATATCAGCAAGCGTGTCGGCGCATTTATTATCGGCTGGCACCGCCTTTGTTAGCGGGCTTGATCGCAGTGTTTGCGAAGGCGGGCGAGAGTTCAAGGCCAAACGTTCGTTTTAATAGCTAATTTGCTCATACTTTGGTCCAACGAATTTTGCTGTTAACGTCAATTCAGTGACTTAGGACTTCATGCTTTGTTGTTTACGGCATACAAAATATCCCCTTGACCATTGGGTAACACAAAGGTTTTACACTGACATTGCACCACATCGCTCCCTGTCCCGCGCCACCCCGCCCAAGGAGACAAGATGAAAGTCAGTGAACTGGCCACATCCGTAGGGGTCACGTCCGAGACCGTTCGTCACTACACCCGAGAGGGCTTGCTGTCCCCGAGCAAGGACCCAGCGAACGGCTATCACCGCTACTCGGAGCAGGATCGTGAACGCCTGAGCTTTATTCAGCGCGCCCGCACCCTGGGCTTCAGCCTGGCCGACATCCGCCAGATCCTGGTTCATGCAGACCAGGGTGACTCTCCCTGCCCACTGGTCCGCGACCTGTTGGCGGAGCGGCTGCCGAAGATACGCCAGCGTATTGCGGAACTGGAAGCGCTGGCTCAGCGCATGGAAGACGCCATGACCAGCTGGCAGGACATGCCGGACGGCATGCCCAATGGCCATAGCCTGTGTCGACTGATCGAGAGCGTCCCCGCAGACGCCCCGGCAACAGGGGGCTCTTCCTATCCTTCCCTGGCCCATCGGCAGGAGGCGCCATGACACTCCCCAGCCGCCCTTCTTCCTGTGACAGCCGCTCCACTGACATGGACAGCGCAGCCAGCAGGGATCCCGCGGGAAACCGTGCAGAGACCAGACAGCTTCAGGTCAGCGGCATGTCGTGCCAGGGCTGCGTCGGACGCATGCGTCGCGCCGTCGTGGCAGGCGATGAGGGGGCCGAGGTCTCCGGCGACCCTGCCAGTGCGATACTGACGGTGACCTCCCGGCTGCCGCTCGACGACATCCTGCAGCGACTGGACGAGGCCGGTTATCCCGCACAGCCAATGCCGACCGCATCCACCGGGGCAGAGTCAGAAAGCACCGAGACCGGTAGCACAGAGACCGGCAGCAAGGAGACAAAAAGCACAGAGACGAACCCGTCAGAGGCCTCCGCGTCATCCCATGGCGAAACGTCAACAGTCGCGCCCGAGCCATCCGCCTCTTCTCAGGCGGCGTCCTCGGACGCTGGTGCGAGCAAGGCCTCTCGCCTGGCCATTCACGGAATGACCTGCGCAGGCTGTGTCGCTAGCGTTCAAAAGGCTCTGGCGCATACCCCCGGTGTCGAACAGGCAGACGTCAACTTTGCCTCTCATACGGCACGGGTGCGGGGCAGCGTCGATCCCCAGGCACTGGTGCAAGCGGTCGAGTCGGTGGGATATGGCGCCACGCCCATTGTCGATCTGCGCGAGGCGGAAAAGCAGCGAGCACAGCGCAACCAACGGGACTACCGGCGCATGCTCAAGGGCAGCGTCGCCTCCCTGGGGCTCGCCGTCCCCCTGATGATCATGATGCTGATCCATCACCCGGCCCCAACCGGCGTGGCGCGTCTTGGCTGGGGACTGGTCGGTCTGGCGACCCTGGCAGTGCTGATCGGCCCGGGGCGCCAGTTCTTCCGTGGCGCCTGGAAAGCCCTGCGTCATCATCAGGCCAATATGGACACCCTGATTGCCCTGGGCACCGGTACCGCCTGGCTGTATTCCATGGTGGTGGTGCTGGCAGCGCCCTGGCTACCCGAGGCCGCCCGAGGCCTCTATTTCGAGGCGTCCGCCATGGTCATCGGTCTGGTGCTGCTGGGCAAGGCGCTGGAGCTGCGCGCCCAGGGGCATACCTCCGAGGCGCTGCATCGGTTGCTCGATCTGCAGAGTCAAACCGCCCGCCTGGTGACCCAGCATGGTGATCAAGAAGTCGCCATCGACGACGTCACCGAGGGCGACCTGATCCGGGTACGACCCGGCGAACGCCTGCCGGTGGACGGCCAGGTGACCGAAGGCAGCAGCTACATCGACGAATCGATGCTGTCAGGGGAGCCCGCCCCCGTCGCCCGCGGGCCAGGGGACGAGGTCAGCGCCGGCACCGTCAACGGACGCGGCTCACTGGTATTCCGCGCCACCCGCATTGGCGCGGACACGCGGCTGGGGCGGATCACCGAACAGGTGACGACGGCCCAGGGGTCGAAGCCGCCCATCGGCAATCTCGCGGACCGGGTATCTGCGGTCTTCGTGCCCAGCGTCATGATTATCGCGGTGTTGACCGCCCTGGCCTGGTACCACCTGGGCCCCGAGCCAGCGGTGATTCACATGCTGGTCACTGCCACCACGGTGCTGATCATCGCCTGTCCCTGCGCCCTTGGGCTGGCCACGCCGCTGTCGACCATGATCGGGGTAGGCAAGGCGGCCGACCACGGCGTACTGATCCGCTCGGGCGAGGCGCTGCAGACGGCCAGTACGCTGACCACCCTGGTGGTCGACAAGACCGGTACACTGACCGAGGGACGTCCCAGAGTGACCGACGTGCACTGGTTCGATTCGCGTGGGCTCGAACGCTCATCGCTGCTGGCACTCGTCGCGGAGGTCGAGAGCCGGTCCGAACACCCGGTGGGGGAAGCGCTGGCGCGTTTCGCCGAGCAGCAAGCCGCCTCCGCCCACCACGGCGACGTCTCCGTCGACGACTTCGAGAGCATCACCGGTCAGGGGGTCAAGGCCCGAACAGCGCAAGGACCTACGCTGGCGATCGGTAACGGGGCATTGATGGAGGCACAAGGCGTCGATCTGCACGCCGTTGTTGACACGCTACCTGACTGGCAACAGCAGGCACGCACCCTGGTCTATGCTGCGCTAGACGATCAACTGACAGCAGCCTTCGCGATCGAGGATCCGCTGCGCCAGGACAGCCGAGACGCCATCGCTCGCCTCCAGGCCGATGGCATCAAGGTGGTCATGCTGACCGGCGACAACGCCGCCACCGCAACAGCCATCGGCGAAGCCGTCGGCATCGACGAGGTCCATGCGGAGCTGTCGCCCAGTGACAAGCATGCCGACATCGAACGACGCCAGGCCCAAGGGGAGATCGTCGGCATGGCAGGTGACGGCATCAACGACGCGCCAGCGCTGGCCCGCGCCAACGTGGGCTTTGCCATGGGCCAGGGCACCGACGTGGCCATTGAAAGCGCCGGCATCACGCTGATGCGGCCTTCTCTCCACGGGATCGCAGCGGCCATCGAGATCAGCCAGGCAACCTTGAGCAACATTCGCCAGAACCTGTGGGGCGCCCTCGGCTACAACGTCCTGTGTATCCCCATCGCTGCAGGTCTGCTGTATCCGCTGACAGGCACCCTGCTGTCACCGATGATCGCCGGCGCGGCAATGTCCGCTTCCTCCATCACCGTGGTCGCCAACGCCAACCGACTGCGTCTTAAACGGCTGCAGGGTGCTGTGACGCAGCCCTCGGCAGACGCTGACTCTTCTACAGCGTCAGGAGTCTCTTCATGAGTATCATCGTGACATTGGCGGGGCTGGGGCTCATCGCGCTGATCATCTGGTGGTTCTGGCTATCCTGAAAGAGCACTCCCAGCGTAAGGACCACATCGCTGGGCCATACAGGCGTGAAGACGGGAAAAGGAGGCAAGACCATGAGCCAAGCGGAATCGCCCACGGGCCCCACCCTCGATCGAGTGCTGGAAACGGCGCTGTATGTGGCCGACATGGCCAAGGCACGACAGTTCTTCGAGTCGGCACTGGGCCTGTCCCCCTTTACCGCAGACCATCGCTTTACCGCCTATCAGGTGGGGCCCTCGGTACTGTTGCTGTTTCTGGAAGGGGGAACCCTGGAAACCGTCGTACTGCCGGACAACGGGGGCACCATTCCGCCCCACGACGGTCGCGGCTGGGTCCATATGGCCTTTGCCATTCGCCACGCAGAGTTGGCGGCATGGGAGTCCCGACTCCATGCCCATGGTGTCGAGATCGAAGGCCGAACGCGCTGGTCGCGTGGCGGAGAAAGCCTCTACTTCCGAGACCCGGATGGCCATCTGCTGGAACTGGCGACCCCGGGAGTCTGGCCCCATTACTGACGGCGACATCGTTGGGCACAGGGGGCGAGCCCCTCACTGTCCCGTCACTGTCCCGTCACTGTCCCGTCACTGTCCCTCAGGGAACGACCGTTCCACCTCAATCACGGCCGTTCCACCTCAATCACAGCCGTTTCACTTAGCTGGCGCGGTTCAGGGCTCGACGCTGGCCTGTGCTTGGAAGGTATCAATCGACGGGGTCTGCGTGTTCGACCATCAGCTGCAGGGTTTCGCGCCCACGGTAGCGATTGCGATTGAGCTTGTAGGCACAGTGCAACGTCGACCCCACATCAAAGTCGGGCAGTTGGCCGGGGGTCAGACAGCGAAACCAGATGGCTTTCAGCGTCAGGCCCTGACACGACAGTTCGAGTGACAGGTGACTGCCATCCCCTACCGGCTTGAGCCGCTCCACCACAAAGCGTCCCTCGAACAGGGGGGCCTCGAACTCGCGACCGAAGGGACCGAGCCCCTCGATCTCGACCAGGGTCTCGAGACGTAACTGCTGTTCAGAGAGCTCCCCGTCGGTGTCGATACAGGGTACCAATTCCCGCTCGCCCAACTGTTCGCGTACCGCGGTCAGCATCGCACCTCGGAAAGCGTCGAGACGCGACTGCACCACACCGACCCCAGCCGCACCGCGATGGCCGCCAAAACGGACCAGAGCATCGGGGGCAAGCTGATGGGCACGTTGCAGCGCATCACGCAGATGCAAGGCGTCTACTGAACGCCCGGAACCTGTCAGCATACCGGCTTCTGCCGCAGGAGTGAGCACCAGCGTGGGACGACCATAGGCCTGCACCAGGCGCGATGCGACAATCCCCTGAACGCCAGGATGCCCCTCCTCCAGATGCACGATGATCATCGGGTCATCGGCCTCCAGCGCCACTCTGGCCAGTGCCTTGGCATCAGCCACCATCTCCGCCTCGATGGCCTTGCGTGACTGGTTGTCGGCATCCAGCGTCTCAAGATGGCGCCGCGCCACGCTGTCATCGCTGGCCAACATGAAATGCAACGCGGCGTAAGGATCATCCAGGCGCGAGCGTGCGTTGATGCGGGGCCCCATCTGGAAGCCTAGAGTCTCGGCATCGAAGGGCACGCTATCCGCTCCCAGCCGCTCGGCCATCACTCGCCAGCACGGCTCGCCCATGCGATTGATCACGGCCAGACCGTGACGAACCACGGCACGATTGATGGCGCTTGCGCCCAGGGAGACACAATCGGCCACCGTGCCCAAGGCCACATAGGACAGCCAGGGCGACAGCTTGGGCGTCGACGGTGACAGCACCGCCTGCTCGATCAATGTCTGGCGCGTCAGCGACATCAACAGCCACGCCACCATGCAGCCGGCGATGGTGGCATCGGGATAGTCACAGTCCTGTCGGGTCGGGTTGACCGTGGCATAGGCCGACGGCGGCGGACCCTCCACGGGCAATGCGTGGTGGTCGCTCACCACCACGTCAATGCCGGCCTGCTTCAGCCGCGCAATACGCGCTTCATCACTACTGCCGCAATCGGCGGTGATCACCAGGCTTGGGCGGGGACTGAGCCGCAGGGTGCGCTCCACCAGCGGCAGGCTGATGCCATACCCATCATGAATGCGGTGACCAATCAGGCTGTGCAGTCGTGATGCCGGTACGCCAAACAGCTCGTTCAAGGTGCGCCGGATCACCACGTGGGACGTGATGCCGTCGACATCGTAGTCGGTAAGAATACCGATATGCTCCCCTTCGGCCACCGCCCTGGCGATGCGCTCGGCGGCACGCGGAGCATCGGCCAGGCGTTCAGGGTGAACCAGGTAGCGCAGACTGGGATCGACCAGGGGCTCGAGCTCACCTTCGTAGTCCACCAGGCGGCCAGCCAGCAGGCGTGCCTGCAGCTCGGACAGGCCGGCGTCCAGGCCCTGACGGTAGAGGGATTCATTGCGCTGACGGCGCTGTATTCTCGGACGTGGCTCGACAAAGGGGCGCGGGGCACTGTCGATCACAGAAGACTCAGACATCGGACTCTCGGGATATGGGGGTAGGTGACGTTCCGGCGTCGCTCCGGGGTCAGCGGGGCACGTCGGCCCCTCGGCAGGTCAGCCACTCCCTCAGCAGGCGACGTCGGCACCACCACCGGGTATCCCGATGGTGGTGCCGACGTTCGGACGCGATAGGCGCCCTTGGCATCAGCTGATCGGCAGCATCACATGTTCGCGGTAGGCGCTGCGCTGGGTCAGCTTGCCGTACCAGGCCTCCAGGTGGGGAAGCGTGGGGCGTTCGATGTCCAGCTCAAACCACAGATAGACATAGGCCCCCAACGGAATATCGGCCAGGCCAAAGGCATCACCCGATAGCCAGGGTTGCTTGGCCAGCACCCCGTCCGCCAGGCGCAGTGCTTTTTCGAACCCCGACAGCCCGCGCTCGATCGCGGCATCATCGCAGGTCTCGGGCGTTCCCCGCACCAGATTCATGATGAGGTCACGATAGGGCCCCGCCAGGCTGGCCAGGGCCCAGTCCATCCACATGCCCGAGCGACCGCGCTCGGCGGGGGTCGCCGTGTTCAGCTGAGCGTTACCGTAGGCATCCGCCAGGTAGCGCACGATGGCATTGGATTCCCACAGGACGAGGTCGCCGTCTTCAAGGCAGGGAATCAGCCCGTTTGGATTCTTGGCCAGATAGTCCGGCGTATCCAGCCCTCCGAAAGGCCCTCCCACGTCGATCCGTTCGAGCGTGATACCGAGCTCGGCGGCACACCACATGGGCTTCTTCACGTTGACCGAATTGCTGCGTCCCCAAAGCTTCATGATTGTCTCCCTGGCGAAACGGAACGGTCGAAGCGAGGTCCTCGCCTCGACCGGAACGGGCAAGCCTAGCGGCGGCGATGCTCGGCCACGAAGGCCTGTACCGCTTCGAGTCTAGCGGGAAGCACCTCGTAGCGTTCCTCACGCTCCAGCAGGTCTTCCATATGTGGCGGAAGCGGCACACCAGGGAAGCCCGCCTTGACCACTGCCTCGGCGAACTTGGCCGGATGGGCCGTCGCCAGGGTAATCATCGGCGTGGCGGCATCCCTGCGCTCGCGCTCGGCGGCACGGTAGCCGGTAGCGGTATGCGGGTCGAGAATTTCCTGGGTCCGGTGATGAGCCTCGCGGATCACCTCCAGAATGGTAGCGTCATCGACGCTGTGGCTGGCGAAGATGTCGCGCAGTCGGCCCAGGGGGGCATCGGCCAACGCGGTCGGCTCCTGCTGAAAGCGTGTGAGCAGCGCATCGACGGCTGCGCCATCCCGCTCGTAGGCTTCAAACAGCAGACGCTCGAAGTTGGACGACACCACGATGTCCATGGACGGTGCCAGGGTGGCCAGCAGGTCCTTCTTGGAGAAGTCATTGTCGGCCAGGGTGCGGTGAAGAATGTCGTTGGCGTTGGTCGCGATGATGAACTGCTTGACCGGCAGTCCCATGCGATAGGCCACATAGCCGGCAAAGACATTGCCGAAGTTGGCCGAGGGCACGCAGAAGCTGACCTGGCGCTGGGGCGCCCCGACGGCCACTGCCGACGCCACGTAATACACCACCTGGGCCATGATACGCGCCCAGTTGATCGAGTTGACGGCTACCAGCCGCGTCCCCTCGAGGAAGCTCTGGTCAGCGAAGCTCGCCTTGACCATGGCCTGGGCGTCATCGAAGTTGCCTTCGATAGCGACATTGAAGACGTTGTCGGCCAGCACCGTGGTCATCTGGCGGCGCTGCACCTCCGACACCCGGTTGTGGGGGTGAAGAATGAAGATATCCAGGTTGTCACAGTGGCGGCAGCCTTCAATGGCCGCAGAGCCGGTATCCCCGGACGTGGCGCCCATGATCACCGCGCGCTCGCCGCGCTTCTGCAGGAAGTGATCGAGAATGCGGCCCAACAGCTGCAGTGCCACGTCCTTGAACGCCAGCGTCGGCCCGTGGAACAACTCCAGCAGGAAGTGGTTGGCATCCAGCTGGTTGAGCGGGACGACCGCATCGTGGCTGAAGGTGGCGTAGGCGTCCCGGACCAGGCCGCGGAAGGTGTCGTCGTCGATCTCACCGCCGACAAACGGCTTCATCACACGAAAGGCGATCTCGGCATAGGAGAGACCGGCCATGTCGGCCAGATCATCCGCGCTGAGTTGGGGAAAGTCCTCGGGCACGTAAAGGCCGCCATCGGTGGCCATGCCGGTGAGAACGACATCTTCAAAGGACAGCGCGGGCGCCTGCCCACGGGTGCTGATATAGCGCATCTTGTGATTCCTTGCCGCCGCTGCAGCGCGGCCTGAGGGGTCCAGCGAAGCGCCATGGGGCATGGCCGCGGCCGCCCCATGGACATCGTCAATCCTGCTCGTCGAGGCTCTCGACACGGATTCGGGTCACCGAACCCGCGATGTCGGCCAGGGCCTCGATCCGGCGGATGGCCTCGTTCATCTGCTTCTCGAGGGTGCGGTGCGTCATCAGGATAATCGGCACCAGCTCACCTTCGGTCGCTTCCTTCTGGATCAGCGCCTCGATGGAGATGCCTTCCTCGGACAGGATGGTGGCCACCCGAGCCAGCACCCCGGGACGATCAACCGCCAGCAGACGCAGATAGTAGGCGGTGGTGATCTCCTCCATCGGCATGATCGGCAGCTCGTCACAATCGTCGCTGACGCCGCTGAAGGCCAGGTACGGGGTCCGGTAGCGGTGCTCGGTGGAGATATCGCGGGCAACGTCCAGCAAGTCCGCGACCACGGCAGAGGCGGTCGGTTCGTCGCCGGCACCGGCGCCGTAATACAGGGTCGGGCCTACCGCATCCCCCATCACCGCGATGGCGTTCTTCACGCCGTGCACGCTGGCCAGCAGGCGCTCCTTGGGGATCAGGGTCGGATGCACCCGCAGCTCAAGGCCACAGCCGGTGCGCTTGGAAATCCCCAGGTGCTTGATGATGTAGCCCAGGTTATCGGCCTGCTCGACGTCCTCTGCGGTGATCCGCGAGATACCTTCGGTGTAGGCCTTCTCGAACTGCAGCGGCACGCCGTAGGCGATCGACGCCAGAATGGTCAGCTTGTGCGCGGCATCGATGCCCTCGACGTCGAAGGTCGGGTCCGCCTCGGCATAGCCAAGCGCCTGGGCCTCGGCCAGCACATCTTCGAAGGCACGGCCTTCGTCGCGCATGTGGGTCAGGATGTAGTTGCCGGTACCGTTGATGATGCCAGCCACCCAGCTGATGCGGTTGGCCCCAAGACCTTCACGCAGGGACTTGATGACCGGGATGCCGCCGGCCACCGCCGCTTCGAACGCCACAATCACGCCCTTGTCGTGGGCGGCCTTGAAGATCTCGTTGCCGTGCACGGCGATCAGCGCCTTGTTGGCCGTCACCACGTGCTTGCCATTGTCGATCGCCGTCATGACCAGGTCACGCGCCACCTCGTAGCCACCGATCAGCTCGACCACCACGTCCACGTTCGGGTTGGTCGCGACTTCGAAGACATCCTTGGTGGTACGGATACCGGTAAGATCACAGTCGGGGTTGATGCTGCGATGGGCGACCTGCTCAATGACAAGCGGACGCCCTGCCCTGCGGGCAATTTCATCGGCGTTTCGTGTCAGTACGTTGAAGGTACCGCCGCCGACGGTACCTAGCCCACAGATTCCCACTCTTACCGGTTTCAATGTCATTCTCCCTTACTCGCTGCCGCCACGGGCGGCAGTTGTGTCAGCGATGCGTGGTGGCCCGAATCTGCGTCGAGCCTTGTCGATGCGGGAGGCACCGGCCGCGCCAGCGCTCCCGCTCATTATTGGTCCGTCTTGCAGACAGCTGGCGATCAGCCGTCGATGCCCAGGCGTTCGGCCAGGCGCTCCGCCGGAACGTAGCCAGGCACCATGGTGCCGTCCGGCAACACGATGGCAGGCGTCCCCTGGACCCCGAGCTCGAGCCCCAGATGATACTGCTGCTCGACCGGATTGTCGCAGCTTGCAGCGTCGCTCGGAACCTCTCCCTCTTTGGCCGCGGTCATGGCTTCAGAGCGATTGTCGCTACACCACACCTGAGTGAGCTGACGCGCACCCTCGCTCTGCATGCCCCCGCGCGGGAAGGCCAGATAGTTGACCTGAATCCCCAGCTCGTTCAAGCGCGGCACCTCTTCGTGCAGCTTGCGGCAATAGGGACAGGTCGAATCGGTAAAGACGTGGATGGTGGCCTTCGGCTCGTCCACCCCACGGTAGACGATCTGGTCGGACTCGGCGACGGCGGCCAGACGCTCGGCGCGGCTGGCGTTGCGGCTCTGCTCGGACAAGTTGACCAGGCCGTCCTCGGCATTCTCGTAGAGATCGCCCACCAGAAAATGGCTACCGCTGGCGTTGGTGTAGAACGTTTCACCGGTTTCCAGACGAACCTCGTAGATCCCGCTCATCGGGGTATCGAGCACTTGGCTCACCGGCATCTTCTGGCCATTCACGGACAGCTCGTTGAGCGCAGCGGGCGGCGCGGCAACGGCACTGCCGGCGGCCAGGGACGTGGCGAGCAGCGTGGCGGGAAGCACGCTGGTCAGCAGGGTCGCGAAGGTGGGGCGATTCATGAGTCAGCCTCGAGGATGATGATCGGCATGCAGGGCTTCCAGTCGCGCCTGCGCCACATGGGTGTATATCTGGGTCGTCGACAGGTCCGAGTGCCCCAGCAGCATCTGTACGACACGCAAGTTTGCCCCATGATTCAAAAGATGGGTGGCAAAGGCATGCCTCAGTGTATGGGGAGAGAGGGGGCGGTCGATACCCGCAACACTGGCGTAATGCTTGATTCGGTGCCAAAAGGTCTGGCGCGTCATGGCGTTGTCCCGCCTTCCGGGAAACAGCGCTGGCTTCTGGATATCGCTCATCAGCTCTGATCTGCCCTGGCGCAGATAGCGTTCCAGCCAGTCGCACGCCTCTTCGCCCAACGGCACCAGCCTGTCCTTCTGGCCCTTTCCGCGCACGCGCACCACGCCTTGCCGCAGGTTGATGGCATCTGTGGTCAGGCCGATCAGCTCGCTGACCCTGAGCCCAGCACCGTACAGCACCTCGAGCATGGCCCGGTCGCGTAACCCCAGGGCGGCGGTCACATCTGGCGCCTGCAGCAGGCGCTCGACCTCGTCCTCATCCAGGGTATCCGGCAACGCGGGACGCACCCGGGGCAGACGCACCTTGACCAACGGGTCCTCGTCGATCAGGCCTTCCGCCAGGGCCCAGCGGTAGAACCGCCGGAGACTCGACAACAGCCTGGCATTGCTGCTGAGCTGATAGCCTCCCTCGCGACGCTGATCCAACCAGGCCGGCAGACTCTCTGCCCCCGGTGCCAGCAGCGTCAGAGCGGCCTCGTCCAACCAAGCCTGCCAGGCCTCGAGGTCATGACGATAGGCACTCAGGGTATGGTCGCTCACCCCTTGTTCCAGCCACAGGGTGTCGAGAAAGGTGTCGATGATCTGACCGTGGCCTGCGCTCATTGCCTGCCTCGCTGCCTGGGCGACCGGACGAATGCCAGGGCCTCAATGCACAAACACCCCGCCCCACAGAGGTGGTGACGGGGTGTCGGGAGAGGGAGGAAGGTCCTCCCTCGGACTGACTGACGCTTAGGGGAAACACTGCATAAATGCCTGCGCGGACGAATCGCTGCGTTGCGCGCTGCTCGAACTCCTCACCTATACCGCATAGGCTCCGGGTTCTGCGCTGCGGGCGCCTGGCGCCTCAATCCGCTCGGCTGATGTATTCAGCGCTTCCTCAGGCGTCTTAGGCCAGCTTTTCCTTGATACGTGCAGACTTGCCGCTACGCTCACGGAGGTAGTACAGCTTGGCCTGACGCACGTCACCGCGACGCTTGACGCTGATGGAGTCAACCAGCGGGCTGTAGGTCTGGAAAGTACGCTCGACGCCAACACCGTGGGAAATCTTGCGCACGGTGAAAGCGGAGTTCAGACCGCGGTTACGCTTGCCAATGACAACGCCCTCGAACGCCTGCAGACGCTCGCGGTTACCTTCCTTGACCTTGACCTGAACGACGATAGTGTCGCCCGGGGCGAAGTCCGGCACCTGCTTGCTCATCTGCTCGGCTTCGAGCGCCTGGATCACCTTGTTCTTGCTGCTCATTTCACTTGCTCCTGAAATCGTTGTGATCCATCGATCGGTCGTGGATGCCGATGGATCGTGATCCCGGCACTCGAAGCTCGAGCGCTCGGGTCGTTGATGACGCAGGTCCGTCAGCGGCGATTGGCCGCCCGGTCGACCTCGTGACCGTCGTCCTGCACCTCCGCCTTGTCGGCGTATTCGTCGATGAACTCGTTCAACAGACGCTGCTGCTCCTTTGACAGAGCCCTGCCCTCGAGCAGGTCAGGCCGTCTCAACCAGGTACGCCCCAGGGACTGCTTCATTCGCCACTGGCGAATCTGTCCATGGTGACCGCTGAGCAGCACATCCGGCACCTTGCGTCCGTCGATTTCCTCCGGACGGGTATAGTGCGGACAGTCCAGCAGACCGTCATTGAAGGAGTCCTCGACCGCGGAGTCCTGATGCCCCAGTACACCCGGCACCAGCCTTGCCGCTGTGTCGATCAGCACCATGGCCGGGAGTTCACCTCCACTCAGCACATAGTCGCCAATGGACCACTCCTCATCGATGTCCGCTTCGACCACGCGCTCATCGATGCCTTCATAGCGTCCTGCCACTACCACCAGGGGCGGGCCTGACGCCAACTCACGCGCGCCCTGTTGATCCAGCCTGCGGCCCTGGGGCGACAGATAGATCACTCGGGGTCGCTGCCCGGTCGCGACGTGCGCCCGGTCGCGAGCAGCGTGGATTGCACAACGCAGGGTGTCGACCTTCATCAGCATCCCCGGACCTCCGCCGTAAGGGCGGTCGTCCACGGTACGATGGCGGTCGGTGGCGTAGTCCCGGGGATTCCAGAACTCCAGCGTCACCTGGCCTTTGTCTACAGCCCTGCCGGTCACACCGTGGCGAGTGATCGCCTCGAACATGTCCGGAAAGAGTGACACCACCCCAATCCACATCTCACTGATCTCCCGTCAACGCGCTGCTTGATCGCCAGGCGATCAAAACTCCGGGTCCCAGTCGACCAGTATGTCCCCCGCACCCAGGTCAACGCGCTTGATCACGTCATCGGGCAGATAGGGGAGAAGACGTTCACGGTCGTCCGGGGCATCGCTACCCTTCACGACCATCACGTCATTGGCACCGGTCTCGAACAGATAAGCCACCTTGCCCAGCACAACCCCCTCGAGGGTCACGACCCGCAGGCCTTCCAGCTGGTGCCAGTAGTACTCTTCACTGTCGAGCTCGGGCAGGTCCTGCTTGGCCAGCAGAATGTCCGCCCCGGCCATCACTTCGGCCCGGTCACGGTCATCGATGCCTTCCAGCTGGGCGACCAGCCCTTGTCCCTGCTTGCGCCCCTGCTTGAGGCGGTGGCGTGAAAGCTGTCCGTCATGACGGACCACCCACTCGGCATAATCAAGAATGCCTTCCATGGGCGAGGTGTACGAATACACCTTCATCCAGCCCTTGATGCCGTAAGGACTGGTCAGCTTGCCCAGCACGACGTAATCATCGCTGTGGCGATCGTCTTGCGCCGCTGGCGATGCGTTGTTGCCTTGGGGCGATGCCATCTGGGTCAAACCTCATTCACACCGGGACTGTCACAGGCAAGGCGTTCGCCTCAGGCCTGCTTGCGTGCTTCCTTGACCAGCTCGGCAACGCGATCAGACAGCTGCGCGCCCTGAGACTGCCAGTGAGCAATGCGATCCAGGTCGATGCGCAGACGCTCTTCCTGACCACGTGCTACCGGGTTGAAGAAGCCCAGACGCTCGATGAAACGGCCATCACGGGCATTGCGGGAGTCGGTCACGGCGAGGTGGTAGAAGGGACGCTTCTTGGCGCCACCACGTGCCAGACGAATGGTAACCATACGTTGACTGTCCTTCGGTTGGGATTTTACGGATAACGGCGACGGACGGGTCTGCCACCGGTGTTTTGCTCACGACGAGGGCCGCGCCAATGCACGGTCCTCGAACGAAGAGGCAGTATTCTACGGAAAACCGCCCCCCTTGGGAACCTTTTTTGCCTCACCGGCCTTGACGGCCGGCACCGGCAGGAGCAGGTATCAATGCGGTCTCAGCGCCAGGGCATGCCGCCGGGGCCGCCCATTCCGCCCATACCACCGGGACCGCCTGGGCCACCGCCACCCATCATTCCGGACATGCCTCTCATCATTTTCTGCATGCCGCCCTTCTTGCCTGCCTTCTTCATCATCTTCTGCATCTGCTTGTGCTGCTTCAGCAAGCGGTTGAGGTCGGGCACCTGCAAGCCCGCACCGGCAGCGATACGGCGCTTGCGCGATCCGTTGATGATGTCAGGGTTACGGCGCTCCTTGGGGGTCATCGAGTTGATCAGGGCCTCGAGCTTGCCCAGCTCCTTCTCGGGTCCAGGGCCCTGAGCCATATCGGCCATCTGCCCCATGCCCGGCAACTTGCCCAGCAGTCCGCTCATGCCGCCCATCTTCTTGAGCTGCTGCAGCTGTTCACGAAAGTCCTCAAGGTCAAAGCCCTGGCCTTTCTTGACCTTCTTGGCGAGCTGTTCGGCCTTGCCCTTGTCGACGGTACGCTCGGCTTCCTCGATGAGGGACAGCACATCCCCCATGCCGAGGATGCGCGAGGCCACCCGGTCCGGATGGAACGGCTCGAGGGCATCGACCTTTTCGCCCACCCCCATGAACTTGATCGGGCGCCCCGTCACGTGGCGCACCGACAGCGCCGCACCGCCACGGGCATCACCGTCGGCCTTGGTCAACACCACGCCGGTAAGCGGCAGGGCGTCGGCAAAGGCACGGGCCGTATTGGCAGCATCCTGACCGGTCATGGAGTCGACCACGAACAGCGTCTCTGACGGCTCGATGGCCTGATGGAGACCCTTGATCTCCTCCATCATGGCTTCGTCGATGGCCAGACGGCCGGCGGTATCGACCAGCACGACGTCGTGGAACTGGATCTTGGCGTGCTTCAGGGCGGCGTTGGCGATGTCCACCGGCGCCTGGTCCGAGCGAGACGGAAAGAAGTCGACGTCGACTTCCTTGGCCAATGTCTCGAGCTGGTCGATGGCCGCCGGACGATAGACGTCGGTGGATACCACCAGCACCTTTTTCTTCTCACGCTCGCGCAGGTACTTGCCGAGCTTGGCCACGGAGGTGGTCTTACCCGCCCCCTGCAGACCCGCCATCAGCACGACAGCGGGCGTCCCCTTGAGAGAAAGCCCTTCATTGGCCTCCCCCATGGTGACTTCGAGCTCTTGCTGGACGATCTTGATGAATTGCTGGCCCGGCGACAGGCTGCGCGACACTTCCTGGCCGACAGCGCGCTCACGCACGCGCTCGATGAACGCCTTGACCACGGGCAGCGCGACATCGGCCTCGAGCAGCGCCTTGCGCACCTCGCGCAGGGTGTCCTTGATGTTATCGTCGGTCAGGCGGGCCTGGCCCTTGATCGACTTCAGCGTCTGGGAAAGACGCTCGCTCAAGTTCTGAAACATGGAACTCTCCAAAATACGCGGAATGCGTTGGCCTCGTGCACGACGCGATACGGCTGGTGCGATACGGCTGGTGCGACCCGCCTTACGCGCCTCGCAAACTTTCCTCCGAGGCGGCCGCATGCCTGCGCGGCCTTGACGTTGGGGCAAATTATACGCCTTGTGGCGCCGACTCTCCATGCGCTGACTCGTGACCGGGTTCGCATCTCCTCTGCTGACGGGCTCTGATGCCCGGACTCTGTCGACTGACATTGGCGGCCCGGTCTTGGCCACCAGGCCGTGGTGCTCGGACCCTGGCTGTCAGAAGAGGTACGATCCGGTATAGTCATTGCCAGGGGACAGGGAGAGCGCCCTGCCCCGACGGTTCACTTCTTACCCATTGGCGCCAGCGTGGCGCACGGACAGCACAGCATGCAGGCGTTACCTCTGGCCCTACTGGCCTTTGTCTTTTATCTGGCAGCCGCTTCCTGGCAAGGCTTGACGCTGATTCGCCGAGTTCCCCCTCGCGATCTTCTGGTGCGCAGCTTTGGCACCCTGGCTGCCGCCTTGCACCTGGTCGTGGCGGGAGGCCTTATCGGGCTGGAAAGCTCGATGCTGCCTGGCCTGTCCACCAGCGCCGTGCTGGTGACAGCGCTGGCCGTCGTCGTCCTGCTCGGCGCCAGCCTGTTCAAGCCGGTGCTCAATATCGCCGCGGTGCTGTTCCCCTTTGCCGGCATCGTGTTGCTGCTGGGCATCGAGCTCCCGACACCCACCGGGCAGAACGGCATGACGCCGGGTATCGCCTTTCACGCTGTCAGCTCCGCCCTCGCCTTTGCCGTACTGGCCATCGCTGCCTTGCAGGCGATTTTGGTGGGTATTCAGAACAAGGCGCTGAAACACCACAAGATACGCGGAGTGGTGCAGGCGCTGCCGCCCCTCACCACCATGGAGCGGGTACTGTTCGAGATGATCTGGGTTGGCCAGGCCCTGCTGACCCTGGCCATCGCCAGCGGCTTCGTGTTCCTCGACAACATGTTTGCCCAACACCTGGTCCACAAGACGGTCCTGTCTCTGCTGGCGTGGCTGGTGTTCGCGGTCCTGCTGCTGTGCCACTATCGTCTGGGGTGGCGGGGCATGCGTGCGGTTCGCTGGACCCTAGGGGGCTACCTGGCCCTGTTGCTCGCCTATTTCGGAAGCAAGTTTGTGCTGGAAATCCTGCTCGCGCACAGTTGATGGCAGGACGATCACCCCGACGCTGACCACCAAGAATAAAGAGTGCTACAAACATGGGGTTAGGCCTAAACATCCGGCATCCTGCCAGGGCCTTGGTACGGCCTGACAAGGCCTGCGAGGGTGACGCACCCGCCCTTGCCGTGACGGGGGCGACCTTGACACTCCCTGAGCGACCCCCTACAACTCGTCCCTTACCCGCGACCAAGGATCCAACGTCTTGAACGACGACTTTCCGGTAGGCCTGCTGTTCGGCCTGCTCTTTCTGCTGATCACCCTGTCGGGCTTCTTCTCCAGCTCCGAGACGGGAATGATGTCGATCAACCGCTACCGGCTAAGCCACCAGGCCAACAGCGGACAACGCAACGCCAAGCGCGTCCTGCGCCTGCTGGCACGGCCAGACAGGCTGATTGGCGTCATCCTGATCGGTAACAACTTCGTCAACAACCTGGCGGCGTCGATTGCCACCATCATCGCCATTCACTTCTTCGGCGATGTCAGCGGCCCGGCCATTTCAACGGCCATCCTCACCATCGTGGTGCTGATCTTCGCCGAGGTCACGCCCAAGACCTTTGCCGCCGTCAAACCCGAGCGCATTGCCTACCCGGCGTCGATGATCCTCGAGCCCCTGCTCAAGCTCCTGTACCCGCTGGTATGGGTGGTCAACGTGATCTCCAATGGACTGCTCAGGCTCCTTGGCGTCAAGAGCATTGACGGCAGCGGCGACCACTTGACCCGCGACGAGCTGCGCACGGTCGTGCACGAAGCAGGCACCCTGATCCCCCACCGCCACCAGGCCATGCTGCTGTCCATTCTGGACCTTGAGAATGTCACGGTGAACGACATCATGGTCCCGCGTCATGAGGTGGTGGGCATCGATCTGGACGACAGTCTGGAAGATATCCTGACCCAGATCCGCACCAGCCAGCATACGCGACTGCCGGTATTCAAGGGCGACATCAATAACATCATCGGCATGCTGCACCTGCGCAATGCCGCACGTTTTCTGTCCCGGCCCGAAGTGACCAAGGCGGCCATCGTTCAAGAGGCGCGGGAGCCCTACTTCATCCCCGAATCAACGCCGCTGCACACGCAGCTGCTGAACTTCCAGAAGCAGAAACGCCGCATCGGCATCGTCGTGGACGAGTACGGTGACGTGGAGGGGCTGGTAACGCTGGAAGATATCCTCGAGGAGATCGTCGGGGAGTTCACCACTGACGTGGCCGGCCAGGAGCAGGACATGCTGCCCCAGAGTGACGGCAGCCATGTGATCGACGGCACCGCCAACATTCGCGATATCAACAAGTCGCTGGGGTGGCATCTGCCCACGGATGGCCCGAAAACGCTCAACGGCGTCATCCTTGAGCACCTGGAATCCTTCCCCGACGGCCCTGCTTGTCTGCAGATCGGCAATATCCGCATGGAAATTCTCGAGATGCGCGACAACCTGATCACCTCGGTCTGCTGCTGGCCCAGCACCCGCCGCGTGCTTAGCGATACCGACGCCTGAGACAGGCCCGCGACAACAGCGCAGCCAGAAAGGGACGGCCATGGCCGTCCCTTTGCGTGTCTATCAGCGCCTTTGCCAGCGGACCCCAGCTGCGCTAGCTACCGCTCAGCGCTGATGGTGGGCGGCCGCTCTATGGCTTGCCTGTCTCGACCCAACGATCGGCCTCGGCCTTCAACTCACGCACCTGGGCTTCCAGCAGCTGGCGACTGGCCTGCCCCGGAGGCACGGGCTCTCCGAAGTACAGCGCGACGCGGGCGCGGCAGCGCCTGGGCAGATGGGCCAGCGCCTTGCCGTGACGATTGGAGGTCCATGACCCCCACAGGCCGGACAGGGCCGCCGGTATCACCGGCACCGGATCCTTGGCCAGAATGAGATCCAATCCTCGACGAAAGGTCCGAATCTCGCCGTCAGAGGTAAGCCGCCCCTCTGGAAACAGCATCACCACATCGCCATTGCGCAGCGCGCGACTGACTTCATCAAGCGCGCGCCGCACGTTGCCGGGGTCGCGACGATCCGACTCCACCGGAATGGCACCCACCATGCGGAAAAGCCAGTTGAGCCAGATCGACTCGTAGATCGGCCGGTCCATCAAGAAGCGCAGGGGCCGCGGGCTCCCGCCTCCCATCACCAGGGCATCCATGAAACTGACGTGATTGCACACTACCAAGGCGGGTCCACGGGGAGGAACGAAACGTCGCCCCTGGAAGCGAAGCCGATACAGTAGGTGGATGAGAGCAAAGACCAGGCGTCGGATGTAGACGGCGGGGGTCCGAGAGAAGCGCCAGACGGCGAGACAGGCAATAAGGCCAACCAGGCCCCAAAGGAAGATTTCGATCACGACACCCTGTTCGTCTGCGTAAGGCCCGCCAGGGTGGTGGATAGCAGCTGATCCAGCAGCTCCTCGACTTCAAAGGCGCCGCCCTGGGAATAGCCGAGTCGATCATTCAATCCCAGCTGAACCAGTCCATGCACGCTGCCCCACAGGGTACGGGCCAGGCGCTGGGCCTCGATGGTCTGAAGACCCGGCTGATATTCGGTCAAGGTGTCCTCGACCCGCGCAAAGAGCGCGCCGATCATGTCCGTCTGACGCTGATCCAGCTCACCTTCCTGGGCTAGGGGATAGTCGAACATCAGCTGCCAGCGATGCGCGTCCTCCCGAGCGAAGGTCCAATACCCCTGGGCGAGGGCGCGCAGGCGCGCCTCCGGCTCGGTGGTATCGACCAGCAGCGGCTCCATCACCGTGCGCAGTCGAGCAAGACTCTCGACATTGACGTGTTGCAACAGGTTGTTGAAGCTGCCGTAAAGCTTGAGCAAGGTGCTTGGTGCACAGCCTACCTCGCGTGCCAGCGAGCGCAGCGACAGCGCATGCACGGGCTGATCTGCCAGCCAGGCATCACAGGCGGCCATCACCTGGGCATGGAGCTCCTCGGGGGCGTGCTGTCTGGGACGAGCCATTGCTCTTCCTCGCTGTATCACTCGCGCCGAGCATCGGCGACCTTGGGTAAGCGGCGTTTTCCTGAGCATACATTAATCGAACACTGTTTTCGACAGAACGTTGCGCTATGCACGGCTCACCACAATCAACGAGACTTTCGCGGCGTCTAGCTCTTGGGTAGGCTGACCGTCCAGATCGCAGGAGTCCTCATGACCGGCCGCCTCTATATCCCCGCTCGCGCCATCGAACATGCGCTCGATGACCTCGATGCACCGGTGCAGGCCATCAGCGGCGTCAACATGGCACCAAGGCGCCCCTTGTCGATCATCCGCCTGGAGGCAGGGCGCTTTACCTTGGGCACCGGCTTCTGGGGCCTGACACCGCCATGGCTCAAGGTCCTCGACCACGCGCCGCACTGCGCCCGCGCCGAAAGCCTCGAGTCCCGGCCGATGTTTCGCGACGCCTTCCGGGCACGGCGCTGCCTGGTGCCCGCGTCCGGCGCCTATGCCTGGCAACCCCGCCCCCACTACAAGCAGCCTTTTCTGATCACCCGGGCGGACCGGGGACCACTGCTATTGGCGGGGCTTTGGTGTAGGTTTCACACTACCTTGACCGACTATACAGATTCGTTCGCCTTGATCACCGTTCCCAGCCCCGAGCTGCTGACTCCGCTGACCGACCGCGTGCCGGCCATCATCGAACGGCACCAGGCGCGGGCCTGGCTCGACCCGGCCAGCGACAGCGAGCCGCTGGAACAGATGCTGCGCACGCCTCCCGGGGAACTGTTGGGCGCTTTTCCGGTATCAAGACGAGTGAACAATCCATTGGAACAGGATCCGTCCTGCGCCCACCCCATCGGGCAGATGTGGCGACAGACACTTTAGGAGACGTGATGGCTTCGATCCGTATCAGGCGAGGCGCCCCCTGCCTCGCCACCGCCCTGGCGTGCATTTGGCTACCCATGGCACAGGCTGCTCCGGGGGATCAGGCTTCCCCGTCCAGCAGCGCCGAGACAGCTACCGCCACCACGTCCATTGCGGCGGCCACCTCGCCCATCGTCAGCCCTCACGACGACCGGGACTATCGCGTCCTGACCCTCGACAACGGACTCGAAGTGCTGTTGGTCAGTGACCCGGAGGCCGACAAGGCAGCAGCGTCGCTGAACGTCTCCGTCGGCAGTGCCCAGGATCCAGACGACCTGCAGGGACTGGCTCACCTGCTGGAGCACATGCTGTTTCTCGGCACCGAGGCGTATCCTGAAGCAGACGCCTACCAGGGCTACATCAGTCGCCACGGTGGCCGTCATAACGCCTTCACTGCGTCGCTCAACACCAACTACTTCTTTGATGTGGAAGCGGACGCCTTTGAGGGCGCCCTGGACCGCTTCAGCCGATTCTTCGTCGACCCGCTGTTCAATGCAGACCAGCTAGGCAGTGAGCGCAATGTCGTCCACTCCGAGTACCAGGCACGGCTGCGCGACGATGCCCGTCGTGAGAACGAGGTACTCGACGGCTTGCTTAACCCGGCAAACCCGACCGTTGGCTTCTCCGTCGGCAGCAAGGACACCTTGGCAGAGCGCCCCGAGGGCGAGCCAAGCCTGCGAGAGCGGGTCATGAGCTTCTACCAGAACCACTACGGCGCCAACGTCATGCATTTGGCGGTGGTCGCGCCGATGCCCCTCGATCAATTGCAGGGGATGGTGGCAGAGCGCTTCGCTGAGGTGCCAAATCGCGGCCTGACGGCGCCCGAGATCACCACACCGCTGGTGGATACGGCCAAACTGCCGCTGGCGGCAGAGGCCCACTCGTTGCGTGACGCCCGTCGCGTCAGCTTCTTGTTTCCGGTCCCCGACCCGGTCCTCAGCTACCAGCGCAAGCCCGCCAGCTACATTGCCAACCTGATCGGCCACGAGGGGCCCGGCAGCCTGCTGAGTCGACTGCGTGATGCTGGCTGGGCCGATGGCCTGTCAGCGGGAGTGACCCGCGGTGATGGCCAGCATGCCTTGCTGGCGGTGGATATCAGCCTGACACCGGAAGGCCGCCAGCAGCTCGAGCGCATTCAGGCCAGCCTGTTTGCCGCCATCGAGCGCATTCGCGAAGAGGGCGTCAGCGATGATCGCTATGACGAACAGGCCAGTCTTTCGGAACAAGCGTTCCAGTTCCAGCAGCACGGCGATGCGCTGGATGAGGCCATGCGCCTGTCCATCAGCTTGACGCACTACCCGCTGGAAGACGTCAATCGCGCCGGCTACCGCATGGATGGGCTGGACGTCGAAGAGGTTCGACAATGGCTCGGCGCCCTGCGTCCTGACAACATGATTCGGCTGTACAGCGGCCCAGAGGTGGAGGGCGACCAGCGCACCACCTACTACAACACCCGCTGGCAACAGGTAGCGCTGCCGACGTCGACGGCGGAGCCGCTGGACGGCCTGGCGCTGCCCGCTCCTAACCCGTTCATCGCCGAAGATCTTGCCCTGTTGGAAGATCACGCCGAACGACCCACTCTCATCACCGACACCGATCAGGCGGATGCGTGGTACAAGGCGGACGCCGAGTTCGACACGCCAAAGGCGTCCTGGCGCTTTAGCCTTCAGCATCCCGGCGCCAGCCAGACGCCACGCCAGGCGGTGCTGACGCAACTGCTGGCGGGCTGGCTGAATGACAGCCTCAATGAACGCCTCTACGCGGCGCGGCTGGCCGGGCAGAAGTATGAAGCCTACGCCCACTCTCGCGGAATGACCCTGTCCTTTACCGGCTGGCGCGACCGGCAGGATCGGGTCATGGCAGAGGTCATCGACCAGCTCAAGCAAGGCAGCATCGAAGATGACAGCGTCGCGCGGGTCCGCTTCGGGCTGGAGCGTGAATGGCGCAACGCCCCTCGCGATCCCCTCTACCACCAGGGCCAACGCACCCTGTCCGAGGCGCTGATCCGCCCGCAGTGGTCGCCACAGGTGTTACTCGAGTCGCTGGCCGAGGTTACACCACAGGACCTGCGCGACTATCGCGATCTCTTCTTGAGCGAGCTCCACCTGCAGCTTCTCGCTGTCGGCAACCTCTCTCGCGGCCTCGCAGAAGAAGAAGCCTCGCTGGCCATCGAAGCCCTCGAACCCGGCCTTGATGCTGACGCCATCGCCGATCTAGAAGTGCTCAAGGCCACCGACCTGCCTAGCCTGACGCCCGACTCGGAGCGCGAGGAATCGTTGCTGCTGCGCTACCTGCAAGGACCGGATCAAAGCCTGCCTACCCAGGCTCGCATTGCGGTGCTCGGCAAGCTCTTGGAAACCCCGTTCTACCAGCGACTGCGCACCGAGCAGCAGCTCGGCTATATCGTCAATGCGGGCTATTCCCCGCTTCTGCATGCACCTGGCATCAGCTTGCTGGTGCAGTCACCCTCGACCCCCAGCGAGGAGCTGAAAACCCACGTCGATGACTTTCTTGACCAGGTTCCCGCCCAGCTTGAGGGACTCGACGAAGCGACCCTGGCCACCTACCGTCAAGCGGTCCATGACGAAATTACCCAGCGCGATGCCGGGCTGGAAGAGCGCACCAATCGGCTGTGGCGTGCACTATCCTTCGGCGATACCCACTTCGACCGCCGTGAGCGCCTGGCAGCAGCGGTGCTGGACGTGACGCTTGCCGACCTGCTGCCTAGCTGGCAGGCACTGCGCGACAACGCGGTGGTGGACGTCGCCTTCGATCCGGGCGCCACTCCCAGCGATATCATGGCGCTCAAGGGCGAGCTGGAGGTGCTGCCGGGGAACGAAGAGGCACCGCTATCGCCGCGCGGCGAAGAGGAGTCCGCCCAGGCGGTCAAGGTCGACACCCCCTGACCTGACAGGCCGCTGACATGGCGGTGGCGCGCCCAGCGTCACCGTCAGACACGACAACGCCCGGCTCGGACGATGACGTCCAGGCCGGGCGTTTTGATGGCACAGATAGCTCCACCGGTCGCGTGATGTCGCCGGTTGCGACGTCGCCGTTATCCGAACGCCTGTGCCGGCATAATGGACTCCACAAACATCACCATTTCCTCCAGGACCTGACGCTCACGATCACTCAGCGAGGTCTGATTGAGACGCTCGATCTCCCGCGCAAAGTCCTTCAGAGTCAGGCTCGACAGCGCGGCATCGTTCATGCGTTCCCAGCGGAAACTCTCCCAGCGCGCCTGCTCCTCCCCCGTCAGGGTGTCGGGGTAGCTGCGCGCACGGTAGCGAAACAGCATTTCCTCCAGACGTGGATCCTGGAAGGCAAAATGGGCATCGACCAGATCCCAAGGATCAGCTGCCCTCACCCGCTCCATCTGCTGTCGATCTGCCGGTGAGAAAAAACCACCGGAATACAACATTAGATCAGGATCGCGCGGCGGCTCCGGCGGTCCTTCGGCAAACACCTCCTGGACCTTGGCGGCGATATCCGGATCGCGGGAAAGACGTTGATAGTGACCACGACAGGCCTCCATGTCCAAGCCCATACGTGCCACGATATCGCCGTATTCTCCCTGCTGAGGACCCGACACGTCCTTGAGCGCGCTGGGAGGGAAGATCACCGGACACTTGTTGATGTGCACCACCTTCAGCGGGATACGGCTTTCTCCTTCCGCCAGGTCGTCGTTGCTGACAAACACTCTGGCACGAATCTCCTGGGGTGATAGCCGCAGAAGATCCTCTGGATCCAACGACAGATCGTAGACGATGATCCCGTTGGGGTTGGTCGGATGTTCAGCCAGAGGCAGCACCAGAGCCCCGCAGGCGCGGCTGGCCGGGTAGCGACGTGAAATATGCACGATCGGCTTGCGCTGGGTCGCATCCAGGCGCTTGCGCACTTCGCGCTTGGCCCGCAATGACAGCAGGTAGTCGAACAGGTTGGCATTGGCGTTGCGCAGCAGTCTCGCCAGGGCAATGGTGGCGCGCACATCGGCCAGAGCATCATGGGCGCCTACATGCTCGATACCATTGGCGGCGGTCAGGTCCTCGAGGCGAAAGCTGGGACTGCCATCTTCCCGGGTCGGCCATTCGATACCTTCAGGTCTCAACGCGTGAAACGCCCTTACGACATCGATCAGATCCCAGCGTGAGTTACCGTTCTGCCACTCTCGGGCATAGGGGTCCAGCAGGTTGCGGTAGAACAGATGCCGACTGACTTCATCATCGAAGCGCAGGCTGTTGTAGCCCACCGCGCAGGTGCCAGCCACGCTCATCTCATCTTGAATGGCACCCGCGAACTCGCCCTCCGGCAGGCCCTGGCGCCGGGCCTGCTGAGGCGTGATTCCGGTAATCAGGCACGCCATCGGATGCGGAAGAGCGTCATCGGCAGGCTTGCAGAACAGCTCCACCGGTTCACCTATTTCATTGAACTCGGCGTCGGTACGGATAGCAGCGAACTGCGAGGGGCGATCACGCCGAGGATCGGCACCAAAGGTCTCGTAGTCGTGCCACAGAAAAGTGAGCGGAGCGGCTTTCGGCTGCGCCATGGCGATAGTGTCTCCACGCGGGCTGCTTGAGCCCGCCAGCCTAGCACAGGCAGGCGCCTGACTCAGCCAGATAACCCCCCATCACCACGCGTCGCCACAGAGTCGCCCAAGCTCGGGGCGGTTGTCGGCGCCATCAAACGCAAACGGCGAGCCGCTCGCCAGAGCGACTCGCCGCAACCGCTTGCCCGCCGATGGCGGGCTCCGCAGGCTCAGCTGCGGGGCAGCGTCACGTTAAGCTCAAGCACAGAGCAGTTGTCTTCGCTGTCCAGCGACATATTGATCGCATCGTCATCCACTTCAACGTAGCGCCGGATGACTTCCAGCAGCTCTTTTTCCAGCATCGGCAGGAAATCGGGCTGGCCCCGTTGGCTACGCTGGTGGGCGACGATGATTTGCAGCCGCTCCTTGGCGACAGACGCGGACTTCTTGCGTTCTCGCTTCAGGAAATCGAGTAGTTTCACCGGCGACCTCCCCCTCCGAACATACGGCTCAGCAGCCCCTTCTTCTGGTATTCGTGGAAGCGCAGCGGCACGTCTTCGCCAATCAAGCGGCTGACCGTGTCCATGTAGGCCTGGCCAGCATCGCTGCTATCGTCATGGGTCACAGGAACGCCCTGGTTAGACGCCCGCAGCACGGCCTCGGACTCGGGAATCAGCCCGACCAGATCGATGGCAAGGATCTCGCGAATATCATCAAGATTGAGCATGTCCCCCTGATCGACACGACCCGGGTTGTAGCGGGTGATCAGCAGGTGTTCCTTGATCGGGTCCTTGCCCTGCTCCGCGCGCCGCGTCTTCGACGACAGCAGGCCGAGAATACGATCGGAGTCCCGTACCGACGAGACTTCCGGGTTGGTGACCACGATCGCCTCATCGGCGAAGTACATGGCCAGCTGAGCACCGCGCTCGATCCCGGCAGGCGAATCGCACAGGATGTAATCGAAATCCTTGGTCAGGGTCTCGAGCACCTTCTCGACCCCTTCCTGGGTCAGAGCGTCCTTGTCCCGGGTCTGTGAGGCCGGCAGGATGTGCAGGTTGTCGACCCGCTTGTCGCGGATCAGCGCCTGATTGAGTCCTGCCTCGCCCTGAATGACGTTGACCAGGTCATAGACCACACGGCGCTCGCAGCCCATGATCAGGTCCAGATTTCGGAGACCGACATCGAAGTCGATCACCACGGTCTTGTTGCCTCGCAGCGCCAAGCCAGTCGCTATGGCTGCCGCACTGGTTGTCTTGCCGACCCCACCTTTTCCGGAGGTCACAACGATGATCTTGGCCAAGTGTCGCATCCTGTCGTCGTAATGTTGTTGGTCCTGTGTGGCCACTCGGGTGGCCAGGCCATTAACGGTTCATGCCATCGTGGGCCTACTTGAGCGCGGTAATCCCTAGCTGGTCGTCACTCAGCACTACCTGCACCGATGACCCCAGCAGCTGAGGATCAATGTCCTCAAGACGCTTGTAGTTGCCCGCGACGGACAATAATTCAGCGTGCAGTTCACGGCAGAAGATGCCTGCCTGATGGTCCCCATGGATGCCCGCCAGCGCCCGTCCCCGCAGCGCGCCATAAACGTGAACATTGCCCGCCGCCAGCACTTCGGCACCGGCGTTGACGGCGCCAATCACGGTCAGGTCGCCATCGGGAGCAGTGATCTGCTGGCCGGAACGCACGGTGCCACGAAACACGCGTCCGCCACGGGGCAACGCCGTCGTGACGTCCTCGGCCCCGATGTCAGCGACCTCGCTATCCGCCACCTCGGGCTCGTCATCCTGGGTGGGCACGCTTTCCAGCGTGCGTGCCCGCGCCGCGTCCTGGGGAGGAAACCAGCCAAGGCCTAGTGCCCATGCCGACTGCTTGACCGGGTCAGTGCCCCCACGTACCGCCACCGGCAGCAGCTTGTGCGCGCGACACACGGCGCAGATGCGCTCCAGTGCCAGGTGCGGCTCGTCGAGCTTCTCGACACTGAGCACTACCGGCGTATGCTGAAAGAAAGCAGGCGACTGCGATAGCTTGCCCGCCAGCTGATCACGAATTTCCTCGGGATCGGCGCTGGAAAGCTCCATCACCGTCATGGGCAGCATCCCGCCCTTGAACGTAAACGCCATGCTGTCCCTGTCCACTTTGAGGCTCATTGCCGAACTCCACGTCGGGTGTTGGTCGGGGATTGCTCTCAAGCTATGCCAGAGCACCCGGTCCTGCAACCGATCATAAGCCTCTAACGGGTCCTTGTCAGTGTCTCCAATCAGCCACACGCCTCGGCAGAGACCTTTTCTGATGCTGGCGCGCATGCTTAGATTGATCTCTACCGTCTTCCACGCCTGGCACCCAGGGCTGCCATGACAAGCCGGTCGCTACAACAAGATGATGAGGCAGTCTCGTCACCGTCTATTTTTCTTCAGGAAGCCCCATGTCTGGACTCCTCCGCCGACTCTTTTCGCCTCGCTGGCGACACCCCGATCCCAAGGTAAGACGCGATGCTGCCGAGCGGCTCGACCCCCATGGCCAGCGCGATGCGCTCGAAACCCTTGTGCAGGACCCGGAACCCGAGGTTCGGCAGGCAGCCGTGGCACGCCTGGAAGACCCCCAGCAGTTGCTGGCACTGAGAGCGCGTCATGGCTCCCGCGAACTCGACCGCCAGCTGATCAGCCTGCTGATCGGTCGCCAGGGCGGTATCGAACTCAGCCAGCGCCAGCGCCTGGTAGACGGCCTGGACGATCCCCAGCTGCTTGAGCAAATTGCCCTCCAGGGTGATAACCAGCAGCTTCGGCTCAGTGCCCTGGCTCGACTCGATGACGAACAGGCCTTGATTCGCCAGGCCTGCGACAACGGCATCGCCGCCGTGCGCCACGCTGCCGCCGAGCGAGTGACGTCCGAAGAGGGTCTCAAGCAGCTGGTGCAGGCAGCTCGCCGTGATCGCCATGTCGCCCGCAATGCCAAGGAACGGCTAGGACGCCTGCGCGCCGACGCTGACGCCGTGGCCGAGGCGAAGGAGCGACGCGAGCAGCTATTGCAGAGTCTGGAACAGCATGCTCGGGCCGCCTGGGAGCCGCTATATGCAGGTCGCTTCCGCCATCTGGAGCGCGAGTGGCTCAAATTGCCCGATCTGCCCGAGGACCAGCAGGAAAGGCGCTATCAGGAAGCCTGTCTACGCTGTCGCAAGGTCATCCACGATCACGAAGCCCAGGAGCATGCGCTGCGTGCCGATCGACAGCGCCGCGAGCAGGCCGACCACGATCGCGAAGCGCTGGTCATGGCGCTGGAAGAGAGTTTGTCCGCGCTGTATCAGGGCGACCATGTGGGCGAGCAGGATCTAGCCAGCCTGCGAGCACAGAAGCAGCTGCTGGCCAGCCGCTGGCAGGCGCTATCGGAGATTCACCTGGCCGACGACGCGCTGCGCCAGCGCTACGACGCCGCCCTGAAGACCTTTGACAACATCAACCAGGCGTATCAGCGCCTGGTGGAGCGCTCTCCGGCAATGGAAGAGGCCATCAAGAGCGGCGACGAAGCCACCCTCAGACAGCTCGTGGAGGCCTGCCGCTGGCCTGATAACCTGCCGCCAGAGCCGCGGCTCGCACGGGCTCGTCACTACCTGCGGCTGGAGCGCGACCTGGCCGCCCCGGCGCCGTCGGCAGAGCAGCTGGCACGTTTCGCTGAAGAACTCGACCGCCTTGACGCGCTGCTGGATGAGGGCTCCTTCAAGGGGGCCAGCCGACTGCATCAACGCCTGCGTCACCTGGCCGAGGCCCTGCCCGCCTCAGCCGAGTCGGAACGAAGCCGGCTCAAGCGCCTGGGTGCCAGGCTGGCAGAACTACGCGACTGGCGCGGTTTCGTCGCAGGCCCCAAACGTGAGCAACTGTGCCAGGCCATCGAGGCTCTGGAGCAGGACAGCACCCTGAGCGATCGGGATCGGGACCGCCGACACCGCCAGCTGGTCAAGGAATGGAAAGCCCTGGCCGATGCCGCAGCCAACAAGGAGCAGTCAGAGCGCTTTCGTGCCGCCTCTGACCGCATTCGCGAGTCCCTGGCTGGCTGGCGCCAACAGCAGCAGCAGTTGAGGGAGGCCAACCTGGCTGAGCGCATCGCCCTGTGCGATCAGCTCGAAGCATTGCTGGCGCAGCCCTCTCACCACGCCGACCCAGATGCCCTGCGGGACATTCGCGAACACGCCCGCGATCAATGGCGACGCACTGCCCCGGTGCCCCGGGATCAAGCCGAGGCTATCGGCCGGCGGTTTGGCCGCATCCGTCATCAGCTGCAGGCGCTGATCGATCGTCGTGCCAACGAGATTGCCGAATCCAAGCGCGCGCTTATCGACCAGGCCAGGTCGCTGCTGGAGACGTCACTGGCCGCCCGCCAACGGGGCGAACAGGCCAAGGCATTGCAACAGCGCTGGCGCGAACTCGGGCGCGCACCCAAGGGTGAAGAGCAGACCCTGTGGCGCGAATTCCGCCAGCTGTGTGATCAGATCTTTGCCCAGCGCGATGCGGAACGAGACGACCGGGCTCAGCGAGCAAAAGATCGACTGGATCGCATGCAGGCGCTGATCGATCGCGTCGACGCCTGGCAACCGACCACCAGTGAGGAGGCGGACTGGCTCGATAAGGCCGTCGACGAAGCCAACGCGTTGGAACCGCTGCCCTCGGGACGACGCAGCGAGGGAATGCGTAAACGTTGGACGGGCATCGTCCGCGCTCGCCGCGAGCGGCTTGAACGTATCGCGGTAGCAGAAACGGTCAGCCGCTGGCACCAGCTCAAGCCGCTAATTCTGGAGCACCTGAAAGCCGACGATGCCTGTCTCGCCGGACAGCAGTGCGGGGATGTGTTGATTCCCGACACGCTGACGCTCCCCAATGAACTGGCCACCGCACACGCCGAACGCAATGCCGCACGCCGCTCCCCGGACTCTCTGGACAGCGTCGCCGAGCGGCTGGCGCGGTTGCGCGTGCACCTGGCACTGTTGGCGGGCCAACCTATAGGCCAGCATGACGAACCCCTGCGCCTGGCCATCCAGGTAGACCGTCTCAACGACAGTCTTGGCCAGATGCCCACACGGGAGGAAGAACTGTTGTCGGTACTGTGTGGGTTGCTGGCCACCGGGCCGGTATCCCGCCAGCTGTGGGACAAGGAGGTTCAGGAGTTGGACGCGCTGCTTGATGGACTGCGCCAGCTGCCGCCGCCGTGATAGCGCTGCGGTAAGTTCGGGGGAGACAAGGCGACGTCGCAGCCCCCCTCCAGAGCCCAACAACAGAAAAGCGAGGCTTGCGCCTCGCTTTTCTGTTGTTGCCGCTCTGTCATTGGCGTTCGCGGGTTGTCGTCGACGACATGGCCGACCGACCAAATGACGTCGGAGCCTGCCAAGCTCCGACACGAGAGGGTTCAGCCCATGAACTGGCCACCATTGATGTCGATGTTGGCACCGGTGATAAAGCCGTTGTCCTTGCTGGCGAGGAAGCTGACCAGGCGCCCGATCTCTTCCGGCGTGCCGTAGCGCTTCATCGGGATCGTCTCGCGAATCGCCTCACGCACCTTCTCCGGAATCTTCATGATCATGTCGGTGGCGATATAGCCAGGAGAGACGGTGTTGACGGTAATCCCCTTGGTGGCGGTTTCCTGAGCCAGCGCCATGGTCAGACCGTGCATACCCGCCTTGGCGGCGGAGTAGTTGACCTGTCCAAACTGCCCCTTGCGCCCATTGATGGACGAAATGTTGATGATGCGGCCGTAATTCTGCTCGAGCATGCTCTCGATGACGCTACGGCAGGTGTTGAAGACGCTATTCAGATTGGTGTCGATGACCAGGTTCCACTGATCGGGCGACATCTTCTTCATGGTGCCGTCCTTGGTGATGCCAGCGCAGTTCACCAGCACCGCGATCGGACCATACTGTTCCTCGATCTTCTTTACACCGTTCTGGCACGCCTCGAAATCGGTCAGGTCAATACCGGCAACGTCGATATTGTCGTAACCATCAGACTTCTGAGCCTCCAACCAGGACTTGGCCTTCTCGGGGTTGTTGTAACCGGCCAGCACCTGATAACCGGCATCCGCCAGTTCGCGACAGATGGCACTTCCAATACCACCTGTGCCACCGGTGACCCATGCGACGGGCTTTTGCTGAGTCATTGACGACCTCCCTGATTGTCTATGCTTCCGCCGTTTGCCGACGGACCTTGTTGTAACAAGCACGTTGTAGCAAGCACGTTGGGACGGATCGGCGGGAGACGATCCTCATCACAGTGTGTCAAGGCATCGCGCGTGGCCTCCTGCCACGTTGCGCCCACCTGCCACCAACCTGACACCTGACGACAGCCCTGTCACGAATGACGCGCAACACGTCGTGGACGTCACACGCTTCGGGGCAAGCCGAAGGTCATCTTCAGGCTAGCGTCCGCCACTGACATTTCCATGACAGCCCCCCCAGTATGGACCACTGCGCTCAACCGGTACGAGCCATCTCACGCGAATTCGCACAGGGTTGACGTGGGCCAAAAAATCCGTATACTTCGTCCTCGTTGATGCGGGGTGGAGCAGTCTGGTAGCTCGTCGGGCTCATAACCCGAAGGTCATCGGTTCAAATCCGGTCCCCGCTACCAAACATCATGAAACGGGGCAATCTCTTGAGATTGCCCCGTTTTCTTGTGCGCCACTGCTATCTCGACGCCTTGCTGATCGGACGCCGGGCCGGCGCAGCCCCATCCTTCGACACGCACGTTCACTCGGCTACGAGTGTTATGCCGCCCCACGCGAAACATGGGTCTATTTAGCAGAAGACTAAGTCCCATTTAACCTCCATCTTTAGTCGCATAGCGCTCATCAACGGCCTTGCGACAGGCCTTGAAGTCGGCGACCAGCGACCGCATCTCTTAGCTCTATCCACTTATCAGACAAGGTTGCGTCCCCATGCCAATCGTCGACCCGCGCACCGGCGAGCCGTTGAGCACCGAACCCGCCCAGCACAGCGCTGGCCAAGCAGAGGCCGCTACCCAGGGGCCGGCCGACAGCGAACTGATCTTCGACGTTGATCGCAGCAATATTCAGCAGGTGCTGGAACTGTCCATGCGCGTGCCGATCCTCCTCGACTGCTGGGCCCCCTGGTGCGAACCCTGCAAGAACCTGATGCCGGTGCTGGAAAAGCTGACGCGCGAGTATCGCGGCACCTTTCTGTTGGCCAAGCTCAACATCGACGACAACCAGGACATCGCAGGCCAGCTGGGCGTGCGCTCGGTGCCCGACGTCAAGTTGATCAGCCAGGGCGGCCTGGTCGACCACTTCCAGGGTGCGCTGCCTGAAAAGGACATCCGTGAGTGGCTCGCACGCTACTTTCCGGCTCCCGAAGATGCCCCCGCAAGTCCCGAGGAACAGGCAGAGCAGGCCCTGGCGTCCGGCGATACCGCGACGGCGCGCGGCATCTACCAGGGGCTGAGCGAGCAATATCCTGACCATGTGGCCTATCGTATCCAGCTGGCCAAGGTTCTGGTCGCAGAGGGCAGTAATGACGAGGCACGCCAGCTGCTCGACGCCCTAGCGCCAGAGGATCGCGACGGCCCCGAGGCCCGAGGCGTTCGTGCCAGCATCGAGTTCAGCGAGGAAGCCCCCGATGCGGCCACACTCGCGTCTCTGGAAGGGCGCGATGACAGTGAAGCCCACTACCAGAGGGCCCTGCGCCAGGTCGCCGACGGTGACTATGAGAACGGCCTGGAAGGACTGCTCACGGTCATGAAGCGTGATCGTAGTTACGGCGATGACTTGGCTCGCAAGACCCTGCTACGGGTGTTCGACGCCCTGGGGGCAGACCATCCGCTGACCGTCAGCTACCGGCGCAAGCTGTTCGCCCTGCTGTACTGAAGGCGGAATACCGCCCCCCCTCACCCGGCAGCGTCTGCCAGCAACCACCAGCAGGGCCCTTGATGGGCCCTGCTGGTGTCTAGCGGGTGCACGGCTGCCGACATGGTCAGCCAGCGAGCACACGATCCATCCGCGCCAAGGCCTCACCCAGCTGGGCGGCGGTGGTACCAAAGTTGAGCCTGACAAAGCCCGGCCAGCCAAAGTCGGCCCCGTCTGACAACGCCACGCCAGCGCGTTCGAGCAGCACCTTGGCGGGTGACTCCTGGCCCGACAGCGCCGACTGCCGCAGGTCCAGCCACGCCAGATAGGTAGATTCCGGAGCCGCACAGACCACACCCGGCCAGTCGGCCACATGCTCGGCCAATTGCTGGCGATTTTCTCGAAGCACTTCCAGCAGCGCCTGGCGCCAGGGCTCGCCGTGACGATAGGCGGCCTCTGCCGCTACCAGTCCCAACACATTGGCGTCCGGCATCAGCCCTTTTGCCCGGTCACGAAAACGCTGCCTCAATCGCCCATCGGGTATCACCGCGCAGGCAGCGGTGAGTCCCGCCAGATTGAAGGTCTTGGACGGTGCCCACAGCGTCACGGTGCGCTCGGCAAGCTGCGGCAGTGCGGCCGCCAGTGGCTCGTGTCGCGCCCCGTCTTCAAGCAGCAGATCGCAATGCAGCTCGTCGGACACCACGATCAGTTGATGGCGCTCGACCAGCGCTGCCAGGCCTTCGAGCTCGTCCCGTCGCCACTGGCGCCCGGTGGGGTTATGGGGATGGCACCATAACAGCAGTCGTGTGCGCTCGGTGATGGCCTCCTCGATGGCATCCAGGTCCAGCGTCCAGGACTCTCCTGGTGACCCCGGCGGCGTCATCTCGGCCTGCTGCGCCAGGCGACCGGTTCGTTCGGCCACCTGCAGGAAAGGAGGATAGATCGGGGTAATCGTCAGCACCCCATCGCCTGGCTCGGTAAATGCCAAGCTCGCCAGATGAAGGGCAGGCACCACCCCCGGCAACCAGTGCTGCCAGCGGGGGGAGATTTCCCAGCCGTAGTGCTCGCGACTCCAGTCGACCAGCGCCTGCTCGAGGCTTTCTGGCACCTTGCCGTAGCCGTAGACCCCGTGACCGACGCGCTCTGACAGGGCATCAATCACCGCAGGGGGTGAACGAAAATCCATATCGGCCACCCACAGCGGCAGCACGTCATCGGCGTAGCGATGCCACTTCTGTGACGGCCACGGCGGGCACTGATCGGCATCCCGGGGCTGCCGTCGATCAATCGGCGTGGCAAAATCGAAGTTCATGGTCATCTCCCTGACGATGGCTGTTCGATTACCAGGTTACCCTGGCCAAGTATTTGAAGGACGCATTTTCCATGACAAGCACCATGCCGCATCACGGATTCTTCGCCAAGGTGTGTCGCGGAATGCCGGCGCTGATTGGCCAATGGCTGGCCTTGGGTCGCGGTGATCCCGATCGACTGGCATTGATCCTGGCCGAAACGGCCAGGGTGGCGGGACTCGGCGAGCCGGGCGAAACTCCCGACGGCGCGACGCTTGCTCTGTGGGCAGACCGCCAGGACGAGGACCTACCCCCTCACTGGGCGGTGCGCACCGCTCTGTTCCTGCTGGTCCAGATGCCCGCTCGCCCGACGCCAGGAGATGAAGACGAGGCCTGCGCATGGGCTTACTGCTGGCTGCGCAATCGTGAATTCACCAGCCGCGACCAGGCACTGGATGCGTTGCCGGAGCACCTCCGGGAATCCCTGGCACCGGCCCTGACAGCAGCCTGGACGGACCGTCAGGGATTGCGCCTGGTATAACCCCGCCGCGTCGCCGTCGCGACCAGATCATTGCCGCCGCCGGGTCGGTCGCTTCGGCCGAAATCCAGCGGGCTTGGTCGCCAGCCATTCGACGAAGGAACGAATATCAGGGTGTGCCAGCAGCGCGTCTCGACTGCGATAATGGTCCGCCAGCTCCCTCTCGCTGAGCACCGCATGCAAGTGGCGATGGCAACCATGACATACCCACAGGATGGCCGTCAGTCGCTCGACGCGGTCGTGCCGCCGTCGATAGCGCGCCTTGCCGTGTAGTGACCTCGGGATCAAATGGTGCTTGGTCAAGGGCGCGGCTCGCTCACACAGCTCGCAACATTCGGGGCGCGGCGGCGGCGACAGCTCTGTCATGTCGACCTCCCGGATCGGCATCATGCTTTAACGATAGCTTAAGGATCGCATTTTTCTTATGGACGTTCCCTTCCATTGGCAGCTGGCCAAGTTGCTCATTTCCATCGGCGTCGTGCTCGGCCTGTCAGTCATCGCCGAAAGAGTCAGCACTCGCGTCGCTGGACTGCTCTCCGGCTATCCCCTGGGCACGGCCATCGCCCTGTTCTTTATCGGGCTGGAGCTTTCCCCCCAGTTTGCCGCTGATAGCGCCGTGCATACCCTGGCAGGCTTCACGGCCACCCTGGCGCTGGGCGGCGGCTACCTGCTCGCGGCCCGTGGGGATGGCCTCAAAGGAGTCCTGACGGGCACTGCGGGAGGGCTCGTTGCCTGGCTGGCCGCCAGCAGTCTGTTGACCCAGCTCGACCTCAATCGCATCAGCGGAACCCTGATCACCCTCGTCGCCATTGCGCTCTTCACTTGGCTCTATCGCGGGGTCCCGGACATCAAGGCCAGTCCCAAGGGTGGCTTTTCCTGGCCTGCCTTGGCACTCCGGGCTGGGCTCGCTGCCGCCATCATTTTCCTGATCACCGGTCTTGCCCACGCAGTTCCCAGCGCCTGGGCCGGGGTCATGGCCGCCTTCCCGGTGACCATGTACCCCTTTCTAGTGATTCTGCACCTGACCCAGGGTACCGCTCCAGTGGCCACGGTCATCAAGCACTACCCTGCCGGTCTTGGCTCACTGCTGTGCTATGCCCTGGTGGTATCGCTGACCTACGCGACGATGGGACTTTGGCAGGGCACGCTGCTGGGCTTCGTCGCCGCCACGCTGTGGCTGCTGGGCTGGATGCGACTGCAACAGTGGTGGGCAGCTCGCCGCCATCGTCGGCGCCAGCAGCGCACGTCGTGACCTGGAAGCGGGCTTGACCTAGCGCTTGCTTGGGTCAATCCTGAAGCACACCTTCCTGCACGTGAGAATGTCCATGCTGACCCGCACCATCGAGCCCGCTTTCTACGACACTGATGCCCTCGGCCACATTAACAACACACGCCTGCCGGCCTGGTTCGAGCTGGCCCGCAACGAGCTGTTCCGGCTGTTCACTCCAGACCTGGATCCCGCCAAGTGGCGGCTGATCATGGCGCGCATGGAGATCGACTACCGGGCTGAGCTTCATTACGGTCACGACATCGAGATCCGCACCTATCTGTCGCGACTCGGCAAGAGTTCCTTTACCGTGACCCAGGAAGCGCACCAGCAAGGGGTCATGACCAACATCGGCCATACCGTGCTGGTGCATTTCGACCATCACACCAAGGCGTCGGTACCGATTACCGGCGCGCTGCGTGAGGCGCTGATGGAACACCTGCACGAGGCGGAAATGACCGAAGCCTGAGCACGTTGCCCCTATGGCAGGCCAGATCATCCGATAAGGGTACGGTTGGCCGTTCGCCTGGCCTCGCGGATAATGGCCTGCCTGCCCCACCCCAAGGAACCTTCATCGCCATGACCCCCGCCATCAAGGCCCTGGAAAGGGCCAAGGTCAACTTCAGCGTACTGAGCTATGAACACGATGCCCGCTCGGCGGCTTACGGCGAAGAGGCCGCCGAACAGCTTGGGCTAGACGCCGAGAGTGTGTTCAAGACCTTGCTGGCGAATCTGGACGGCCATCGACTGGTAGTGGCCATCGTCCCGGTCTCTGCCAAGCTCGACCTCAAGGCGCTGGCCCGCGCGGCGGGCGCCCGCAAGGCCAGCATGGCTGACCCCGCCGACGCCGAGCGCGCCACGGGCTATATCGTCGGGGGAATCAGTCCCCTTGGGCAGAAGAAGCGCCTGGCTACCTTCATCGACGACAGCTGCCAGAGGCTGCCCCAGATGCACGTCAGCGGAGGACGTAGGGGCCTTGAAATCTGCCTGGCCCCGGAGGACTTGGTGGTGTTGACGCGGGCAACCGTGGCTCCGCTCTTGCGCTAGTCCGTTGCCACTAGTGCGCTAGTCCGCTGCCACTAGTGCGCTACCCGCAGCCACGGGGTCTGGCGCGACGGCCAGGCGATGGCGGCGGTCCTGATACGCTGGGTCTAAGGCGCAAAAAATGCTAGGTTGGCGCAACGTCAACAAGGATGCACTGCATGGCGATCCGCTATACCCTCTGGCTCGATCCGGACGATAAGGTGCGCCACCGCGCGGCTGAGGCCAGCCTCGAGACCTTCTTTCTCGAGCGCTTCGCGGACTACCCGCACATCCGCTTGTTCGGTGCTGATCCCTACGACTATGATGCGCCCTTCAATCGACTCTACGACGTTCTGATCGCACGAGGCAGCGAGTACCTCGAGCGCGAACATGCCTATGTCCCCACCCCGGAACAGCTCAATCGCGCGTTCTTCCGTGCCGTGGGCCGCTCCACCAAATTTGTAAGAGACAACCCCGATGGTGATCCATCCTGACACGACCCCCGACGCTGCCCAGATGGCCATCATCGCCGAGCAGCTGGGACGCGAGCCTCGCGGCATCGAGGCCCTGGCGGCCACCGACGGCAAAGGCACTCCTCTGGTCCTGCGCATGGCTCCCATCGTCGATGGCAAGCCCTTCCCGACCCTGTTCTGGCTGAGCTCCGACCTGCTCAAGGTCGAGCTGTCGAGAATCGAAGCCGCCGGCGTGATCAAGTCGCTGGAAGCGCGCCTGCAGGAAGACGAGGAATTTCGCGCGGCCTATCACGCCAGCCACCAGGACTACATCGACACCCGCTGGGCGCTGATGAGCGACGCCCAGCGCGCCGAGGTCGAGCGCCTGGGCTATGACCGGGTGCTGCGCGAGCGAGGAATCGGCGGCATCGCCAACCACGACCAGGTTCGCTGCCTGCACACGCAGTACGCCCACCACCTGTGCGGCCACAATGTGATCGGACAATGGGTCGACGAGCACTACGGCATCATCGACCTGCTGCCGTAATCCCCTGGCCCGTGCCTCATCTCGGGCCTTCCTCGCGACCCCATCATTACCTCAGGGAGGCCTCAAATGGCCCAGATCTGCGTCTATCTCGGCTCGCGCCAGGGAGAAGATCCACGCTTTATCGACGACACACGCATGTTTGGCCGTCGCCTGGCCGAGCGCGGACATGGACTCGTCTACGGGGGCGCCAGCGTCGGCCTGATGGGGGCGCTGGCGAATGCAGCGCTGGACGCCGGTGGCCAGGTCGTTGGCGTCATGCCCCATCATCTGGTGGATCGGGAGTTGGCCCACACGGGTCTCAGCGAGCTGATCAGGGTCGCCGACATGCACGAGCGCAAGGCCCAGATGGCAGCCAGTGCCGACGCCTTCGTCATGCTGCCTGGTGGCATCGGCACGCTGGAAGAATTCTTCGAGACCTGGACCTGGCACTACCTGGGACTGCACGCCAAGCCGATCGGCATCCTGGATAGCTGCCAGTTCTACCGTCCGCTGCTGGACTTTCTGGAAGCCGGCGTTGCCCAGGGCTTCCTGGATGCCCGTACCTTGCAGACGCTGGTCACGGCCGCTACCCCGGACGAGTTACTGGACCAACTGGAGCAACGGCTGGCCCATCTGCCGGGCTGACCACGGAGCCGTCGACTCGGCGCCTTGCGCCACCACTGAACACCGACAAGGAGGATGTCACATGTACGCCATTCAACCAGACGGCGACCAGCTACGGTGGCAACGCAGCCAGGATCTCGCTCCACCGCAGGGTCGAGAGGTGCATATCGAGGTGGCCTGGGCCGGCGTCAACCGCGCCGACCTGATGCAACGCGCCGGGCACTATCCTCCCCCTGAGGGGGCCTCAAGCGTGCTGGGGCTGGAAGTCAGTGGCCGCGTGGCAGCCGTCGGTCCCGACGTCGAGCAGCTCAGACGTGGACAGCCCGTATGTGCCCTGCTGGCCGGCGGTGGCTATGCCGAGCGCGTGTGCGTCGACGAGCGCCAGGTCCTGCCCGTTCCGGCCGGTGTGGACCTGCGCGAGGCCGCTGCCTTGCCGGAGGTCTATGCCACCGCCTGGCTGAACCTGTTCATGGAGGGGGCGCTGGAGCCGGGGGAGCGCGTGCTGATCCACGCGGCCGCCAGCGGCGTCGGTACTGCCGCCATTCAGCTATGCCGAGAGTTCGACCACCCCTGCTTTGTCACCGTGGGCAGCGACGACAAGCTGGCGCACTGCCTCGCGTTGGGTGCCAAGTCCGGGGTCAATCGTCATCACGGAAGTTTTGTCGAAGCGGTGAAGGCGTTTGGCGAGATCAATGTGATTCTCGACCCAGTAGGCGCGAGCTATCTGGCAGACAACCAGCGCGTGCTCGCCGCCGATGGCCGACTGGTGCTCATCGGCCTGATGGGAGGGCGCCACGCCGAGCTGGATCTAGGGCGAATGCTGATGAAACGCCAGCGCCTGATCGGCTCCACCCTGCGCGCCAAATCCCCCCAGGCCAAAGGCAAGATACTGGATCAGCTGGCACGCCACGTATGGCCCAGGATAGAGCGCGGGGATCTGACACCGCAGATTGATGCCCAATGGCCCATTCAGGAAGTCGAGGCCGCCCATCGCCACGTCGACGCCAACGCCAACACCGGCAAGGTGCTGCTCCAGGTGGCCGAGCTCTGAAACACGACTTGTCCACAGACAGTCACTGACTGGCCACTGTGGACAAGCTGTCTGACTGACGCCAGCGCTCAGCGTCGCGCACTGAGCGCCTGGGTCCGTGCAAAGGTCATCTGCAGCAGCTTGGCGTCGTCACCGGCTCGGTGACGCTGAATACCCTGCTCGGCAATCATCGCTTCCTTGACGTCGCTCCACATGGCCATCTGGGCCTCGTCCAGCAAACGCCTCAAGGCTTCCAGACGGAAAGCGGGGATCATTCCGGCATGATGAAAGAGGAGTGACAGCCAGGTGTTGTCATAGCCCCAGCTGTCGCTATAGGCGATACCCACCTGATGCAGCTCATCATTCAGCCAGCGCGCCACGTGCCGCACGGGGTAGCCTTCCCGCTGCAAGCGTGCGCGGGAGATGCCATGCAACAGCTCGGCCTTGGGATCCCAATGGGTCCACTCATCAAGCGGCTGAATGAGAAAGGCACAGCAACTGCCATCAGGGCGGGCCAGCCCAACCTCGATGGGATAACTACCGCGCCCGAAACCAGACGCCTCGATATCGAGCAGAGTCGGTAACGCCACAGGCTGAGAACCTCGAAGTGACTGCCGGCCGAAACGCCGACTCGACGTTATCCGACAACGAAAACCCTTCCCGACGCCCAAACTGTCAGCGGCGGTCAGGGTAGCCTGAACCGCCGCTCGCATCGGCCTTACCGGGACCCGCGCGCAACCCGTGGTCGCGCTAGATCACCCTAGTGTCGCTGCTGGCCTTCTGCTTTGTCCAGCGAAGCGGTAGCGACATCGTCTCCACCGTCGCTTGTCGCCGGCGCCTGGCCGGGACGGGCCAAGGATGCCCAGTAGTCAGCGCGCTCCCGATCAACGGGCAGCGACAGCTCTCCATGGCGGTAGGCCCGCTCAAGACGCGCGGCGGCCAGCGCATGACCGGCCTCGCCGGCTCTGGCGTACCAGGTGACGGCATGGTCGTGACGGGCGGGATACAGGGCGCACCCATTCTCATGGATTTGCCCGGCCTGATACTGGGCGCGAGCGTCTCCGCCGTGAGCGGCCTGAAGCACGTAGCGGGCGCCACGTGCCTTGTCTTGGGGAGCCCGTGACCGGTGAAACAGCATGTGCCCATAAAGGGATAGAGCCGCCGGATGACCGGCGTCCGCACAACGCTGAAACAGACGCATGGTCAGCCTCTGGGTTCGCGGCGAGCGGGGCAGCCAGCGGGTATGAAACAACTGCTGGGCCAGACGATACTCGAGCCGCGTCTTCAGTGACGATGCCTGCTGCATGGCAACAACCTTGAATCCAAAGCGTGGAAGTCGGACCGGACACCTCCTGTGTCACGGGCGCTCTTCTGGTTCAATCTGCGGTGCCACGGACTCCTCCGGGGCAACGGGTTGGCAAGCATACGCCTGGCCCGAAGAGGACTCAACCCCTGAGGGTGGCGACGTATATCGGGCAAAGGTAACATTTCGGTGCTATGCAGCATTCACCGTTCGGTCGTGCCATTGTGCACGCACCGACACAAGGAGCTCCCATGCAGACCCGCCCTCTCGGCACTACCGGTATCGACGTCAGCCGCATTTGTCTTGGCACCATGACCTTCGGCGAACAGAACTCGGAAGCAGAAGCCCACGCCCAGCTCGACCGAGCCGTGGCCTTTGGGGTCAATTTCATCGACGCCGCCGAGATGTACCCGGTGCCACCCAAGGCCGAGACCCAGGGGCTGACCGAGTCCTACATCGGCTCCTGGTTGAAGGGCCGCCAGAGCCGCGATGACGTGGTGATTGCCACCAAGGCCGCAGGCCCCGGTATCAGCCATATCCGCGGCGGCCCTCGCCTGGACCGCCAGCACCTGCACGATGCGATCGATGGCAGCCTGTCGCGGCTGAACACGGACTACGTCGATCTCTACCAGCTGCACTGGCCTGATCGCTCCACCAACTTCTTCGGCCGCCTGGGATACACCCACGACGAGGACGAGCAGGCTACCGCTTTAGAGGAAACGCTGTCGGCCCTGAAAGAACTGGTCGACGCGGGCAAGGTACGTGCCATTGGCGTGTCCAACGAGACGCCCTGGGGGGTGATGCGCTGTCTTAAGCTGGCTGACACTCTCGGCGTACCCAGGGTGGCATCGATCCAGAACCCCTACAGCCTGCTCAACCGCACCTTCGAAGTCGGGCTGGCGGAGATTGCCCAGCGCGAGCAAGTGGGCCTGCTGGCTTACTCTCCCTTGGCCTTCGGCGTGCTGACGGGCAAGTACTTGAACGGCGCTCGCCCAGAGGGCGCACGCCTGACGCTGTGGGACCGTTTCAGCCGCTACAGCTCCGAACAGGCCACGGCCGCCACCGAAGCCTACGTGGCGCTGGCACGCGAGCACGGCCTCGACCCGGGCCAGATGGCACTGGCCTACGTCAACTCCCGCTCCTTCCTGACCAGCAACATCATCGGCGCCACCACCATGGATCAGCTGGAGAGCAACCTGGCCTCGGAGGCACTGACACTGTCGGAAGAGGTGCTGGAGGGCATCGAGGCGATCCACCAGCGGATCCCGAACCCTAGCCCCTGATCAAGGCCTAGGCTTTGTCGTGAGCTGCGACTTTCCTTCGACACACCATTGGCGCACGCCCTTGCCATGACGTCCCAGGCATAAGGGCGTGAGCCAGCTAGCCTGATACTCTGGCCTTATCTGCATCATAGCCCCGGCCTTCGCCGGGGCTTGATACACTACCCCTCTTTGATTGACGGCCTATAACGACCCCAGGAGCCCGCCCATGCTGAGCGTGATCTCACCTGCCAAAACGCTGGATTTCGAGACCCCGGCCACCACCGCCACCTGGACGGAGCCCGACTATCTCGAGCATTCTCGCGAATTGATCGACATCCTGAGGGGCTACAGCCCGGCCAGGATCTCGGAGCTGATGGGGGTCAGTGACAAGATCGCTGGCCTCAATGCAGCGCGCTTTGGTCAGTGGCAGACACCCTTCACGCCGGACAACGCCAAGGTCGCGGCCCAAGCCTTTCAGGGCGACGTTTATGTCGGCTTGCAGGCAGACACCTTCAGCGATGACGACAATGCCTTCGCTCAGGACCATCTGCGGATTCTGTCTGGTCTATATGGCCTGTTGCGCCCACTCGACCTGATCCAACCCTATCGACTGGAAATGGGCACTCGGCTTGCCAACGAGCGGGGCAAGGACCTCTATGCGTTCTGGAAGCCGCTGCTGACCGCCGAGCTGGATGCCGCAGTCACGCGCAGTGGCTCCCCGGTGCTGGTCAACCTGGCCTCCAACGAGTACTTCAAGGCCATCGACGCCAAGAACCTCAACGCAGACGTGGTCACACCGGTGTTCAAGGACTGGAAAAACGATCGGTACAAGATCATCAGCTTCTACGCCAAGAAGGCACGTGGCTTGATGGCCGCCTGGATGATTCAGCAGCGCCTGGATGACAAGGAAGGCCTCAAGGACTTCAACGTGGCCGGCTACCGTTTCAGCGCCGCCGAATCCGAGGGCAGCACCCTGGTGTTCACCCGCGACACCCCCGCCTGAGGCAGCGGCCGAAGCGCCGGGGCCCGGCATGACAAGCCCTCTTCCGGGAGGGCTTCCCGGATCTTTTTTCAGGGGCCCAGTTTCAGGGGCTGTTTTCCCCCTCTTTCCAAGACACTGTCTTCAAAACCCTGTCTTCAAGAGACTCTAGTCACCATCCTCGGTTCAAGGTCCTCAGCTCCGGATCCTCAGGTCCCGAGTCGCAGCGGCCGCGACGCCCTGGGCCGCAGCAATTCACGATGCACCTCACGAAAGGCCTGGTCATCGCAGCGCTCGAGCCATTCGTAGGCGACCATGTCAGCGCTGACCAACTGGGCGCCGGCCTGACGGGCCCGCTCGCCGGCGAGTCTGGCCTCCTCCCCGCGTCGGCTGACGCAACCCTCGACCAGCCAGAATACCTCGACCCCCTGCTTCAACAGTCCGAGCGCCGTTTGCAGCACGCAGATATGGGCCTCGGCTCCGGCGATCACCACCTGACGCGGCGTTGCCGCCTCAAGGGCTTGCGCCACCTCGCGTTCTCGACAGGCGTTGAAGTGACTCTTGGTAAACCAGCGCGCGCTCTGTGGCAGGGCGCACGTCAGGCGCGGCTCCGTCGTCCCCAGCCCCTGGGGATATTGCTCGGTCACCCACACCGGAACCTCCAGGCGCTCCGCCACGGCTGCTAGCCAGCCAATTTCGGTGATCGCCTGGTCCCCCCTCGCCACCACCGGCATCAAGGCCGTCTGTACGTCGACCACCAACAGTAGACTGTCGCTACGCTCGATCAGCATACTCTCTCCTCGCCTTTTCGTTGTACACGGCTTCCCGCGACGCTCGTTATCGCTAGAATGGACGAGCGACTCACCGGTGACCACCAGGGACACCGGTAAAGACAGGCCAACGCAGGCCGAATTATGGAGATGTCTAGATGCGTCACCTTCTCGTGATGATTCTTGTCGGCGTGATGGGCTTCGGCCTCGCCGTCGACAGCGCCGATGCCCGTCGCCTGGGCGGCGGCAAGAGTGTCGGCTCCTTCTCGCGTCAGGCCAGCCCCAGCGCCACGCAGACGCAAAACACGGCGCGTCCGAACGCGGCACCCACCGCGGGCAAGAAGAGCGGTCTGATGGGAGGCATGCTAGGCGGCCTGCTGGCCGGCAGCCTGCTCGGCGCACTGTTCTTCGGCGGTGCCTTCGATGGGCTTGGCATGGTCGATATCCTGCTGATGGCGGGCCTCGCCTTCCTGGCGTTCAAGTTGCTGGCCCGGCGTCGTTCGGCAACGGCATCGGCCGGAGGTGGCGGACATGGCATGCAGCGCGAGCAGGCCCCCTCTTCTCCGTTCCAGATGCCCGGCAGCTCCGGTACTTCCGGTGCCGCCTTCGGCGGTCCGCAGGGCGACCCTGAGTGGTTCGACCGTGAGCGCTTCCTCGGTGGTGCCAAGGAGCACTTCATGACCCTGCAGCGGGCCTGGGACAACAACGACCTCCCGCGCATCCAGGAGTACGTGACACCGGAGCTCTACAACCTGCTGCGCGAGCAGCGCGCCAGCGAGCCGGCCAACAACCAGACCGAGATCGTGCGTCTGTTTGCGGAACTCGGTGGGGTGCAGGAACTGGGCACCCAGGCCGAAGCCCGCGTGCTGTTCCATGGAGTGCTCAACGAAAACGGCACCGAAACAGAGTTCAACGAAACCTGGCATCTGGTGCGCGAAATGCGTGACGATGCCCCCTGGTACGTGCAGGGCATCGAACAAAACGCCTGACGGGGCAGTCTGTGCTACCCGCTGCCGGCAAGCGGTCGACGCTTATCGGCAGCGAACGCAAAAGGGGCCGAGATCCTAGGATCTCGGCCCCTTTTCTTCATTTGCCGCGTGAGCGATAGAGCGGTTCGAGCAACCCCGCACTATTCAGCTGGAGGCTGGCGGCGTGAGTCGGCACTTGGTGCCTAGCCGAGACAGGGCCCCCAGGCGACAGCGCAGCGGCGTCAGACAGATTACTGCGCAGCCTTGTCGGTGGCCTGCTCAACTTCATCGCCGGCCTCTTCGACCGCCTCACCGGCGCTGTCCGCCATCTGGTCGGCCTCTTGCTCGGCCTCTGCGGCAGCCTCATCCATGGCCTGATCCGCATCGTCAGCAGCGTCAGCCATGCTGGCAGCGGCCTCGTCGGCTTCCTGCTCGGCCTCGGCGGCGGCGTTATCCATGGCCTGTTCCGCGTCGTCAGCGGTTTCCGCCATACTGGCGGCGGCCTCGTCGGCTTCCTGCTCGGCTTCGGCGGCGGCGTTATCCATGGCTTGTTCCGCGTCGTCAGCGGTTTCCGCCATGCCCTCTGCGGCCTCATCCATGGCCTGCTCGGCATCCGCTGCAAGCTCCTGAGCCTGCTCCTCGACGGCTTCGCGAGTGTCATCCACCTTGGCGCCGGCTTCCTCGGCTGCATCATCCTCGCAACCGGCCATGGCCAACATCAACGACGAAATAGCAGCGGCCAGGGCCAGGCGACGAAACGTTCCTTGCTTCATGTAACACCTCCAGGGAATGATGAGTATGAACTCCCCATTTACATTAGAAGCCTGGGCGCGTCTTGGCTAGCCCTCTCCTTACGCGTATTCCGCAAAGACCGTGCAGTTTCCAAGGAAACGACGGCACTGCAGCGACAGGCGGGCACATGCCAGCATGCACCCGCCAACCCTCAGGTTACTCGATCACCACCCGCGCATTACGCGGCTGAATCGGGCGATTGTTGTCATCGCCGATGGCCTGAGCAAAGGCAGTCATCTGGTCAGAGGACAGCGACTGCGGCGCTTTCATCACCAACCAGCGAACACCTTCGGTACAAGGAGGGGTGGTCAGCGAACCATTCAGACGAAAATATTCCTGGTCTTCCGGTAGCACCTGGGCGAAGTCAATGCCGCCATCTATTTCCGCCGTATCTCCGGCACTACTGGGCAAACTCGCCACAAGCCCGTCAAACACGGCATTTTGCTCGCCTTCTTCGAACATCACGGACACGACTGCCAGATCTCCCTCCTTGTTGGCATGTACCAGGTGCGCTTCCAATGGGAATTGACGTCCGTCTACCGTGTGCTCAGACGGAGCATGGAAATGCATCTGCAACAAGGTATAGACCTCACCATCCAGCGTCAGGGTATTATCCTGAGAAGAGGCCACCTGAACCGTGTGGCCATTGTTGACCACCGCAGCCCCAGGCTGGCCATAGGAGAGCTCAAGCGGTGCCAGCGCCGCATCAACACCATAGGCGATATCCACCGGCGATTGGTTATGGCCCAGCCCACACATCTCGTAACTGTTACTAAGTTCCGCCCAATGAGCCGGTCCGGTCTCACCCTGGTAGGACCAGTGAGGCGCTTCGGTGGCTGCCAGCGCGCTGCAGGTGAAAAGTGCGCAGCTAAGAAAGCTGGTGACCTTCAACAGAGTCATTTTCGTCATCCTTGTCCAACAAAAAAGAAAAGAGCCTGCCCCATAGGGCAGGCTCTTTATCCTACTGATCGTTGAAGGTCTCATGTGACCGATTGGCATATCAGCGTTAGCTGTATATCGCTAAAGCAAAGACTGCTCAATCGATCGCCAGCTCGGCCGGCTGGTCGGCGAGCACTGGCATCAATGCCGGCTCGCCTGAGACAAGGCTCTTACCTAAAACGATGTATCGACAGGCTTAGTTGGTCGCGTCCTCGGCAGACTCTTCCATCTCCTCGCCCATCTCTTCCATGGATTCGCCGGCATCTTCCACCGCCTGATCCATCTCTTCACCGGCCTGCTCCGCGGGTCCTTCCTCTTCGCAGGCTGCCAGGCCACCGGCCATCATGGCGATCACGAAAGCCATACCAAAACGACGCATCATGCTGTTCTTCATGACATCTCCTTGTACAACATTGGTCGAAGTTCACTATCACCCTAGCGTGCCAATGTGACACTGGCTAGGGGGCGAGCGCCCCACCGACGGAGCAGTTGCTCGGGAACTAAGTAAAATTGACACTGCGTGGCTTCATTTCGTCAGCCACATCAGAACGGATACTGTCGGGGCTCACGCTGAACGCTGACCCATTGCACGGTGGTCATCTCCTCCAGCACCCAGTCACCATTGAAGCGGCCGATGCCCGAGTTCTTCTCGCCACCGAAGGGCATATGAGGCTCGTCATTCACCGGCATGTCGTTGACATGCACCATGCCGGAGTCGATCTGCCGAGCGACGCGTTCGCCGCGCTCCAGGGAGCCGCTGAAGACGGCTGCGGAAAGGCCGTACTCGGTCGCATTGGCGATACGTACGGCGTCGTCTTCACCATGGGCCATGATGATTCCGGCGACCGGCCCGAAGATCTCATTGCAGGCCATATCCATCTGTTCACTGACGTCGCGAAATACCCAAGGCCGTAGACAGGGCCCTTCCAGAGAACCCTCAAGGGCAACCTTGGCCCCCGACTGCCGAGCCTTGTGCACGACCTCTTTCAAGCCCTCGAGCTGTTGCTCATTGATGATCGGACCAATGACCGTGTCGGCTTCAGCAGGGTCACCGACCTTGAGCCCCTTGACCCGCTCGACAAAGCGCTCGACAAACTCATCGTAGATGGTGGCATCGACAATCAGCCGATTGATCGCAATGCAGATCTGCCCCTGGTGCATGAACTTGCCCACCACGGCGGCTCTGACCGCCTGGTCAATATCTGCATCGTCGAGCACAACGAAGGGGCTATTACCGCCCAGCTCCAGCGCCACCGGCTTGATGAAGCGACCGCCCACAGCGCCCTTGGCAATCTGCCGTCCGACTTCCGTTGAACCCGTAAAGGAAATGAGCTTGGCCAACCGATGCTCGACGATGGGCGTCCCCAACTCACTGCCGGAGCCCACCACAACACTGAGCAGCCCGGCCGGCAGGCCTGCCTCTTCATACAGCCGAGCCAATAACAGTCCGCCGGTCAACGGCGTGTCGCTGGCAGGCTTCAGAACCACGGCATTACCCAAGGCCAACGCCGGCCCGATGGTGCGCTGGGTCAAGTGAAAGGGAAAGTTCCAGGGACTGATAACGCCGATGACGCCCAGTGGCTTGCGATAAACGCGATGTTCCTTGCCCGGCACGCTGGACGCGGCCATCGATCCTTGCACGCGGGTCGCCATGGCGGCAGCTTCCAGCGACATTTCCCGGGCATTGTTCCATTCAAGTTCCGCCTTGATACGGGTACTCCCGGACTCGCGAACCAACCATTCGATCAACTCGTCCTTACGCGCCTCGAGACGCTCGGCCACCTTTCTCAGTACGGCTGCCCGCTCGATGGCACTGGTGGCAGACCATTGCTGCTGGGCCTGTTGCGCGGCTTCGAACGCCCGATCCACATCATGACGGTCCGCCTGGACGATCTTGATCAACGACGTCTGATGATAGGGATCGTACACTTCCAGTGTCTTTCCAGATCCCCCGTCTCGCCATTCCCCGGCGATGGGCTGCAACTGCAAATCCTTGAGGCTCCACATACCGACTCCCTCCGTTTTGCACAACGTCCGTTTCGCGCAGCTCTTGGGTCACGCAGCTCATGCGTCGCGCAGCTCTTGCGTCGCACAGCTTTATGTCGCAAAGCTTTCGTTGCGAACAACTTTCGTACAACTATCGTCACAGAATCCTAGACAGCTCGCCGATCCCTCGCAAGGGGGCGAACAGTGACATTTTGTACCGCTCCGCCGTCTCTTCAGTGCCTCAGGTGGGTCATGCCAGCCTCGATGACTACCTCTCGCGGCCACCACTGAATCTCGCCAAACGCACGTCTCATACCCCGGTCCGCGGATAGGCCGACCCCATGCTTGCGATCATCATGATGTTCGAAACGGTATATAAGCGGCGAAAAAGCTGACCTCTATCAGCAGCGCTGAATCGTGACAGCCATAGACTGACGGGGACAGGTACGTACAAAGCCGCTTTTCAAGCCTCCTCCGTGGCACGCCTAACCAGGGAGCTGGAGGAGGTTTCGCAGGTTGCTTTTTGTCTTTCTATCTCTTGTCTGGAGGCCTCTGATGGCGGTTACCAATCTTGCTGAACTCGATGCCCTGGTGGAACGGGTCAAGGCCGCGCAGCGCGTCTTTGCCAGCTTCTCCCAGGAGCAGGTCGACACGATCTTTCGAGCGGCGTCGCTTGCTGCCAACCACGCTCGAATTCCGCTGGCCCGCCAGGCGGTGGAAGAGACCGCCATGGGCGTGCTCGAAGACAAGGTGATCAAGAACCACTTTGCCTCGGAGTTCATCTACAACAAGTACAAGGACGACAAGACCTGCGGTGTGATCGCGACCCACGACGAGGCCGGCACCATGACCATCGCCGAGCCGGTGGGCCTAATCTGCGGCATCGTGCCCACCACCAACCCGACCTCCACCGCCATCTTCAAGGCGCTGATTTCGCTGAAGACCCGCAACGGCATCATCTTCTCGCCCCACCCCAGGGCCTGTCACTGCACCAATGCGGCGGCCAGGCTGGTGCTGGAGGCAGCGGTGGCGGCAGGGGCGCCCAAGGACATCATCGGCTGGATCGACCAGCCCTCGGTGGAACTCTCGGAAGCCCTGATGCAGCACGAAGGCATCAACCTGATCCTGGCCACCGGTGGACCCGGCATGGTCAAGGCGGCCTACTCCTCCGGCAAGCCGGCCATTGGCGTGGGCGCCGGCAACGTGCCGGTAATCATCGACGAGACCGCCGACATCAAGCGGGCGGTGGCCTCGGTGCTGATGTCGAAGACCTTCGACAATGGCGTGGTGTGTGCCTCGGAGCAGGCGGTGATCGTGCTGGACGAGGTCTACAGCGAGGTACGTGAGCGCTTTGCCTCCCACAACGCCTACCTGCTGTCTCCCGCCGAAGCCGACCAGGTGCGCCAGATCCTGTTGAAGAATGGCCACCTCAACGCTGCCATCGTTGGCCAGTCGGCGGTCACCATTGCCGGGCTTGCCGGCATCCAGGTGCCCGCCGATACCAAGATCCTGATCGGTGAGGGCCCGCGGGTCGATATCGACGACGCCTTCGCCCACGAGAAGCTGTCGCCGACCCTTGGCATGTACCGTGCCAGCTCCTTCGAGGACGCCGTGGACCAGGCCTGTACCATGGTCGAGTTCGGCGGCATCGGCCACACCTCGGGTCTGTACACCGACCAGGACACCCAAAAGGAGCGCATTCGCTACTTTGGCGACCGCCTCAAGACCGCGCGCATCCTGATCAACATCCCCACCTCCCACGGTGGCATCGGTGACATGTACAACTTCGACATGGCACCGTCGCTGACGCTGGGCTGCGGCTCCTGGGGTGGCAACTCCATCTCGGAGAACGTCGGTCCCAAGCACCTGATCAACACCAAGACGGTGGCCAACCGGGCGGAAAACATGCTGTGGCACAAGCTCCCCGAGTCGATCTACTTCCGTCGCGGCAGCCTGTCGGTGGCCCTGACCGACCTCAAGGACAAGCAGCGAGCCTTTATCGTCACCGACCGTTTCCTGTTCAACAACGGCTACGTCGATGAACTGACCGCGCTGCTCAAGGCCCAGGGCATGGAGGTGCATACCTTCTATGACGTCGAGGCCGACCCCACCCTGTCCATCGTCGACAAGGGCGCCGAGGCCATGGCCAGCTTCCAGCCGGACGTGATCCTGGCCCTCGGTGGCGGCTCGCCGATGGACGCCGCCAAGATCATGTGGGTCAAGTACGAGCACCCGGAGGTACACTTCGAGGAGCTGGCCATGCGCTTCATGGATATCAGAAAGCGCATCTACCAGTTCCCCACCATGGGCGAAAAGGCCAGCCTGGTGTGCATTCCCACCACCTCGGGTACCGGCTCAGAGGTGACCCCCTTCGCCGTGGTCACCGACGACAAGACCGGCATCAAGTACCCGCTGGCGGACTATCAGCTGACCCCGAACATGGCCATCGTCGACGCCAACCTGGTGATGAAGATGCCCAAGTCGCTGACCGCCTTCGGCGGCTACGACGCGGTGACCCACGCGCTGGAGGCCTACGTCTCGGTGCTGGCCAATGAATTCTCCGATGGCCAGGCCCTGCAGGCGCTGAAGCTGCTCAAGCAGTACCTGCCGGTCAGCTACCGTGAAGGCGAGCGCAACGCCGTGGCCCGAGAGAAGGTGCATAGCGCCGCCAGCATCGCCGGCATGGCCTTCGCCAACGCCTTCCTGGGCGTATGTCACTCCATGGCCCACAAGCTCGGCGCGGTGTTCCACCTGCCTCATGGTCTGGCCAACGCCCTGCTGATCACCAACGTGGTGCGCTTCAACGCCAACGACAACCCGACCAAGCAGACGGCGTTCTCACAGTACGACCGGCCCAAGGCGCGCTGTCGCTATGCCGAGGTCGCCGATCACCTGGGACTGTCACAGGCCGGAGACCGCACCGCCCAGAAGGTCGAACGGCTGATCAACTGGCTCGACGAGCTCAAGCGCGACCTGGATATCCCCGCCTCGATCAAGGACGCAGGGATAGCCGAAGCGGATTTCCTGGCCAAGCTCGATGAAGTCGCGGAAGAAGCCTTCGATGACCAGTGCACCGGCGCCAACCCGCGCTACCCCTTGATCAGCGAACTCAAGGAAGTGCTGCGGGCCTCCTACTACGGTGAGGTCTACGTGGAGGGTGAGACCTTCGCCGGCACCACCGTGATCAAGAAGCGCGAGGAGCCCAAGACCGACGCAGAGGTCCCCAGTGCACCTGCCTCCAAGAATCAGGCAGCCAAGGCACCGGCACGCAAGGCGAGAAAGGCCAAGGCCGACGCCTGAGGAAGCGCTGAGTAAACGAAGCGAGCGATGGCAGATCTGCGACTGCCGGAACGGAAAGACCTGAGTTTACAAGTGGTTAAATGAGGATCTTGAGTACCGCCAGCAGCCGAGATGTCGAGCGCAGTAATTTATGCAGTGTTTCCCTGAGGACGGCAACCACGCTCGACGACAAGGCGTCGTCGAGCGCCGGCTACCAGCGCGCCCCGCGAGAGCCGTCTCGCGGGGCGCGCTCATGTCGTGTGGCCCCCCAGGGCCGCATCAAAAGCGGGGTGTGGCGCCCGTCCATCGAGGATCGTACTTCTGCATCTCCGCCACGTCGTTGCGTGAACGAATGCCACAATGACGATAGTTATCCGCCAGTCGCGCCAATGCCTCCCGGTCCAGCTCCACCCCCAGCCCAGGAGCATCTGGTATCGCCACACTACCGCGATCAAAGGCGATCTTGCCTCCGACGATCACTTCTTCTTCCTGCCACGGGTAGTGGGTATCACAGGCATAGGACAGGTTATCGATCGCGGCAGCGGCATGGGCCATGGCCATCAGGCTGATGCCAAGATGCGAATTCGAATGCATCGACAGGCCCAACCCCCAGGTCTCGCAGATCCTGGCCAGATCTCGAGTGGCCTGCAGCCCACCCCAGTAGTGATGATCCGAGAGAATCACATCCACCGCTCCCTTGCGCAGCGCCTCGGGCAGATCAAAGAAACCGATAACGCACATGTTGGTGGCCAGCGGAATGTCCGACACCTGGTTGACCTCCGCCATGGCATCCTTGCCCGGTGCGGGGTCTTCCAGATACTGAAGTAGCCCTGTCATTTCCGGAAGCCAACGCTTTGTGGTCTCTGCTGACCAGTTACCATTAGGGTCGATACGCAGCGGATAGCCGGGGAACGCCTCCGCCAGAGCCCTCATCGCCTCAAGTTCCTGCTGCGGTTCAAAGACGCCAGCCTTCAGCTTGATCGACTGAAAACCGTACTGGTCGATCATCTGCCGCGCGCAGCGGACCACATCTGCCGGCGTCAGCACTTCTCCCCAGCGGTCTTGCCAGGGGTCCTCGGTGAAGCCATGCCGTTCGTACTTGTAGAAAAGATACGCACTGAAGGGCACCGCATCGCGCACCTTACCGCCGAGCAGGTCACAGACACTGCGTCCCGTCAGCTTGCCGACAGCATCCAGAAAGGCCACCTCAAAGGCAGCAAAGACCCGTGGCACAGTGGTGGACTGGTTAGTCCCTGGCGCCAGCTCGATCCCTCCTTCCGTCACCGTCTCACCGACGGTCTGGCGGACCGTCTCCAGCAGTCTGTTGCAGTGAAAGACATCGAGCCCTACCAACAGCGGGGCGACCTTGTTGAGCTGTGACAGCGTCTGCTCGTCTCCATACGACTCGGAGATGCCACACACACCACTCTCCGTCACCACCTCGATGATGGACCTGAGCGCCCAGGGTTCATGAATACCGCTGGCATTCAGCAAGGGTGGATCGCGAAAGGCGATAGGGGTCACGACCACCGACGTAATAACAGACATCTTGTGCCTCCTGCACGAAAAGAGCCCTGCGGCAGGAGCACAGCGGTCACCGCAGGGGAGTGCCACGATGCATCGGCGATGCCCACATTGAAGGACGCTAAGACCACCGGTGCAATACATCATACATATGATAAAACTAGTCGGTGTCATCAAGCCGGGCAATACCCTCTTCGCCCTCGTCGACTAAAGAATGACACAGGAGTCCAGCGCGCCATCGGCGGCGGCGCGAAGGTTCCATGCCCCGCTTTCTCGATGTCATTGATGATCTGAGCAAGCGCTGAAGACATCAGCAGAGCGCAATGAGACGCCAGGCGAGAGAAGCGTGGAAGCCGGTGCCTAAGCGGCATAGGTGAGGCATTCGGGAAGCGCGCAACGCAACGAATCTAGCGCGCAGACATGACGGCAGTACTTTCCTAATTATGTGCCAAATCAGCATCTACACACGTCTGACTCCGCCTCGTATATCGTCAACCACTCTTGTATATCCCCTTGAATTAGCGCCCTTTAGCCCATGATCAATGGCTGAATCGACAGCGTATAAACCTTAGTCGAATCCCCATTGACCGCCTACACAGCCTCTACTAGCTTGCGATTATGTTCACGTGAACATCAAAGATCGCAATGAAAGTCCGACCAGCGCTAATGACCGCCTCATCATGACCTCACAGCATGGGAAACGTCGTGATGATTCGTGCACCTAGCCACGCAAATAACAACACAGGATCTCACCATGGCCGCCACTCTCCACACCCGCTGCCTCACGCTGTCAGCTGCACTCACGACCCTTGTTGTTTCGGGCTCTGCCCTGGCGCAGGAGCCGCTGAAGATCGGCATGTCCTTTCAAGAATTGAACAATCAGTACTTTGTGACGATGCAGGAATCCCTGGAGCAGGCTGCCTCGAGCATGGGCGCGGAACTGATCATCACCGATGCCCGCCATGATGTGGCCAAGCAGGTGAACGACGTCGAGGATATGGTGCAGCGAGGGATAGATATTCTGCTGCTCAACCCCACCGACTCCGTGGGCGTCGAAACCGCGGTGATTTCCGCACAGCAGGCGGGCGTCACCGTCGTCGCCATTGATGCCCAGGCCAATGGCCCCATCGATGGTTTTGTCGGCTCCAAGAACTACGACGCGGGTTACAAGGCGTGTGACTACCTGGCAACAGAACTCGGCGGTGAAGGCCAGGTGGCGCTGCTGGACGGCATTCCCGTGGTCCCCATCCTGCAGCGCATCGAAGGGTGCACCGCAGCCTTGGGTGAACACCCGGGGATCGAGATCATCGACAAGCAGAATGGCCGTCAGGAGCGCACCCATGCCATGACGGTCACCGAAAACCTGATCCAGGCACACCCCGACCTCGACGGTATCTTCAGCGTCAATGATATCGGAGCACTGGGCGCGCTGATCGCCATTGACTCGAGCGGCAACGATATCAAGCTCGTCAGCGTCGACGGCCATCCCGAAGCGGTTGCCGAAATCCAGAAAGCGGATTCCTCCTTTATTGCCACCTCTGCCCAGTATCCCCGTGACATGGTCCGCCTCGGCCTTGGACTGGGTCTCGCCAAGCACTGGGGAGCCAGCACCGCCCCCGAAGAAATCCCGATCGATGTCGAGCTGATCGACCGCAGCCTGGCGGGCGACTTCCACTGGTAACCCCCGGCGCAGCGCCCCGGCGGCGCTGCCGTAACTGGCGTGCAGGATCGATCCAAGCCGCTCGCTCCTGCTCCCATCGTCTTCTCATCGAGCACAGGTGCATGCCAGGGCGTCCGCCCTCGGCATCACCGGGATAGCCTCATGACGTCACTTTTGTCACTGCGACATATTTCGAAATCCTTTCCCGGGGTCCGTGCCCTGGACGACGTGTCACTCGACATCCATGCCGGTGAAGTCCTGGCCTTGCTTGGCGAAAACGGTGCGGGAAAGTCGACCTTGATGAAGATCCTGTGTGGCATTCACCAGCCGGATCAGGGTGACATCGTCATCGACGGCAGCGTGCGACACTTTTCAGGCTATCAGGATGCACTGAATGCAGGGGTCGGGATCATCTTCCAGGAATTCAGCCTGATTCCGGACCTCGATGCTGTCGATAACATCTTTCTCGGTCGCGAACTCAAGAATCGGCTTGGTCTGAGAGATCGCCATGCCATGGTGGAGAAGGCTGGCGCGTTGTTTCGTCGCCTCAAGGTATCCATCCCCCTGGACTGCCCGATTTCCGAGCTCAGCATTGCCGATCAGCAATTTATCGAAATTGCCAAGGCACTGTCGCTGGATGCGCGAATACTGGTCCTCGACGAGCCCACCGCCACCCTGACCCCCAGCGAGGCAGACCACCTCTTCGACATCATGCGAGAGCTTCGCGCCCAGGGGGTGGGAATGGCCTTTATTTCCCACCACATGGAGGAAATCTTCGCCATCTGCGACCGGGTCACCGTGCTCCGGGATGGGCAGAAGATCGACGATGTGACGGTGGCCGACACAAGCGTGGACGACCTGATCGAATTGATGGTCGGCCGTCGGGTCGAGAACATTTTTCCCGCCCCACGCTGCGATGCGGAGTTTGCAAAGGTCGTGCTGGATGTGCAGTCGCTGAAGCTGACGCCGGACGGCCCCGACCACCGACTCCAGCTTCACCGGGGCGAAATCCTGGGCTTCGCCGGGCTCGTTGGCTCTGGTCGCACGGAGTTCGCCCTAGGCTTGCTGGGAGCAACCCGCCCAGCCCATGCCGCCATCATGCTGGAGGGACGACAGGTCACCTTCGACCATCCGGCCACGGCTCTTGAGCATGGTATCGGGCTGTTGCCGGAGAGCCGCAAGACCCAGGGACTCATACTGCCGTTCTCCTGTCGCGACAATATCAGCCTCAATAACCTGGCGCGGTTTCGCGGCGCTACCCGCCTGCTGCGCCACCGCGATGAGGCCAGTACAGCCTCCCGACTGATGCAAAGCGTCAAGGTCAAGGCGCCCAGCATCGAGACCGAGACCGGCCACCTTAGTGGCGGCAACCAGCAGAAGGTGGTCATCGCCCGCTGGCTGGGCCATCAGTGCAAGGTGCTGATCTTCGACGAGCCCACCCGCGGTATCGATGTGGGCGCCAAGTCCGAGATCTACGCCCTGATGAAGGCGCTCACCGCCGAGGGGGTCTCGATCATCATGATTTCCTCTGAACTGCCCGAAATTCTCGGCTTGTGCGACCGCGCTGCCGTGTTTTACCAGGGCGCCATTTCCACCGTCCTGAGCGGAGCGCAGCTCGATGCGCCCACCATCATGCACCATGCCACCGGAGGACTCAGCGCATGAGCCAGCCCGTCTCCTCTCACGACATGCCGACGGCAGCAACGCCCAGCTGGTACTCCCGTCTACGTCGTACTCCCGTGTTCTACCCCTTGATCGGCTTTGCCGTGGTCTTCATCGCCATGGCCGTCATCAATGACAACTTTCTGACCTCCAACAACCTGTTCAACCTGGCGCGTCAGGCCTCGATCATTGCCATTCTGGCGGCTGGCATGAGCCTCGCCATCCTGACCGGCGGCATCGACCTGTCGGTGGGCCCGGTGATGGCGCTGTCCGGCACCCTCATGGCGGGTCTGATGGTGGCAGGCGTACCGCCCAGTCTGGCCATTCTTCTCGGCCTGCTGATCGGCGCCGCCTTTGGTGCCATCAACGGGCTGTTCGTGGCCTTTGCCGGCATGCCGCCGATCATCGTCACCCTCGCCACCATGGGCATCGCCCGGGGTCTGGCCCTGATCTACACCGGGGGCTATCCGATCTCCGGGCTGCCCCAGGAATTTGCCTTCTTCGGCCGGGGCGCCGTCGCAGGACTGGAGATGCCCATTCTGGTCATGCTCGTCGTCTTCGCCATCGGCTATGTGCTGCTGTCCCACACCGCCACCGGGCGCTACCTCTATGCCATCGGTGGTAACGAGGAAGCCGCCCGCCTGTCCGGTATCCGCGTCTCACGCTACAAGTTGCTGGTGTACACCCTGAGCGGCACCACCGCCGCCATCGCCGGACTGATTCTTACCTCGCGCCTGATGAGCGGGCAGCCCAATGCCGGCGTCGGCTTCGAACTGGACGCCATCGCCGCGGTGGTACTTGGGGGTGCGGCCATCACCGGAGGGCGGGGCATGATTCTCGGCACCCTGGTCGGCGCCATGCTGCTGGGGGTCCTCAACAACGGCCTCAATCTGATGGGGGTATCCCCCTACCTGCAGAACGTCATCAAGGGCGGGATCATCCTGCTCGCCATCTACATCAGCCGCAAGCGAACGCCCTGACGCTGCCCAGCGCCGCTACGGTCTACCTCGTTCACCTGTTTCGGAGAGTGCCCATGTCCGCCAATGACACGCCAATGAAAGCCACCATGCAGGCGGTGGTCTGCCACGCCCCTTACGACTACCGCCTGGAAACCCGCGATACGCCAAGGGCGGGCCCCAACGAATTGATCCTGAAAATCGTGGCCTGTGGCATCTGTGCCAGCGACTGCAAGTGCCGCTCCGGCGCCGCCATGTTCTGGGAGGGCGATGATCCCTGGGTCAAGGCACCGGTAGCCGCGGGCCATGAGTTCTTCGGCGAAGTCGTGGAGCTGGGCGACGGCGCTGCGGAGCACTTTGGGCTGACCTTGGGCGACCGCGCCATCGCTGAACAGATCGTACCCTGCAACACCTGCCGCTACTGCCAGACAGGGCACTACTGGATGTGCGAAGTCCACAACATTCACGGTTTTCAGCGTGTCGTGGCCGAGGGTGGCATGGCGGAGTACCTGAAGATCGGCGCCACTGGTCGAGTCCACCGTATTCCCGATGAGGTGGATGACGATGATGCCGCCTTTATCGAACCGATGTCCTGCGCCATCCATGCGGTCAACCGCGGTGACATTCAGCTCGACGACGTGGTGGTCATAGCCGGCGCCGGCGCCATTGGCCTGGGTATGGTCCAGATCGCCCACCTGAAGACACCGCGCAAGCTGATCGTCATCGACATGGTCGATGAGCGGCTTGAACTGGCCAGGCAGTTCGGTGCCGACATCGTGCTCAACCCTGCTCGGGACGATGTCGAGGCCACGGTCAAGGCCGCCACCGACGGCTACGGCTGCGATGTCTACATCGAGGCCACCGGCGTCCCCGCCGGCGTTACCCAGGGCCTTAACCTCATTCGCAAGCTCGGCCGCTTTGTCGAATTCAGCGTGTTCGGCAAGGAAACCAGCGTCGACTGGTCGATCATCGGCGACCGCAAGGAGCTGGACGTGCGCGGAGCACACCTGGCGCCCTACACCTATCCCATCGCCATTGACCTGTTCGCCCGTGGGCGGATCACCTCAAAGGGCATCGTCACCCACCGACTTTCCCTCGATGACTTTGAACAGGGCTTTGAGCTCGCTGACTCCACCGACTCGATCAAGGTCCTACTTGCTCCCTGAACCCTGCCGCCGAGCTCTCGTGGCAGCCATTCATCGGCAAGGCCCAGGGACAACGTTCGAGATTCTCAAGGAGCTGACATGGAGACAGTGATCGGCATCGATATCGGTACCCAGAGCGCCAAGGTACTGATCATCGATGCAGGTGGACGAATTCTTGCTTCCCGCCAGCACGGCTATCGCGTGGACACGCCCCACCCGCGCTGGGCGGAACAATGGCCGGAGGTCTGGTGGCAGGCCATCGTCGACGGCATCCGGGATTGTCTGAAGGCGCCGGGCATTGACCCAGACTCGGTCAAGGCACTGTGTATCAGCAGCCTGTACGGGGGCTCCGGTATTGCCGTCAACGCCGACATGACGCCGCTACACCCTTGCCTGATCTGGATGGACCGACGCGCCGAGGCCGAGGTGCAATGGGTCAGGCAGCATATCGACCTTGAACGACTGGAAGCCATCACCGGCAATGGTGTCGACAGCTACTACGGCTTCACCAAGATGCTGTGGCTGAAACGCCATCGCCCCGAGGTATGGGCGAACACCCGCTACCTGCTGCCGCCCAACAGCTATATGGCGTACCTGATGACGGGGGAAATCGCCGTCGACCATAGCTCTGCCGGCAACATTGGCGGCATCTACGACCTGGCGAACCGCTGCTGGTCAGAGGAGATGACCACGGCTCTGGGTATCGAGCGGGACAAGTTGCCTGAGCGGCTGGTGGACTCGGATGCCTCGATCGGAACACTGACAGAGGCCGCCGCCCGCTGGCTTGGACTGCTGCCGGGCATCCCCGTGGTGGCAGGCGGCGTCGATGCCGCCATGGCCACCCTGGCCGCGGGCGCCACCAGCACCGGCCACCATGTGGCGATGATCGGCACCAGCATGTGCTGGGGCTTCATCCGCCAGCAGCTCGAGCCGACGCGGGGGCTGGTCAGCATGCCCCACGTGCACAATGCCAGTCGCGACATCTACACCTTCGGTGGCGCGCTGACCGCTGGCGCTTCGCTCAGCTGGTGCCTGGACGTCCTGTTTGGCGAGGATCACGACCCGGATGCCGCCTATACCATGCTGGAACCGGCCGCCGCTGCGCTATCTCCAGGCGCGGATGGTCTGGTCTTTCTGCCCTACCTCATGGGGGAGCGCAGCCCGCTGTGGGATGCGCGGGCCAGCGCCGCCTTTTTCGGGCTCAACCTGACCCATCGCCGCCAGCACCTCTACCGCGCGGTACTCGAGGGGGTGGCCTTTGCCCTGCGCCACAATATGGAAGCCGCCGCGACCATGGATGCGTCGCTGGCCCCCGGACTGATCGTGGTGGGGGGTGTCACGCACTCCGATCTGTGGATGCAGATCATCGCCGACATCACCGGACGCGAGGTCTTCACCTATCGTGACGATGTTGAAGCCGCGTTCGGGGCCGCCCTGCTGGCGGGGCAACACGTGGACATCCTGTCATTGGAGCCATCCTGCCACCGACCGACGCTTGTCCCCCGCGCGCAGCCCGACGCCCAGGCCATGTCACGCTACGACGTGCTCTACGGCATCTACCGCGACCTCTATCCGAGCCTCGCCCCCTTGATGCACCGACTCGATGCCCTACGTTCTTCATCTCTGGAGGAGCCCTCTCGATGACAGCTGATCGCCTGCCCTTTCGTCTGGATCATCGTCGTATCGTCGTGACCGGCGCCAGCAGTGGCATTGGTGTCGATATCGCTCGCGTCATTCACGAGTTGGGTGGCCAGCCGATATTGATCGGCCGCGACCAGACACGCCTGACGGCACTGGCCTGCGAGCTCAATGCCACCGCCGTGCCCGTGGACATCACCGACGAAGACGCCGTCAGCGCAGCGATAGCGGGTCTGCCGCCACTCGATGGCCTGGTCAACTGTGCGGGAATATCGATACTGGACACGGCGCTGGAGGCCAAGGCCGACGACATCCAGCGCATCCTCGCCACCAATGTCACCGCCTGCGCCGTGGTAACCAGAGAGTGCGCCAAGCGCATGATCGCCGACGCCACCGCGGGCAGCATTGTCAATGTCTCGAGCCAGGCAGCCAGCGTCGCCCTCAGTGAACACCTGGGATACTGCGCGTCCAAGGCCGCCATGGACGCGATGACCCGCGTGCTCTGCCTCGAATGGGGACCCCAGGGCATTCGCGTCAACAGCGTCAACCCCACCGTGACCCTGACCCCCATGGCGGAGATGGCGTGGTCGGCCCCGGAGAAGCGCGACCCGATGCTCGCTGCCATTCCACTTCGGCGTTTCGCCACCCCGCGCGAGGTCGCCTTGCCGGTGGCCTTTCTGCTGTCTGACGCAGCCGCGATGATCTCTGGCATCAGTCTGCCCATCGACGGAGGCTACACCTGCCATTAACCTCGACCGACGTGTCAGGCGAGACGCCTTCGACCGACAGGCAGGGCCCAGGACAGGGGTGTGGTACCGTTAGCCAGCCCTGTCCCTGAAGACACCGGCTCATGTAGCCCACCCTGTGCCTGGAGACCATTGGCGCCATCATGAAGCGTAAAGGCAATATCACCATCACCGACATCGCTCGGCAGGTCGGGTTGACCCACATCACCGTGTCCCGGGCCTTCAACCAGCCTGACAAGGTCAAGCCCGAAACTCGCGAGCGCATCCTGCAGGCGGCTCGTCAACTGGGCTATGTGCCCAACGCCTTCGCCAGCCAGCTCAGGAGCAGTCAAAGCCGGCTGATCGGCGTTGTCGCGGCCAGTATCGACAATCCCTTCTACAGTGAAGCGATCAAGGCCATCTCTCGCGATGCCAAGCGCCAGGGCTATGACATCCTGCTGATGGATACCGACGGCTCCGCCGAGGTAGAAGCCTCCGCCATCGCGACCCTGCTGAGCTATCAGGTGGCCGGCATCATTCTGTCTCCGGTATCGGACGCCATCGACTACCGGCCCGTCTACATCGATAGCCTGCGTGACACCGGTCTGCCCGTGGTCATGCTGGATCGCGTGCTGCCGGTGGAGGATTTTTCCCGAGTGGTGCTCGACAACCCCACCTCAGGGCGACTGATCGGATCGGCCATGCTGGACCTTGATATCCAGCGGGCGCTGGTGGTGACCGGACCGTTCAATTCGCGTATCACCCAGCAGCGTCTGGACGGCATCCAGCAGGCCTACCGTCAGGCCGGGCGGCCGCTGTCACTGGATCCCCGTGAGGGAGACTACACCGCCGAACCCGCCTATCGTGCGGTCGCCGAACACCTGGCCGACCACGGCCTCCCGGAGGCATTGATAGGGCTCAACCAATTGATGACCCTGGGGGCGCTCAGCGCGCTCCACGACGCCGGTTGGTCGTACCGTGACACCAAGGTCCTCGGCATCGATACCCTCCCCTATAGCGAGATCTTCGACATCGAGATCACCACCACCGCCACCGACCCATCCCTGGCCGGGCGCCGCGCGATGGAACTGCTGTTCGCGGCCATCGAGGACCCTCAGGCTCCGGTACGCGAGGACGTCATCGCCAGCCACATTCGCCCTGCTCGAGCAGGCGGTCTCCTTCACCGCTAGAGCATCTGGCGCTATTCATCGGGTCTGGGTTTGGGTGCAGGTTGGGTTCCGCCATGTCGCAGTGACATCAGCAGCCCCACCAGCAGAAGCGCCCCGGCGACCAGCACCGGCAACATCGGCGGCGAGGCGGCGGTCTTCAGAGCCACCCCAAGCTGGGCATACAGCGAAGTGGCGCACAGCAGCAGCCCTGCCATGGGTATCGTCAGGGTTGCCCAGCGTTCTCCCCGGCGGAAGGGCCCCCACAACAGGGTGCCCACCAACGCCGCCACGCCAAGGCAAGCACCGCCAAGGGCGCGCATCAACGCCAGCAGCACCTGCTGGGTCCCGGCGTCCACCGACGCCCAATCCGACCCCATGGCCGCCGCGTGGTAAGGCATAAATTCACTGCGCGAAAGATAGACGACGCCGAATGCGACAAGGATCAACGCCGCCAGAGAATGGCAGGCGAGGGAACATCGTGAATAGCGCTGCATGACGTCATCCTGGTGCTGCGAACACAAACGCAGCGGGGAATCGTTGCCCGCCACACCGGTGAGAGTCGGCCACTTGGCTGCCCCGTACAACAACCCTAGCTGCATGCGCGGGCTGGCACCCCCGGCCAGAGGTACCAGACATCTGACTCTGACCTTTGCGGACAGGTCTCTGCTCTTGCTACCTGCGCCATGCAACAACTTCACCGCAACGCCCGGATGCCGGCACTAGCATCCACACTCAAGTCGCTAGTTCTCCCATCGCTATATCCCAAAGCAGTGTGCTCGCCAGGCCGATCAGCAGCAGTCCCATCCCCCGCTCAATCCAGCCACGCGACATGAGAAAGCGCTGGCGCAAGGACCGATGCGTGAAGACCAGACTAACCAGTACGAACCATCCCGCGTTGACCAGGCACATCCAACCGCCGTACAGCATCTGAATAGACAGCGGGGTGGATGCACTGACGATAGTGGTGAACACCGCAAGAAAAAAAAGTGTCGCCTTGGGGTTGGTAGCATTGGTTAGAAATCCCCGCCAGAAGGACTGGCGCAGGGTCTCTGTCCGCTGACCCTGTTGCGCAAGCTCGAGTTCAGCGGTGTCGATACTGGCTTGACGAATAAAAGAGGTACCGAGATACAAAAGGTACGACGCTCCGATAACACCGGCCACATGCAAAAGCCAAGGAGCGGCATGCATCAATGCCCCCGCCCCCAGCAAGGTATAGCCAACATGCACCGAAATGCCGGCGCCAATGCCGATCGCCGCGCCCACGCCGGCGCGTCGCCCCAAGAGCACGCTCTGCCTGATCGTGACGGCGAAATCGGGACCTGGGGCTATCACCGCCAGCAGGTGCACCGCAGCCAGCGTCAAAAACTCCCCTAGATAGTCAGATGCCATCAGCCCGATCCTCGCTGTCACGCCGGCCACCTTGACCCAGCGCCGACCCATCACCTTCAGCAAAGGCCAGTCATCTTCAGTGCCTGGCCTGCGTTTGTCCGGGCATCCGCGTTGTCTTGGCAGGCCTCGGAACAATGTGTGTCATTGTAATCATCGCCATGGAGCAAGATAATCCTGGAAAATATCAACTAACCTTTGCTTCATGAGCACAAATAACAGCGTCACACTGATGGCAGAGATGGCCGTCTTCGTCAGGGTGGTAGATTGCGGTAGCTTCTCTGCGGCAGCCCGTCAGCTAGGCGCCACACCTTCCGCGGTCAGCCGCTCGGTCTCACGCCTGGAGAAGGCGCTGGGAACCCGCCTGCTACAGCGCACAACGCGTAAGTTACGGTTGAGCGAAAGTGGTCAAGCGGTCTACCTGCGCTGCGTGGACCTGGTGCAGGCAGCGCAGGCGGTGGTGGACGTCACGGGGCAACTCAGTTCTGAGCCACAGGGTGTACTCAGGGTTAGCGTGCCAAAGGCAGTGGGGCGATTTCTCATTCACCCCCATATCCCCGATTTCCTCGCCCGCTATCCCAAGATCGATGTGCATTTAAGGCTGGATGATCGCTACGTGGATCTGATCGACGAGCAGGTCGATCTCGCCATTCGCATAACCGACCATCCCTCGCCGGGGCTGATGGGGCGCCGACTCACCCACATCGACCATCTGCTCTGCGCCACACCGGAATATCTTGCGTCTTACGGAGAGCCGACTCACCCCCGCGACCTGACAGCGCACAACTGCATTTTTCTGGGCGAGGAGCCCGGCGATTCCCGCTGGAAATTTCGGCGGGGCAACAAGCGAGTCAGCGTCGACGTCAACGGACGCTACGCGGTCAATCACACTGGCGCTCGTCTCGACGCCGTTTTACGTCATCTCGGCATCGGCAGCCTGCCCTTGTTCACCGCCAGCCACGCCCTGGACCAGGGCAAGATAGTGCCGCTGCTGCCACAGTGGCGCTTCGTTACCAACTACAGCGGAGACGCCTGGATCCTATATCCGCCGACCCGGCATCTGCCCGCCAAGAGCAGCGCCTTCATCCGCTTTATGCAGGAACGCCTGAGTGCCGACAGCGACGCCGACCGCCCCTATAAAACGGAATCGGCACGAGAGCCGGCACGAGAACCGGCAAGAGGGCCCGGAACAGCATCATCCTGAGCGCGCCGTCTTGCCATGCAACAGCTTCACCGCAACGCCGCCGATCACCACGCCCCAGAAGGCCGCGCCCAGTCCGAACAGGCTCATGCCTGAGGCGGTGACCATAAAGGCGATCACCGAGGCCTCGCGGTGGTCATCGGCGGCGATCATGGCAGCCAGATTGCTGACGATCGCAGCGATCAGTGCAAGCCCTGCCAGCACTGCCACGAAGGCCCCCGGCAGCGAGCTGAACAGCGCCACAATGGTACCGGCGAACAGCCCGCCGACCAGGTAGAAGACGCCGTTGGCGACCCCCGCCACATAGCGCCGTCCCGGGTCCTCGTGGGCCTCCTTGCCGGTGCACAGCGCGGCGGTGATGGCGGCGACCACGGTGGAAATACCGCCAAAGCAGGCGGTCGCCAGAGACGTCACGCCCGCCACCGTCAGTATTGGTCTGGCCTCGGTGTCATAGCCCGCCCCCTGCAGGATCGCCATGCCTGGCAAAAACTGGCCGGTCAGGCTGACCACCACCAGCGGCAGCGCCAGGCTCAGGGTGCTGGCGAGGCTCCATTCCGGGGTGATCCACACCGGCACCGCCAGGTGCAGGCCGACGCCAGCCAGGCTGGCATCCTCCAGCAGCACGGCCAGCACAATACCGGTGACCAGCAGCAGGATCAGGCAGTAGCGTGGCGCCACGCGCTTGAACAGCAGATAGGCCGCCAGCATGCCGAGGGCAAGCGACGGCGAGGTCTCGATGGCCGCAAAGGCGTCCAGCCCGAACTGGAACAGGATACCGGCCATCATTCCGGCGGCCACGCCCTTGGGAATCAGCACCATCAGCCGGTCGAAGCTTCCACTGATGCCGATGACCAGCATCAGCACCGCCGCGCTCAGGTAGGCCCCCACCGCCTCGCCCAGGGACAATTCGGGAAACAGGCTGACCAGCAACGCCGTGCCCGGCGCCGACCAGGCGGTCACCACCGGCACCCTGAGCCACAGGCTCAGTACGATGCCGGAGACCGCCGCCCCCAGGGAGATGGCCCACACCCAGGAGGTCATCATGGCGGGTGAAATGTCCGCCGCCGCTCCGGCCTGAAAGAAGATCGCCAGCGGCCCTGAATAGGAAATCAGTACCGCCACGAAGCCCGCCGTCACCGCCGACAGCGACAGATCCCGGGCCAGGGAACCTAGCCAGGAAGCGCTGGCCCGGTCGTTCCCGGTATCAGCAGAGGGATGGCGCATGGTTGGGCTCCTTGATCAGCCTGGGTCACCGCCAGCCACCGGCAGCACGCTACCGGTAATGTAGCTGGCGTCATCGGATGCCAGAAACAGGATCGGCCCCACCTGTTCATCCAGAGTGCCGTAGCGATGCATCAGGCTGGATGCCTTGGTCTGGTCGATCAGCTGCTGGTACCACAGCGCGTCCTGTTCGCTCTGGGGCTCGGCGTTGCGCGGCGTCAGCCGCGGTGGCGCCTCGGTGCCACCCGGCGCGGTAGCATTGACCCGTACCCCGTGCTCGGCCATATCGATGGCCAGCGCCACGGTCAGGGCGTTCACCCCACCCTTGGCCGAGGCGTAGGGCACTCGGTTGACGCCCCGCGTCGCCACCGACGATACGTTGACGATATTGCCGCCACTCTCGATCAGAAAAGGCAAGGCCGCACGGCAGCACCACAGGGTCGGGAACAGCGAGCGGCGCACCTCGGCCTCGATCTGATCCGGCGCGTAGTGGGTGTAGGGCTTGGCCCAGATGGTGCCACCGACGTTGTTGACCAGCACGTCGATGCGTCCAAAGCGCTCGATGGCACCACCCATGGCAGCCTCGGCACCGTCCCAGGTTTCCAGATCGGCCGTCAGCGCCAGCGCCTCGGCGCCCTGGTCGGCCAGCGCACCCGCCACGTCATGCACGTGCTCGGCGCGGTCCACCAGCACCAGGCGGGCGCCCTCTTTTGCGGCCCTCTCCGCCAGCCGCCGCCCAATGCCCTGGGCGGCGCCGGTGATCAGCATCACTTTCTGTTCAAATCGTTTCATCTCACGATCCTGTTTTTACGGTCCTGTGCTTACAGTCCTATGCCTATGGTCCAGCGATGGGCACGACTCACCCCACGCCAAGGTGGGTATCAAGAATCGAGGGGTCATCCCTGAGCGCCTGACTGCTGCCGTCGAACACCACCTTGCCCTTGACGATCAACAGGTGGCGGTCGCCCACCTCGAGCAGGTTGTCGATGTTCTTGTCGACGATGATGCTGGCGATGCCCGAGGCCTTGATGGTGCGGATGATCGACCAGATCTCGTCACGGATCAGCGGCGCCAGCCCTTCGGTGGCCTCGTCAAGGATCACCAGCCGGGGATTGAGCATCAGCGCCCGACCGATCGACAGCATCTGCTGCTCGCCGCCGGACAGCAGCGAGCCATCGTGGCTGATCCGCTCCTTGAGCCGGGGAAAGGTGTCCAGCACCCGCTCGATGTCCCAGTCGCTGCGGCCATCGACGCCGGTGCGGGCGGCCATCACCAGATGTTCTCGCACGCTGAGGCCAGGGAAGATGCCCCGTCCCTCCGGCACATAGCCGATCCCCTGGCGAATCACCTGCCAAGGCCGCCGCTTGCGGGTATCCACGCCCATGATCCGCACCTCGCCATGGCGCGGTGGCACAAAGCCGAGGATCGACTTCAGGGTGGTGGTCTTGCCCATGCCGTTGCGGCCGAGCAGGCTCAGCGTCTCGCCGGCCTTCAGGCTGAGGTCCACGCCGTGCAGCACGTGACTCTCGCCATAGAAGGTGTGCAGGCCACGGGCATCGATCAACGGCGCGCTGGTGTCGATCGTGTCCGCGCCACTTCCGCTGCCAGCGTCATTCATGGTGCGATCAAGACGGGCGTTCATGGCGCTACCTCGCGGCGGTGGGGGCGGTCATCGATATCGTCAGAGGCGTCGTCCTGGCCCGAGTCATGGCGACCCAGGTAGACGTCGCGCACGCTGTCGCTTGCACGAATGCTGTCGGTGCTGCCGCTTTCCAGCACGCAGCCGTCGACCATCACGGTAATGCGATCGGCCAGGCGGAACACCGAGTCCATGTCGTGCTCGATCAGCACGATGGTGTAGTCGCTGGACAACCGCTTGAGCAGATCGGCGACCTGGTCGGTTTCCTCGCGGCCCATGCCGGCCATGGGTTCATCCAGCAGCATCAGCTGCGGCTGGGTGGCCAACACCATGGCGATCTGCAGCTGACGCTGCTCGCCGTAGCTCATGCCGGAGGACAGCGTGTGGGCGCGGGGCACCAAGCCACAGGTGTCCAGCGCTGCCAGCGCCCGCTCGTCCACTTCCTTGGCGCGCTTGCGCGAGCGCCAGCTGCCGATGACCCCACCATGGTGAATGCGCGCCGCCAGCTGGCAGTTCTGCAGGCAGGTCAGGCGCGGAAAGATATTGGTCTTCTGGTGACTGCGCCCGATTCCCAGTCGCGCGACCTGGTGGGCTTTCTTGCCCTGGATGGCGCTGCCGCGATAGACGATCTCGCCACGAGTGGGGGGAATCTCCCCGGACAGCAGATTGATCAGGGTGCTCTTGCCGGCGCCATTGGGTCCCAGGATGGCGTGAATCTCGCCACGCTCGACCTGAAAGTCCACATCATTGACCGCCAGCAGGCCTCCGAAGCTGCGGGTCAAGCCGCGGGTCGACAGCATGCTGCTCATGACGACACCTCCCCGGCGGACTTGCCCGCCGACGCCTGCGACGCCGAGGCCACACGCTCTGCCTGCTGGGCATCTCTGGCCGCGCTCCAGCGCCCGAACAGCGACGTCTTGCGTCCTGGCGGATCGAGCAGTAGCCCGGCGATGCCCCGGGGCAGCACCAGCACCGCGACGATGATGGTCATCCCCATCAGGATCGGCCAGTGGTTGGTCAGGTGCTCATAGAAGTACAGCAGCAGTTCATAGGCGAAAGCGCCGAGGATCGGCCCGAAGATGGTGCCCATGCCGCCAAGGATCACCATCATCAGCACCTCGCCGGAGTGGTGCCAGCCAAGTTGCGCGGGATTGGCGAAGCCGTACTGCATCGCCGCCAGCATGCCGGCGACACCGGCGATCATCGCCGACACCACGAAGGCGATCAGCTTGTAGCCGGTGGTGGCGTAGCCCAGCGCCTGCATGCGGTGCTCGTTGTCGTGGATGCCATCGAGCACCTGGCCAAAGTGGGAACGGGTCAGGGCGCGCAGGATAAGATAGACCGCCACCAATAGCGCCAGGCAGAAGTAGAAGAAGGTCAGCGGATTGTCGAGATCGACAAGGGGCGTCTCACCCATGGCGAGGCTCGGGCGGAACATGATGAAGACCCCATCGGTACCGCCGGTCATGCTGGATGTGCTGACGGTGTAGAAGAGCATCTGGCCGAAGGCCAGGGTGGTCATGATGAAGAAGATGCCCTTGGTGCGCAGCACCAGCACGCCGACGATGGCCGCCACCGCTCCGGTGACCAGCATCACCAGCGGCAGCATCCACCACAGCGAGGCCGGGCTGAAGTCAGGGCTGGCCATGGCCAGGGTATAGGCGCCAAGGCCGAAGAACAGCGCATGGCCCAGGCTCACCAGGCCAAGAATGCCGACCAGCAGATCGAGGCTGACGGCGAACAGGGCAAAGATCAGCATCAGAGTCAGCTTCTCCATGAAGAAGGCGCTGGACTCCCCGAACAGGGCCGGCCCCCAGGCCGGATAGGCGATCAACAGCGCAAGACCTGCCAGCAGCAGAAACGTCACGCGCTTGGGATAACGGTGCAACATGGTCCCTCTCCTCCGGGCGGATACTCGCCCGTCAAGGTCGTGTCAGGGTGAGGCCTGCATCAGGCGAACAGCCCGCGCGGCTTGATCAACAGCACCAGCGCCATGATCAGGTAGATCAGCATGCTGGCGAGGCTAGGAATCAGCACCGGACCGAAGGTCTCGGCCATGCCGATCAACAGGGCACCGAAGAAGGCCCCCTTGATCGAGCCGATGCCGCCGATGACCACCACCACGAAGCAGGTGATCAGGATGGAATCCCCCATCCCCGGGGTGATCGACGACAGCGGCGCCGCCATCATCCCGGCGAAGGCCGACAGCGCCACGCCGACGCTGAAGATCAGGGTGAACAGGGTGCGGATATTGATGCCAAGGCCCTCGACCATCTCGCGGTTGACGGCACCGGCGCGGATGACAATGCCCAGCCGAGTGTGGCGAATGACCCAGTAGATGGCGCCAGCCAGCGCCAGGCATACCGCCGCGACGAACAGCCGATAGACCGGGTACTGCAGGTTGTCGGTCAGCGCGATGGAGCCGTCGAACGGCGCCGGCAGCGCCACCGAGTGCACGTCGCCGCCCCAGATGATGCGCTGGGCCTCGTTGAGCACCAGGATCAAGCCGAAGGTCAGCAGCACCTGGTAGAGGTGGTCACGCTTGTACAGGGTGTCCAGAAACAGTCGCTCGATGACCAGACCGAGCAGCACCGCGATGGGTACCGCGATCAGGATGGCCAGCCAGAAATTGCCGAGCCGCTGGGTCAGGTCGAAGGCCAGGTAGGCGCCGATCATGTACATGGCGCCATGGGCCAGGTTGATGATGCCCATGATGCCGAAGATCAGCGTCAGGCCACTGGCAATAAGGAACAGCAGCAGGCCGTATTGCAGGCCGTTGAGCAGCTGTACCCCGAAGAAGGCAAGATCCATCGTCGTTCTCCTCGTCTGGATGAAGGCAGGCAGGCGGCGGCAAGCGCTGTCGCGCGGCCGCCTGCTGGGCTCAGCTCTTCATCGGGCAGGCGCTGTCGGGAACTTCCAGCTGCGGGCTTGCGATGGCGGTGACGTGGTGCTCACCGTCCCTTACCTCGCGCAGGTAGACGTTCTGGATCGGGTGATGGGACTCGGAGAAGCTCACCGGCCCGCGCGGGCTGTCGAGCTGCACCGAGCCGAGCGCGGCGATCAGCGCCTCCCGGGTCGGCTCACCGTCGATCGCGCCATAGGCCTGGGCCAGCATCTTGCCGGCGTCATAGCCCTGCACCGCGTAGGTGTCGGGGATCTCGCCGTAAGCCTCCTGATAGGCGGCGACGAAGGCCTGGTTCTGCGGGGTATCCAGGGTCTCGGCGTAGTGCATGGTGGTCTGCACGCCGTCGGCGGCGTCGCCCAGGGCCACCAGGTTGCCGTCGGTCAAGAAGCCCGAACCGTACAGCGGAATGCTGTCGTTGAGTCCGGCCGCGGCGTAGTCGCGCACGAAGCCAACCCCGCCGCCACCGGCGAAGAAGGTGTAGACCGCATCCGGGGCGATGCTGGCGATCTGGGCCAGGTAGGTCTGGAACTCGGTGCTCGGGAAGGGCACCAGGATCTGCTCGACGATCTCGCCGCCGGCCTCGGTGAAGGCCTGCTCGAAACCGGCCAGGTCTTCCTTGCCGCCGGCATAGTCCCAGGTGATGGTGACGATCCGGCGATGGCCCTGGTCATAGGCCACCTGGCCCATGGGGTAGCTGTTCTGCCACATGCTGAACGAGGTACGAAAGACGTTGGGCATGCACAGCTGGTTGGTGGCGGCCTCGAGCCCGGCGTTGGGAATGATGGTGATCGCACCGGTCTGCTTGGCCACCCGCAGCATGCCCATGGCAACGCCTGAGTGGACCGGACCGATGACCACATCGACACCGTCGCCCTTGACCAGGCGACTCATGTTCTGGGGCGCCTTGGAGGGGTTGGCTTCGGAATCCAGGGCCACGTATTCGACGCCGTGGCCACCGAGGCTTCCGCCCTCCTGCTCGATGGCAAGCTTGAGCCCATTGGTGATGGATTCACCAAGGGCCGCGTAGGTACCGGAATAGGGCAGCATCAGGCCCAGCTTGACGTCATGGTCGGCCTGGGCCGGGCTGGAGGCCCCCAGGGTGAGGCCCAGGGCCGGCGTCAGGATCAGAGCGCCGAGCGCGGCTCGACGAGCGAAGAGAGAACGTGCGCCGGAGCGCTTTGTACTGGTTGTCATGGTCGATTCTCGTCAGGTTGTGATTGTCGTTATGTCTCCAGGGACACCATCGGCGTGGGTCCCTGGCCTGGCTGGCGATTCACTCAGTTGGGGGTGAACTTCTCGTAGTGGAAGCTGGCGGGCTTGATGCCCTGCTGGTCGAAATGCTTGAGCACCGCGTCCACCATCGGCGGCGGGCCGCACAGGTAGACATCGACATCACCACCATGCAGCTTGCTCTCGTCCATGTGATGGGTGACGTAGCCCTTGCGCTCGTGGCTGCTGCCCTCGTCGGCGACCACCGTCAGATAGTCAAAGTCGGGCAGCGCCTCGACGGCGGCATCCAGCTCCTCGCACTTGACCAGGTGATCGTCCTTGGTCACCCCGTAGATCATGTGGATCGGCTGGCCTGCGCCCTCGCCCCGCGCTTCCAGCAACGCCAGTTGCTTGAGCATCGACAGGAAGGGCGCAAGTCCGGTACCGCCCGCCAGCATCAGGATCGGGCGCTGGATGGCGCGCAGATAGAAGCTGCCCATGGGGCCGGTCACCGCCATGGCGTCACCGCCCTTGGCGCGCTCGCTGAGATAGCCGCTCATCAGGCCGTCAGGCACATTGCGAATCAGAAAGCTGGCGCGGCTCTCCCCTGGCAGTGAGCTGAACGAGTAGCTGCGATGCTGCTCGGCTCCCGGCACCTCCAGGTGCACGTACTGACCGGGCAGGAACTGCAGCGGTTCGCCCTCGATGTCGATGGCAAGCTCAATGGAGTCCTCGGACAGCGACTCGACGTGCACCACCGAGGCGCTGCGGGTGTCCACCGCGGTCTTGCACAGGGTCGAGGCCACCGGCACCGACAGCACGCAGTCCGATGACGGCACCATCTGGCAGGTCAACACCTGGCCTTCGTGCAGTTCCTCGTCGGACAATGCCTCGTCGATGTACTCGTCACCCAGCTCGAACTCGCCCTGGTCGCAGTGGCACTTGCAGGTGCCGCAGACGCCATCGGAGCAGTCCATCGGCAGATTGACCTTGTTGCGGTAGGCCGCATCGAGGACGGTCTCGCCCTCGTTACAGTCAATGAAGCGCGACACTCCATCTTCGAAGTTGAGCGCAATGGTGTAGCTCATGGCCGTTCTCCTGCGACGCGCTAGACGTGGTACACGTCAATCACCTGGTGGATGTAATCGTTGTTGAGCTGCACCTTCTTGCGGGTGATGAGTGGAGCGTCACCGGAGGTGTCGAGGGTGTAGTACGACACCCCGAAGTAGCTGTCGGTCTGCTTGTAACGGTGGCTCAGGGTATGCCAGTTGAAGCGCACCTCGACCACATCGCCCTCTTCCTTCAGCACCTCGATATTGGTGATCTGATGGGTGGTACGAGGCTCAGGGGTACTGGCGCCGCTGCGCTCGGTCTTGATCCGATAGACGCGATCTTCGAGCCCCTCCCGGTTGGGGTAGTAGATCAGCGAGATCTCGCTGTGGGGATCTTGGGTCAAGGTGTCGTCATCGTCCCAGCAGGGCATCCAGAACTCGGCCTTCTTGGCATACAGGGTCAGCCATTCGTCCCACTGGCGGTCGTCCAGCAGCCGCGCCTCGCGGTACACAAAGGCCTGGATATCGTGATAGCTGATGCTCATGATCATGCTCCTCTGTGTGGCGCTCAGGCGGTGGCCGTGGTGGTCGCGATGAACTGGCTGCGTTCCTTGTCGATGGCGCGCAGCATCTCCTCGACCCAGTGCTGGTGATGCAGCACGTAGAGCCCTTCATCCTCTGGCGAGGCACCACTCTTGAGCGGCTTCATGTCGATGGCGGCGGCGTCTTCATCCGGGCCATCGATCCACTGCTTGGCGCCGCGAGACAGGTCATTCCACTCGGCCAGGGCGCCGTTGTAGCCGTTCTGGCAGCCGCGGAATTCCTCCAGGTCGTCCGGCGTGCCCATACCGCTGACGTTGAAGAAGTCCTCGTACTGGCGAATGCGCACCCGGCGGTTCTCCGCCGACTCGCCCTTGGGCGCAAAGCAGTAGATGGTGACCTCGGTGCGGTCCACCGCCAGCGGCCGCAGCACCCGAATCTGGGTCGAGAACTGGTCCATCAGGTAGACGTTGGGGTACAGGCACAGGTTGCGGGTCTGGTTGACGATGTTGTCGGCGCGGGCCTCGCCCAGCTCCTGCTCGATGCGCTCCTTGTGCTCGTACACCGGGCGCACCTCAGGGTTGAGCAGCCGGGTCCACAGCATCATGTGGCCGTTCTCGTAGGAGTAGAAACCGCCCTTCGACTTGGACCAGCCGTCAGCGTCCACCGCCTTGGTGCCGCCCTCGTCATAGTTGCGGCGATCCATGGTGGAGGCGTAGTTCCAGTGCACGGTACTGACGTGGTAGCCGTCGGCCCCATTCTCGGCCTGCAGCTTCCAGTTGCCGGTGTAGGTGTAGGAGGAAGTTCCCCGCAGGATCTCGAGGCCTTCGGGAGCCTGGTCGACGATGTTGTCGATGACCTTCATGGTCTCGCCCAGGTAGTCCTCGATGGGCATGACGTCGGCGCTCAGGCTGCCGAACAGAAAGCCCTTGTAGTTCGCAAACTTCGGCAGTCGCTTGAGATCATGGGAGCCGTCCTGCTTGAACGCATCCGGGTAGGCACCGACCTTCTCGTTCTTGGCCTTGAGCAGGCGACCATCGTTCTTGAAGGTCCAGCCGTGGAACGGACAGGTAAAGGTGCCCTTGTTGCCCTGCTTGCGGCGGCAGATGGTGGCGCCGCGGTGGGCGCAGGCGTTGATCAGCGCGTGCAGCTCCCCGTCCTTGTCGCGGGTGATCACCACCGGCTGGCGCCCCATGTTCAGGGTAAAGTAGTCGCCGGGCTCGGCGACCTGACTCTCGTGGGCCATGAACAGCCAGTTGCCCTCGAAGATGTGTTTCATTTCGAGTTCGAAGAACTCGGGGTCGGTGAACATGCTGCGATGGCAGCGGAAGACGCCCTTCTCTGGGTTGTCTTCGACGGCACCGCGCACGCGGGCTTCGATCTGATCGAGTTTATTGCTCATCGTTGTTCTCCTCTCTCGTCCTCTATCTCGTCCTTTATCTCGTCCTCGCCCCGCCCGTCGCTTGTCGGCCTGTCGGGCCGGTCAGGGGCAAGGCACAGTCCGCGAACGAGACGCTCCTGTGTGAGTCAGGGGCCGGCACGGGTCCGGCGATCGGGCAGTGGGTGCGCGTCTTAGACGTCTTCGAGGGCACGCGGGCGCCTGTGGCGCGCCTGCAGGGTCTCATCACTGGTAGCGGCAAGCTCGATGTCGAACACCACCTCGGTGAAGGGTCCTTCAATGCCACGGGCACTGGCCTCGGCCTGGTCGTCGATGCGACTGGCGTCCACCACCAGTTCCTCGCGGGTGGCGAAGGCGAAGTCGTCAAAGGTGTAGGGGTCACCGGCCAGGTTGATCTGGGTGGTCAGATGCTTGTGGCCTGGCGCCGAGATAAAGAAGTGGATATGCGCCGGGCGCTGGCCGTGGCGGCCGAGCAGGTCGAGCACCTGCTGGGTCGGGCTGTCGGGGGGGCAGCCGTAACCGGAGGGAATGATGCTGCGGGCACGATAGCGGCCATCGGCGTCGGTGAAGATGCTGCGCCTCAGGTGATAGTCCGACTGGGAAGGGTCGAAGAAGCTGTAGTTGCCCTTGCTGTCGGCGTGCCAGATCTCGACCTTGGCCCCGGCGATGGGCTGGCCGCTGGTGTCACGGACCTGGCCGGTCAGCCACATCACCTCGGCCTGGGTGTCGGAACCATCGTCCATGCGCGCCTGGCCCTCGGACTCGGGTGCGCCAGCCACATACAGCGGCCCTTCGATGGTGCGAGGGGTGCCGCCCTGAAGGCCACGGGCCGCGTCCTCGGCGTCCATGCGCATATCCAGGTAATGGTCGAAGCCAAGACCCGGCGCCAGCAGGCCGAACTGGGTGCCGGCACCCAGTGCGTTGAGCACGCTGATACCCGCCCAGAACTCCTCCGGGGTGACGTCATAGTCGTCGATCAGTTTGTACAGGTCCGACAGCAGGCGATGCAGAATCTCCTTGGCGCGCTCGTCGCCGCCGTTCTTGTCGAAGCCGGCAACGGTGTTAAGGAAGTCCTGGACCTCCGGGGTGTCAAAGATACGGACTGGCGTGGTGGTGGTTAGCTTGTTCATCTCACACTCCTCACGGGATGGCGCTGTTATCGTTGTTATTGACGTCTTCGTTGACATTGGCGCGGGGTGAGCTGGCCGGGACGGCATCTGCCGTAGGCTCGTCAGGGGACCGGCCGGGCTCGGGGATGACCAGGAAGGGAGCGTTACGCCCTTCCCGACGTGATTCAGCGATCGTCCTCGCGTACCGAGGACGGGTGGCGGCACAGCGGTTTGACGCGGATCTCCATGTAGGGAAACAGCGGCAGATTCGCGACCAGCTCCTGCAGTTCGGCGTTGTCCTCCACATCGAAGATGCTGACGTTGGAGTAGCTGCCCGCCACTCGCCACAGGTGGCGCCACTTGCCGGCGCGCTGCAGTTCCTGGGAATAGGCCTTCTCGGTGGCCTTGATCTCGGCGGCCCGGCTGGGGTCCATGTCCGGCGGCAGCTTGACGGTCATTTCGACGTGAAATAGCACGGCGTGTCTCCTGGTGATCGTGGGGTAAGGCGCCCTTACCGGCGGGCGTACTCGCGCAGCTTGTCTTCGTCCAGCTCAAGGCCAAGGCCGGGGCAATCCGGCAAGGCAACGCCAAAGTCGGTGTAGTGCAGCGGTCGGGTGACGATGTCGTCGGTCAGCAGCAAGGGGCCGAACATCTCGGTGCCCCAGGCCATCTCGGGCAGGGTGGCCCAGGCATGCAGCGAGGCGGCGGTGCCGATGGTGCCTTCGAGCATGGTGCCGCCGTAAAGCCCGATGCCGCCCGCTTCGGCCAGGTGGGCCAGACGCAGCGCCCCCCGGGGCCCGGCGCTCTTGGCAATCTTCAGGGCAAAGGCACCGCTGAAGCCGGAGTCGATCAGCGCCAGGCCACAGCGCAGGTCCTGAACGCCTTCATCGGCCAGCATGGTCACCTCGAAACGGCTGGACAGGCGCGCCAGTCCGGCCCGTTCATGGGCGGGAATGGGTTGCTCGATCAGCTCGACGCCGGCGGCCTCGAGCTCGGCAATCGCCCGCACCGCGGTGGCTTCATCCCAGGCCTGGTTGACGTCGACCCTGACACTGGCGCGATCCCCCAGCGCGGCCTTGATCGCGGCCACGTGCTTGACGTCACGCGCCACCGGGTTGGCGCCGATCTTGAGCTTGAAGTCGCGATGGCGACGCTGCTCCAGGCGCCGCTCGGCCTCCTCGATGTCCTTATCGGTGTCACCGCTGGCCAGCGTCCACAGCACCGGCAGGTGGTCATGGCGAGGGCCGCCCAGCAGCGATGCCAGCGACACCCCGAGGCGCTTGCCCTTGGCGTCCAGCAACGCGGTCTCCAGCGCCGACTTGGCGATGACGTTGCCCTTGGCCAGCTTGTCCAGACGCGCCATGGCCAGATTGATGTTGTCTGCAGGCAGGCCCTCGAGTGCCGGTGCCAGATAGGTATCGATGTTGACCTTCATGCTCTCGGGGCTTTCCGGGCCATAGGCCAGACCACCGATGGTGGTGGCTTCACCCAGCCCCTCGATACCGTCGGAGCATCGCAGTCGCACAATCACCAGGGTCTGGGTGGCCATGGTGGCCATCGACAGCTTGTGCGGCCGGATGGTCGGAAGATCGACCAGCAACGTCTCGATGGATGCAATGGTGATGCTCATAGGAACTCCGGCACGTGACAGAACGGGAACAGGTGAACAAGCCATACCTGAGTAAGATTTTTCTTACTTAGAGGCGACTTCTCTCACACGCCATCTCTTATGGCCCATGATGCGAAACCCCCTGTTTACGGCGTCTTCACGAATTCTGGTTGTCTACGGACCGCGGAACCAATATGGTCTGGGTAATCAGGCATACCCTGGAGGTATCATGGAGCTTCGACACCTACGCTATTTCTGCGCTGCAGCAGAAGAGCTGAACATCACCCGGGCCGCCGCTCGACTGCATATGGCGCAGCCCCCATTGACGCGCCAGATCAATCAGTTGGAAGAAGAGCTGGGGGCCCAGCTGTTCATCCGTGGACCCCGAGGCCTGGCCCTGACGCCCACCGGCAAGTTCTTCCATGAGCATGCCCTGCAGATGCTTGAGAAGCTGGACACCACCGTGGCCGCCGTGCGCCGCATGTCCCGCAGCCACAAGGAGTTATTCGGTATCGGCTTCGTGCCATCGCTGTTCTATGGACAGCTGCCGCTGCTGGTGAGGGAGTTGCGACAAAAGGACGAGGTAGAGCTGACCCTGGCCGAACTGACCACGGTGGAGCAGGTGCAGGCGCTGAAGGCAGGCAGGATCGACATCGGCTTTGGGCGTCTGCGTCTCGACGACCCGGATGTGGAACAGGAGGTCCTGTTCGAGGAGCCGATGATGGCGGCGGTGCCGGAAGGACACCCGCTGGTGGGCACCACCCCGACCATGGCCGAGCTGGCGAGTTATCCGCTGGTGCTGTACCCGGCAAGCCCACGCCCCAGCCTTGCCGATATCGTGCTGGGGCTGTTTCGCCGGCGCGGCCTCAAGGTCACGGTGGCCCAGGAGGCCAACGAGATGCAGACGGCGCTGGGCCTGGTGGTATCGGACTTCGGTATCACCCTGGTACCGGAACAGGTCAAGCGACAGAACCGCGACGGTATCCGCTACCTCTACCTGGCCGAAAAGCACATCACTTCACCGATCGTGTGCAGCCGCCGACGTGGCGAAGCGCCCAGCGAGACGATGCAGGCGGCCAACGCCATCCTCGAGGTACTGGTGGAGAATCGCAGAACGGGGAAGTATCCGTGAAAAACGTCGCGGGGCGGCAGGGCCAAGGCCCTGCCTGTGGCGGGTGGCTAACGCTTAGGTGTTACCGAAAATCATCCCCCGCCGCTGCCACGAAGGCCATTTCGACCAGCAGCTCGGGGTTGGCCAGCTCGGCCTTGACGCAGGCACGACTAGGGGCGGTGCCGGGCTCGAACCAGCGCTCCCAGGCGACATTCAGCGCATCGAAGTTGGCGAAGTCGGTCAGGTAGATGGTCACCGAGATGATCCGAGTCTTGTCACTGGCCACCTTGGCCAGCGACTCCTCGGCCTGCGCGAAGATCTGCTCGACCTGGCCGGTGATATCGGCGCTGGTGTCCGCTTCGGCGACTTCGACGAAGTGGGCCATGCCGTTGAAAACGGTGATGTCGGACCAGCGGGGAGTGGGGTTGATGCGATGGATATCCATGGAGAAGCCTCGATGCCTGGGAGGAAAGGATCGCTAGCATAGGCCATGGAAGCGTCGCTGCAAACGCGGGCAAATAGCGACACGAACGTCGCGGTTCAGGCCGCGACGTTCGTGTGGTCAAGCGGACACGATCAGAAGTCGAAGAACACCGTTTCCCCCTCCCCCTGCAGCACGATATCCAGGCGATAGCGCGGCAGTCCGCCTTCACTGTCTTCACGACGAGCGATCAGGGTCTGACGACGGTTGGGTGACTCAATCGCGCCCAGCACTGGGCAGTCGGCATTGGCCTCGCTTTCGTCGTCAAAGTACAGGCGGGTCTGCAGATGGATATTCACGCCCCGGGCAAAGATCGCCAGGTTGATGTGAGGGGCCATGGTGCGGCCGTCGGGACGGGCGATGGCACCGGGCTTGACGGTCACAAAACGCCATTCGCTGTCACCTTCGGCGGTGGTCGCGGTGCGCCCGAAACTGTTGAACGGCGCCTTGAGGTCAAAGGCGGGTTGATAGTGGCCGCTGCTGTCGGCCTGCCAGGCCTCCAGCAGGGCATCGCGGACCAGGTCGCCGTTGCCGTCGATGACCCGTCCTACCACTTCGATGCGCTCGCCGCTGGCACTGTCCTTGGCCAGTTCGTTCCAGATTTCTTCGTCGCGCTCGGGCAGGCCGGCGACGGCCAGTGCCAGACCGATATGCACGTAGGGGCCCGCTGTCTGGGACGCCGTCTCGCGCAGCATCAGGTTCGCGGTGGGGGTGAAATTGGGCTGTTGCATGGAATCTCCTTGCCGTCGGACGCCATAGCCACACGTCCGCAGGGCATATCACTGTTGGTTGCCGGAAGCATTGCTGCCGAGCGTGTCACTGATTCTCGAAATAGGTCTGCAGCTCGCCGCGTACGACCAGGTCAAAGCGATAGGCCAGCGCGTCCATCGGACGCGAGCGCGCCATGTCGAGACGTCCGATCATGGTGCCGACGGCTTCCTTGTCGTTGAGTGTCTGCACGATCGGACAGATCGGAATCAGTGGATCGCCCTCGAAGTACATCTGGGTGATCAAGCGAGTGGAGATGGCAGGCCCCATGACGCTGACGTGGATATGCGCCGGACGCCAGGTGTTGATGCCGTTGGGCCAGGGGTAAGGGCCTGGCTTGATGGTGCGGAAGTGATACCAGCCGTCCTCATCGGTCAGGCAGCGCCCCACCCCGCCGAAGTTGGGGTCCAGCGGGGCCAGGTAGCTATCTTTCTTGTGGCGGTAACGGCCGCCCGCGTTGGCCTGCCACATTTCCACCAGGGTGTGGGGCACGGGCTTGCCGAACTGGTCGATGACCCGCCCGAACATGATGACCCGCTCTCCCACCGGCAGGCCGGGGGCGGTGCCATCGCGGAAGTTGAGCAACAGGTCGTTGTCATGGGGTCCCATGCGCAGCTTTTGAAAGTCCGGGCCGGTCAATTCCGATACGCTGGGAGTCTGCAGGCTGACCAAGGCCTGGGAAGGAGAGCGCGGCACCGTGGTCTTGTAACCGGGAGCATAGGCAGGCGGATGCGATTGGCGATCGCGCTCGACAAAACGACGACGAAGAGTCATAGGGCCAGATCCTGACGTAAGGGATGATTATTGGTTGTTCAGACACGTCTCGCCGGCAAGGCGATGACGCCAGTGTGACCAGGCCCTCGCGGACTGCCAATTGAGACCTTGACGAGCGTCCATAACCCAGAGGTTATGGTGGGTCGTCCGCCCCCTTCCGGCGGCTGACTTCGGCACGCAACAACTCAAGGAACGTCAGCCCAAGGCTCGAAAAGGCAAGATCCGTTCGCGAGGTGATACCCACCGGCACCCGTAGCAGGCGACTATACAGCGGCAGGCGAACCAGCGTGCCTTGAGCGAGGTCGTACGCGACCGTGCCCCGGGGTACCAGCCAGACAGCGTCGGCATCACGGGTGTAGACGCGCCCGAACAGATCGCTCAGTGCCTCGGTCAGGTCGAGTCCGCCGCCCACACCCGAGGCCAGGAAGAAGTCATCGACCAGGCCGCGCACGGTGGTCCCCTGTGGAGGGACCAGGATGGAATAGCGCGACAGGGCCAGGGCCGTCACTACACTGTCCTGCACGAGTGGGTGGCTGGCATGCACGACCGCGACGATTTCTTCCTCGTATAGAGGCTCGAACGACAGGCCAACGTTGTCGCGCTTGATCATCCCGCCGACGATGAAGTCCTGCTCACCGCCGCGCAGGCGCTCCGCGAGAAACTCATAGGGGCCTGTCATGACACTCACCGCGGCATCCCGCCGGCGCGCCTTGAGCGCGACCACCGCCGCCGGCACGATGGAACCCGCTACCGTCGGCAAGGCGCCGATACGCAGGGCCTGGCGCTCTTCTCCGGGCTCCCGGGCGGCACGAATCGCGCGCGAAAAGCTCGCCAGGCTATCGCCTGCGTGCTGGTGAAAGGCCTCACCCGCTGGCGTCAGTCTTACCCCCTTGCGCCCCCGTTCGAGCAGGCTGACGCCAAGCTCCTCTTCCATTTCGCGCAGCGACTTGGACACCGCCGATTGCGTGATGTGTAGTGCCTCGGCGGCACGCAACAAGGAGCCCTGACGCACGATTTCCATCAGTACCCGCAGATGTCGCAGGGTGACGTTACGTCCGCTGGTGGCCATGGCGCCTCCTGATGATGGACACGTCGAGATGCCGCAAGGGCACTCGGTGAGCCGTGGCGTGGAGAAATGCCACGACCAAGGTCTATAACTTAACCATATAGTTCACCAAAGCGGGAAGAAGTGTCGCTTTTCGTGGCCATTTGGTTCTCCTAGGCTCTCAGCATGTCCCTGCGCCCCAGCGTCTCGCTTGCTGACCTGTGGCGACAACAAGAACCCGACGAGGACAGCCCATGGCCGACCACCCACACCCGCCGGCACCTGGCGCGGACACGACAGAGCCCGCTGACCATCACGCGCGTCCAGCCGACACCACACCCCGTCGCGCTCCCGAGTACATCATCGGCAGTCTGGCCTTGGTGGCCTTTATCGCGCTGGCCGCTCTCCAGGTGGTGACGCGCTACGTCTTCAACAGTCCGCTGGACTGGAGCGAAGAGCTGGCCGCACATCTGCTGGTGTGGCTGGTGTTCATCGGGGCCATCGGCGTGCAGCGCGAAGACTCGCACCTGCGCGTCGAAATGCTCGATGAATGGCTGTCGCCACGCCTCACTAACTTGTTGCGCCTGGGCTTCGATGTGCTGGCCCTGCTCACCCTGCTGGCCCTGACCTGGGGCGGCTACCTGCTCTACCAGAGCCTGGTGTTCGACAAGCTACCGGCCCTGCGCTGGCGCTTGCGTGATGTCATGGTCATCGTCCCCATCGCCAGTCTATTGATGGCGGTGTTCACCCTTGGCCATATCCGCCGCCGACTGCATCTGCTGGCCCGACACGGGCAGCCTGAGCCTTCAGAGGGCAGCCACCATGACTGATCTCATCCTTTACCTGCTGCTGCTCAAGATGGTGCTGCTGCTCGCCGGATTCCCCATCGCGTTCTCGGCGATTCTGGTCTCCGTGGCCTACATTCTGATCGAGGGACTGCCGCTGTCGCTGGTGGCACAGAAGGTATCGTTCTCGCTGGCCAGCTTCACGCTGCTGGCGATTCCGCTATTCATGTTCGCCGGCAAGATCACCACGGCCTCGGGGATCTCCGATCGCATCTTCGACTTTGCCGTGCGTCTGGTTGGCCGTATTCCCGGCGGCCTGGGCCACGTCAATGTGGGCTCAAGCCTGATCTTCTCCGGCATGTCGGGCTCGGCCCTGGCCGATGTGGCGGGCCTGGGCGAGATCGAATACAAGGCGATGACCCGCAAGGGCTACGACCCGGACTTTTCTGCGGGGATCACCCTGGCCTCATCGGCACTTGGCCCGATTCTGCCCCCGAGCCTGCCCATGGTGCTGTTCGGCGCGGCCTCAGGTGTCTCCATCACCGGTCTGTTTCTCGGCGGCATCCTGCCTGCCTTTCTGATTGCCCTGGCGTTGATGATCTACGTGTTCCTGATCGGTTGGCGCAACGGCTACGTTGACCATAGCTGGGATGGCTGGCTCAGGCTTGCCAGCGCCTTCATCGGTGCCCTGCCGGCGCTGGCGACGCCAGTGATCATCGTGGGCGGCATGACTCTGGGGGTCTTCAGTGCCACCGAGGCAGCCGCTGCCGCGGTCATCTACGTCCTGTTGATCACCACCCTGGTCTATCGCGACCTCACCTGGCGGACGCTCTACAACGTGCTCTACGACACCGTCATCGAGTCGTCGCGGCTGCTCTTCCTGATCGCCACCGCCCTGCTGCTGGGCTGGGTGCTGACCGATGCGGAGCTGCCTCAGGCCATCGCTGGCATCGCCAGTGGCCACATCGACAGCGCGGGTGGCTTCATGTTCGCCGCCATGCTGACCTTCCTGATTCTGGGGGCGGTCATCGAAAATGCCATTCTGATGCTGATCCTGGCGCCCATGCTGACGCCCATCGCCGCCCAGCAGTTCGGCATCGATCCGATTCACTTCGGCGTGTGCTCGGTGTTCGCCATCATGCTGGGGCAATTCACTCCGCCCATCGGGCTATCGCTGTTCGTGATGCGGGGCATCACTCGCTTCAGCCTGGCCAGGGTGTCCCTGGCGGTGGCGCCCTTCCTTATCCCGCTGATTCTGAGCCTCGCCATCATGGCCGCAGTGCCTTCGCTGGTGCTGGCCATCCCCAGGGCCCTGGGCATGTGAGCCGTCGCGCGGCACCGCCAGCGCGACGCCATCAGCAACACGCCATTGCCAGAGCGTCATCATCGAGTCGCCATCACCCAGACAACAACGACACCGGGAGCACTTCACCATGACACCTTCGCCTCGTCGCCATCCCTGGTCACACCGCCTGGCCGCCACTGTCGGTGCCAGCTGTCTCATCGCCAGCCTGTCGGCCGGCGCCAGCAGCGAGCTTCGCCTGGCCCTGGTCAACATGCCCGATGAACCCGTGACCCAGGCAATGCACCGGTTTGCCGAGCTCACCGAACAGTATTCAGAGGGAAACGTCACCATCCAGGTCAGCGATGGCGGCCACCTCGGCAATGATCGTGAGCTGTTCAACCAGCTCTACAGCGGTGCCATCGACCTGGGCAAACCATCGTTTCCGATCCTTGCCGATGTGGTGCCCGAATACTCGGTGACCATGGCGGGCTACTTCTTTGACGACTGGGAAAGACTCGAGGCCCTGCTCAACGCCCCCGAGTTCGGCCAGCAGTGGCGACAACGGCTGCTGGAGGACGCCGGCCTGCGCATTCTGGCCTACTACTACTTCGGCACACGCGAAGTAACCATGGCCGACCAGATACCCCGTACTCCGGAGGAGTTTCAGGGTGTGAAACTGCGTGCCGTAACCAACCCGATGTCGCTGTCGGTGATCCGTGGACTGGGTGCCAGTCCCACGCCCATCCCGTTTCCGGAGCTTTTTCAGGCGCTCAATCAGGGGGTCGCCGACGGCCAGGAAAACCCGCTGCCCACCATCTATGCCAATCGCCTCTACGAGGTGCAGGACAGCGTCATCCTGACCCACCACCAGCTGGTCGGGCAGGCCCTGGTGATCAATGACGACAGCTTCCAGGCCTTGTCGCCAGCAGATCAGCAGGCCATGGAGCAAGCCGCCCAGGAGGCCATGGCGTACGCCACGCAACTGGCACAGGAGCAGGAAGCCCAGATCGTCGAAGCCCTACGTGAAGAGGGGCTGACCGTCGTCGAGCTGAGCGACGCTGAACGAGACGCCTTTGCCGCCAGCGTGCGTACCCAGGTGCTCGAGGATTTCGACGGCCGCGACTGGCCCGAAGGCTTTGCCCAGAGCGTTCTCGACTTTGCCGACCAACCTTGACGACCTACCTCGACACCGGGCGGGCCTGAAGCCGTCAGCGGCCAAGGGCCCACTCCGGTCTCCGCAAAGGAAACGTGCATGCGCGTCATCTATGTCCTGTTTGACTCTCTCAATCGCTCCGCCCTCGGCTGCTACGGGGGCGCCATCGCCACCCCCAACTTTGACCGTCTGGCAGCACGATCCACGCGGTTTGATCGCCACTACATCGGCAGCATGCCGTGCATGCCTGCTCGACGCGACATGCACACCGGCCGGCTGAATTTCCTGCATCGCAGCTGGGGCCCGCTGGAGATCTTCGACGACTCCTTTGCGGTCAGCATGGGCCAGGCTGGGGTCTATAGCCACCTGGTCACCGATCACAATCACTACTTCGAAGATGGTGGCTCGACCTACCACAATCGCTATTCGAGCTTCGACTTCATTCGCGGGCAGGAAAGCGACCCCTGGGTCGCCATGGTCAAGCCACCGCTGGAGCGCTTCCGCGAGCAGTACCACCCCGAACAGTTTGGCGGTGAGCGCATCCGTCATCGCGTCCAGGGCATGCTCAATGAGACCGCCCTGCGCTCCCGCGAGGATTATCCGGTGGTCAAGTGCGTCGACTCGGCGCTCTCCTTTCTGGCCACCAACGGCGCTGAAGACCACTGGTTTCTTCACCTGGAATGCTTTGACCCCCATGAGCCGTTCAGCGCGCCAGCCAGCTATCGCGAGCACTTTCCCACGCGCTATCAGGGGCCGATCTATACCTGGCCGCAGTACCGCACGACCGAGCAGGCCACCACGGAAGAAATCGAGGAAATACGCGCCAACTATGGCGCTCTGGTGAGCTTTTGCGACGATGAGCTGGGTCGCCTACTGGATGTTCTGGACGCCCAGGAGATGTGGCAGGACACCGCCGTGGTGCTGACGACCGACCACGGATTCATGCTCGGCGAGCATGGCTGGTGGGGCAAGAACCGGATGCCCTTCTTCAATGAGATCGCCAACATTCCCTTGCTGATCCACGATCCTCGTCATCCCGACAGCTGGGGCACACATTGCACCTCGCTGACCCAGACCACTGACCTGTCGGCCACGCTACTGGACCTGTTCGAACTACCTGCGCCGGCCCATGGCTGTGGTCAATCACTGCTGCCACTGATCGACGGTAGCGCCGACCAGGTGCGCGAGCTGGCCCTGTACGGCATCTTTGGCGGAGCGCTTAACGCCACCGATGGCCACTACAGCTACTTCCTGTATCCGCGGGACATGGAACGCTGGCCTCTTTACGAATACACCTTGATGCCGATGCACACCGCCAGCCTGTTCACTCCGTCAGAGGTGGCCGACGCCGAGCTGTATCGAGGCTTCGACTTCACCAAGGGCGCCCCCGTGCTGCGGATGACGGCCAAGGATGATGCCAAGCGCCCACCGCTGCAGGGCGGAGGCTTTGCCCAGACCTATACCTGCCTGTACGACCTGGCCAGCGACCCCGGTCAGACCACACCCTTTCGTGACCCGACCATCGAGTCACACCTGCGCCAGCTGATGATCGCGGAGATGCATCGACATGAGGCCCCCCAGGAGCTCTATCAGCGCTTCGGGCTGGCGCCATCAGGCCAGTGATCGCGGTGCAGTCACCGCCCTCAGGACCTAGCAAACATATCGTTCAGTGCTGGCGCTCGGCGGCGGCCTGGCGCAGTGACTCGGCGAAATCATCCAGCGCCAGGCTGGTGTCCACTGACGCGTTGGTACAGAGCCCCACCGATCCCCCCTGATGCTCGAAGGCCAGCGACAGTTCCACCAGACGGCCTGCCTGCAGGTCGTCATCCACGGCATCGAAGGGCGCCACCCAGATGGCGTCGTTCTCCAGGGTGTAACGGCGGCTGAGCGTCAGCGACAGGGTCTCGAGACAGGGCAACGACAGGCTGATGGCGTGACGCACACAGAAGCTGTCGACCTGCTGTCGCAGGGTCGTCTGCTGGGGCGGCAGTACCCAGCGGCACTCCCCGAGGGGGGCGGTATCCTCAAGCGCGTGTCCGGCCAACCCATGGCCGGGACGCACCACCAACCGCAAGGACTCGTAGTAGAGATGCTCAAAGGCCAGATCACGGATCTCGCGGGCTTCTGTCATCCGTCCGACCACCATGTCCAGCTCGCCAAGTGACAATCGAGACAGCAGATAGGCGCTGGCGCCCGTGACCACCGTGACGCTGGTAGTGGGGCCGTGAGGCGATGTCTGGAAACGGCCGAGAGCCGCGGGCATCAGCCGTGACTCCACCGTGGATAGCGCGCCGATCCTCAACCAGGCATGGCCACCATGGGCATCCGCCAGGGCACCCACACCCTCCTCGAGGGCCTTCAGCGCAGGGCCGGCGTGCCTTAACAGGGTGAGCCCGGCCTGGGTCAGGGTGACGCCCTGGGCGCCACGCTCGAACAGCGTGGCACCGACGATGTCCTCGAGTTCACGAATGGCCTTGGAAATGCCCGGCTGGGTGATCGCCAGGGAGTCGGCAGCCCGCGCAAAGCTGCGGCGCCGAGAGACCTCAAGAAAGGCGTTGAGATGACGCAGTTTGATACGGTGATTGAGCATAAAACGTCAGGACTTTGGGCATCAGGGCGCTGGCCATCTCAACGACGAGGGATGACAGGACTCACTGGCAAGCGGCGAGCACGCGTTCGATGGGCTCGCCAGACCCCATCAGCGAAAAGCGCGCTGGAAGCGTGTCCTGGGGAGTGATCACGGCGACGTTGCCTGACTGCAGAGTGCGCGTCAGGCGAGCCGGCGAAGGCGCGAACCAGACGCCATCCTTGGGCGAATGACGGGACTCCAGACGATAGCCGATGCCATCCACCAGCACATCCAGAGGCTTGCGCCGGTCTGCACCCATGCCGGAGGCGTAACCCGCTACCGACACCATGGGCACCCCATTGAAGCACACCAGCGCCAACGAATGACCGTCGCCATCTTCTACCTTGGCCGCTGGCGCATCGCCAAACATCTGGTGGGCCTGGGTGAAACGCCAATCGGCCGCCGCCGAGTGGGCCATCAGCCCACCGAGCAACGCTGCCACACACGTCATGAACCGCATCTAGGAGTTACCTCTTGCCGCCAAATAAGGGCATGCACCGGGCCGCGCCCTCCTGCCCAGCATCCGTCCCCGTTCCAGTCTAGCAACGGCCCGAAACGTTAGGCCACTATCACGGGCACTCGGCCATGTAGTGAACGACGGAATAGAGGGAAGCAGACAGCAAGGACTCGGCACTCCCTACAGGAACATTCAGCGCTGCCATTGTGTGACAGCTATGTATCACTCTTCCCCTGCGGCGACAACCGTGCCCCAGATGCGGATTATCCCTGTCATACCCTCTCTGCCATACCCTCCCTGCCATACCCTCCCTGCGTACCTAGTCCTCACGTTCGGAGGCGCCCCAGCCCAGTTCCTTGGCCAGGGCAAAGGCGTGATTGGCCGCCGGTACGCCAGCGTAGATGGCGACATGCATCAGTACCTGACGCAACTCCGCCTCACTCAGCCCGATGCGCTTGGCGGTGTTCAAGTGCAGGGTCAGCTCCTCGCGCCCCAGGGCGGCGAGAATGCCGGTGGTGATCATGCTGCGCTCGCGCCTCGTCAGGTCATCATTGGACCACAGCTCGCCCCAGGCCAGCCGGGTGATCATCTCCTGAAACGGCGCGTCCAGCGACGTGGCCTTGGCGGTGGAGCGCGCCACATGCGCCTCCCCCAGCACCTGCTTGCGTGTCTCTATCCCGACCGAATAGGCAACACCGTGCTCGGCCACATCGCCCAGCTCCGGCGCCAGCGCATCGAGCAGCCAGTCGCACAAGCGCTGGGGTGCCTCCACCGAGGGCACATGGCCGACGCCATCGAATAACGTCAGCTCAGCACCGGGGATGTGTTCGGCCAAGGCCTCCAGCGAGGCGGGAGGCGTCGCCAGATCCTCACTGCCCGCCAGCAGGTTGACCCTTAGCGCTGGATGGCGATGGCCAGCGTCACCGAGGCGGCCCCGGAAATCCGCCTGCCCCAGCATCTCGCACAGCTGGGCGTAGGACTCATCGTCGCCACGGCCCATGGCCAGCTGCCAGCCTGGCGCCAGCGCCGGGTTGGCCTCAAACGCCCTGGCGGCGAACCAGCGCGGTACGATCTCGCCGGACATGGCGGCGAGACCCTCAGCGCGCACGCGCCCAGCGCGGGTCGACCACAGTTCGAGATTGCCGATCTGCGCCCCGGTATTGGTCAGGCTGGCCGAGGCCAGTCGCTCGGGATGATGCGCGATCAACGCCTGGCCAATGACACCACCGATGGAGGTGCCGACGAAATGCAGGCGCGTGGTGTCAGCAATTCCCACCGCGGCCAGCAGCGCCAGCAGCTCATCCGCCAGGTCCTGCGGGGTGATCGCGCCGCCGGGCTCCAATGGGCCGCTGGCCCCGTGACCCGGCAGGTCCCAGGTCAGCACCCGATAGCGAGAGATCAGGCGCGGCAGCAACTCATCCCAGACCGACTGATTCATGCCCAGCGGATGGGCCAGCACCAGTAACGGCAGCGCCTCACTGCCCAGCAGGCGATAGCTCAGGGTGCGGTGGTGGATCTTGGCAAAGCTCATGACGGTCTCCGTTGGCGGGATCAAACGCGCTCGATCAAGGTGGCGATCCCCTGCCCCACACCGACACACATGGTGCACAGGGCATAGCGCTTTTGCTGCTGATGCAGTTCGTGGGCGGCGGTCATCAATAGCCGCGCACCGGACATCCCCAGGGGGTGTCCCAGGGCGATGGCGCCGCCATTGGGATTGACCCGGGGGTCATCGTCGGCAATGCCCAGGTCCCGCATGCAGGCCAGCGCCTGAGCGGCGAAGGCTTCGTTGAGCTCGATCACGTCGATCTCATCGATACTTACCCCGGTGCGCGCCAGCAGGCGGCGTACCGCGGGCACCGGGCCGTAGCCCATGATACGCGGCTCGACCCCGCCGGTGGCCATCCCTAGGATGCGCGCCATGGGCGTCAGGCCGTGGCGCTCCACCGCGGCCTGACTGGCCACCAGCATGGCACAGGCGCCATCGTTGACCCCGGACGCATTGCCGGCGGTGACGCTGCCATCCTGCTTGAAGGGTGTCGGCAAGCTCGCCAGCTTGTCCAGGGTGGTGCCGGAGCGCGGATGCTCATCGCTGTCGAAGACCAGCGGCGGCTGCTTGCGCCGGGGAATCTCGATAGGCGTGATTTCCAGGGCAAAACGCCCTTGCTGCTGAGCCCGTGCGGTCTTCTCCTGGGAGCGCACGGCGAAGGCATCCTGGTCGGCCCGCGAGATAGCGAACTGCTCGGCCACGTTCTCGGCAGTTTCCGGCATCGAGTGGGTCTCGTAGACCTTCTTCATCAGTGGATTGATGAAGCGCCAGCCGATGGTGGTGTCCTCGATCGTCTGTCCGCGGGAGAACGCCCCTTCCGCCTTGCCCATGACGTAAGGCGCCCGCGACATGGACTCGACGCCACCGGCCAGGGCCAGGTCCATCTCGCCGGCCTTGATCGCACGCATGGCGGTCCCCACCGCATCCATGCCGGAACCACACAGCCGGTTCATGGTAGTGCCCGGTACCGAGGTAGGCAGCCCCGCCAGCAGCGACGACATGCGCGCCACGTTGCGATTGTCCTCACCGGCCTGATTGGCGCAGCCCATGAAGACTTCTTCGATGGCCGCAGGGTCAAGATCGGGCGCCTGAGCCAGCACTGCCTTGAAGATATCGGCCGCCAGATCATCGGGGCGCACGCTGGACAGGGTGCCGCCGAAGCGGCCAATGGCACTGCGGCGAGGATGGCAGAGATAGACGTCGCTCATGGCGGACTCCTTGCTGTCCCCACGCATCGGCGCGGGGCGTGTCGTAAACAGGGGAAAACCGGGGCCCTTACTGGCCGCTATGGGCGCGCTCGGTGCGGGCCTTCAGTTCGCGCAGCACCGCCAGTTCGTGGTCGCTGGGCTCGGGCGTCGCGGCAAGCTCGGGGGCAAAGCGGATATCCCAGCCCGTCGCTTCCTGCACCTGCTCGCGGCTCACCCCAGGGTGCAGCGAGACGACGGTAAGCTCGCGATCCACGGGATCGGGCTTCATCACGCACAGGTCGGTAATCACCCGAGTCGGCCCCTTGCCGATGTTGGGCACGCCATCGCGTCCCTTGCCGTCACGGCCGAAGCCCAGGGTGGTGATGAAGTCCACATCGCGCACGAAGGCGCGTGGCGAATGCTTCAAGGTGATGAACACCTCACCGGCGTTGGTGGCGATTTCCGGCGCCCCGCCACCGCCCGGCAGGCGTACCTTGGGCGCGGTGTAGTCACCGATCAGCGTGGTATTGAGGTTGGCGTAGCGATCGATCTGCGCCGTCCCCAGAAAGCCGACGCTGACCTTGCCGCCCTGCAGCCAGTAGCGAAACATCTCGGGCACGGACACGGTGGTCAGCGCCGACTCACACAGCTCACCATCGCCAATCGACAGCGGCAGCACATCGGGCTTGGTCTGCAGGGTGCCGGATTCGTAGATCAGCACTACCTCGGGAGCGTGGGTCAGGCGCGCCAGATTGGCGGCTTCGGAGGGCAGACCAATGCCGACAAAGCAGGTCATGCCGTTCTCCAGCGCGCGGGCGGCGGTGACCGTCATCATCTCGGCGGAGGTGTAGTCGGTAGCGGTGTTCATCAGGCGTGCCCCCCTGTCTGGATGATGTTGTCGTCGATCCACCGGGTAAAGGCATCCCGGTCCCGTGCAATGGCGTCCCACTCCTTGTAGAAGCGGTTGTCCCGGGGGTAGTAACCGTGGGCGTAGGACGGCAGCGAGCCCTTTTCCGCCACGGCGATGGCGTCGATGGCCCAGCCAGGGATCACGCAGGCATTGGGGTGCGCCCCCAGGTCGTCGACGATCTCCTCGACGGTGACGATGGCGTGCTTGGCCGCCAGTACCGCTTCCTTCTGCACGCCGATGATGCCCTCGACCAGCACATTGCCGGCCCGATCCGCCTTCTGGGCATGCACGATGGACACATCCGGGCGTACCGACGGAACGGCGGCCAGGCGCTCACCGGTAAAGGGACACTCGATAAACTTGATCTGCTCGTTGACGTTGGGCAGCTCGCTGCCCACATAGCCTCGCAACACCGCCAGCGGCAGTCCTGCGGCCCCTGCTTCGAAGGCGCAGGCCATGGCCGCATGGCTATGCTCGAGAATCTCGATCTGATGGGGCCAGCCCTTTTCCACCGCATCGCGCAGTCGGTGCAGCGACCCCACGCCGGGGTTGCCCCCCCAGGAAAAGATCACCTTCTTGACGCAACCCGCACCGATCAGCTGATCGTAGACCAGGTCCGGAGTCATGCGGATCAAGGTGAGATCACGCTTGCGCTGGCGAATGACTTCATGCCCGGCGGCAAACGGGATCAGATGGGTAAAGCCTTCCATGGCAACGGTGGCGCCATCCTCGACGTAGCGCTTCACCGCATCACTCAGGCTCAAGATCTCGGCCATGTGGATTGCCTCATGTGTGTTCTGGAGGGGTGTGCTGAATGCTGTGCTCTTGATGTTGAGCTCTTGATGCTGAGCTCTTGATGAATAGCCCAGGACGCTGTTGCCTGGACCACGCATCCTTTTTGTTCGCTATGTGAACGTAGGTTTGTTATACGAACAAACCTACTGTCGAATCCCTCGATCGTCAAATGCAAAAAAGGCGAGCGCAGATCGACTCTGCGCTCGCCTTTACTGGGGGTTGTCTTTTGCTTCAGAGGGTTATCAGCGCTGCAGCCACTCAAGCGCGGCACGGACCTGGTGTTTGCTGCTACCAATGTATAAGGCAGGATCGGTGGCTGCTCGTATCGCTTCGGCACTGGGCAGTGTGCTGTCATGAGGGCTGGCATGGCTGCTGGCAGCGGTGCTGGCGCCAGCGTCGCTGTTTACCGCGTCACCACCTTCCTGCACCAGCGACACCAGCACGTCAGCGTAACGGCGCCCCTGCTGCCTGGCCTGTTCGGCGGCGTCTGCCGCCAGCGCCTTGGCGCGCTCAGGCCCCAGGGACGGGGTCAGCAGACGCGCCACCGGCTCGGCCATGATTGCGCCCCCGGTCACCGCCAGGTTGGCCGCCATGCGCTCGGGGTGGACCTCCAGGCCTTCGAGCAGCACCGCCGCCTGCTCCAGGGCGCCCTCCACCAGCAGCACCGATTCCGTCAGGGGCACCCACTCGGCATGCCACTCTCCCAGTCCACGCTCCAGCGGCTGCGCCACGGCGCCCAGCACCACGCTGGTGTGTCCATGCAGCCGACGAGCCGCCGAGCGTATCAGCGCACAGCGCACCGGGTTACGCTTGTGCGGCATCGACGAAGACTCACCCATGCCGGGGGCGCTGGGTTCACTGACTTCACCAACCTCGGTCTGGGTCAGCAGGGAGACGTCGAGCGCCAGGTTCTCCACCGCCCCGGCCACGGCGTCCAGGGCCGTCTGCAGGGCATGGATCGGCTGGCGATTGGTGTGCCAGGGCAATATCGGGCAGCTCAGCCCCAGCTCCTCGGCTATCGCCTGCATCAGGGCCATGCCTTCATCGCCCCATCCCGAGTGCACGCCTACCGCACCGCCAAACTGTACCGGCAGCCCTTGATCCGCCACCTCACCCAGCCGTCGCCTGGCTTGTTCGAGCCCCACCGTCCACTGGGCTACCTTGGCGCCAAAGGTGATCGGCAAGGCTTGCTGCATCAGCGTACGACCGACCATGGGCGTATCGGCATGTGCCTGCATCAACGCCATGCCTGCGGTCCGGCATCGCTCAAGCAGTCCATCGATGGCCCCCAGACGAGGTGTCAGCAGATACATCAAGGCCGAGTCCACCACATCCTGACTGGTGGCCCCCTGGTGCCAGTAACGCTTGAGATGAACCGGCAGCGCGCCACGGCCTGCCTTGACGAAGGGAATGGCCGGATTACCGCCACTGGCAACACCACGGGCCAGTTCGGCCACATCGAACGCGTGATGCTCCAGCCGCTCGGCCATGTCTGCGGCGGTACCGGGCGGCACTGCCCCGATACGCTCCTGTGCGCGCACCAGGGCCAGCTCGAAGGCCAGCATTGAGGCGATAAAGTCCGCATCACGACAGTTCTTGAGCGCCTCTTGGCTCATGCAGGGGTGGCTTAGCAGGGCGGAAGTCATGGCGTTTCCTCTTGCGGTGCTAGGCGGGTGAACGGGGATATCTGAATCATGCCGCCTCGCCAATAGTCGTACAAGTGTTCGCAAGTCGAACATATATGCTAGGTTAACCACATGGACGGGAGGTCCGACACTCGCTAAGCGGTGTGTCGACACGCCCTCAGACCATTGCCGCACTGGTATCATCCACGCTTTATCTTTCCGAAAGGACACCTCGATGGATACGGCACCGACGGACGCCGCCCTGAGCCCGGACGATCGCGACTTTGTCACCGCTCTCGCCAGCGGCCTCGATGTCATTCTGGCCTTTGATGAGGCCCACCCACGCATGACGCTGAGCGAGGTGGCTGCACGTACCAGCATGAACCGCGCCCGTGCCCGACGCTTCCTGCTGACGTTGCATGCACTCGGCTATGTGCGCAAGGACCAGCGCCATTTTGAACTGGCCCCCAGGGTGCTGCAGCTTGGCTATGCCTTCCTGTCCGCCAACAATTATCGTCACCTGATTCAACAGGTGCTCGAGGACATCACCGCCGAGAGCGGTGAATCCTCATCGCTTGGCGTACTGGACGGCGACGAGGTCACCTATGTCGCCCGCTCGGCCTCGCGCCAGCGACTGATGGCGATTACGCTGGCCGTGGGCACTCGGCTGCCGGCCGCCTACACCTCGATGGGGCGGATGCTGCTGGCCCAACTCGATGACCAGGCGCTGGACGCCTTTGTCGAGCGCGTCACCCTGGAACCCTTCACCGACACGACCATCACCGACCGCAGCGCGTTGAAGGCAGCCATCCTAAGCGCCCGCGAGCTGGGCTATGCGATCGTGGACCAGGAGCTCGATTCCGGCCTGCGCTCCCTGGCAGTGCCCGCCTACGATGCCCACGGTGAGCTGATCGGCGCCATCAACATCAGCACCAATGCCGCTCGGGTCGACCATGACACGCTGCTTGAGCGCTACCTTCCGCTACTGCAGGAGAAGGCACGCCAGATCCGCGCCAACGTCAGCTGATCTCGCCACCTGTTCGACCACGCTTGAGCTGACGCCGGCAGGGAGGCCTGAATGCTCGCCATACTCTCCATTACCACGCCGATCTTTCTGCTGATTGGCGTGGGCTTCTTGGCCAGGCGCTGGAACCTGGTATCGCCGGTCCAGCTGTCCGGCGTCGCCAACTTTGTGCTGTACGCCGCGCTGCCGGCGCTGATTGTCGGCGCGCTCACACGCAATTCCCTGGGAGAGGTCATCAGCCTGCCGCTGCTGCTTGCCTACGCACTGGGCTCGGTAGCCACCTTTGTGGCGTGCCTGTGGCTGCCGCGCAATCGCCGCCGCAAGACCTCCACGGAGCGTGCCATCCAGGCGCTGGGCATGTCGGCCTCCAACAGTGGCTTTATCGCTTACCCCATCGCGGCTCTGGCGCTGGGCCAGGCGGCGGCGGGTGTCATCCTGGTGCATACCATGATGGTCGAGGTGCTGCTGGTCATCCCCGGCGCGCTGGTACTGGCGGAAATCGGCCAGCAGGCGGATGCCAAGGCGGGCGCTGCCTTGCGTCAGACCTGTCAGCGCCTTACCCGCAATCCGATCCTGATCTCGCTGACGGCAGGCCTTGCCATCGCGGCCAGCGGGTTTCGCCTGCCCGACACCCTCACACGGACCATCGAGCTGCTGGCAGGGGCCGCCGGGCCCGCCGCGCTGTTCGTCATCGGCGGCACCCTGTATGGCTTGAAGATTCGCGGCATGCTCAAGGACATGGGGCAGATCATGGCAGGCAAGCTGTTGCTGCACCCGCTGCTGGTGCTGGGCCTGCTGCTGGCCCTGGAGACGGTGACGGGACCGCTGCCACCCCACCTGTTTGCCGGCGCCATGATCTTCGCCGCCTGCCCGATGATCAGCATCTATCCCTTGATCGCCCAGCGCTTTGGCATGGAAGGGGTCGGGGCGGCCGCCCTGATGGCCAGTACCGTGGCCAGTTTCGTTACCCTGAGCCTGGTGATCTGGGGACTGGGGCACAGCGGAATGATGACCTTCTAGGGTCATTTCGGGAGCCGCCACCTTATCCGGCTCACGGCTGCTGTGCTGTCCCGCCTTTCTGCCGCTCTTGCCTGCTGTCCTTGCCTGCTCTCGTCGTATGCGCTGACTAGTGCCACCTATCGAGCGGGCAACCGACCCATTGAAAAAACTTGAACGACGTTCTATTTTATTTGTGGAACGCTGTTCAGGTTTTCACGCTTTCTCTCTACGTCACTTATCTAAGCCACTTATCTAAGCCACTTACCTGCGTCACTTACCTTCACCACTGGCTTCGCTACTGACGACGCCAGTATTCACGCCCGAATCTCTTCCCTACAGGTCCTCTTATGCCCAACGCCTCCCTTACACGACAGGTGGATCTTGTTGTCATCGGCTCTGGTGCCGCCGGACTCAGCGCGGCCGTCACCGCAGCCCACGAGGGCCTGTCTGTGGTGGTGCTGGAAAAATCCGCCGTCATGGGTGGAGCCAGCGCCTGGTCAGGGGGCTGGATGTGGGTGCCCCGCCATCATCTGGCCCAGGCGGCGGGCATCAACGAATCCCGTGAGACGGTAAGACGCTATCTGGAGCATGAACTGGGTGACCACTTCGACGGAGCCCGCATCGACGCCTTTCTCGACGCAGCCCCCGAGATGGCCAGGTTCTTTCACGAGCAGACCGCGCTGACCTTCGAAGCGGGTAACACGATTCCCGACATTCACGCTGCGTCACCTGGTGCGGGCACCGGCGGTCGCTCGCTCATCGCCGCCCCTTTTGACGCCAGACAGCTGGCGCCGGCCACCCTGGCGAAGCTGCGCACCACCATGCGCGAAACCGCCCTTGCCGGTATGCCCATTCAGGCCGGCTCAGACCTGTCCGCGTTCTTGTCAGCCACCTGCTCGTTGACGGCATTTGTTCACGTGGCCAAACGCCTGGTGCGCCACGGCATGGATCTCGCTCGCCATGGCCGGGCCATGCAACTGGTCAACGGCGTCGCCCTGATCGCACGCCTGGTCAAGTCCGCCGACGATCTGGGCGTGGAGTGCTGGACGTCTTCAGCGGCTCGCCGCCTGCTGCGACACAATGACAGAGTGGCCGCTGTCGAGATCGATACACCGGATGGCCTGGTGACGCTCCAGGCTCGCCGCGGCATTGTGTTGGCGGCAGGCGGATTTGCCTGGCACACCGAGCGGCGCAAGGCGCTGTTTCCGCGCACTCCCAGCGGCAGGGAACACTGGCCGCTGCCTCCGACAAGTGCCAGCGGTGATGGCCTGTCGCTGGGTGAATCCATGGGCGGGCAGGTGGACACCAGCCTGCACAGCCCTGTGGCCTGGGCTCCGGTATCACTGGTGCCCTGGCCGGATGGCAGTACCGGCCACTTCCCTCATATCATCGATCGCGGCAAGCCAGGCGTCATCGGCGTCCTGGCCAATGGCCAGCGTTTCGTCAATGAGGCGGGGGGCTACTACGACTACGTCGATGCCATGCTCAAGTCGGTGCCGGAAGGTGAAGAGGTATGCTCGTGGCTGATCTGCGATCATCGCTTTCAACGACGCTACGGGCTGGGTATCAGCCGCCCCTTCCCGCTACCGATGCGCCACTGGATCTCCAGGGGCTATCTCGCCTGCGGCGACACCCCGCAGGCCCTGGCCCAGGCCTGCGGGATCGACAGCGATGGCCTGGTCGACACCTTGGCCCGCTACAACGCGGCCGCACGACGGGGTGAGGATCCAGGCTTCCAGCGCGGCACCACGCCCTACAATCGCAAGCAGGGCGATCCTGCGGTCACCCCCAACCCCTGCGTTGCCCCTATCGAGCGAGGTCCCTACTACGCGGTCAAGGTGCTCCCCGGCTGCTTCGGCACCTTCGCAGGGCTCAAGGCCGACCCGCATGCTCGCGTCCTTGATCGCGACAACCAGCCCATCCCGGGGCTGTACGTGGCGGGCACCGATATGGCCAGCATCATGGGAGGCTTCTACCCGGCCGGAGGCATCAACCTTGGTCCGGCCATGACCTTTGGCTATATCGCCGGTCGTCACGCCGCGCGTCAGTGACTCTGATGCTGACCGGTTGTCGCCACGCCTTCCTTCGCCCCGTCTATGGTCGCTTCCTTGTCGTCAGCCCCTCGCTTTCCTTCCCGTCTTGCCAGTCCACATGTTGAGGCCCCACATGCACAAAGAGATCTCTTCACCGAACCATCGCCGCCCGCTGTCGCTGGCGGCGTTGACCGTACTCGACCTGTCGCCTCCCGAGATGGTGGAAACAGCGGCTCGTGCGGGCTTTGACCGAGCAGGACTGCGCTTGATTCCGGCCACGCCGGAAGAGCTCAGCCACCCCATTCTCACGGACCCAGGGCTGCTGCGAGCCACCAAGCAGCGGCTCAAGGAGACCGGTATTCAGGTTGGCGATGTCGAGATCCTGCGGCTGACGCCGACAACGCGAGTGAAACAGGACGTCGAGCGCTTTATCGAGGTGGCAGCAGAACTCGGTGCCAGCGATATTCTCGTGGCCGGCAATGACGATACACCGGATCGACTGATCGACAACTTTGCCGAGCTGTGTGAGCTGGCCGCTCCGGCAGGAATGTTCCCGCACCTGGAGTTCATGCCATGGACGGCGGTCAGGAACCTGACAGAAGCCCGTCATATCGTGGCCCAGGTCCGCCGACAGCATGCCAATGCCTGCCTGTTGGTGGATGCCTTTCACTTCGACCGATCCCGCAGCACGCTTGAGCAGCTGGCCACGGTCCCACCTGACTGGATGCGCTATGCCCAGCTCTGTGATGTGCCAGGGCCAGTCCATGAGTGCATGCAGGACATCCTTCGCCAGGCAAGGGAGGAGCGCGCCTTTCCCGGCGAGGGCCAGGCCAATCTGTCGGGGCTGTTACGCCAGCTGGCAGATGACCTTCCGCTTAGCATCGAAGTGCCAACGCCAGCCCTGCAGCGCCAAGGAGTACCAGCACTCGAGCGCGCCCGCAGGGCCCATGACACGGCGATGGCGGTCCTGGCACGGTCACAGGGACAGTCAGAGGAAACATGATGTGAGCTGGACGACGCAGGCGGTCGCTTAGCCTGCTATATTTCATCCACCATCAGGGAAGCGCTGAAGGCATCAGCCGAGCGGCATGAGGAGCAAGGCGCGCGCCGCACAGAACCCGGAGCCTATGCGGTATAGGTGAGGCGTTCGAGCAGCGCGCAACGCAGCGAATCGAGGGCGCAGGCATGTATGCAGTGTTTTCCGAGGCCACGCGGCCCGCATTTCGTTGACCAACACTCTTTTGGAGTCCTATGCCGCCCTCTCCGACACCGCCTTCTTCTCCTTCGTCTCCCTCATCCTCTTCACCTTCGTCGTCTTCACCTGCTGCGCCGAGGTCGGACGGCCAGGACGCCGTTGCTGCCCCAGACACCGCTGTACTGACACCGCCAGAGGCGCTCAACCGGGACCGGCCGTTGAAGGGAATAGGCTTCATGCTGGCGGCGGGCCTGCTGTTCACGATGCTGGATACCGGAGTAAAAACCCTGGCTCAGGACTATTCACCGGTGCAGGTGGTGTGGGCGCGCTACGTTGGCCATGTGCTGGTACTGGTGGGCTACTTCCTGTGGCTGGGACGTGGGCCAGGCATGGCCATGCTCAAGACGACCTCGCTGCGCGGTCAGTGCCTGCGGGGGCTGTTGCTGCTGGGCGCCAGCACCTTCGCCTACCTGGCCTTTCGCAGCCTGCCGCTGCTGCAGGTCTATGTGGTGAACTTCAGCTCTCCGCTGCTGGTCACGCTGATGGCGATTCCGCTGCTCAAGGAACGCGTCAGCGGTCCCCAGTGGCTGGCCATCATCATCGGCTTCATCGGGGTAGTGATCTGCGTGGGGCCGCTGGACTGGAGAGCCAACCCCGCCATCATGCTGCCCTTCGGCATGACTCTGTGCTTCGCCCTGTACCAGCTGACGACTCGGCGCTTCGGGCGAGCCGATCATCCGCTGACATCGCTGTTCTACGCGGGCCTGGCCGGGGCGGTGGTCAGCTCGCTGGTGGTCCCCGGCTTCTGGTCACCGGTGGATCCTGTCCACCTGCCGCTGTTTGTGTTTGTCGGACTGATGGGGGCGGCCAGCCAGCTCAGTCTGATCCTGGCCATGCGCTACGCGCCCGCCTCGCTGGTGTCGCCCTTTCTCTATCTGCAGATCATCTGGGCGGCGCTGTTCGGCTTCGTCTTCTTTGGCGATGTTCCCCGCCCCGAAACCTGGATCGGCGCTGCCCTGATTACCGTTGGCGGCATCGTCCTGGCCACCAGTCGGAGGAAAAGTAGCTGAGCCAGTGCGCCGCCATTCATGTCGCGATCCACGTCACGACAGCGGCGTCACGACGTCAGCATCTCGCTGACCAGCACCCGGCCGCCCTGGCGAGCGGCCTTGTCCACCGCCAGAGTCGCGGCCAGGGTCATCGCCCCTTCCCTTGCGCTGACACGCGGCTCGGCCTCTTTTCTCACCACGGCGATGAAGTGACGCAGCTGCTCGGGATAGCAGTGGCTGCGCGGAGGCTGCAGACGCTCTCGCATCAGCGGCTCACGCCAGTGACCTTGGCCGGCATGACGCCACAGCGCCATGCCCGGCACGCTGAGGCTACCGCGGGTGCCGCCAATCACGTAGCAATCACCCGGCTCATGCAGAAAGTTGGGGGACTGACCAGAAGCGACGTCCCAGATATAGGGTGAGGGCACCGCGTCACTGCCGACAAAGGAGCCAATCATGCCGTTGGCAAATGACAGGATGAGCGCAAAGCTGTCTTCCACCTCGAAGCCCCGCGCCTTGTTGGCGGTCACCGCCTGCACGCTCTCGATCTCACCGCACAGAAAACGCAGGCAGTCGATCTCATGAATCAGGTTGATCAGGATGGGACCGCCACCCGCTTCCCGCCGCCATGCCTGATCGAAATAGGGCTCGTCCTTGCGGCACAGCCACATCCCGCTGACGGTGACCAGCTGACCCAGTTCTCCCGCCTGGATGGCCCGTAACGATTCGACCATGTCGGGACTGTGGCGACGGTGATGGCCCACCAGCATGGGCACCCCCGCCGCCTCGCTGGCGTCGGCCAGCCGCAGCCCTCCCGCCAGAGAGTCGGCAATCGGCTTCTCCATCAGCGTCGGCAGCCCCCGCTCGATACAGGCCAGGCCGGCCTCCACGTGCAGGGCATTGGGCAGCGCCACAATCACCGCATCGAGCTCGACCTGATCGAGCATCTGGAGGTAGTCGGTAAAGCAGGGCACGCCCAATCCGTCGGCGAAGGCACGACCAGCGTCCGTCACATCGGCGATAGCCGCCAAGGTAGCGTCTGCCGACGCCTGTACCAACGCCACGTGTTCACGGCCGATGATGCCGGCCCCCATCACACCGATACGTAGAGGTCGCATGCTGTTCTCCTTGCCATTCTCCATATCATTATCCTTGTGAGTGTCAGGGTGTTGTTGTGGGAGGTGCTCGGGTCGCTATCGAGTCGCTGGGTGGCACGCTATCCGGTTCATGATGGCGTCGCTATCGCGGCCGTCGTTGAGCGTCAGCAGCTCGCTCCGCGGAGGATGCCTGATGCCGCCGTCGACGCTGCCAGCTCCTCCGCCACGTCCAGCAGCGGCTCGCGGAGGGAGTGCATGTGCTCCTGGGTCAAGCGGAAGCCGGGACCCGCGATACTGATGACACCGCTGGCACAACGTCCACTGCGCAGGATCGGGGCTGCCATGGCGTGCATGCCGGGCGCAAAGGTCTCCATGACCGTGGCGATGCCTTGCTGCCGGGTCAGTGCCAGGGCCTCGAGCAGGCCCTGGGCGGTGGTCACGGCATTGGGACCGTAGTCCTCTGGCTGACCGAAGCCCTGTTCCTCCACCAGGCCCAGCGCCTGCTCATCACTCAGCGTGCTGAGCCAGGCAAGCCCCGAGGCGCTGCAGGACAGCCGAGCCACCGCGCCCATGTCCGGGTCATAGCGCAGGCCTCCCCGCGCGCCCTGGGCCTTGGCGACCCAGGTCAAGCTGTTGCCATCCACCACCGAAAGACGCACCAGTTCGCCACTGCTGTGTGCCAGACGATCGAGCAATGGCTGGGCGGCATCGACAATACCCGACGCGCTGAGAAAGCCGAGGCCCAATGAGGTCAGCCGAGTGGTCAGCAGATAGTCACCCTGCTCCCTGGCCTGACGCACATAGCCATAGCGCATGAGGTCGTGCAGCAGGCGGTGTGCTGCGCTCTTGGGCATACCAAGGCGTTCGGCTATGGCTGCCAGGGGAAGCCCTGCGGCCTCCTTGGCAAGCAACTCCAGTATTCCCAGGGTGCGTTCCATGACACCGGCCATCACCGTTTCCTCTCTGCCAACGTTATCTGCAACGCCTTTCATGACCACGGGACAGCACACCCGCGTAAAAGGCCCATTCGCCAGGAGGATAGTCAAACGCCAGAAATTTTGGAACGCCATTCCTGTTTTTTACGGGTGGTCATTCGCCATGACCTGGAGACACGTCAGCCCTTCTTGATCAGCCCTTCTTGATCAGCCCTTCTTGATCAGCGCCTCCAGGGCGGCGTGATAGCCTTGGCTGCCGAGCCCCGCGATAACGCCGTCGGCCCGCAACGACACGTAGGAGTGGTGACGGAAGCTCTCGCGCTTATGCACGTTGGACAGGTGGACCTCGATCACGCTGCCGTCGAAGGCGTTCAGTGCATCCAGGATGGCCACCGAGGTGTGGGTGAAGGCGGCAGGATTGATGATGATGGCCACCGTGCCATCCACGCGAGCGGCATGAATGGCGTCGATCAGCTCGCCTTCATGATTGCTCTGCCGGCTACTCAGCTCCCATCCCGCGAGCAGCGCATGCTCGCGCAGCCCATTGTCGATGTCCGCCAGGGTTTCGTGACCATAGATATCGGGCTCACGGGTGCCCAACAGGTTGAGATTGGGACCATGCAGAACCAGCACCTTGCCACTCATTAGAGATTCTCCTTCAACAGTTCTCGCCGGTAGTGGGCGAACAGGGATGCGGCTTGCTCATCGGCGGCAGCACGCTGATGCTCATCCTCACAGAACCGCTTGAAGGCGTCCACGCCCTGGAACACGAACAGGCTGACGCCACTCATCACTCCGGCACCGGCCTGCCTGGCAGCGGCGACAAACTCGGTGACTGCCGGCACGTAGACGGCATCAAAGATCCAGTGGTGGGGGCGCAGCACTGAAGGGTCCAGCGGACAGCCCGGACTCTTCTCGTGGCCGATGGGGGTGCAGTTGATCAAGCCATCACACTGCGGCGCCTGCTCGCCTAGCGTCGCTGCTTCTACCGCCTGCGCGGTGAAGCCAGCATGGCGAAGTTCGCCGGCCAACGCCTCGGCACGGGCGGCGTCCAGATCAGCCAGCCACACTTCCGTTGCGCCGAGCTCGGCCACCGCAAAGGCCGCGGCCTTGCCGACGCCTCCGGTACCGACCAGCAGCACCCGCCCAGGAGGGCGCTCCCCCAGGGTCGCCCGATAGCCGCTCATGAAACCCGAAAAGTCGGTGTTGTCGGCAACGATACGACCGCCTTCGAAAACCAGGGTGTTGGTCGCCCCGACGCGGCGAGCGCCAACGCTTACGTCATCGGCCAGCGCCAACGCCTGTTCCTTGAACGGGTAGGTCACGTTGACGCCCCGATATCCTTCGTCGATCAGCGCCCTTACCTTGTCCTCCAGGGAGGTGATCGGCCGCGCATCAACATCAAACAGGTCGTAGCTTAAGTCGATACCGGCCAGCGACCCCAGCCGGGCATGCAGGTCCGGCGAACTGGAGTTGGCGATACCCTTGCCGATAAGGCCTAACTTCATGATATTCACTCCTCAGGGGCGGAGAGCCGATAGCGGGTACGTGACACGTGGGTAGCACATCAAGCGCGATGAGCTGGTTTGGGCTGAGCTGGGCTGCTGACAATTCGCCCTGGCTTATGCCTGGGCAGACTGCGCCGCCAACCGCACTCCGGCGTTGGCCTCACCGTAGCGCTGGTAGTCATCGCGACGCTCGACAATCTCGAAGAAGAAGCGGCCGGCAAAGGTGTCGGTATAGGCGTGGAGGAAGTCGCCGCCGTCGTTGCGATCGAACAGGATATTGCGGCTACGCAGCGCCTCGACAAACTCAGGCTCCAGGTCGAAGCGGGTTTCCAGGTCGTCGTAGTAGTTGGGGGGAATGCGCAACAGCGGCAGCCCCCGCGCCTTGAGTTCATCGACACTTGCCAGAATGTCGTGACTGGCGAAGGCGATCTGCTGCACGCCGCCACGAAACTCGCTCAAAAAACGCCCCGGCAGAGTGCCCTGGGCCTGGGATACCGTCAGTGGCACACGAATGCTGCCATCCGGGCTGTTGACGGCTTGAGAGACCATCATGCCGTGGGGGTCGACAATCTCGTTCTCGGTATCGGCCTCGAACCCGAGCACGGTGTGGTAATAGAGCTGCCATCCCAGCAATTGCGGGGCTGGCAAGACGTAGGAGAGGTGATCGATGCGCACAAGCCCCGCCTCGTCCCGGCTGTCCTGATCGAACAACTCAAAGTCCGTCTGCCATTGACGGTCCAGCGCGGCCTGCTCATCCACCAGATAGATCAGGCTACCCTCGACGCCGCGCAGGGCCGGTATTTCCATCTCCCCTTCTCCGACCTGGCCGCGATACAGCGGCGCCTTGAACGCCTTGGCCCGATCCAGCGCCTGCCCCACGTCCGCCACACGAAAACCCACAGCGCAGACCGAGGTGCCATGCAGCAGGCGGAACGTATGAGCAAAACTGTCCGTCTCGAAATTCAGCACCAGATGGATGTCACCTTGCTTCCACAGCTCGACATTCTTGGAGCGATGGCGACCCACGTGGCGAAACCCCAGGGCACCGATGAACTCGCCCAATGGCGCGGCGCTATCCTCGTCCAGGGTAAATTCGATGAAGTGCACCCCCTGATAGCCGCTGGACGCAGGAATATCGCTCGCCCAGGGGCCCTCTGGCACCAGGTTCTCCAGGTAGATCAGCGAGCGCATGCCATCCATGGCGGTGACATCGGTGGGCGCGGCACGGAAAGCATCCGAGAAGATCTCGTGAGACAGCGGCCCGTCGTAGCCGGTCTTGGCCAGCGCCTGCATAAAGGCCGCCAGGGGTAGACGTCCTTGGCCCGGAAAGCAGCGAAAATGCCGGCTCCACTGCAGCACATCCATGTCCAGCAAGGGTGCGTCCGCCACCTGCACAAAGAAGATCTTGTCCCGCGGAATATTGGCGATATCGGCGGGATCATGGCCCCGCGACAGGATATGAAAGCTGTCCAGCACGATGCCCAGCGCCGGATGGTCGGCCTGGCGCACCAGCTCCCAGGCATCGCGATAGTCGGACACGTGGCGGCCCCAGGCCAGCGCCTCGTAGCCGATGCGTAATCCTCTTGCCTCGGCGCGATCCGCCAGCTCCCGCAGGTCAGCGACGATACGCTCGTGGTCAGGCAGCGACTGGGGCGAGACGTTGGAGCACACCAGCATGAAGTCGGTGCCCAGCTCCTCCATCACATCAAACTTGCGTTCAGCCCGCTGCAGATTGCGCGAGCGCGCGGGCTCCGGCATGCCTTCAAAGTCACGGAATGGCTGGAACGCCACGATGGTAAGCCCCAGGCGCTGGCATAGCTGGCGCACCTCGGCCGGCGAGCCATCGAAGGAAATCAGATCGTTCTCGAAAATCTCGACGCCGGCGAAACCGGCACGGGCAATGGCTTCCAGCTTGGAGCGAAGGTCACCGCTGAGACATACCGTGGCAATGGCACGCATGCTGTCCTCCGGGGCGCCCCCTTAGACCAAGACGGCGCGTTGACAAATCTCGGGGTTCACCAGGAACTTCTCCGTGAGACCGACCTGCTCGAGACGCTGGCTTTCCCGAATGACGGGCTATCCAGACGTCCGACACTTCTGACACCCAGGGTGATGAGCAACGCCTTAATCTCGCGAAAAGTTCGCATAGCGATCTTGTGTTCGCATTATGCACGAAGGCGACTCCCCTTTGGCAAGCCTATCGACTACATCAAAGGTCTAAGTTGCAACCCCCTTTCCCCTTTCAAGCCCCAGCCCCGTCCGCCGCTGTCGAGAGGCCCACCATTTCCGTCATGCCGCCTGCTCCTGGGGACGCACTAGCCGTTTCTGCCAGCGTTTGGTCAACCTCAGCGACGTACTGGCGTCTTATGCTTTGGTCGGCCTCCCCTTGCTTCAGACACCATTCCACCGTTCCACTCCTTCCACCATGGTCGTAGATGCGCGCCAGGTGCATTGACTCTCTTCGAGACTGCTCCTAGTGTTCGCATAAAGGACTTTGGTTCGTGATGCGAACGAACAGTATGAAATCACGGTACGAAACGCCGCGCATCATCGAGCACCATGACTCACATTTACCCTGGGCCCAAGTAAGACAACCAGAAGCAGCAAGCGCCGACAGGGCCAGGCGGAATGCCGTCGCTCGAATGTCATAGCTCGGGCGATAGCACGCCGCCAACAAACAAGACTGGAGGACACCATGCCTACCCCTGCACTGAAGACCCTGACACTCGCCATCACCCTTGGCACCCTTGCCGCCACCAGCGGTGCCCAGGCGGACTACCCGGAGCGCAACCTGACCGGCACCATCCAGTGGGGAGCCGGTGGCGCCACCGACAACGTGGCACGCAGCCTGACCCCCCATGTAGAGGAAGTGCTGGACGCCAGCGTGGTGCTGACCAATCGTCCTGGCGGTACCGGAGTCATTGGCATGAATTACGTCATGACCCAGCGCCCGGACGGCTACAACCTGCTCTACGGTGCCGAGAATCCGCAGCTTTATCCGCTGATGGGTCTGGCCGACTTCAGCTACGCCGATATGCATACCGTCAACATCATCGGTCAGGGACTGGTGGTGATTGCAGCGCCGGCCGACAGCCCCTTCGATACCTTCGCCGACTTGATGACCCATGCCAAGGAGCATCCGGGTGAGCTGCGCATGGGCGGTACCGGTGCCGGCGGCCTGCCCAGCACGGTCTACGCCATGATCAATGCGGTGGATGAGCTGGATGTGCGCACCGTGACCTTCGGTGGCGACGGCCCTGGCATCACCGCCATGCTCGGCGACCATATCGACTTCATGCCCCTGAGTCTGGCCGCCGCTGGCGAACAGATTCGCAGTGGCAAGCTGAAGGGACTGGCCGTCGTGACCAGCGAGGAAATCGATTCGCTGCCTGGCGTACCGCCGATCACCAATGCCCTCCCCGAGATCGACAGCTTCCTGCCCTGGGGACCGTTCTGGGGGGTATTTGTGCGCGAAGAAACCCCGGACGATGTGAAGGCCATCCTCGAGGACGCTTACCAGCAGGCCGTGGCCAATGACGATTTCCAGACCTTTCTGGCGAACTTCGGTGCCGAACCTCTGAACCTCACCGGCGACGAGGCCGAACAGTACCTGAGCAACTGGCAGTCAGTCACCGCCTGGTCAATGTTCGAGGCAGGCAGCGTCGAGACCTCGCCTGAGGAGCTGGGCATCGCCCGTCCCGGTGGTCAGGCCGCCACCCAATAGTGGCGCACTGCGCTTCGGTGACATCGGGCGCCGCACCTGCGGCGCCTCAACTCGCTTGCGTTGCCGTACGCTGACCGGTGCACGGCGACTGCCATACAGGTGTCCAGACCCTACGCTGCTGTCGTAGCGGCGGTCTGATGGAGTCCTGCCATGAATGACAAGCCTTCTGCTGACGAATCCCCCGTCGAGATCGTCAAGCCCGGCGAAAAATGCTTCGACTGGCTGCTGCTGATCTTCAGCCTGGCCTTTCTCTATGAGGCCTATCAGATCGACGGCATTCCGTCGCTGAACTCACCCGGCTCCTTCCCTGTCGGTCTGGGCCTGATCATGCTGGCCTCGTCGGTGGTGATCCTGATCAGCCATCGACGCAAGCGCCGCGCCCCTGAGCTGACCAGCAGCCTCCAGGAGTTCAAGGCCTTTCTCGCTGAGCACTTCAAGCCTCACATCGTGGTCTTCTCGGTCATCTCGGTCGTCTACCTGATAGCGATCGACGGTATCCACTTCTATATCAGCACCTTCCTGTTTCTGTCCGCGATGTTCATCTATTACCGCGGCGGCAAGGTGGTGAGCTCGCTGGTCATCGCAGGCGTTTCCATCGCCATCATCTACGCGCTGTTCACCCTGGTGTTCCGCGTCTACCTGCCGTGAGTCCGGAGGACACATGAACGATACCTTCGCCTACTTCACCATGGCCTGGTTTGACCCGTCCCTGCTGCTGCTGACCGCGCTCGGCACCCTGGGTGGCATCTACATCGGCGCCATTCCCGGCCTGTCGGTGACCATGGCCGTGTCCATCCTGATCTCCTTCACCTTTACCTGGGACATCAACAATGCCCTGGCGCTGATGGTCGGCATCTATGTCGGCGGCGTCTACGGCGGCTCACGCACGGCCATTCTGCTGAACATCCCCGGCGCTCCCTCGGCGGTCACCACCGCCTTCGATGGCTATCCTCTGGCCCAGAAGGGCGAGGCAGGACGTGCCATCGGCCTGAGCACCGTCATGTCGGTTATCGGCGGCCTGCTCGGCACCCTGGTGCTGGCTGGCACGGCCCCTTACCTGGCCGACATGGCACTGCAGTTCGCCCCCAGGGATTACTTTCTGATCGCCGTGCTGGGCCTGCTCTTGGTCAGCACGCTGTCGGGCAAGTCCCTGGCCCGGGGCATCTTCTCGGTCGCACTCGGCGCCGCCATCGGCCTGGTCGGCCTGGACATGGTCACCGCCACGCCACGCCTGACCATGGGCAACATGCAGCTGATGGGGGGCATTCACTACGTGGTGGTGATGATCGGCCTGTTCGGCGTGGCCGAAGCGTTCTACCAGCTCCACAACCTGAAGAAGGTGCCGATCAAGCAGAAGGTCGACAAGATCGTTCCGCCCCTCAACATGGTGCTGAAGTTTCTGCCGCTCTCGGTGCGCACAGCGATCATCGGAGTGGTGGTCGGCGCGCTGCCCGGCACCGGTGGCGACATCGCCTCGCTGTTTGCCTACGACCATGCCAAGCGCACCGTCAAGAACCCCAAGGTACCCTTCGGCGAAGGCGCCTACGAGGGCCTGGTGGCGCCGGAGACCGCCAACAACGCGGCAGTCGGTGGGGCCTACGTGCCAATGCTGACTCTGGGCATGCCCGGCGACGCGGTCACCGCGGTGATCATCGGCGCGCTGGTGATCCACGGCCTCAATCCCGGCCCCATGCTGATGATCGAAACGCCGCACATCTTCTGGTTCACCGTGGGCAATCTGGCCCTGGCCAATATCTTCCTGCTGATCTTCGGCCTCACCGGCATCAAGATCTTCTCCAAGGTGGTCGAGGTTCCCAAGGCCATCCTGATCCCGCTGATTCTGGTGCTCTGCGTGGTCGGCACCTACTCCATCAACAGCAATATGACCGAGGTGTACTGGATGCTCGGCTTCGGCATCCTCGGGTACTGGCTCAAGGTCTTCAACTTCCAGATGGGCCCGATCATTCTCGGCGTCATCCTCGGGCCGCTGCTGGATGAAACCTATCGTCAGGCCATGGCCTCGGTGGGCGACAGCGGCGGTCAGTTCCTGCTGGCGCTTTTGACCAACCCGCTGTCGCTGGTGCTGACTACGGTCATCGCACTGGTGCTGCTGGGGCAGACCCCGGCCAAGGCATGGGTCCACGGCAAGCTCAAGCGTCAGTCCTGAGCCGTGAGTGGTGATCTGCGTTCGCTCGCGCGGCCAGCAGGCCGCGCGAGCGCCATTCACAAGGAAGTTTCCGGATGATTCCGACCGCCCTGGTGTTCGACTGCGATGGTGTGATTCTCGACTCGGCCCGCCTCAAGCGCGAGGCCTTTGCCGCACTCTACGACGACCATCCTGCGGCGGTTCGCGCCGCGGTGGCGGCCTACCTGGGACGACGAGGCGGACAGCCGCGGGAAGTGAAGTTCCGACACATCGAGGGACAGATCCTGGGACGCACACCCAGCCAGGCCCGTATCGATGCGCTGTGCGAGCAGTTTCGTCTGCGCATGCAGGCCTTGATGGACAGTGCGCCGATGATTGCCGGGGCCATGCAGGCCCTGACCCAGTGGCGGGGCCGCTGCCCGCTGGTCCTGCTGTCCGCCACGCCACAGCGCGAGCTCGAGGACGTGGTTGTGCGGCGAGGGCTGGCCGCCCAGTTCGACGAGGTCATCGGTGCACCGCCGGACAAGGTCACCGCCCTCGCTGGCCTGCTGCTCAGGCGCGGCTGGTCAGCCAGCACCACCGTGATGGTCGGCGACTCCTACAATGACTATCGCGCCGCTCGCTCCAATGCCACCGCCTTTATCGGAGTGGGAACCAGGGACGAGCCATCTCCCTTTCCCTCGGATACCCCGTTGATCGACGATCTGCGCGGGTTGGACCAGGCCCTTCAAACGCTCTTTGCTGTGTAGAGCGCTCGCTTTTTCTCGCCCCGCCCACTACCGCCAATCGCCCATTCGCACCACGTTCATTCCCGAAGACGTCCGCTACACGGCTCGGAAGTCACCGCAAGATACACAGCAACTCATTGATGCAAAAGACGTTATTGTCCGCCACCGGTCAACCATGACGAAAAGTGCGGGCTTAGGGTCAGTAAATGTCATTTCCCCGTTCCCCCGCCATTTCATAGCGTGTCATGCATGGCATTGTGCTCATCGCGAGCATCATCTCGAGCACCATCGCGAGCACCCATGCCTGGGCAAGACACGGCGTGATACATCGCCCACAAGGGGCCGATCACGCACGTCATAACAAGGACAAATGGCAACACACTATGAATCCAACTCTATCTTCGATGGTCATGGCGGCCGCGGTCCTGTCGGTGCCCTTGCTGACAGCATCTGATAGTGCCGATGCCAGTGACAGGGCCTTCAGGCTCATCCTGGCCACCGAATCAGGTGACCGAGAATCTCCCCACGGCAAGGCCATACACCGGGTGGCGGCACTGGTGGAAGACGCCAGCGGCGGCAGAATCCGGGTCAACGAGTTTTACCAAGGTGAGATTGGCGGGCCCCAGGAGCTGTTTGACCAGCTGCTGCGAGGCAATGTCGACATGATGCTGACCTGGCCGCACACCTCCTACGATGAGCGGCTCAGCGTTCTGCACCTGCCCTACCTCAGCACCAGCTGGGAAGAAGCGCTCTCCACCTATGGCCGTGATGGCTGGCTGACCCAGGTCGCCGATCCCATCTTTTCCGACATGGGTCTGCACTATCTCGGCCCCTTCCCCGAGGGTTTCGGCGGCGTTGCCACCCGCGGCAGCTATGCCACCACCTATGAGCAGGCACGCAAGATCAAGGTCCGCTCCCAGCCGATATTCCCGCTGCCGCAGACCATACAGGCGCTAGGTTTCCAGGCGGTGCCGATTGACTGGTCCGAGGTCTACACCTCGATCCAGACCGGTGTGGTCGATGGCGACTCCAGCAACGTCATCTACTGGGACTATGTCTACTTCGGCGAGCTTCTGGACTACTTCGTCCACACCCGGCACAACTTTTCTTTCTATACGTTCCTGATCAATCAGCAGGAATGGGATGAGATGGACGCCGAGGATCGCAAGATCATCTCCAGCGCCGTCGATACCGTGGTGGAAGAACAGTTTGCCAGCGCCAGGGCAGAGGATGAGAAGTGGATTGCTGCGGCCCAGGCCGATGGCATGGAGTACATCCAGCCCAGCGATGAAGAGCTGGCCAACTGGGTCGAACGTGTCAGAGACAGCGTCTGGGATGAGGCCGAGGACATTCTCGGCGAGCAGGTCATGCAGGAAGTCAGGTCTCGTGTGACGCCGGTCGGCACCTCCGATGAGGCGGCCATGACCGCCCACCGGCAGGGGCTTGCCACCCAAGAGCCCGGCTTGTGATGCCCTCGCGGCCTCCAGCGACAGGAGATTGGACATGAACAACAGCAGCAGCACCACACCACCTCAAGACACTTCCTCCGCGGCCACCTCCCGACCCGCACACGCCGTCGACCGAATGGTGGTGTCCTGCCTCAACGTACTGGTCATCATTCTTGGGCTCTTTCTCGCCGTCAGCATGGCCCTCGGCATTGCCTTTCGAGTGCTCTTCGATGCCCCTCTGTTCGGCCTGGAAGAGCTGGTACTGATGGCGGCCATGTGGTTCTACATGCTGGGCGCGGTCCTGGCCTCCCACGAGCGTTCTCACCTCAGCGCCGACTTCGTGAAGGCATTTGCCAAGAATCGGCGTTTTCGGCGCGGCGTGAAGATCTTGAGCACCGCCATCTCACTCGGGATCTGTGCCTGCTTCTTCACCTGGAGCATGAGCCTGGTGCTGTGGGCCATTGAGCGGGGACAGATCACCCCGGTCTTCGGCATCCCGCTCTACGTGCCGCAGGCCAGCTTTGTGGTCGCCAGTCTGCTGATGCTGGTGTACCTGGTCCGCGACCTGGTGCTGGATATTGACGCCTTCCGTCAACCGGTCAGTCCCCGTCCCGAACAGCCGTCTCACAACAACCCATAAGACACCCTATCAACAGGAGGGCTCGCCATGGGAGCCATCATTGCCATCATTGCCGTCATCATACTGATGATCATCGGCGTTCCGGTGGTCTTTTCCTTCGCCGCCATGACCTTGATCCTGTCATTTCTCTACGACATCGACATCTCGGCGCTCATGACCACCGGCTACTGGTCCATCAATTCGATCATTCTGCTGGCCTTGCCGCTATTCATCATGACCGGCTACCTGATGCAATCCGGCGGCATCGCCGCCCGCCTTATCACCTTCGCCGAGTCGGTGGTGGGCAAGTCTCGCAGCGGCATGGGCTCGGCCATGGTGGTCTCCTGCGGCATCTTCGGAGCGATTTCCGGCACCGCCTCTGCCGCCGTGGCCTCCATCGGCACCATCATGATCGGTCCCATGGAGAAGCACGGCTATCGTCGCCAGTACTCCACCGCCCTGGTGGGTATCTCGTCGTTGCTCGGGCTGTTGATCCCCCCCAGTATCACCATGATTCTGTACGCGGTGGTGACGCGCCAGTCGGTCGCTGCGGTATTTCTGGCCACCATCGGTCCTGGCATCCTGCTGATGATCCTGCTGTGCATCATCAATGCCCTGCGCACCCACAAGCACCCTCGCTATACCTCGACGCGGACCGAATGGGGTCAGCGCTTTGCCGAGATCGGTCGTTCCGGCTGGCAGGCGTTCCCCGCGCTGATGCTGCCGGTGATCATCCTGGGTGGCATCTATGGCGGCATCTTCACGCCCACAGAAGCCGCTGCAGTGGCGCTGGTGTATGCGATTCCGGTTGGCTTCTTCGTCTATCGTCAGCTGGATGTGAAAGAGCTCGGGCGCTGCCTGATCAGGGCCGCCTCCACCACTGGCGTCATCATGATCATCCTGGTCTTCTCGTTCGTCGCCAGTCGTATCTTCACCTATGAAAGAGTGCCGCAGCAGCTGACCACGGTGTTGCTGGAAGTCTTCGAGAACAAGCTGCTGATCCTGCTGATGGTCAACGTCTTCCTGATCCTGATGGGCATGATCATGGATGACGTCAGCGTCGTCGCGATTCTCAGCCCGCTGCTGCTGCCGGTGATGGAAAGCATCGGCATCCATCCGGTGCACTTCGCTGCCATTGTCGGCACCAGCGTGGTCATTGGCTGCAACAGCCCACCCATGGCACCGATATTGTTCATGAGCTGTCGAATCGGCGAGGTCGGGATGTCTCAGGTGATGCGACCAGCGCTGTTCTTCATGGCCACCGCCGCCCTGCCGGTCATGCTGGTCACCACCTACTGGCCGTCGCTGTCGCTGTTCCTGCCTCGCCTGCTGGGCTACATCAACTGATCGGCGAGCTCTACACACCAGCCAAGTCCTGACGCAGGCGCCAGACGATATCCTCATCGCCTGGTGCCTGCGTTTTTCTGGACGCCCCCTCCAGCGCTTTCTTTACTCACCTTCTTCAGGCGACATCGGCCAGGACCCAGCGGTCACTTCTCAGCGTGACCTGCGTGCCTCCCGGCGGACATCCCCCCCATATCTTGCTCCGCCACCGTCGCAGGGTCTGCGCTTGTGCAAGAGACCTGCCTGGAGAGGATTGCACTACCGATACACGGAGGGCCGAGCGGTGCGCGGCGAGAAGCACGGCCGCCAGCGACCACACCAGCCAAAAAAAACCGCCAGGACCGGGGCCGTGGCGGAAAGACAGTAGGGATACAGACGGAAGAGAGGTGAGAGAGAGGTGAGAGAAAGATGAGAGAGAGGTGAGAGAGGCTCATCCAGAGGGACGGGCCAATGGCCTTCGCCCCTCTCTCGATCTCAGCGCCAGCGGCATCAGCCTCAGCGCCAGAGGATGACGCGAAGATGCATCACTGCTGTCCGGCAAGCTGGATCCAGGTCGTCTTCATTTCGCAGTACTGGTCGTGGGCATAGATCGACTTGTCACGCCCGCCGAAGCCAGACTGCTTGAAGCCACCAAAGGGAGTGGTGATATCCCCTTCCGAGAAGCAGTTGACCGAGACGGTCCCTGCGCGGATCGCTCTCGCCATGCGGTGTGCTCGGCTCAGGTTCTCGGTATACAGCGAGGCGGCCAGGCCGTAGCAGGTATCATTGGCCACCGCCACGGCCTCGTCTTCACTGTCCACCACGATAATCGCCAATACCGGCCCGAAGATCTCGTCCACCGCCAATGACGACGTCGGCGGCACCTCATCGAAGATGGTGGGCGCGACAAAGTAGCCACGCTCGCCGAGGCGCTCCCCTCCGGTGACCAGCTTGAGCCCCTCGCGGCGCCCCGCCTCGATGTGAGACAGCACCTTGTCCAGGTGATCTCGCTCGATCAGCGCCCCCAACTGCACCTCAGGATCGAGGGGGTCGCCGAGCCGCCAGTCACGCTCGAGCTGGGTGGTAAGCTCTTCTAGCAGGGCGTCCTTGACGCCACGCTGAACGATCAGCCGCGAGCCCGCCGAGCAGTTTTCCCCCATGTTCCAGAACGCCGAGGCCAGCACGTTGCTCGCCACCGAGGCCAGGTCCCCGGCATCGTCCATCACGATCTGAGGGTTCTTGCCGCCACATTCGAGCACGACGCGCTTGAGATTGCTGGCCGCCGAATACTCGAGGAAGCGGCGTCCGATCTCGGTGGAGCCGGTAAAGGCGGCCAGGTCGATATCCGGATGCAGGCCAATGGCCTTGCCGGTCACATGACCAAGCCCCGTCACGACATTGAGCACGCCATCGGGCAGGCCCGCCTCACGCCCCAGCTCTGCCAGGCGCAGCGTACTCAGCGAGGTCAGCTCCGCCGGCTTGAGCACGACGCTGTTACCCGCGGCCAGCGCCGGACCCAGCTTCCAGCCAGCCATCATGGCCGGAAAGTTCCAGGGCAATACCGCACCCACCACGCCAATCGGCTCCCGCGTGATCATCGATACCACACCCTCCCCTGCCGGCGACAGGGCATCGTAGATCTTGTCGATGGCCTCGGCGTGCCAGCGCAGCGTGTTGGCGGTGTCGGGGATATCGACGTTGTAGCACTCGCCGATGGGCTTGCCTGCTTCCAGGCTCTCGAGCAGCGCAAGCTCCAGGCAGTGGTCTTCTATCAGGCCGGCAAACCGCAAGAGCACCGCCTTGCGCTCCGCCGGTGGGCGCCGCGACCAGTCTCCGGCATCGAAGACCCGCCGCGCTGCCGTCACGGCAGCGTCCACGTCGGCCTCGTCACAGGCGGCCACCTGGGTCAGCGCCTCGCCGGTGGCGGGGTTGAGGGTGGTAAAGGTTTCACCACTCAAGGCATCGACAAAGCGGCCGTCGATAAAGGCCTGGTGCGGGAGCTTCAGGGTAGCGATGGCGGCCTCAATGGCGCCGCGATCCAGACTATCGGTCATTGTGATTATCCTCTTGGTATCCCGATCATGGGCAGCAGGCTGGCTCGGCTCAGCGCTCGATGCCGGCCTGCCACTCCTTCCACGCCAAGGTCGAGCGCACGCCCAGACCCAGCCACGGCTCGGGCGGATTGCGACAGGGCCTGGGCTGCTTCAACAAGAGCGCCAGCACGTCGCTGTCGACGCCACTGGCAAACTCGGCGATGGACTTGCCGGCCAGGGTGCCCCTGGTCAGGCCAAGACCGTTCTGACACAGCGCGCTGTAGAGTCCCGGTGCCAGCTCGCCGAAAGGCGCGCCGCCATTGCGCGACAGACACAGTGCGCCTCCCCAGGTATGGGTCATCTCGACGTTATCGAGCATCGGGAAGCGTCGCCGGAACGATCGCTGGTGGATCTCACGGACACGCCTCAGTACCGCCGCATCGGCCTTGAGCGAGGGCCGATAGCGGAAAGAGTTGCGAATGCAGATCCGGCCATTGCCCAGGCGCCTGACGGTGGTACCCATGGGGTCCGCCGGGACCAGCCCCCAGCAGGGATCACCGCCTAGCCGGGTGGCTTCGCCAGCGTCCAGTGGACGCGTCATGCTGGCGAAGGTGTAGATCGGCAGCATCCGTCCACTGAGCCCGAGCCCAGGCAGCCTGGACGCGTAGGCGTTGGTCGCCAGGATCAAGCGTGGCGTGGTCAGCGCCCCCTGGCGTGTGATCAATCGATGGGGCGATCCGATCTCCAGGGTCTGGATCGGACTGTCCTCGAACAGCCTGACGTTCTCCGGCAGGCTCGCCCCTAGCCCGCGTACCAGCGCGGCGGGCTGCACCAGCACACAACCAGGCGCATGCAAACCGCCGCAGTAGAAGGGGCTGCCGGTGATTCGAGCCATATCACGACCATCGAGGGCGGTGTAGGGTTCGCCCAGGGCGTCGAGCCCCCGGGCGAAATCCTCAAGATCCGCGAGTCCCTGTGGCTCGGCAGCACCGTGGAGCTTGCCTCGCTCCTGCCAATCGCAGGCGATGTCATGCTTCCTGACGATCTGGCGCAGCCAGTCGATGGCGACGCGATTCAGGCGAATCTGATCTCGATCCACCTGGCAGTCACCGGTATAGCTGTGCGACCTCAGGTCATGGGGCAGGTCGATCATGAAGCCAGAGTTGCGGCCGGCCGTCCCGAAGCCGACCCGCGAGGCCTCGACCAGGGCGATGGAAGACTGCGGATGCAACTCGGCCAGCCGCCGGGCGGCGGCCAGGCCAGCGAGCCCCGCGCCCAGCACGACCCAGTCGGCACACTGCTGTCCCATCAAGACAGTGCTTGCCGGGGGTAAAGGCAGCATCTCGTACCAGGCATTGCGGCCATCGGAGTGCGGGCTCGGCAGACCCAGCTGCCGCCTCCCGACGGCACCTGCGTGACTCAATGGGTCACGCTCAAAAGACATCACAGTCGTCATTGGCAAGTCGTCATTGGCAAGTCGTTGAAGTCGTCACCTTGGTGGCTGAGCCCTAGCGATCGTGGCGCCTCAGCACCTCGATGATGGCCGCCAGTTCACGACGTTCGTCCTCGGCAAGCGCGAGCAACGGCGCCCGCGTGGGGCCCACCGGATGCCCGACCAGCTCACACCCCGCCTTGATGGACTGACAGAACTTGCCGCCCTGCTCCAGCAGATTGAGCATCGGCAGCAGCCGGGTCGCCAGTTCACGACCGGCGATGAAGTTCTTCTCCTCCACGCAGCTGCGATACAGCGCCACGTGCTCGGGAGCCAGAAAATTGCCGGCACCGCAGACCCAGCTGCGCGCGCCCCAGACAAAGAACTCCAGCACCTGATCGTCCATGCCGCAGCACAGCTGCAGATGGTCGGCATGCTCGGTGGCCAACGCGTGCAGGCGCTCGATGGAACCGGTGCTCTCCTTGATCGCCTGGACATTGGGACGCGCGCGCAGCGCATCGAGCAGCTCAAGGCTCATGGGCACGCCGGTGCGGTCGGGAAAGTTGTAGAGCATGATCGGCAGGTCGACGGCGTCATCGATGCGCTCGATGTGGGCGCGCAACTCATCCTGGGTCGGGTGACTGTAGAAGGGTGCCGCCACCAGGATGCCATCGACGCCTGCGTCCCTGGCAGCCTTGCCCAGCGCCAGGCTCTCGTCGGTGGTCGTGCTGTTGATGCCGGCAATGACCGGGATGGAACGCTGCCCCAAGGTGGCCAGATGGTCGACCACGGCAGAGATAGTGGCCAGCCGCTCGGCATGATCCAGCGCATAGTATTCACCGGTGGTGCCGCCCACGATCAGGCCATGCACCCCTTGCTCCACCAGCAGGTCGACCAGCCCTGTCAGCGCCGGATAATCGATACGGTTGGCGTCATCGAAAGGGGTGACGATGGGCACCCAGATACCATCGAAATTCATGCCAGGTCCTCGTTGTTGTGTGGTTACGGTGTCCCGCGACGGCGCTTCGGCCAGCACCAGCAGGAGACGAGCCGACAGTGAGCCGGGGAATGGCTCGCTGCCAAGGATCAGCTTATGAAGGGTGCTGGCGGGGCGGAATCAACCTTTACTGCCGAGAAGCCATGACCTCAGGTCATGGTTGAGCAAGCGCAACAGGACGGCGCTTGCGTGACATGTCAGCGGCCGGCAGATCGCATATGCTGGAGGGGTCGCCGCCCCCTCAACACCAAAGCGAGCCGTGCCCATGACGATTCCCACTGCCCCGGACCAGACGCTCATCAGGATGCCTTCCCTGCGCGCGGTCAGATCCTTCGTGGCAGCGGCCAAGTACTTGAACTTTACCCGAGCCGCCGAGTCGCTCTGTGTGACGCAGGCTGCCATCAGCCGCCAGATTCGCGAGCTCGAAGATCATCTTGGAACACCACTGTTCACCCGTACTGGCCGCTCGGTGGAATTAACCCCGGCCGGCTCGATCTTCTTCGACGCGGCACAGCTGTCGTTTCTGAACATTGCCCAGGCGGCAGATCGCATTCGGCGTGAGCAGGCGCGCCCGGCGCGACGACAGTTGACGGTGTGCTGTTCGCCGGCATTTTCGGCGCTATGGATGGCCAGCCGCCTGCCCAGCTTCTTCAGTGCCAATCCGGACATCGACCTCAACCTGGTCACTACCCAGAACTTCCTGTCACTGGACCCGGGGCTGAAGCCAGATGTCTTCATCACCAAGATGTCACGGTTGCGGGAGGGCTATCTGAGCGTCGCGCTGTTTCACGATGAGATCTTCCCTATCTGCACGCCGCGCTATCTACGCGACCATCCGGAGGTGGCGTCGCTGGACACCATGCGGGACGGCACTTTGCTGAACCTGACGCCCTACGGTCGTTCCCAGGTTGCCGAGCACGTGGACTGGAGCGTATGGCTGTCGATGCACGGCATGTCGCTGGATCAGCGCCCGGCAGACGCTCCCCACGTGTTCAATGCCAATGACTACAACCTGTTGATCGAGATGGTGTTGAGCGACCAGGGGGTGGCGCTGGGCTGGGGCCATCTGGTGGAGCATCTGCTGCGCCAGGGGCGGTTGGTGCGCCCGGTCAACGAGCAGATCGTGCTGAACGACACTCACCACTACCTGCTCTACCGGGAAGAGTGCGAGAACGACGAGGCATTCGAGAGATTCAAGCGCTGGTTTACCGCGCAGTTCCCGGAGCGCCAGGTGGCCTGATCCGGCCTGGCATCAGCGCTCCGAGAGCCTCGCTAAAGGCCCTAGGCCTCTGGCTCCAGCCAGCGCCGCCAGGCGTCGATGACCACCTGCCGATGGGCCTTGAACTCGACCACATCGCCGCGGGCGGTCTCCCGGGTCAGCGCTGCACGGTGGTTGGCGCTGCGCGCGGCCAGGTAGGCATCACGCAGGGCCTGGGCCTCGTCGGGGGCCAGGTGACCGGTCTCTTCCAGGGTCTCGAGAATCCGCATGTTGTCGCTGAAGCGCATGAGCTCCGGCGTCTGATGGGACAGTGCCAGCACCGCGTACTGACACAGGAACTCGATATCGACCATGCCACCGGGGTCGTGCTTGAGGTCGAAGGTGTCGTCACTGCCCTTTGACCCCAGGTGGTCACGCATCTTGTGGCGCATCTTGACCACTTCATCGCGCAGGGCGTCTTGCTCCCGCTCGCTGCCGAGGATATCGCGGCGTACCTGCTCGAAGGCCTCGGTCAGCTCGGCACTGCCGGCCACCACCCGGGAGCGCACCAGCGCCTGGTGCTCCCAGGTCCAGGCCTGCTCGCGCTGATAGTCGGCAAAGGCGCTCAGGGGACTGACCAGCAGACCGGCATTGCCCGATGGGCGCAGGCGCATATCGACCTCGTAGAGCGACCCGGCTGGCGTCACCGCCGACAGCAGGTGGATGATGCGCTGTCCCAGGCGGGTGAAAAAGACGGTGTTGTCGATCGGGCGCTTGCCGTCGGTCTCGCCCTGGGACGCGCAGTCATGCAGAAACACCAGGTCGAGGTCCGAGCCATAGCCCAGCTCAATGCCGCCGAGCTTGCCGTAGCCGACGACCAGAAACGCCGGGGTCTCGCCCACCCGCTCGCCATCCTTGCCAAGCGGAAAGCCATGCTTGCGGGTCAGGGTCTTCCAGGCCATCACCAGCACCGCGTCGAGAATCACCTCGGCGATGTAGGTGAGATAATCGCTGACCTTCATCAGGTGACGGGTGCCGGCGATGTCAGAGGCCGCCACATGCAGCACCTGGGCGTGCTTGAACACCCGCAGGGCTTCCAGCTGGGCCTCTTCATCATCCTCGGGGATCCGCGCCAGGGTCTGGCGCAGCTCATCGGCCAGACGCTGCTTGTCGGCCGGGGTATAGAGGGTGTCAGGCGTCAGCAGCTCATCCAACAGGATCGGATAACGGGCGATCTGCTCGGCGATCCAGGGACTCGCGCCGCACAGCTTCATCAGGTGGCCCAGGGCGTCCGGGTTCTCCCGCAGCAGCGCCAGGTAGGCGGTGCGCCTGAGCACTGCCTCGATCAGCGGCAGCACTCGCTCGAGTGACGCATCGGGTGCTTCGCTGTCGGCCAGCGCGTCCAGCAGCATCGGCATCAGCGCGTCGAGGCGCTCAAAGCCCACCCGCTGCATGGTCTGAACCTGACGCGACCCCGCCAGGCCCTTGATCCGCTTGAGCGCGGTGGTGGCGTCTTCGAAGCCAGCCCGCGTCAGCGTGGCCTCGGCCTCCTCGTCGTCCGGCTCGCCGCGCCACAGCTGGCGCCAGGTTTCGAGGTTGGCGCCCTCCTCCGTGTCCTCTTCGACCTCGTCTTCGGGATCGCTGATCACCGCATCGAAGTGCTGGCGGACCCGTGCGCGCACCTCATCCAGCTGCGCCATCAGCGCCGGCCAGTCCTTGGCGTCCATGGCCAGCGCCACACGCTCGCGGTCGAGCTCGTCATCGGGCAGGGCCTGGGTCTGGCGATCCTCCAGCGCCTGGATGGCGTGCTCCAGATCACGCAGGAAGGCGTAATCCGGCAGCAGCTCGTCGACCACGCCCTGGGGCAACAGGCCGAGCTCCGGCAGACGCTGCATGGCGGTCTTCAATGAGGTGACCTGAAGCTCGGTATCACGCCCACCGCGAATCAGCTGAAAGGCCTGAACGATAAACTCGACCTCGCGGATGCCGCCGGGGCCCAGCTTGATGTTGCCCTGCATGCCCTTGCGCCGGACCTCGCGATTGATCATCGCCTTGAGCTCCCGCAGCGACTCGATGGCACCGAAGTCCAGGTACTTGCGATAGACGAAGGGGCGAATGCTCGACAACAGCTCGTAGCCGGCGTCGATATCGCCGGCCACCGGGCGCGCCTTGAGCATGGCATAGCGCTCCCACTCGCGGCCCTGATCCTGGTAGTAGCCCGCCAGTGAGGCAAAGCTGCCGACCAGTGGCCCGCCGTCCCCCAGCGGGCGCAGGCGCATATCGACGCGAAAGACGAAGCCGTCGGCGGTCACCGGGTCCAGGGCCGAGATGAGCTTCTGCCCGAGCTTGGTGAAGTACTCGACGTGGTCCAGCGCCTTGCGCCCGCCTTGGGTCTCGCCCTTCTCGGGATAGGCGAAGATCAGGTCGATGTCCGACGACAGGTTCAGCTCACCGGCGCCCAGCTTGCCCATGCCGAGCACCACCAGGCGCTGCTCGCTGCCGTCCCCGCGGGGCGCGGGGCGTCCCCAGCGGGCCTCGACAAAGCGCTCGAGCCAGCCAAGCGCCCCTTCCAGGCAGACCTCGGCCAGGCGCGACACCGCGGCACCAGTGGCCCAGGCATCGATGCCCTCAGGGCGATTGATATCACGCCACACGATCGCCAGCATGCGCGCGGCACGAAAGCGCCGAATCGCCGCCTGCATGGCAGCCTCGTCGTCGGCCGACGCCAGGACCTCATCCAACAGCTCCTGGAGCTCTGCAAGGCTCAGCGCACGATCCAGCTCGCCGCTGGAGTCCAACCAGCCCAGCCACTGGGGATAGCGCACCAGCGTCTCGGCGGCAAACTCGGAGATCGCCAGCACTCGGGCGAGTTCGACCCGTCGATGGGTTTCGAGCGCCTGATACAGCTCACCGGGGGGCTCGCTGCCGCTCATCTCGGCGATGTTGTCCGCCTGATCGATACGCGCGGCCAGGCGTCCCCATGCCTTGTCCAGAGCACCGTGCAAGGCAGCCGGAATATCATCGCGGGGAAGAAAGTCCGGGCTCTGTTCCATGGCGGCTCTCCTTGTTCGTCATCGTCGCCGTGCGCTTCAGCCGGCGGTGTATGCCTCGGTTCATACCCTGAGCATAAACAAGCGCGGCGGTCCCGACACCCTCCGCTGGCGCAAGATGGCCGTCAGCCCATCAAGAACTTCTCGGCGGCCAGCAACGCCCAGGTCAATCCCGCCATGAACAGCGCCAGCATCACTGCGGCGGAACCAATATCCTTGGCTCGCCCGGACAGCACATGGCGCTCGGGCCCGATGCGATCGACCACGCTTTCGATGGCGCTGTTGACCAGCTCCACGATCAGCACCATGAAGCAGCTGCCCACCAGCAGAATCCACTCCACCGGGGTATCGCCAATCCACCAGGCCAGCGGTACCAGCACCATGCACAGCCCCAGCTCCTGGCGGAAGGCCGATTCATGACGAAAGGCCGCTCGCAATCCCTTCAATGAGTAACGCGTCGAGTGAATCAGGTGGCGCCAGCCGGTGTGTCCGGGCTTCATGAGACTTCCTCGTGCAGCGGGACGCGTTCCTGCGTCCCTCAGTGGTTGGCAATCATGCGATCCAGATCGAGAGATACCAGGTCAAGCACCCTGGACCAGCTGATATAGGGCGTGGAGGAGGTGCCGTTGACCAGCACCGTGAACACCCCGAAGCGATGGCTTGCGGTACGGAAGTAACCGGTCACGGCACGCACCGCCACCGGCTGGTTAAGCGTGCCGGTCTTCACCGTGACGTGGCTCTGGAAGGTCGACGACCCCCGTCGAATGAAGCGCATCGGGCCATTGGTGGGCGCCTGCAGTCCTGCATTGAACACCGGGAACAGGTCGGCTCGCTGGAACATGTACTCCAGCAGGGCGTTACCCCCCATGGCGGATATCTTGTTGCCCGTGGTCAGGCCACTGCCGCTTTCCATGGTCGCTGCGCCATGACCTGGCACCTGGGCAATAAAGGTTTCCAGTGCCGTCCCGGCCTGGTCGAGCTCCGCCCTCGGCTGATCGACCAGATTCAGCGCCAGCACGTCGGCCATGTAGTTGTTGGAGTAGTTGAGCATACGCAGCAGAATTTCCTGCAGCGGCTTGCCATCCACCGCTGCCAGGCGCCGTGCGGAGGCCGGCGGCGGCTCGCTGGTCGTGGCCACGCCCCCTTCCACCGTGATTCCCATGCTCGCCAGCATGGCCTGGAGGGTGGCAGCCGTCTGCGCCGCGGGATCAGCGCTGGCACGGTAGACCTCACGGGGCAAGGCGTTGGAGGAAATCTGTCCACTGACGGTCAAGGTCTCGCCGGTGCTGCCAGTGACTCGGGTGGCCTGCAGGCTGGTACCGGCATTGGCGCCCTGAGTGGTGACCTGATTGTTGACCGCGAACAGCGGCGCCTGGCTGTTGCAGCCGGTGATCCGCGCAGGGCCACCCACGGCGCCAGGGGCCACCTGCACGCACCAGCTGCCGTAGTTGACGCCGGCCGAGGTCAAAAGCGCACTGTAGGCATTGTCGGAACGCTCACGGGCGGTGCAGCGGTCGATGGTACGGCAGGTCACCGGACCAAAGCGCCACTGACTGACGACCAGCCTGCCGGAGACACGCCGTACGCCCGCCTGGTGCAGCCGCTGACCCAGGCGCCACAGGTCTTCGCTGGTCAAACTGGGGTCGCCGCCGCCCACCAGCACCAGGTCGCCCGCCACGGTCCCGCCGGCATCCGGACGAGCGGTGCTGACCACATCGGTGGTAAAGCGATGCTGTGGCCCCCAGGCATCCAACGACGCTGCGGCGGTGTAGACCTTGGTGACCGATGCCGGCGTCAACAAGCGGCCCGGTTCCAAGCTACCCAGGGTTTCTGCTGGCGCGGCGCCCATTTCGAGCAAGCGTGCCTCGGCACTGACCTGGAAGCCCTGATTCGTCAATTCGGCAAGATTCGAGAAGCCCGCCGCCTGCACGCTGGCGGCAGGCACCACGACGGTAGCCAGCGTCAGCAACGCTGTGGTCATCAAGGCGGATATGGCGGATGAAGAGCGCGACGACATGAAGACTTCCCTGGGGTGGACGGACGTCACGCCGTTTCGACGCAACGAGGGCCGAGTCTACCGCCTGGCGCGACAGGATTCGACTGCGGGTCGATGACATGACCACGCCGCAGCGCTTATTGCTACCCGCCACGCTCCTAGGGACGCCGAGAATCCGTCACAGGGACGCCGAGACCCCGTCACAGGGACGCCGAGAACCGTCAGTGGGACGCCGTAGAAGAAAACAGCTGGATCACGCAGACCCCGCCAATGATCATGGCGAGCCCCACCAGGGCGGGCAGGTCGGGCTTCTCGCCGTAGACGATGATGCCGACCAGGGTCACCAGCACAATGCCCAGACCCGCCCAGAAGGCGTAGGCGATCCCCACCGGTACGCTGCGCAGTACCAGCGACAGCAGGTAGAAGGCCGCCAGGTAACCCACCACCACCACTACACTGGGCCACAGCCGGGTGAATTCATTGGAGGCCTTGAGCGCCGAGGTGGCAATGACCTCGGCGATGATGGCCAGTGCCAGATACAGATAACTCATCCGCTTGCTCCCTGAAGACGACGTTCAACGATCCGGTCGAACAGCGAATTGAAAACCATGGCATAGATCAGGAAGAACAGCATAAAGCCGGCGTCCAGCCAGAACGCTTCCACCAGACCGATGTTCATCCACCAGGCCACCGCAGGAAGCGTCATGACCAGAAGCCCAAGCTCGAAACCAAAGGCCTGGGCCAGACGCTGCTGCAAGGTGCGCCGGCGACTGGGGACCCAGCGATCGAACATCCAGTTCCACACCAGATTCCACAGCATGGCGGCGGTGGCGAGCCCGGCCGCCAGCACTCCCATTTCGGCGAGGCCGTGACCGCTGAGCATGCTGGCCAGCGGCGTGACGATCACCAGCCCACCCAGCTCAAATGACACCATATGTACCAGACGTTCCTTCAAGGACCGCATCACGTTCACTCCCGCCCGAGGGCGTTGTCGCTTGACGATGCCGCCTATTCTAGGAACTTGGCCGATGGATTCCAGCTAGCTACTATCAGGTAAACAGATAGGTAGGCCTTCCACCATGCATTGGACCCTGGACCAGATTCAGCTGTTCATCGCCTGCGCCGAACAGGGCTCGTTCTCGGCCGCCGCGCGTCACCTCGGGCGTGCGCAATCGGCGGTAAGTACCGGCATTTCCCATCTTGAGCTGGACCTTGACTGCGAGCTGTTCGATCGCCGTTCGCGCTCCCCCACCCTGACCGCAGCGGGCCATGCGCTACTGCCGGAAGCCAGAGCCGTACAAGCTCAGTGCGAGCGACTCAACGCCCGTGCGGCGACCCTGGCACAGGGCGAAGAGGCCCAGCTGGTGGTGGCCATGCATGAAGCCTTGATCGAGATGCCCCCGGTGGACGCGACGCTGGAGGCCCTTGCCGAGCATTACCCCGCACTGTCGCTGACCCTGCTTTACGGCGCCCAGGGGGACGTCGCCGAATGGGTTGAGCAGGGCACCGCCCACCTGGGCATTCTGCTCAGTCAGGTGCATGCGGCAGGCCCCCTCGAGGGCAGTCGCATCGCCCATTTGAAGCAGCGTTGGGTGGTAGGAAGCACTCACCCCCTGGCCCAGCAGGCAGCGGTTACGCCGTCGGCCTTGGCCAGCTATCGACAGCTGATGATGGCGTCACGCCATAGCGAGGCGACGGCACCACCCCACGTCGAGCCTTGCCTGAGCCCCATGCACTGGCGCCTCAATAGCTTCTACTCCATGGCGGAGCTGACGGCCCGCGGACTCGGCTGGTCGCTGGTACCGGAGCACGTGGCAGACTATCCGCCTTTTCGCGACAAGCTGCAGACGCTGACAGGACCTGGCCTTGGCGAGCCCCCGAGCATCGAGGTCGAAACGGTCATTCGCCGCGATGCCGCCAAGGGCCCTATCGCCCGCTGGCTGGTCGCCACCCTGGGCGAGAACTTCCGCGCCGTCAGCCATAGCCTGACAGCGCCCGCTGACCCCGTCCGCTAGGGGGTTGGCATCAGCTGGGGGCGATGATCGAGCGTGGCGACCAGGCGCCACAGAGGTTGGTGGTGCTCGTGGTACTTGCGCTCGAAATGGGTCATCGGTGCTGCGCCGGGGTCGTGGGCCTCGACCGGCGCCGACACTCCAGTGGCCAGAGCCACCGCGGCGGCAAACTCCTCGACGTAGACCCGCCAGTTGGAGCGCACCTCAAGCCTCCCGCCCAACCCCACAATGGCCGGGAACACCGGGTGCCCGTGCCAGCGATGCTTCAGCTGGACCGACTTCGGGTAGGGATTGGGGTACAGCAGATAGTGCCGCTCGGGCTGCCAGCCCGTCGCCAGGGCCAGGCGCCAGAAATCCACCAGGTCAGCACGCACCAGCAAGGCATTGTCCGGCAGCGGCCCATGGTCCCTGGACAGGCGGTCGGCGCTGCGGTCGACGCCGATTACGCTGTGCTCGGGAAACTGCTCGGCCAGCCTGCGTGTCGACAGACCGACACCACAGCAGGCATCGAGAATAAGCCCTCGCTCACCCTGGGAGCGACGCCAGGCCTCGGCATCGTCAAAGGCGTCTCGGGTGTGCTGAGCCAAAGGCTTGCGCCAGACATGGGACAGGCCACGAGTGACCCTGCGCAGCAGGTCCTCGTGAGGGCCGGTCTGGGCGGAGGTCACGATACGGGGAACATCAGACATATGCGGTCTCGAGCGGGGAAAGCGGCAACAGCGACATGCTGCCGTGAATAGCACAGCCAGTGTACCAAAGCCCCGGTAAGTGAGCAGGTACAGACGCCTCAGCCCAATGCTCGCCAGCGCAAGGGCAACGGCGCCACTCTCACCATGTGCAACACTTTGCAACACACCTGGTGCACGCTGTCGCAGCAGCACTGTCGCCCTGCTCGCGCATGACGAAGGACCGACCAGGTGCTAACATCGCTGGCCTGAAATCCTATCCCGTGGCAATATCGAACGGCGTTTTGCTTGGGACACGGGCAGCATCGCGCGAGGCACGACTCCTCGCCACCTTGGCATCGAGGCATAAACACCAGCAGCACTGAAGCCAGACCGCCGAATCCACGGATTCCCGCTTCTGGCCTGTTGGCGTCACCTCGACCAAGGGCAGCACTGACGTGCTGATCTGCCCGGGTCTTCATCAGCGCCGTTTTCTGCGCTCCCAGAGCGAGCCTTTCACCCGCTTCAATACGAGGACTCCGGCTTGTCACACTTACCGGTGATCGTGGGCATGGGCGGCGTCAACCCGGCCGGCCGTACCTCGGGCCATCAGGCCTTCCGTCGCACCGTGCTCGACGCCCTTTCCGACGACGAGCAGACCTCCACCCTGCTCGGTCTGGCCGCCATGATGCGCCTGGCCCACTGCGATGCTGACCAGCACTGGCACAATGCCCAGGGCCAGGAGCTCGATGCCGCCCAACTGGCGCTCGAAACCCGTGACCAGGTACTTAGCCATACCCTGATTCGTCGCATCGAAGATCCGCGTTTCAACGACGAAGGCCTGCCGGCCAATCGTCGCGCCAACCTGGCACTGGAATCGCCGATCACCTTCCGCCTGCGTCGACGCCAGCTACCCGACGACCTGCCGCCTACCTGGCAGGTGCGTGAGGTCGACCGGCATCACCTGGAAGTTACCGTGCCAGCGGGGCAGATGGACGTCATGCTGCCCGAGACACGCCCTGCTCAGGTGCGCGCCGCCGGCCAGCTACCCAGCGGCTTTGATCCCAGCCAGCTGTATCGCAGCGTGCACCACCCCCGCGGTCTTTCCATGGCGGTGTTCGCTGCCAGCGATTGCCTGGGCGACAGCGGCCTCGACTGGGACACGCTGCGCGACCGGCTCGACCCGGATGCGATCGCCGTCTACGCCGGCAACTCGATCGGCCAGCTGGATGACGAAGGCTGGGGCGGTCTGCTCAAGAGCTTTGTGTCCGGCAAACGCGCCACCTCAAAGCAGATGCCGCTGGGCTACGGGCAGATGCCTGCCGACTTCCTCAACGCCTATGTACTGGGCAGCGTCGGCGCCACGGGCGCGGCGCTGGGGGCCTGCGCCAGCTTTCTGTACAACCTGCGCCTGGGGATCGACGACATCCGCAGCGGCCGTCGCAGAATCGTCATGGTGGGCACCGCCGATGCGCCCATCACTCCCGAGATCATCGAGGGCTTCCGCACCATGGGGGCCCTTGCCGACGATGATAGCCTGAAGGCCCTGGACGCCCTGGAGCTGCTGACCGACGCCGACTACCAGCGTGCCAGCCGCCCCTTCGCCCGCAACTGCGGCTTTACCATGGGCGAGTCCAGCCAATTCGTGATGCTGATGGACGACACCCTGGCGTTGGAAACAGGCGCGGATATCCTGGCTGCTGCACCGGAGGTCTTCGTCAACGCCGACGGCTGGAAGCGCTCGATCTCGGCGCCCGGTATCGGCAACTACGTAACCCTGGGCAAGGCCTGCGCCTTGATCCGCGACATGCTTGGAGAAAAGAGCCTGCGCGAGCGCTCCTTCCTGCATGCCCACGGTACCTCGACACCGAAGAACCGCACCACCGAGTCCCACGTCTTTGACGCGGTGGCCAAGGCCAACGGCATCACCGAGTGGCCAGTGGTGGCCATCAAGGCCTTCCTGGGACATTCCCAGGGCAGCGCCGCCGGTGATCAGCTCACCAGCGCCCTGGGCAGCTTCGCCCATGGCCTGCTGCCGGGGATCTGCACCCTGGACAAGGTCGCAGACGATGTCCACGCCGAGCGCCTTCGGTTCTTCCGTGAGACCCAATCCTTCGTCGCAGATGCCAGCCTGATCAATGCCAAAGGCTTTGGCGGCAACAATGCCACCGGCGTGCTGATTTCGCCGAATGCCACCGAGCGGCTGCTGACCCAGCGCCACGGGGCCCAGGCGATGGATGCCTGGCGTGAGCGCCGCGAGGCCACACGGGCCCAGGCCCGTGCCTATCATCAGCAGGCGGATGCGGGGCACTTCGCCGTGCGCTATCGTTTCGGTGAAGGCGTGCTCGAAGGACCGGAGCTCGAGGTGCAGCACGACAGCATCCATATCCCGGGCTACGCCCAGCCGGTATCGCTGGCGGTGGACAACCCCTTTGGCCAGCTTGCCGACAACGACGACGAGAGACAGGAGCAAAGGTGATGACGACGGCCGTCTATCCCGGCACCTTCGATCCGATCACCAACGGTCACTACGACCTGATCGAACGGGCGTCACGCCTGTTCGAGAAAGTCGTGGTCGCCATCGCGGCGAGCCCCGGCAAAGGGCCCGCGCTGGACCTGGATACCCGACTCGAGTTGACCCGAGACGTGGTCGCCCCCCTGGGCAACGTCGAGGTTGTCGGCTTCAGCGGGCTGATGACCGACTTCATGCAAGCCCAGAATGCGCGGGTACTGCTGCGAGGGTTGCGGGCGGTATCCGACTTCGAGTACGAGCTTCAGCTCGCCAACATGAATCGCGCGCAGATGCCTGATCTGGAAACCGTCTTTCTGACGCCAGAGGTCGAGAATTCCTACATCTCTTCCACCCTGGTGCGAGAGATTTCTCGCCTCGGTGGAGACATCAGCAAGCACGTGCACCCCAAGGTCGCACAAACCCTGCGTAGCCATTACAATACCTGACCATCACACTGGGATTTGACGCTGCGGATGCCTCTTGCGCTGCAGGACCAATCCCGTTGATCCCGAACACCGGGACCGGCAATGCCGTTTCCCCGGGCTGCCCGCCAGGCCAACCCCCGTCGCTGTGCGACGTGCCTGACCGGAAGCCCCGGCCCCAGGGCCGCGACTCTGCGTGAGGACCCTCAATGTCACTGATGATCACCGACGAGTGCATCAACTGCGACGTCTGCGAACCGGAATGCCCCAATGGCGCCATTTCTCCCGGCGAGGAGATCTACGTCATCGACCCCAACCTGTGCACGGAGTGCGTCGGTCACTACGACGAGCCTCAATGTCAGCAGGTGTGTCCGGTGGACTGCATACCGCTGGACCCCGAGCGTGTCGAAAGCCACGAGACGTTGATGGAGAAGTACCACATCATCACGGCGGCCTGATCACCTCCGGCCATTGCCGCCCATGCTGACGCTGACGTGCTGAGGCCAGCATGTCTATGCTGACAGTTCATGCTGACCGTGCATGCTAGAAGGAGCCGCCCCAGGGCGGCTCCTGGCGTTTACAGCTTGACCACTGCACGCCCACTCAGGGCCTCCGGTAGGTCAGGCACGCTGATCCCCAGCAGGGTGAGCGGCGTGATCGCGGGCCGGCGCTCAAGGCACACGATCAGGCTGTCGCCCTCAAGCCGCACTCTGGCACCATCGGCGCATCCTGGAGTCTGCTCGGCGCTCCAGCCCATGGCGCTGATACTGTCGAGTACCCGCTGCGCGGCGTCAGACTCGACGTCTTCCTCGGCGAGCCACGGGGCACTGGCGACCACCGCGGCAGACCTCGCCGCTTCGCTGGCCACCTGGGTCAACTGGTGCTGCTGCATCATGGCCACCGAGTAGCTGATCAAGGCGTACAGCAGCAGCAGGAAAATCGGCAGCACGACGGCGAACTCGATAGCCACCGCCCCTCGCTGGCCCTGCACTCCCCTGCGGTGTCTGTTCATCGCTCCTCCACCGAGTCATTCGGTTGTCGTATCAGGGCGACTCGCCGTCCTGACAGCCCGCCCAGCTGGTGGCGCAGCCCGTCAGCGACTCAACGCCCCCTGCATCCACCGCCAGCACCCGTACATCCAAGGTGTTGACGCCGATGCCCAAGCCCTCGAGCGCCGGCTCCAGCAAGGTCGCGTTGACGTCAGACAGCGTCGCCGACAGCAGGGAGGGCACACCAAGAGTGGAGACCAGCCCACCAAGCAAGCCCAGCTGGTTGACCACACTCGTGACCAGTCCATCCAGCACCTGGGTCACCTGGGCCCCACCTTGGCCATCAAAGACCGCCCGGGACTGGCCTGGCCAGACCAGTCGTCGCTGCTCCTTGGCGCCTTGGGCGCTGCCCGCGGTGGCCTCTTCGTCATTGGAGAAAAGCCCCAGCAACCTGACCTCCTGCTCGATCTGCACCAGCGAACGCTGGGCCACGACGCTAAGCTCGAGCCCGTCATCCAGCGCCGCCATGGCGTCGACCGCCGCGCGCCCTTCAGCCCCGGTCACCCGGGTGCTCACCTCCACATTCAGCAGTCCGGCCACGCCAAGCCCAAGCTCCAACGACAGCTCGAGCTGAGCATTGCGGGCGACGCTGCGATAGCAGGACGATGAACAGTCGCTGACCAGACTTGCACCAGCGGGGCCCGGAGCTCCCACGGCGATGGTCGGAGGAGAGATGACCTCGAGTGCCAGCGACAGGTCGGCCAACCCCAGCCCGACGGCGATCGAGGAAAGGTCTGCCAGCCCGAGACGGACTCCGCCCTGCTTGCTGGCGTCGAGCAACAGCGCGCCTTCCAGCAGCTCGCGAACCGGCACTCGAGCGGTGAGAATATCGCGCACCGCGACCTCTCCCTGTGGGTCGATCGCCAGCAGCTCGGCCAGGGTGAAGCGCTCGCCAGGCGCCCCCGGACGCACCGGATTGGCGCTTACCGAGTCCAGTGCCTCACGGATACGCTGGCCCAGTGCCTCGAGATCCAGCGATTGGGCGAGTTGCTCTTCAAGGTCCACGTCCAGCGACTCGACCCCCAGCAGTTCACCCAGGCTGAGCTCGAGCCCAACGCCGTCATACGCCCCCAGCACCGTCAGGTCGAGCCGAGCACCGATCAGCCGATCGAGCAGCAGCGCCAGGACTGCCGATTCGCTGGTATCGACCTCAAGCAGGCTGGTCCCGGCGCTCAGCGTTACCATCGAGGCGCGCCTTGCCACCCCGGTAGCGGTCAGCCGGGTGTTGTCGTCCACCTCGCCGCCGATCAGCTCACCCAGGTTGGCCAGCAGGCTGCTGGGCACCTCACGCTGAAGTCTGACCTCGACGCTGTTGGCGAGCCCTGACTCCGTGAGGAACCTGCCACCGTCGTCAACCGCGCCCTGGGTCAGGGTCAGGGTGGCGTCCCCCGCGTCCACATCGATGCCATTTTCCTGCACGGCATCGATGGCCCACAGGCGCAGGCTGGCATGGCCACAGGCATCCCCCTGAAACAGCGCCTGGCAACTTGCCGCCGCGGATACTGCCGCCAGGTCCGCCGCCTGCTGCAGTCGACGCTGCTCCAGATACAGGCGCCCGGCATCCAGGGCCAGGGTCACCAGGGCGACCAGCCAGACCAGCAGGAAGGCGGTCATCACGCCGATGGCGCCTCGCTGTCGCTGCAGCCTGCCAGCCGATGTCATCGGTCGCCGTCGCGGTGTGTCAGCCTCAATCCTCGCCAAAGCCGGTCTCGATATAGCGCTCTGGAATCGGGTGGCCGAAGCTGTCCACATAGCGCTGATAGATCTGGCTCTGGACCTTGCCCGACAGCACCTGGACGGAGGGCGATGCCACGCGTCCCTCACGCTGTGCGGCCAGCATTGCTCGGGTACGTTCGCCGAAGGGGTCGCGACTGGCGGGAAGTCGCACGATGCCGGGATGGCTGGTAGCGCTCTGCTGCGCTTCCGCGCGATCCGGCCATAGCATCAGCGCCAGGCTCAGCAGCAGACAGACCATCGCCGCCACAATGAGGGTCTTGGGCTGGGTGACAATGTCCTTGCACATCACGGTCCATCGCTCCTTGCAGGAGCGCATCCTGCGTCGGCTCATCATGATTCCGTCCTCTCAGCGGGAGATGCCGCCGGGGAGATCGTACGCGGCGGCGCCGCCAGCAGTCGGGCGTCGACGCCCAGGCGTCGTGCGGTGCGTTCGGCCTGAGCGGCTTGCCCGCTCAGCCGCAGGGCCAGCACCAGGTTGGCGGCCGCCTGCTGGTGGCTGGGGTCGAGCTCCAGCGCGGTGCGAAATTCCTCCGCCGCCTGCTGCGATTCGCCTGCCAGCAACAGCAGGTAGCCGAGATCATTGCGGATGCGTGGATCAATCGGCCGGGACTCCCGGGCCTGCCGCATCAGGGTCATGGCCTGGTCGTGACGGCCAGCGCGAAAGGCATTGCGTGCCAGCCCGCGATAGCCATCTGCCACCAGGCAGGTGCCCAGCAGGGCCTCGTAGGCGCGGTTACTGCCCTCGACATCGCCGATGGCGCGTCGTGCATCGCCTTCAAGACGCCAGGCAAGGGGCAGCCCATAGGCACCTGCCTCCAGGTGAGCGGCGGCGGAGCGCGGCTTGCCGTCGTCCAGCATGCGCTCGATCAACGACAGCTCGACACCGATATCGGCAGCATAGCGGCGTCCACAGGGCCCGCTGCTCTGCTGCTGGGCGTCGCCCACCACCTCGACGGCCGGCGCGAACGCCGTCATGGGCATGGGCTGTGAAGACGCGCTGGTACATCCACTCAGCAGCGAGACTCCCAGCAGCGCGGCCAGGACGCACCACGCGCCCCCCATTCTGGGGTGCCGTGGCATGCCAGCTGGTGGTTGGCCGGAAGCGGCGAGGGTGGCGTGGCGATCTCTCGATGTCATCGGCGTCTCCCACCGGTAGTGAAGCAAAGGACTCGGCATCACGGCCCTCCCAGGGATCCCATCAGTCCACTCAGGTTGACCAAGGCGGGGCCGGCCATGACGATCAACAGGGCGGGGAACAGACACAGCATCATCACCAGCGACATGGTTCCGGACAGCTGACTGACACGCTGTTGCAGGCGTGTGCGGCGCTGGGCCCCAAGGCGTTCCACCAGGGTGGTCAGGCTATCCCTGGCGCGGCCTCCCGTTCTGGCCATCTGGGCAAACATCAGGAAGAACTGCTCGACGCCTTCGCTGGCCTGCACCGCGGCCAGCTCTTCCAGCACCTTCTCGCGATCCTGGCCGCTGTCGATGCGGTTGGCGGCGATCCGCAGTTCCAGCACCATGTCCGGGGTCGTCGCACCCAGCTGTTGAATCAGTCGATGCAGCAGGCTTTCCAGGGTCATGCCGGTGTCCCACAGCATCCGCGTCACCTGCAGCACCAGTTCGATATCTTCATCGAGCCGCAGCGTTCGACGACGACGCTTGCGCTCCAGCGCGAGCCACCCCAGTCCCGCTGCGAAGCCCCCCCACAGGGCAGACATGACCACGATACCCGCCACAGGCCTGCCGCCCATGATCGCCAGCAGCCCGCCCAGCATGGCGGCGCCGACCATGACCACGGCCCACGCCAGCAGCACCGCCAGCTGAGCCTTGGCCCCCACATGCCCGGACTGCCGAAGACGCAAGGACAGCCGTCCCGCCAGACCAGGGCGGCTGGCGCGACTGCGCCATAGACCGCGCCCTTCCCGCAGTAGCCGCGACTCCTCCCGCCGGCGCTGTCCTTCCTCGCCCACGGGCAGCCGCGTACTGATCAGCAAGGCTGCTGCTGCCAGGGCCAAGGCCACGACGGACCCGCTCCACCAAAGATTCCACATCAGCCGCCTGTTCTCCTTGTCTGGCCTACCCGCGCTGCAGCGCCGGCAGACGTTCGTTGCAGCGAGGGGGTCATACCGACTTGAGCATGCGCCACAGCAACCATCCCCCGCTCAGCTGCAGGACCACGGCCAGCGCCAGGGCCTGGCGACCTCCGCTGCTCTCCAGCATGGGCAGCAGAAACGCCGGCTGCGTCAGCTGGATAAACAGCGTCAACAGCAGAGGGGACAGCCCCAGTACCAGAGCACTGATGCGGGTTTCTCCGGTCATGGCCGCCAACTCACGACCGCTTTGCTCGCGCTGGTGCAAGGCGGCGGCAAAGGCATCGAGCATGTCGGACAGGCTGCCGCCATGGCGTTGGTTGATGCGCATGGCGGTAGCCAGCAGCCCCAACTCGTCGAGCCGCAGTATCTGCCCCTCACGGGCCAACCCTTCGTCCAGTTCCTGACCGAGCTGACGCCTCAACATCACGCGAGACAGCGCATCCGACAGTGGAGGACGTACCCGCCGTGTCGCGTGCACGAAGGCGGCTTCCAGCCCTTGACCGGCCACCAGGCCACGGCTGACCTGACTGAGAAATGGCGCCAGCTGGCGGCGTGCACGGCGCCGGGTGCGCGCGGCACGCACACGAATCAGCGCATTGGCCAGCACCACCACCAGCACCACGGTCGCCGGGCCCCAGACGGCCCCCAGGCGTGACAGCAGCAACATCGCCAGCACCAGCAGACTGCCACCGGCCACAGCGACACTCAGCGGCGAGGCGGGCAACCCTGCCGCCGTCAGGCGCTCGACCAGCCATTCCATCAGCGAGTCATGGGTAACCAGCGAGCGGCGTCGCGCGGTGCGCTGACCGCCAGCCGCGCGCTCGGTGTGGGCACGCGCACTCTTCATCAGCAGCCATGCAGCCGTGGCAAGGCATGCCGCCACCAGCGAAAAGACCACCCAGACATTCATGGCTGCGCCTCCTCAGCGCCATCCACCAGCGCCGCCAGCAGCCGCGGCCAGCAGACCGCAGACGCCTGGTCTTCAGGCCGGGCCGTGAGGTGGTCAGTCACCGGTTGCCCCTCTCGGTAGAGCGGCTCCAGGACCACCTCGCCCTGGCGTAACCCGACCACACGCAGCACCTCTGCTACGCGACGCTGGCCGCTGCTGTCGCGAGCGACATGTACGATCAGGTCGAGCGCAGTGGTGATGATTTGACGCACCAGCGCATCGGTCCCCTGAAAGCGCGACATGCGCACCATCATCTCCAGCCGTACCACGGCATCGGCGGCCGAATTGGCGTGAACGGTACTCATCGAGCCCTGATGTCCCGTGTTCATCGCCTGCAGCATGTCCAGCACTTCGTCGCCCCGACTTTCCCCCAGCAGGATCCTGTCGGGGCGCATGCGCAGGGCATTCTTGACCAGTGCACTGGCGCCGACCTCGCCTTCTCCTTCGATGTTGGGCGCTCGGGTTTCCAGCCGCACCACGTGGTGGCTGGCCAGCTGCAGCTCGGCACTGTCCTCGATGGTGACCACCCTCTGCTGAGGTGGAATCGCTGCGCTCAGCACGTTCAGCAGCGTCGTCTTGCCGGCTCCGGTGCCACCGCTGACCAGCAGATTGCAGCGCTCTTCCACCGCTCGGCGCAAAAAGGTCATGAGGTTGGCCGGCACGCTGCCCATGGCCACCAGCTCCTGCCCGGTCAGCGCCTCCCGCCGAAACTTGCGGATCGAGACGCTGGGCCCGTTCAGCGACAGCGGCGCAATGATGGCGTTGACCCGGGAGCCATCGACCAGGCGGGCATCCACCATGGGACTGGATTCATCCAGACGCTTGCCGAGGGGCGCCAGCATGCGTCGCACGACCCTGAGAATGTGATCATCATCGAGGAAGGCGAGCTGACACGGCTCCAGCCGGCCACGGCGTTCGACGTAGACCTGGCGATGACCATTGATCAGGATGTCGGAGATGGTGTCATCGGCCAGCAATGGCTCCAGGGGCCCGAAGCCATTGAGCTCGCGACAGACATCCTCGACCACAGCGTCGACACTGTCGGTCGGCGTGGCGTAGCCCCGCAGGCTAAGCGCCTCTGTCACCAGCTCGCGCACCTGCTGACGCAGCTGCATGGGCTCATCGGCGATGCCCCTGACGTCATCCTCCAGGCGCTCGACCACCAGCTGGTGAAGCTCGCTGATCAAGGCAGGCTCAGCCCCCGGCGCTGCCTTCCGCTGACTGACCTCGGCACGCTTTTGACGAAATGGCATGGCGCTCTCCTCTCACCCCACCCGCAACCATCGATCAGCGACTGAAGCCCACCTCGGACACGCGCTCTATGGCTTGCGCATCCTGTGGATCGAACATCAGTTCCAGGAAGTTCGGGTCATAGCTCTCGAACGCGGCGCCAGGCATCGGCCCCAGATCCACCCCGGCGGCCAGCGGCCTGACGAGGTGCGGCGTCACGATCATGACCAGTTCCTTCTCGTCACGATCCAGGCGTGTCGAGCGGAAGAACGCGCCGATGACCGGGATATCACCAAGCCCAGGGATCTTGTCGACGCTTTGAATGATGTTGCGGCTGACCAGACCACTGATGATGAAGCTCTCGCCGTTGCCCAGCTGCACCGTGGTATCGGTGCGGCGCACATTCAGCGCCGGCACCGCGATACCGGCTGTCTGCACCCCGCGGGAGAAGTCCAGCTCCGACACTTCGGGCGCCACCTTGAGCATGATGCGACGCTCGTCCAGCACCGTCGGCGTCAACTGCAGACGGATACCGAACTCCTTGAAGTCGACGCTGATCTGGTCGTCACCGCTTTGCACGGGAAAGGGAAATTCGCCACCGGCAAGAAAGCTGGCGCTCTGGCCAGACAGGCTGACCAGGCTGGGCTCTGCCAGGGTATAGGCGAAACCATTGGCGCTCAGGGCGCTGAGTGCCGAGAGCACGCCACTGGTATTGACCTGAATGATCGAGAAGCCACCGTCACCCGCATTGGGGGCCACCGCACCGCCCGCCAGGAAGTCGAGCGTCTCATCGCTGCGGCCCAGGGCAAAGCGGGTCGAGCCTGCCTGGTTGCGCCCGATGAAGAAGCCCGCGGAGGCCATGCGGCTGCGGTTGACCTCTACCACGCGAATGTCGGTCTGGACCTGCACCGGCCCGGCCTGGGTGGTCCCATCGATGGGATCGCTGGCAAAGCGAGAGATCGCCTGATCATGGCGTTCGAGGGAGCGCGTCACGCCACGCACGTCAGGACGCGAGGTGCCGGGGGCCAGTGAGTACTCCGACTCGAGCCCCTCGCCACCGGCAGGGCGCACCTGTATTAACGTTTCCCGGGGTTGGCTGGCACCGTCGATCCATACCTTGAGGCTGGTGCTTCCGGGGCCGACGGCGGTCACCAGCAGCGACCGCGGGTCCAGCACCTGGGCGTCAATGATGTCCCCCCGCCCCACCGCGGTGCGGGTGATACGTCCTGGCTGGCCCAGCCACTGCTGATCACCGACGGCCAGGCTCAGCCGTGACTCGGGTGACTGCGCCAGCCCCACAGCGGGGATCAACGCCACTGCCAGCAGCAGCGCGGCCGCCAGGCGTTTGCCTGGCGCCAGCCCGCGCCATGTCCCGCGGGCACACACTCTCCAGCACACCGACCTCGGTCGGGCGATCTCGCCATCTAACTGCATGCTTGGTCCTGTTCCCTGCGCGGGTTCCGCTAGCCATGGCGACTGCCACCACCGCTGCCGAACCTCTCATTATGATGTCAGTCTGTTGACCGCCCGTTTCCAGCTTTCCTACCGCTGGCTGCCCGCGATCACGGCAGTGAGACCACTCGACTGCTGGCTCCGACGTGTTGCACCACCTGGTATCCCTGGGCGCGTGACGCCTGCGCCGCCGGTCTGGGCGGTTCTCGCTCGATACCGGTAAGCTCATCGAAGCTGACGCTATTGCCGGGCTGGCTCAGGCTCTGGCCCAGCGATACCGGCAGGACGCTCTGCCCCAGCGCGAAGCGCAGACCGTCATCGAAGGATTCGCCCAGAGCCGCTTCCTGGTTGCCCACCACTGCCAGTCGCAGCCGCCCCGTCGCCTCGGCCAGCAGCAGCCGCGCGGTCTGGGTTTCCGGCATGGCCAGCACGGCCGTGCGCTCAGAACCACTGTCTTCCTGGCGGTCGCCACCTATCAGGCGCTCGCCTACCCCCAGCACGCTGACATCGGAAAACAACCGCCGTGCCAGCCGATGGCGCTGACCGTTGCCGTCATCCGTCTCGGCAAAGAACAACACGTCGACCCGGTCCCCCGGCGCCACGAAACCACCGCCGCCGATGACCGCGTCGATACCCACCCCGACGGCACGAAAGCCTGGGGGCACCACATCGGCCAGGGCACCACCGCCAACGAATCCACCCGGCCTCAGTACATCGCCCTCACCGAGGGGCCGCGCCAGGCGCGCATCCGGCACCTGGGCCAGCTCAGCAAAGCTGCCATCCAGCGGGGTAGGAAAATAGGCCAGCCGCAACGCATCGGGCAGGTCAGAGGGGCGCTCCCCCGCACTCAGCTCCCGAGCGGCCACCAGCACCGGATAGCCCAGGGGTTCGGGCGCCTCCGGCGCAACCACTTGTGCACTTTCAGGGGGGAGTGCCTGGCGGCTCAATGACCAACCTAAAAAGGCCATAACTAGCGCGATGAACACCAACAAGCCCGCAACCAACCTCAACGTAAATTGGGACATTGCACGACCTCAACATCAGGCTAGTTCTTAACCACTACTGTCGTCACCAGGGAAAAGGTTTCCGATATCGGCAGCCAACCCAGAAAGTCCTTCTGTGAAAGAATCTGTTTGCAGTACACCGATGATCACTACGGTTATGACGGCGAGAATAATTGCATACTCAATCGCACTTGCCCCGCGCTGACGGCGGTGCTGGGGGTGCCTGGCAGCGACCTTGACGGCCTTGGGGCAAAGGGGTTTTGCGAAAAAGAGAGGAAACTTTTTCATTGTGGATACTCCTGCGTAAAATCGATATTTTTATATACGCTATATCTTAATTACCGATTCGTCATTGTTCGTCACACGGTCACCAAGATCGCCAGCCTTCATGGGGCTGTTCCTTCTCACCCGTGATGTCTACTGGCTGCTTCTTGCTCCTGCTTGCTCCTTCTTTCTCCTTCTTGCTAGTCCTTTTTTATTAATTCAGGGGATTATCTTATTAGTAGCCAGTAGAGGTATTTCTGTCACCTTAGAGATGGCAACGGAATGTAATTTTTTGGTAGTAACTGATACTAAACATTTCATTCGGATATCAATGAACCAGCATTCAATATGTCTGACATTGCACACGCTGTGCCGTTATAAAAGACGCAACCAACGGACCAACGGCCATTCCGTGGCCATCCATCGCACCATGACGATCCGGATGACGCCACTGCGTCATGACCGCCAAGGCGTCCCGCTTGACCCGTGAGGTCGGCGCCGGGACACTGCGCTCCTCACCCGAATCTTCATCAGCCGAGCAGACGTGCAACCGTGGCCAGTCTTCCACCCTCTTCCCCCTGCGGCCTAGCCGACACCCTTGGTCGACTGCCGCGCATCGCTGCGCTGGCCTGGCCGATCATCCTGTCCAATATCACCGTGCCCCTGCTGGGGCTCGTGGATACTGCCGTGGTCGGCCACCTGCCTGACTCACGCTACCTCGCCGGTGTGACCCTGGGGGCCACGCTGTTCGGCTTTCTCTACTGGGGTTTCGGCTTTCTGCGCATGGGCACCACCGGCCTCACTTCCCAGGCCATGGGGCGCAGTCGAGATGACCAGGTCCGTCATCTGCTCGGCCAGTCACTGCTGCTGGCCGGCGCCATCGGCGTGCTGTTGATCCTGCTGGGGCGCCCGCTGATTGCGCTGGGGCTATGGCTGCTCGATGGCAGCCCGCAAGCCAGTGAACTGGCCGCCAGCTACGCCGAGATCAGGCTGCTGTCGGCCCCTGCGGTACTGGCCAACTACGCCATCCTTGGCTGGTTCCTGGGGCAGCAGAACAGTCGTGTGACGCTGGCACTACTGCTGACCAATAACGGCGTCAACATCGTCCTCGACCTGCTGTTCGTGGTGGGCCTGGACATGACCAGTGACGGCGTCGCCTGGGCTACGGTGATCGCGGACTACTGCACGGTGGCGCTGGGGCTGTGGTGGTGCCGGCACCGCCTCGGCCGCTTGGGCGGCCACTTCGAGCGGGCCCGGCTGTTTACCGTGGGCGCCTATCGCGAGCTGTTCTCGGTCAATGCCAACCTGTTCGTGCGCACGCTGGGGCTGCTGTTTGCCCAGGCATTCTTCACCGCCCAGGGGGCCGCCCAGGGGGACACGGTATTGGCGGCGAATGCGGTGCTGCTGCAGTTCATCATGCTCACCTCCTATGGCCTGGACGGATTCGCCAATGCCGCAGAAGCGCTGACCGGCCATGCCATTGGCCGCCGGCGCTTCGATGACTTCGCCCTGTCGGTGCGAGCGGCTGCCCTGTGTTCGCTGGCGACCGCCGCCCTGGCAAGCCTCGCCTTTGCCCTCGGCGGTAACGCCTTGATCGCCCTGCTGACCGGGCTTCCCGAGGTACGCGCCAGCGCCGCGGATTTCATGCCCTGGGTGATCCTGATGCCCTTGGTGGCGGTATGGAGCTACCTGCTCGATGGGGTCTTCATCGGCGCCACCGCCATTGCCGAAATGCGCAACTCGATCTTTATTGCACTGGCCGCCTATCTGCCCCTGTGGTGGCTGACCCAAGGCATGGGAAATCATGGACTTTGGTTAGCCTTTACGACTTTTACCGCAGTGCGTTCCGGGGTCCTTGTGGCCTACTATCTTCGCTATCGCAGCACGCGCTGGAGCAGCACGGGTTAAGGCCTTCTCCCGGTCGATGCCCCTGCTGTCAGCACAGATGCCGGTGTATGCCCAAACGTCATCGCTTGAAAGGTGACTTTGACGCCCGGCGGCGGACTGCGGCACCGTTGACGCCAGGTGGCCGGGAAGGCCATTTTCACAACCAGAAGAAGCGAAATACGCCATGTTGAGAGCTCTGTCACGACCCGCCGTGAAACTGGTGGAGCGCTATCTACCAGATCCCTATGTCTTCGTCCTGCTCCTGACCATCATCGCTGCGGCAGCGGCCATCGCGGTGGAGCGTCAGTCGCCCATGGCGGTGCTGACGTACTGGGGCGACGGTTTCTGGAACCTGCTGTCCTTCTCCATGCAGATGCTGCTGGTACTGGTCACCGGCTTCATGCTGGCCAGCTCGCCACCGGTCAAGCGCCTGCTGGCAAGTCTGGCCCGCATCGCCAATAACGCGGGTGCCGCCATCCTGCTGGTCACCCTGGTGTCGCTGGCCGCCAGTTGGATCAATTGGGGCTTCGGCCTGGTGGTGGGCGCGCTGTTCGCCAAGGAGCTGGCCCGCGTCGTGCGCGTCGACTATCGCCTGCTGGTCGCCAGTGCCTACTCCGGCTTCGTGGTCTGGCATGGCGGCCTGGCCGGCTCGGTCCCCCTGACGATTGCCACGGAAGGGAACCCCTGGGCAGAGCAGATCGGCGTGATCGGCACCGGCGAAACCATCTTTTCCTATTTCAATCTGCTGATTGTGCTGGCTCTGTTCATCGCGGTGCCGCTGGTCAACCGCATGATGCTGCCGGGGGAAAAGGAAAGCGTGTACGTCGATCCGGCCCTGCTGGGTGAGGAAGAAGACCGCCGCGTACGCATCAGCCGCCCGGCCGAGCGCCTGGAAAACAGCATGACGCTGGCGCTGCTGGTGGGTATGCCAGGTCTGATCTACCTGATCAGCTACTTCGTCGGTGGCGGTGGCCTGAACCTGAACGTGGTCAACTTCATGTTCCTGTTTCTGGCCATCGTGCTGCATCGCACCCCTCAGAGCCTGCTGAACAGCCTGAACGAGGGGATCAAGGGCGGGGCTGGCATCGTCATCCAGTTCCCCTTCTACGCCGGCATCATGGCCATCATGGTGCAGTCAGGACTCGCCGAGACCATGTCGCAGGCCATGGTGTCCTTCGCTACCGAGACCACCCTGCCGTTCTGGACCTTCATCAGCGCCGGCATCGTCAACATGTTCGTGCCTTCGGGCGGAGGCCAGTGGGCCGTCCAGGCACCTGTCGTCATTCCTGCCGCTCAGGCGCTTGGCGTGGACATCCCGCGTGCTGCCATGGCGGTCGCCTGGGGCGATGCCTGGACCAACCTGCTGCAGCCTTTCTGGGCGCTGCCGGTGCTGGGAATTGCAGGACTGAAGGCCAAGGACATCATGGGCTTCTGCCTGGTTCAGCTGTTTATCACCGGCATCATCATCTCGGTGTGTCTGACCTGGCTATGAGCCGCCCGAGCCGGGCGACATGACGGCAAAGGCTGACCGAGCGGTCACCGCCTCGCTGTACAGTGCCGGCAACAACTGAGTTTCAACGTGCGCCTTGTCTCCGCTCGCGGAGGCAAGGCGTTATGCTATGTGCATCACAGACCGAACTGCATGCTTGAGGAGCCATCCATGCTAGAACAGAGCCTCCCGGGTCAGCACGAACTGACCATGACCGTGCTGATGACACCCGACATGGCCAATTTCAGTGGCAAGGTGCACGGTGGCGCCATCCTCAAGAAACTCGATGAGGTGGCCTATGCCTGCGCCAGTCGCTACTCAGGTCACTATGTGGTCACCCTGTCGGTCGACCAGGTGCGCTTCAAGCAGCCCATCCATGTGGGTGAGCTAGTGACCTTCCTGGCCAGCGTCAATCACGTCGGCCGCTCGTCAATGGAAATTGGCATCAAGGTGGTGGCGGAAGACATTCGCCAGAAGATCATTCGCCATACCAACAGCTGCTACCTGACCATGGTCGCGGTGGACTCGGACGGACGCCCCGCCACGGTGCCGCCGCTGACGCTGGACACGCCGATACGCAAGCTGCGCTATGAAAAAGCCACCCTGCGCAAGAAGCTGCGCAAGCAGGCAGAAGAAGAGGAGCAGCGCACCCAGCAGGAGCTGGGCCAACGCTGAGACACCCGAAGCCGTATCCGACGGATGACCCGACAGGCCAGCCGCTAGGCGGCCTGTCGCAGCCTGCGGTTACGCTGCTGGTTCCTGTTACGGTTCCTGGTTGCTGGCCCGCACCATCACAATGCCGGCCAGCACGTGGGATCAACCACAGCCCAGCTCGACAATCGTATCGGCGTCATCCAGGCGCACGTTCAAGCGGTCCAGGCGCAGGTCCATGGTCGCCACTCCGCCCGGTCTCAGCACGCGCAGGGTCTTGGCACCACTTTCGGCTTTCAGGCGTTCGTCCTGAGCCTCCTGGTAATGCTGCCCCACCCAGTTCTGAACAGCCGCCGCGTCACAGGCTTCGGCCAAGGGAGCCCGCTTGGGTGGCAACGGAGCGGGCTCACCGGTCCCGCCCGACGACGCGCTGCACCCTGCCAGCGCAGCAACCATGAATAACGGAAGAAGTGCTTTCATCATCGGCCTCCAGTGCCTGAATGTCCTTTCGTCTGGCCCATGGCAAGGGGTCACTTGCTGCCTGAACGCTGGCGCCAGGCGGCCCTGCACATGACAAGGGGCCAGCATAGCAGATGCCTTGCGCCATGCTTGGCATCCCCTCCTGACTTGCCTCATGTTCCTTATTTTTTCATCACTGGCTAGGCGCCTGCCCTGTCCACAAAAAAGCGGTGATGCACCTGAGTGACATCACCGCCGTTTGTGTTTCTGTTTCTTTTACCTTGCGTATTCCTATTCCTGTCGCTGGATCAGCATCCCTGCGTTGCCGTGGCTCTCTGCCCGGGCCTTGCTGCCAAGGCCTTACTGCCAGGACCTTGCTGCCAAGGCCTTTGAGAAAGCCAGGCGGAGTGCAGGTTTGTGGCCAGCGATCAGGCGGTGCTGTTCTGGATGGCTTCACCACCCTTCTCGATGTCCTGGCCGACACCCCGCACCGTGTTGCAGCCACTCAACAGCGCCAGGGTAAACATCGATACCAGAATCAATGCCAGAGTCCTTTTCATTGTCCCTTCTCCTTGCAGCCAGGTGGGTAAGCAAAATACATCATCCTCAGATAATCTAGCACGATGACGTTCATTCGCTAGGCTTTGTGTCGCGCTTTTCGAGGGTCTGCACAGCACTCAGTAGAGGGCCAGGCGCAAAATGATCACGGCAATCACCGCCACCGTCAGCCATTTGACCACCATGGCGCCCCGGGAACTCATGTTGACCTTCACCGCCAGCCAGGCACCGGTCATGCTGCCGGCGGCCAGCACCAGGCCGTAGCTCCAGCGCACCTGGTCATGCCACAGAAAGATGCCCAGGGCAGGCAGGGTGTAGACAAGGATGATCAGCACCTTGAAGGCATTGACCTGGCCAAGATCGATCTTGAGCATGCGATACAGCACGATCATGAACAGAATCCCGACCCCGACCTGCAGGAAGCCGCCGTAGATACCGATCACGAACATCGCCAGATAGATGCCAGGGGTCAGCCGTTCCACCGTCAGGGGCCGAGTGTCGATCTTCGGTTGTGGCAGCAGCATGATCACTGCCGCGGCGACCATCACCACCATCAGGATCGTCTCGAACAACGCATCGCTGACCTGAAGCGCCAGCCACACGCCCAGCATCGAGCCCAGTACAGCAGGCACCGACAGGCGCAGGCTGAGCCCGATATGACGGGCTCCTGCACGAAAGAAGTTGGCCACCGCTGACACGCTCTGCAGCGTGATCGACACCCGATTGGTGCCGTTGGCCACCTGAGGGGGAAGCCCGAGAAACATCAACAGCGGTAGCGTCAGCATCGAACCGCCCGCCGCCAGCACATTGATAAAACCTGCCACGATACCTGCCGTCAGCAGGGCCGCTCCCTCGACCAGGGTCATCGTCTTTCCTCTCTCGCTTGTCTCGAATAGGGGGTGTATCGAACTGGGGGTGTATCGAGCAGGGGCGACGTCGAACAGGAACTTCGTCGAATAGATGCCCCTGTCGTGGCCGCCTGATGTACCCTGCCTGAAACGCCATTCAGGAGCCCGCCATGAGCGATTTCGTCATCGACCCACGCCTTGTCGCCGACACCTATCCCGTCACCGAACTGCCGTTGTGTCAGCTGCGCCTGATGGATGATGCCCGCTACCCCTGGCTGGTACTGATTCCCAGGCGGGCCAACGTCACCGAGGTGTTCGACCTGTCGGAAGCCGACCAGCAGCAGCTGTGGCGAGAAGCCACTCGCCTGGGCCAGGCGCTGAAGACCCACGCAGGGGGTGACAAGCTCAATATTGCCAGCCTCGGCAACATGGTGGCGCAGCTGCACGTGCATGTGATCGTGCGGCGAGAAGGCGACACGGCCTGGCCAGGGCCGGTGTGGGGCCACAGCCAGGCCATCGCCTACGACAAGGACAGCTTGGCCGCCACCAAGGACCGTGTGCTGGCGCTGGCCGGCGGGCTGTCCTTGCGCGCCTGAAGGGCTGTCACACGCCGAGGCCACTACTGCGACTACCTGGCGCCATCAGTGGCAAGCCAGGATCCGATGCGCCAACCTGCAGCATCAGCAGAACGCCCAGTCCGATGATCAGCACGCCACCGGTCAGTGCTACCATGGCGGCCAGGCGTGCCACGGCACGACTTCGCGTGGCGGATGTCCGCGCCACGCGAGCGGACACCCAGTCCCGCGCCAGCACGCTGGCGATGCCCAGGGTGGAGACCGTCATGGCGGTACCCAGCGACATTGCCAGCACCGCTGCCACCCCCATCCATGGCTGGCCCAGCAGGCTGGTCACGCCCATCAACAGCACGGCCCCCGAACATGGCCTGGCACCGATCGCCAGCACGGCCAGCCAGGCCTCGCGACCACTGCCATCCGGCGATACATGGTGATGACCGCCACAACACTCGTGATGATCATGGTGCGAACCATGAGCATGATGCCCGTGGGACGGATGTTCGTGGTGGTGCGCCTCGTGATGGTGCGGCTCATGATGGTGCGGCTCGTGCTGGTGTGCCCCATGGTGCTCAGACCCAGCAGACTGCTGCGCTGGGCGCGACAGCGACACCAGCCGCCTCAGCGCGCGTCCGCTCAGCCACAGCCCCAGCAGTGCGACCAGGGCGAAGCTCAACCGCTCGACCCACACCACACTGCCCAGTGCCTCGCGGGTCAGCCAGCCCAGCCCCTGCACCAGCGCCAGTATCAGCAGGATGGCGACCGCTCCCTGCATCAGCGCGGCTCCCACCGACAGAGCCAGGGCGCGACGCCAGGCGCCTCCCTGGGAGACCAGGTAGGCGCTGATCACGGCCTTGCCATGCCCTGGTCCTGCCGCGTGGAAAACGCCGTAAAACAGGCTCAGGCCTATCAAGGTGGCCCAGGCGGCAGCGGACGGCGTCTGGTCGATCAGTGTGACCGCCTGAGTCAAGCGACGATGCAGGTCGGCCTGCATGGCGAGCACCCAGTGGCCGAGCGTATCCAGCGCGCCGGTCACCGCCAGCAACAGCAGGACGCCCGCGACGGCGCCCACCGCGAGAGACACCTGAACCCAAGGTTGTTGAAGCTTCAGCACGACACACGCCCCGTCTCGGCAAAGAAGCGTCCTAACCCTTCCGGCGCGCTGTCGTCGACATCCAGCTGGGCGGCCGCCATCACCTTGTCCGGATCGGGTTCGGCAATGATGACCGATGCCTGACAGCCGTCGGGCGCTGTCAGCGCTTGGTCCAACGGACCATCCGCATCGGCCTCGTGGACCACCTCCACGTAGTAGGAGGGGTCATATACCCGGTACTCGAGGGTGCTGCCGGCAAGTTCCCTGGGTTCGGCCAGGGGCAGGCGAAAGTGCAGCACGATACGCTCATCGCGCTCCATCACGGTGGCATCGCTGACGCCCTGAAAAACCACTTTTTCGCCGTCGATCTCGGCTTCGGTGAAAAAGTCCCGGGGAGCCAGACTGGTCAGCATGTCCCCTCCCAGGCGGTCGAGGGCCGCATCACGCCCTTCCTCGTCGGCATCGATCTCTTCCAGCAGCACCAGACTGTAGAACGGATCAAGACGCCAGATCTGGCGTAATGCCGCCACCCGGCCTTCGCTATCGGTCTCGAGCTGGACCGACAGATCGACCCAGCTATGGGGGTGTGACAGCGCTACCTGGCTTGCCCAGGGCCCCACCAGGACAAGCACGAGACTGGCCATCGTCATCAAGCGGCGAACGCGTGGCGACAGCGAATGGCGATCGCCACAGGTGGCACGGCGCCTGGGCGAGACAGCCGCGGCCAGGACGGGTTGTAGTGCGTACATCAACGGGCAAGTCTTCCCTGTAGTTGAACAAACAGCGGTTCTACGACGTCAGCGGGCAGCGTGCGGCCGCCACGAAATCCCTGCAGGCTGACACTGGCCTGGGTGTCTCCAACGTCCTCGACCCGCACCTCGAGACGATAGCCAGGCGGCCGCGCCAAGGAGGCATCGATGCGTCCAAGTGCACCATCTGCCTGGGTGATGACGTAGCCTTGCTCCATCAACAGGGCGAGCGCCTCGTCCAGGGTCTGCTCTGCGCTCACGGCCACCTGCATCTGCCGCGGCGCTTCCGTAGTGACCGATGGGCCGGCACAGCCGCTGAGCAACAGCAGCACGAGCACTCCCCAGCAACGGCTCATTCGATGCCTCCCGAGACGCCCGCCTGGGATGCCAGCTGCTGGCGAATCGAGGTGCAGAACGAGGCATCGCTGGCGGTACGCGACTCCCGTAGCTGGCCGGTCCAGTCAAACAGACGAATGTCCCGCGTCAGCTGAACCTGCTGGTCGGTCAGTGCCACGGACACGCGCTCCACTCGGGTGGCATCATCGCTGCCGCCCCAGCCCCAGGAACCGAACCCTACGCCAACTCCGGCGCCGACATGCCCACCGCTACCCCCCAGCACGAAGCCACCAAGGCGTGGCCTGACCGCATCGGCATTATGGTAGGTCGTGCGCTCGGTCTTCTCGGCACTGACCACCCCCAGCGCGGTATCGGTATCGCGCACAAGAAAGTCACGGCCTTCGAGCACGGCCACCACATCCGCAAGACTCACTGCCCCGTCGACGACGGGCCACTGGCAGGCTTGCGACGGGGCTGGCTCCGCCACTGGCATCTGCTGAGGCGTGGTCTGACAGGCGCTGAGCCACGGCAACAGACACAACGCCGCCACGCCTGAGCATTTCGCCCAATCGGGGCGGCTTGAAGGACGCCATTTTTTGGACACTTGCATCAGGACCTCCTGCCGATGACGTGAAATACTTCCGAGAGTCTACGCTGTCCCGAGTCAGGGGCAAACGCTGGTCCAGCAGGACATTCCGGCCAGGGGGCTGTCCATGTCGTCCCCCCTATCACCAGTTCATGTCACCAGCTCATGTCACCCGCTCATTTCTTCGAACCGGAGAGGCCACCCATGAATGTGTTGATCTGCCCCGACAGCTACAAGGATGCGCTGAGCGCCACCGATGCTGCCCGCGCCATCGCCGAGGGCGCGCGCCGCGCCGACCCCACCCTGACCGTGGATGAATGTCCGATGGCAGACGGGGGAGAAGGCAGCCTTGAGGCCCTGCTCAGCGCCACCGGCGCCGAGCGCCGTACCGCCACCGTGCAGGATGCTCTGGGCAGACCAGGCGAGGCTGCCTGGGGATGGCATGCCGCCAGCCAGACGGCCTATATCGAACTGGCAGAGGCCAGCGGACTGCAGCCATTGGGCCCCGAAGAGCGCACGGCGCTTCACAGCACCACCCACGGCGTCGGGGAGCTGGTCCTGGCGGCCCTCGACGCCGGCGCCCAGCGCATGCTGATCACTCTGGGCGGGAGTGCCACCAATGATGGCGGAGCCGGCATGCTGGCAGCGCTGGGGGCACGGCTGCTGGATGCCGATGATCAGCCGATTTCCCCCACTGGCGCCGGCCTCGAGCACTTGTCCAGGGTCGACCTTTCCGGGTTAGACCGGCGCCTCGACTCGGTCGTGGTCGAGGCTGCCGTGGATGTGGACAATCCGCTGCTGGGCGAGCGTGGCGCCAGTGCCATCTTTGGCCCTCAGAAGGGCGCCTCCCCGGAGGACGTCGAGCGCCTGGATGCCGCGCTATCACGCTGGGCCGACAAGGCCGCGGAGCAGCTGGGCCAGGATTGGAGAGATGCGCCAGGCACCGGCGCCGCTGGTGGCATGGGCTTCGCGGTAAAGGCCTTCCTCGGGGGGCAGCTGCGCCCGGGTATCGAGATGATCATGGAGCAGGCCGGGATGGAGCAGCGGCTGGCCAATGCCGACCTGGTGATCACCGGCGAGGGCCAGCTCGATGGCCAGAGCCTGTCGGGCAAGACGCCGATAGGTATTTCCCGTGCGGCACGGGCCAGAGGCGTACCGGTCATCGTGCTGGCAGGACGCATGGCACCCGGCTGGCAGGCCGCCCTGGACGAGGGCGTCAGCGCCGCCTTTGCACTGGCAGATGGGCCCATGGACCTCGATGAAGCCTTGGCTCGCTGTGCCGAACTGCTGTCCGATCGCACGGAAAATCTGCTGCGTGCCATGCTCGCTACGTCAGCCCGCTAAGGTCTGTCGACAAGCGCTCTTGCTGGGGCTGGTGGAACACGCCGCCTTGGACACGCCCCTTGAAAATGCATGGGTTCATCACTATGTCATTAGGAGCGGTCATCAATGGGCCCTATCGCGGCGATGGAGGTAATTGGTTTCACTCCCGCCCACCGGTATCGATATCCTGTCGGGATATACAGGACCACAGCGATCAAGGAGGTATTGCATGAGCGACACCAACGCCATCGGCCTGCACCAAGGCAGCGCCAGCGACCTGGCTAACAAGCTCAACGAACTGCTGGCCAACTACCAGATCTTCTACATGAACGTGCGTGGCTATCACTGGAACGTGAAGGGCCCCAACTTCTTTGAGCTGCACGAAAAATTCGAGGAGTTCTACACCGACCTGCTGGTCAAGGTAGATGAGGTCGCAGAACGCATCCTTACGCTGGGGCACAAGCCCGTCCACGCTTACAGTGACTACACCACCCTGTCGCGGATCGGCGAAGACAAGGACGTGCACGACGGTGAGGCCTGCGTGCGCGGCGTGCTCCAAGGATATCAGCAGCTGATCGAACTACAGCGCGAAATCCTGTCGGTGGCCTCGGATGCCGACGATGAGGGCACCGCCTCTCAGGTCGGGGACTACATCCGTGAGCAGGAGAAGACCGTGTGGATGCTGGGCGCCTACCTGGGCTGACCACACCGCCACACCGGCCTGAATGATCTCGCCCCGCGCGCCAGCCACTGGCGCGCGGGGCGTTTTGCTTCCAACCACCCGACCGTCACCACCGCGCTGCCTGCGCGAGTCCTCTGACGTCGGAGCGGGTTCCCGGGCGACGTTCAAGGCGGATTCCGGGGCAGCCGTCAGGACGACCTGCCGTGGCCTTCATGGCTGCCGGCCTCATCAGTGCCGGTCAGCGTGCTGGAAGCCTCCGCCGCACGCTTCAACTCCTGAGGCAGCGGCTTTTTCATGCGCGCGCCAAGACGCTCGAGCTCCACGGCCTGGGCCACCAGGCTCCCCTGCCCGCGAGACAGCCGGTTCATCGCTTGCTGATGGCTGCTACTGGCCCGTTCCAGGTGCTTGCCCACATCGTCGAGACTCTCGACGAAGCCAGAGAACTTGCCCAGCAGACGCTCCGCCCGGGACACGATGATGCGCGCGTTCTCATTCTGGCGCTCCATGCTCCACAGTCCCGCCACGGTGCGGAGACTGGCCAGCAAGGTGGTCGGCGTGACCACCACCACCTGGCGATCGAAGGCTTCCTGAAACAGCGAGGGGTCCCGCTCAAACGCCGCGGCGAAGGCCGGTTCCACCGGCACGAACAGAAACACGAAATCCGGTGAATGCAGCCCCGGCAACGCCGGGTAATCCTTGGCGGCGAGCCCACGTATGTGGCTACGCAGGGAGGTCAGGTGAGCACTCATGGCCGCTTCTCGCTCTGCCTCATCGTCAGCATTGACCACCCTCGTCCAGGCGGTCAGCGAGACCTTGGCATCGATGATCAGGTGGCGATCCTCGGGGAGATAGATGATGGCGTCGGGCCTCTGGCGCCCCTGTTCACCATTCATCGAGACCTCTCGCCGGTACTCGATGTCGCGCCTCAAGCCGCTGCGTTCCAGCACCGTTTCGAGCATCAGCTCGCCCCAGCCACCCTGGGCCTTCTGATCACCCTTGAGCGCCCGGGCCAGGCCAGCGGCTTCTTCTCCCAGTCGCGCGTTCAAGCTGGCCAGTTGCTCGATCTGGGACTTCAGCGACACCGCCTCACGACTGTGCTGTCCCGTCAGTTCCTCGACCCGTCGCCGGAACTGATCGACCTGCTCACGGAAAGGCTTGAGCAATGACTCCATGCCTTCTCGACTCTGCGCCTGATACGCTTGCTGGCGCTCCTCGAAGACCTGGCCGGCCAGCTGGTGGAACTCCTGCTTGAGGTTGTCCCGCGCCTGCTCCACCAGCGCCATCTGCTCACGGTGGCGTGCTGTCATCTGCTCGCGTTCGGTTTCCAGCCGGGCATTGTGCTCGCGCACCTCGGCCATATGCTCACGCAGGCTGTCCCGTTCGCGCCGCAGGGTCTCCAGTTGCTCTCGACTGGCATCCAGCTGGGCATCGCTGATCGCCAGCTCCTGCTCCAGCTGACGAGAGGCCTGCTGACGCTCTTCCAGACGCTGTGTCAGCTGCTCCAGCGCTTGATCCTGGCGGCGGCGATGCTGGCGACCACGCCAGACCAGCCACAGCGCCACCAGGGCCAACAGCGAGACGCCGGCAAAGGCCGGCGTCATCGGGGTCGTAAGCAACGCCTCTTTCATCTCAGTCAGGGGTCCTTGCCAGGTCACTGATCACGGCCTTCAGCAGGTCATAGAATGCTTCCACCGTGGAGATCTCGACACGCTCATCGGGGGAGTGAGCACCACGAATCAGCGGGCCGAAGGAAATCATCTCCAGGTGTGGATACTTGCCACCGAGAATACCGCACTCGAGCCCGGCGTGGATGACCTTGATCTCCGGCGCCACACCCAACTGCTGCCGATGCAGCGTGCAGAAGCGCTCGAGCACGCTGCTGTCAGGCTGTGGCGTCCAGCCAGGATAGCCGTTCTCAATGCGGGTCCGAGCCCCGATCAGCTCAAACAGGGCGCTGAACCGTTCGGCCAGGTCGGCGGTGGCACTGTCACGCAGCGAGCGCACCAACGCACACAGGTGAAAGCGGCCTTCTTCCAGGCGGATCACGCCAAGATTGTTGGAGGTCTCGACCACGCCCGGAACATCGACGCTCATGCGCTCGACGCCGCAGGGGGCAGCATGCAAGGCCGCCACCAGCAGCCGGCTGGCGTGACAGGTCAGCGCCTCCTGACGAGGCTCTGGGCAGGGCTCCAGGGTCAGGCGCAGGCCCTCATCCACGCCGCTCAGCTCCTGACGCAGCTCCTCCTCCAGCTGGGTGACACGACCGCGCACGTGCTCGACCTCGTCCCGGGGCACCATGATCACCGCCTGTGCCTCCCGCGGGATGGCATTGCGCAGGGTGCCGCCCTGGTATTCCACCAGGCGCACTTCTCCGCCATCAAGGGCGCGCAGCACCCGCACCAGCAGCCGGTTGGCGTTGCCCAGCCCCTTGTCGATGTCGATCCCGGAATGCCCACCCCGCAGGCCTTTGAGGCTGAGCGTCAGCGCCTGCTCGTCCTCGCTGGTCGACTCCATCGGTAGCTGGGCCTCGACCACCACATCAGCACCGCCGGCACAGCCAATGTAGACCTGACCGGGCTCCTCGGAATCCAGATTGAGCAGTATGCTGCCGGTCAGCCAGTCCTTGGCCAGGTTGAGAGCGCCCCCCATGGAGGTCTCTTCTTCCAGGGTAAAGATGGCCTCAAGGGGTCCGTGGACCAGCTCCGGCTCCTCGAGAATGGCCAGCGCAGCGGCAACGCCCAGTCCATTATCGGCGCCCAGGGTAGTGCGATCGGCCTTGAGCCAGCCCTCTTCGACCCGGGTCACGATGGGGTCACGAGTGAAGTCGTGGGGCATGTCGGCATTGGCCTGGGCCACCATGTCGAGATGGCCCTGGAGAATGACGCCGGGGGCCTGTTCGTGGCCTGGGCTTGCGGCCTTGGACAGGCGCAGGTTGCCGTAGGCATCACGGTCGTGAGCGACCCCTTGCTGCTCGGCCCAGGCCTCGATAGCGGCCACCAGGGCGGCTTCATGGCCCGACGGGCGCGGTGTGTTGCACAAGGTACGGAAGTGGCGCCAGACAATGGCAGGCGCGAGGGTGTCGAGATGTTGGTTCATGCAGGTGATGCCCAGGTTTTGCAGATGCAGGCACTCTACCCCTGCTCCGCCGGCTTGGAAAGGTGACCGATCACGTCCAGGCCATGTCCCACTGCGTCCCGAAGCCATTGTTTGACCTGTGCCTTGCCGCTGAGCGAAAGCGCCGCGGCCAGGGAACTTTCCGAGCGGCCTTGAAACGCCCAGGCCGCGAGCCACGCCAGGTCGCCATTCCCCCCCTGATCGCCATTCCCCCCCTGATCGCCACAGGTGATGGCCTGGTGAGACAGCCGGGCCAGGGCAACGACCAGGGCCTGGATCGCCGGTCGCGACAAGGCGGGTTCACGCAGGCCCCGCGCCAGATCCGTCAGCTCTCCCAGGTCATGATCATCCGGCGGCGCCAGCGTGGAATGGGCCAATAACGCCATCACCACCTGCGGCGGCAGCAGCGGCAGCTCGAACGCCAGAAGCCCTGGGAGCTGTCGCTGGAAGCGCTGGGTCAGGCGCTCAAGGATCCGCTGCCCGTCATCTGTCAGGCTCCGGGCCAGCATGACCGCGTGCTCGCCGGTGGCCGCTTCCCGGGTCAGGCCGAGGCGCACCGGACGATAGTCCCGGCTGTACCAGAAGCTCAGCAACTCGGGATCTGCACCGAAGCTGGTCCCAAGCAGCATGCAGCCATCTAGCGACGCTTGATCGGCGACATCATCGAGCAGGCGCGCCCCGCATCCGCAACGTCGCCAGTCAGGATGCACGGCAATTCTGGACACCCGGCGCAACGACCCGGTCAAGGCACCTCGCTCGCCGGCGTGTGCGGCCAGGGACTGGGCCATCAGGTGTCCCCGTGGACGCCGCTGCCCCAGCAGCACCTGCTCTGCCAGGTCGTCGTCAAAGCGGCCTTCATCGATGGTCACGCAGACCGCCACCGGATGGGCCGGCGGGCCCAGCACCCACAGGCGGGTGTCAGGACCATCCAGCAGCGCCCGCAGGTCACTGGGGGTAGTGCGATAATGGGCCTGCACCAGCAGCCCGAACATCCCGCGCAGGGCATCCTCATCTTGCGCCAGGTCCGCCCGATCGAGGACTGACGACGGCAGCGCCGCGACCTTGGACGCCAGGTCGCCAGCAGCCACCGGTACGTCGGGCATCTCCGCGTCCAGACACAGCAGAGCCGATATCGCCGCTTCCAGGGGATCACCGGCCGCCCAGCGTATCGGCGCGGTCAGCTCCATGGCCTGCCACTGCGGTGTGATAGCGTCAAGCTGACGTCTGAAGCGCAGCGCAAAGCCTCGACCAGAGCCTTCATAGCCGTGCACGGTGGTAGCGAAGGCGACACGCGGAAATGCCTTCAGCCACTGACCCAGCAGCGCTGCCGGAATCGCCGCAGCCTCATCCACCAGCAGGACGCTGCCAGCGCCTCCGGCTTCGCCCGTGGTCACGGCATCGCAAAGCCCATCTGGGGCCATGAAGCGCAGCCGCCCGGCAGCCAGGCAGTAGTCATTGCCGTCACGCACGCCCTCCGGCAACAGCGCCGCCAGACGGGCGAACACCGCCTCCACGGATGACACCCTGGGGGCGGTCAGCAGGATCTCGACCGGCGAATCGGCGGAGGCGTGCTCCAGCATTCGTGCGCAGGCGATGCCCAGCGCCGCGGACTTGCCGCGACCACGGTCTGCGGTGATCACCAGCGGACGGCGGCGCTTGAGGCGAGACAACCGGCGCACCGCCTCGGCCTGGTCCACGGTGAGGCAGTCAGCATCCGGGGACGGTGACACCGTTTCGGATTGAGTCGGCGATAAGGACGCCGGAGCCCGAGCTGAAGCGAGGTCTGAAGCCTGGGCCGGGGCCCCATCTAAAGAGCGTGCTGGCGACAGGCCGGCATCGCCATGCCAGTGCATGACGCCATCCAGCTCGCCCAGCAAGCGGTGCAGGCGCCTAAGATAGTGACTGGTCAGCGACGCCGGCGCCCAGGGATGAGCGGCGATACGGCGGTAGTCCCGATCAGGCTGACGGCCGCCGTCGTCTGGCATCAGCAGCAACAGCAGACCGCCGGCGACCAGGGTGCCGGACAGCGCGCCCAGCGCATCGGGGTCGAGCCCCGAGGCGGGTGACAGGGCATCGACGATCAGCAGATCGTGTTCATGCCCCAGGCGCATCCTGGCCTTGCCGAGCGCCACCATCTCCACCTCGTCCCGTGCGGGTTCTGCCACGACCTCGAGGTCCATGCCCGCCCACAGCGGCGCCTCCCAGCCCCCTTGTGCGAGACACTCCAGGGCTCGACGACGGACCTGTTCCGGCGACCCCGTCATCCACACCATCCCGCGCTGACGCTGCTGGGCCAGACGCGCACGATAGTCGCGTAGGCGCTCGAGATCGGCATGGGTGACGAGGCTATGCATGGCGGCTCCAGGATAAATCAACTTTGGTCTAATGAAAGCACCGATTAAACGCTCGTGCGATCTATGGCGGTGCAGCATAGATCCGCTTCTAACTTATTCATTTTCTTGAATTGTCGATACTTTTTATCGCTTCAAGAGCTGTGCATATGCCAAAAAAGCGTGGTGATTCATCGACATGTGTCGCATCGAACAACGCTTGTGGACCGTGCTAGCTTGATGAAGCCGAGGCGACAGCGAGGGTCCCCCCGCTGTTCGGCCACTACTCCCAGGCACCGCCACCATGGATGCCAAACGCCAACCTGGAGAGGCAGCGACCGCCTCCTTTGCAGAATCACAACAACCCACGGGGAGCACCTGCATGAAGCACACCACCACATTCACGCTTACCGGCCTGGTGGCTGGTATCGCCCTGGCCACCATGTCCAGCTCGGCGATGGCCCAGGAAAAGTGGACCATGACCACCACCTGGCCAGAGAACCTCGACCTGATCGCCATCGACAAGCATTGGGCTGAGCTGGTCAACCAGCTGGCCGGTGACGAAGTCCAGATCGAGTTCTACGCCGGCGGCACCCTGATGCCTGGCACCGAAGTCTTCGATGCCACCGAAACCGGCAGCATCCAGGCCGCCGGCGACTGGCCTGGCTACTGGGCCGGTCGCAGCCCGGCATTTTCGCCGCTGGCAACGACCACCAGCCTGTTCAACGGCGTCGACTACCTGAACTGGATTACCCAATGGGGGGGCTTCGAGCTCTACCAGGAGATCTACGGCCAGTACAACATGGTCTACCTGCCCTACGGTATCACCAACAATGAATCGGGTTTCCGTGGTGGCACGCCGATCGAGTCCATCGCCGATATCGAAGGCAAGCGCCTGCGCCTGTCCGGTCGCGACCAAGGCCGCGTCCTCGAGCAACTCGGCGGCTCTCAGGTCACTCTGGCTGGCGGTGAAATCTATCAGGCCATCGAACGTGGCGTGGTGGATGGCGCCGAATTCTCCACCCCTGGGGTGGACTACAAGGCCGGCTTCTCAGAGGTGGCTGACTACTGGATGACCCCTGGCTGGCACCAGTCCGCCAGTGTGTTCGGCGTCATGATCAACAAGGATGCCTGGGACGCACTGTCCGAGGAAACTCAGGCCAAGCTGAAGATCGCCTCTGAAGCCACCATGGCCTGGTCACTGGCCTGGTCCGAGAAGCAGTCGACAGAAGGCACCGCCAAGTTCATCGAGGATGGCACCACCATCAACCAGCTGTCCGAAGAGGATCTGGCCAAGATCCAGGACATCACCAACGAGGTGATCGTGCAGGGTGCCTGCGAGGACCCGATGCATGCCAAGGTCTATCAGTCGATGATCAGCTACCTGCAGGACTACGCCCAGTGGCGTGACGTCTCAGTGCCCTTCAACATGAGCCGCGTCACCGACAACATCCCGTCGCTCGACGACATCGAAGCCTGCATGAACTAGGCAACACGCTTGCCTTCACCGGCCGGCGGCCTTGATCAGGCCGCCGGTCATCGTTGGATATCGACGAGACTTCCACCATGAACGCCATTGCCAAGGCCATTGACTGCTTGAACGAGTGGTTCGGCCGTTTGATCGCTCCGCTGATCGCGATCATCACCCTCGTGGTGGTCTACGACATCGCGATGCGCTTCTTTTTCGGACGCCCCAGTGACTGGGCCTTCGACATCACCACCATGCTGTTCGGTACCCACTTCATGCTGATGGCCGCCTATGGGCTGCGTCATCACGCCCACGTGGAGGTGGATATCGTCAAGCAGCTGTTGTCCCGCCGTGGCCGGGCGCTGATCGACCTGCTGGGTTACCTGCTGTTCTTTACCCCCTTCATCATCATGTTCATCACTTATAGCTGGCGCTTCTTCGAACGCTCATGGAGCCGCGCTGAATCCACCTACGGCATCGTCTCCATTCCGGTGTACCCGGTGAAGGCCGTGTTGGTCATCGCCGGTGTCCTGATCCTGCTGCAGGCCGTCGCCATCGTCATCCGCGCTATCACGGAGCTGACTACCCACGACAGGGAGGAGGCCCGATGAGTGCCGAACTTCTTACCATCTTCATGTTCTCCGGACTGATGCTGGGGCTCTTCATGGGCCACCCGCTGGCCTTCGTGCTGGGTGGCATGGCGGTGCTGGGTGCCTGGTTGGGCCCCGGCCCACAGGTGCTGGGCATCATCATCAACAACATCTACGGGCGCGCCATGGACAACTATGTTCTGGTGGCGATCCCGCTGTTTATTCTGATGGCACGCTTTCTCAACGACTCCGGCGTCACCGAGAAGATGTTCGAGAGCATGCGACTGTTGCTCGGACGTGTGCGCGGCGGCCTGGCGCTGACGGTGGTCATCGTCTCGGTACTGCTGGCGGCCACTACCGGCATCGTCGGTGCCTCCATCGCCGTCATGGGACTGATCGCTCTCGCGCCGATGCTCAAGTACGGCTACCACAAGGGGCTGTCCGCCGGGGTGATCATGGCAAGCGGCTGTCTCGGCATTCTGATCCCGCCGAGCATCATGCTGATCCTGATGGCCAGCTACTCTCCCGTGTCGGTCGGCGCACTGTTTGCCGGCGCCCTGGTGCCTGGCCTGCTGCTGGGGGGCATGTATGCGCTGTATGTGCTCATCGTCTGCCTGATCAAACCTGACTTCGGTCCCCCGGTAGGTGTCGAGGAACGCGCCGAAACCAGTACCGGCGAGCTGATCGTACGCTTGTGCAAGTATGTGCTGCCGCCCATGAGCCTGATCCTTGGCGTGCTGGGAGCCCTGTTCACCGGTATTGCCACGGCCACGGAAGCCTCTGCCATTGGCGTGACGCTGGCGTTCTGCCTGTTCTTGATCTTCGGCGACCGCAAGCTGTCGACCTGCTATACCACCTTCATCGAGGCCGGCAAGACGACGACCATGGTGATGTTCGTGCTGGTCGGCGCCACCGCCTTCACCGGAGTGTTCTCGATTGGCGGGGGCATGGATGTGATCAGCGAGCTGGTTCTGGCCATGCCGGGCGGCACCACGGGTGCGCTGATCCTGATGTTCCTGCTGGTATTCGTCCTGGGGATGTTCCTCGACTGGACCGGCATCGTACTGTTGAGCTTCCCGATCATGCTCCCCATCGTGGAGACCATGGGTGTCGACATGCTGTGGTTCGTGGTCATGGTCGCCGTGGTGCTGCAGACCTCCTTCCTGACCCCGCCCTTCGGCTACGCGCTGTTCTACCTCAAGGGCGTGGCCCCGCCCGAGGTCGAGACGCTGGATCTGTACAAGGCGGTCATTCCCTTCTGCGCGCTGATCCTGCTGGCCTGCGTGCTGATGTCGTACTTCCCCTGGCTGGTCACCGGCCTGCCCTCCAAGCTGCTCGGATAAGTACACGCAAGATCACCGCGACGGTACGAGTGAGCCTCCGCTTCGGCGGGGGCTTTTTTACTTTGCAGCGACGAGATTTCCAGTACCGAGAGAGCATACTCTTCGGCTTTTCACCCTCCCGCGCTACCGTTTTGGTAAAGCCTCGACCTAGTTCCTGCGCCGTATTACTTATCGAGAGATCCCGACCTCTCGATCCACCTACCGTGCAGGGCCCAACCGATGGCCAATGTCTCTCGCTTTACCCTACCTGCCGCCGACGCCTATCCGCTCGGCGCCAGCCTCTTCGAACCCGACCAGGACCCGCGAGGAGTGGTGATCATCCATCCCGCCTCCGCTGTCTCCCAGCGTCTCTATCAGGGGTTTGCCAATGCCCTGTGTGAACGAGGGCTGACAGTGATCTGCTATGACTACCGCGGGATAGGCCGGTCGCGACCGGAACACCTCGACCAGCTACAGGTGAGCATGCAGGATTGGGCAGAACTGGACGCCGACAGCGTGACGCGCTGGGCGCACCAGCGCTGGCCGACGCTCCCGATGCTGGCGGTGGGACACAGCTTTGGCGGGCATGCCATTGGCTTGGGCGAGGCCAGTCGACTGCTGAGCGCCGCGGTGCTGATCGCCTGCAACGCCAGTTGCCTGCGCTTCATCACGTCACCGTGGCTTCGCCTGCGGGCCTATGTGCTGCTTAAGATCCTGTTTCCTTTGCTGTCCCGCGTCGCCGGCTATGTCCCCTGTCGGCGCTTGGGGGTCAGTGAAGACGTCCCCTGCGGCGTTGCCCGCCAGTGCAGCCACTGGATCAGTCTGCCGCGCTATTTCTTCGATGATCCTGAGCTTGCCGCGGAGGCCCGTTTCGCCAGGCTGACCATACCGCTGCTGGTGGTCGGTTTCGATGACGACCCCTACGCCAGCCGCGACAGCATTGACCTGCTGGCGTCCTATTTCACCCAGGCCCCGGTGACGCGTCTGCAGCTCACTCCTGAGACGCTGGGCAGTGGCGCACTGGGACACCTGGACGGCTTCCGCCGACGCCACCGGGAGACCTTGTGGCCTCTGCTGACGGGGTGGCTGGAGCAGCACTTGGCGTCCGCTGACCCGCAGGCACAGAGCACGCAGGACGCCTCTGCCGTCACACCGAATCGCGAACTCTATGCCCCCGGCGGCTGACGTCGCCGGGAGCTATCACGGCCCACTCTCAGCTCGCGCGAATGCGCATCAGCGTGCAGTACACCACCGGCACCATCACCAGCGTCAGCAGCGTCGCCACCCCCAGGCCGAACACGATCACCACGGCCATGGAGGCAAAGAACGCATCGGTGAACAGGGGCAACATGCCCAACATGGTAGTGATCGCCGCCATGGTGACCGGGCGTACACGACTGACAGCGGCCTGGACCACCGCATCATGGGCATCGTCCTGGATCTTGCGCTGGACGTTGATCTCTTCCATGAGGACGATGGCATTTTTCAGCACCATGCCGATCAGGCTCAGGGTGCCGAGCAGCGCCATGAAGGTGAAGGGTGCTCCCAACAGGGCCAGGCCCCCAATGATGCCGATCATCATCAATGGCACGATGGACCAGATGGCCAGCGACTGTCGTAGGCGCCCGAACAGCAGCACCGTGATGATGAACATGCCAAGCAAGCCCATCGGCAGCGACGACAGCAGCGCCTGCTGAGCTTCGCTGGCGGTCTCGTACTCACCGCCCCACTCGATGGCGTAGCCTGGCGGCAGCTCGATGGCCTCCACCTGGGGCCGCAGCCGTCCCAGCACGCTGGCAGCGGTCTCACCGGAGAGCGGCATGGGCTCTGCGTAGACGGCCAACATCCGCCGCCTGTCGCGGCGCTTGATCAAGGGGTCCCGCAGCTCGGTACGCAGCTCACCCAGCACGTTGCCCGCACTCAGGTAGCGCCCTTGCTCTTCACTCCAGACGTTGATGGCGCCCAGGTTATCGATGTCGTGACGCTGCCCCTCCTGGGAGCGCATCACGATCGGGATCAGCTCACTGCCTTCCCGATAGACGCCGACCTGCTCGCCATCGTTGTTGAGACGGAAGGCCTGCTGCAGACCATCGCGGGTCACCCCCACCCGGCGTGCCTGCTCATCCAGGAACTCGGGGACAATGACGCTCTCGCGGTTGCTCCATGACAGGCGAATGCTGTCCGCCATGGGTTCATCCTGAAAGATGCCGCGCACCTGAGCCCCCAGTTCACGCAGGGTCTCGGGGTCATCACCGTAGATACGCGCCTCGATGCTGGCCTTGGCCGATGGGCCTACCTGCAGCGCCTGCACCTTGTACTGAACCCGCGGGAAGTCTTGTCGCAGCGTCTCGATCACGTCGCGCATGCGCGCCTCTCGGCTGTCGCGATCACGAGTCTCGACGATCAACTGGCCAAAGCTCGCGTAGCGGTCTTCCGGGGCATAGGTCAGGGTAAAGCGCTGGGCGCCGCCACCGATCACACTGGTCACCTGGGTCACGCCCTCCATCTCGAGGACCTTCTGCTCCAGCCGCTCGACGGTGCGCTCGGTATCGAGAATATCGGTCCCTTCCGGCAGCCACACGTCGGCAAAGAACAGCGGGGTGGTGGCATCCGGGAAAAAGGCGTTCTTGACCTGACCGGATACCGACAGAGCGCCGGCCAGCAGGGCGACCGCCAGCAACAGCGTCAGGTAGCGAAACCGTATACCCAGGACAAGCATGCGCCGGAAGACCCGAAACAAAAGCCCGCGGTAGGGGTCCACGTCGTCACTCTGGTCATCGCCCGCGACGCGATCCTTGAAGAACAGATCAAAGAAGAACGGTGTCAGGGTCAGGGCGGTGATCCAACTGAGAAACAGCGAATAGCACAGCACCCAGAACAGCGACCCGACGAACTCACCGGTGGCATCAGGAGACAGCCCTATCGGAGCAAAGGCGGTGATGGCGATCACCGTGGCCCCCAGCAAGGGCAGCCGGTTCTGTCCAACCACTTCGAGCGCCGCCTGGCGCTTGGTCTTGCCTCTGGCCATGCCGATCAGCATGCCTTCGGTGACAACGATAGCGTTGTCCACCAGCATGCCCAGGGCGATGATCAAGGCGCCCAGCGATATCTTCTGCAGCTGAATCCCATGGATCGACATCATGATGAAGGTGCCGAGAATGGTCAGCAGCAGAATCAAGCCCATCAGCAGTCCGCTGCGCACGCCCATGAACAGCAGCAGTACCAGGATGACGATGCCAACGGCTTCCGCCAGGTTGATCAAAAACCCGTTGACCGCGTCTTCCACGACGTGGGGCTGGTGATACACGGTCTCCAGCTCCATCCCTAGCGGCATGCGCTGGGACAGCTCAGCGAGTCGGGCCTCTACCCGCTCGCCGACCTCCACCACATTGACCCCGGAGGCGAAGGAAATCCCGATGGACAGCGCCGGCTGGCCGCCCGCGTGATACAACAACTGGGGCGTGTCGCTGAGCTCACGCGACACCTCGGCGATATCCCCCAGCCGAATCAGGCCGTTACCCGGCCGCCCTACCACCAGCTGCTCAAGCGCTTCGACGCTGTCGAACTCGCCGGTCGGCTGCAGCGACAGGGACAGGCCATCCAGCTTGATGTGACCGGAATCGCCGACCACGTTCTGCGCATTGAGCAGGTCGCTGAGCTGTTGCGGCGAAATTCCCAGCGCCTTCATGCGGTCACGATCGAGAGACACTACCACCTGCTCCTGCACCGTGCCGGCGATGGCCACCTTCTTGACCCCCTCGACCAGGCGCAGTTCGCGTTGCAGCAGGTCGGCATGATCTTCCAGGTCCTGCTGACCGTAGTCCGGCCCCGTCAAGGTCAGCAGCAAGCCGAAAACGTCACCGAAGTCATCATTGACGATCGACGTGCCCGCTCCAGGAGGCAGCTGAACCTGGGCATCATTGATCTTGCGGCGCAGCAGGTCCCAGTACTGATCCAGCTCGTTCTCGCGCACCGTGTTCTCCAGCTCCACGGTGATCTGCGACAGCCCGTCGGCATTGACCGAGCTGACACGCTTGAGGTCAGGCATCTGCTGGATGGCCTTCTCCAGACGCAGCGTGACTTCTTCTTCGACCTGCTCAGGCGTCGCGCCAGGGTACTGGGTCGAAATGATGGCGTTACGAATGGTGAATTCGGGGAACTCGAGCTGGCCCAGGCCGAAGAAGGAGACGACGCCGCCGATGGCCAGCAGCAGGGTGATCATCCAGCTGATCACCTTCTGGCGCAGGAAAAAATCGACCATTGATCAGAGCCCCTCTTCCTTGATCCACGGGCGCACCTGTCGCCCTTCCTGCATCCGCTCTGCACCGGCAGCCACCAGCCGATCACCGGCCTCAAGCTCGCCTTCGATCAACATCCCGCGGGTGGTAATCGGCCCCGGCGTCACCGGCACGGCCTCGACCTTGCCGGGGCCTTCAGCGGCGGCGGGATCATCCGGCACAAAGCGCCATACCACTGGCTGCTCAGGGGCTGACTCGCGAGTGGTCACCGCGGCCACCGGCACGCGCCAGGGGTCTCGGCTGTCACCGGTGAGCGCACTCATGTCGAGCAGCACGGTCGCACTCATGCCTGACAGCACGGTGATGTCATCCGGCTCAGGCAGGGTCAGGGTCACCTCATAGCTCAGTGAGCCCTGGCTCACGCTGCTGTCGTGCTCCTTGTAGCGGGCCGGGTACCGCTGCTGCTGATTTTCGGCGAAGGTGACCCACACCACGGCCTCATCACCGTCCTGCACCGCCTGAGCACGCTCGTCGTTGATCCGGCGCACCTGCTGTTCCGGCAGCTGAAAGGTGACATCGATGGAACCTGGCTGCTGCAGCTCGGCGATGGTCTGCTGGGCGGTGACCACTTGGTAGTTATCGACAGGCACCGAGGCAATCACACCGCTGAACGGCGCCGTCAGCTCGGTGTAGCTGACCTGGTCCTGTGCTTGCTTGAGCTGGGCCTGGGCCGAGAGGTATTCGGCCCTGGCCTCGTCGAAGCGTGAGCGGCTGATGGCGCCGCGCTCCAGCGAGATACGCATGCGCTCGTAGGTCGCCTCCGCCAGGCTGTAACTGGAGCGAGCGCTGGCCAGTTGACTCTCGGCGTCGCGGTCATCCAGCCGAGCGATCAAGTCGCCGGCTTCGACCTCATCGCCTGGCTGTACGGCAAGCTCGCGCAGCTCTCCGCCAACGCGAAAGGAGAGCTCCGAACGCTCAGACGCCTGAACCTGACCGGGATAGCGCATCAGCATGCCTTGGCGCTTGGCATCCAGCGCTACCAGCTTCACCGGATGCACCTGTTGCTGCGTCAGTGGCGGCTGGTCGGCCTCACAGCCGGCTATCACAATGACGGCAAGCAGCGTGGCAACAAGGCTTCGTCGACGAAGAATCAGGCGCTGGCGGAAAGGGATCATGGGGGCTCCAATGCATCCAAGGGTCTTGGGTCAGGGGCTACAGGGGGTCAGTCTTCAGTTTTGCTTCAATGTCTTGCGCCAGGCTCTTGGTTCAGGCTGTTGCGCCAACAGGACGTATTCAACGACAGCCTTGCGTAGCCGCCTCCGGACTGGCGGCTATCGCATCCCAGGCCATGGCAAAGGCCAGCTCGATATTGGCGTCACTGGGGTCGAAGGGGTGGCACTGCTGGCCGTGCACCAGCTGATAGATCGGCAAAAACAGAAAGCAGTGCACCAGGGCGCGACCGGCGGGCTTGAGCACACCGCTGCGCTGGCCCTGGTCCACCACGTCAAGCAGCGGCGACAGTCGGCGGTCGTTGCGCTCACGCAGTGCCTCGGTCATCCATACCGAGTGACTAAAGGCATCGTGAAAGCGAAACAGCCGCGGCTGCTCCAGCGCCAAGCCGAACAACGCCCGCCAGATCGCCTTGAGCCCTGCACGCAAGTCGACTTCGTCATCGAAGGCTTCCAGCGCGGTATCGATCAAGCGATCACACACGTGCACAAAGGTCGCTTCGAGCAGCGCAGTCTTGTCGGTGAAGTGGATGTAGACCGTCGCCGGCGAGACCTTGGCGCGACGCGCAATACGCGCGACCGAGGCGACCTGAAAGCCGTGCTCTGTCACTTCGACCAGAGTGGCTTCGAGCAGTCCCACTCGCTTGCTGTCATCACGGGGTCGCACGATGCAAAAGCCTCCTGTCAGATGCCTTTTAAAATAAATGAATACTCATTCACTTTCAAAGCCATCCTGTGGCTGCCTGGCAGGAATACCTGAGCGATACCGCGCCCCTGCCCCTTTCCACTGACTGCAGCATCCGCGACGGGCTGGTATCATCTTGCGTCCCGCCCGACCTGCGGTGTCCGACCAGGAGTATCCCCTTGTCCAGCAGTTCTTCCTCAATGGCCAACGCTCCATCACGACGGCTATCTCGCTGGGGCTGGCTCACTCTGGGTGTTGCCGCCGTGGTCGCCTTGCCGGTGCTGGTCATTCTTGGCCACATTCTTGTGCCTGCTGGCGATATCTGGCGCCACCTTGCCGACACTGTGCTGAGTCGCTACCTGGTCAACACCCTGCTGCTGGTCCTGAGCGTCGGCCTTGGCACGCTGGCGATCGGTACCGGCTGCGCCTGGCTGGTGGTCATGTGCCGCTTCCCGGGCAAGCGCCTGTTCGAGTGGGCCATGCTGCTGCCACTGGCGGTGCCTACCTATGTCATCGCCTATGCCTATACGGACTTTCTGCAGTACGCAGGCCCACTGCAGAGCCTGCTGCGGGAGACCTTCGAGTGGTCGCGCGGTGACTACTGGTTCCCCGACATTCGCTCCCTGCCTGGGGCGGCCACCCTGATCACCCTGGTGCTCTACCCCTACGTCTACATGCTGGCGCGAGCCGCCTTTCTGGAGCAGTCGGTGTGCATGCTGGATGTGGGACGAACGCTGGGTCGCACGCCCTGGCAGATGTTCACCCAGGTAGCGATGCCGTTGGCGCGTCCGGCTCTGGTGGGCGGGGTATCGCTGGCGCTGATGGAGACCCTCAATGAGTTTGGCGCCGTGCAGTACTTCGGGGTCGATACCTTCACCACGGGCATCTACCGCACCTGGTTCGGCCTGGGCGAGCAGGTCGCCGCCGCCCAGCTGGCCGCCTGCCTGCTGGCCTTCGTCATCCTGTTCGTGCTGCTCGAGCGCTGGTCACGGGGCAAGCGCCGCTTTCATCACACCTCGCACCGCTATCAGCAGCTGCCGGAGTATCGACTTAGCGGTGCCCGTGCCTGGGGGGCGACACTGGCTTGCGCCGTGCCGGTGACCGTGGGCTTCGTGCTGCCCTGCCTGTTGCTGGGCAGCATGGCCCTGAAGGCTGGCGACAGCGTGCTGGGAGGCGCCTTTCTGGAGTACGCCGGCAACAGCCTGCTGCTGGCCATCAGCGCCTCGCTGGTGGCGGTGGGTCTGGCGGTCATCCTGAGCTACGGCGCCAGACTGGAAGCCAGCGCGGTGACCCGCACGGCAACGCGAATTGCCTCCCTTGGCTACGCCATCCCGGGGTCCGTCGTGGCCGTCGGCATCCTGATTCCCTTTGCCTGGGTCGACGACCATGTCAATCAGCTCTACAAGGCCGCCACCGGGGAGGTGATCGGGCTCATTCTCAGCGGCACCGCCTTCATCCTTATCTACGCCTACGTAGTGCGCTTCCTGGCGGTGTCCTTCAACGCGGTGGAAGCCAGCCTGGGCAAGGTCACACCGTCGATGGATGCCGCTGCACGCACCCTGGGGGAGACCGCTACCGGCACGCTGCGCAAGGTGCACACGCCGATCATGCGAGGCAGTCTGCTGGCCGCCGGCATCCTGGTCTTTGTGGATGTCATGAAGGAATTGCCGGCCACGATCATTTTGCGTCCGTTCAACTTCGACACCCTGGCGGTCAGGGCCCACAACCTGGCCGCCGACGAGCGGCTCGCCGAGGCGTCCACGTCCTCGCTGGCGATCGTGGCGGTGGGAATCATTCCGGTGGTTCTGCTGAGTCTGGCCATGCGCCGCTCGCGCCCTGGCCACAGAGGCGCCTGATCAGACTGAGCGTCAGCCGGGCCAGCTCATGTCAGCTGATATCAGCGGATATCACACCATGTCGGCCGGATAGACAAAGGCCTGGGCCGGATCGAGACTGACCTGAACGGCCTGGCCTTCGCGGGGAAGAAAGACGCCGGGTACGCGGGCGTGCATGTGGGCTTCCTGGCCATCACTGCCATGCACGCAGAGGTGCAACAGGCTGCTGCGTCCCAGTAGGCGTGCCATCAGCACGTGGCTGTGATGTTCGTGCGCCTTGGGACTGTCGATCTCCACCACCCGCAGCGCTTCCGGTCGCACCAGCACCTGCGCACGCGAACCCTCGGCCAGGTCACTTGCCACCGGTCCCACGGCCGTGCGCACATAGCCCCGCTGCACCGTCCCTTCGAGACGATTGACGTCCCCAAAGAAGGTCACCACGAAGGGCGTCGCGGGCGCACAGTAGAGCTCTTCCGGGGTGCCTGCCTGCACCACCCTGCCTTCTCGCATCAAGACGATACGATCGGCCATGAACATGGCCTCTTCCGGGTCATGGGTCACCAGCAGGGTGCCAGCGCCCAGCTGCTTCAGCACGTGCAGGGTATCGTCCCGAATCCGGTCCCGCAGTCGTGCGTCGAGGCTGGAAAAGGGCTCATCAAGCAACATCAACTTGGGCGAAGGCGCCAGGGCTCGGGCCAGGGCCACGCGCTGCTGCTGACCTCCCGACAGGGTATGAGGAAATGCCTCGGCATAACCGTCCATGCCAAGCTGGGCAAGCAGTTCCAGCGCCCGCTGTCGGCGCTTGGCTGACGGCAGTCCCTTAAGCCCGAAACTGACGTTGTCGAGCACGCTAAGGTGAGGAAACAGCGCCGACTCCTGAAATGCCAGGCCGACGCTGCGCTTTTCGGGGGGGACATGGGCCAGCCCGGGGGCCGCAAGGCGCTCCCCATCGAACACCAGCTCCCCGCTTTGCAGCGCCTCAAGCCCCGCCACAATGCGCAGCAAGGTCGTCTTGCCACAGCCGGAGGGCCCGAGCAGGCACACCACTTCCCCTGGCGCTATCGAAAAGGACACATCACGCACCGCCAGCGCATCAGCGTAGCGATGCTGGACCTTGTGCATGGTCATCAACGGTGTCTGTTCGAGTGCTAGCTGCTCGGCAGCAGCGGAGGCAGAGTGTGGGGGCATGACGGTCATCGCACCTGAAGAGCCGAAAACAAGAGTGGCGGGTGTCAGGCCCTGCGGCCTCGGGACGCCCACCAGCGCCGCTGGGCAGGCCATGGTAACGCGAATCCTTCCAACACGCCTTCCCCCTTTTTCCATTACCAGACGCCGGCCAGCTCCCCCTCAGCAGACCGGCCAGTTCCCTTCACCAGACGCTGGCAAGCGCCGGTGCGTGCCCCGCACCGCCTGTCACACCCCTGGCAGGCGCAATCCTCGTCGAGGTTACTGCCCCTATTGAGGTAACTGCCCCTATGGTAGCGGGCTTACCTCGAATGAGCCGTGCCGACTATGCCGAGTGAAGCCACCGCCATCGCTCCGTGGAGGCACAATGATTGACGCCGCCGGTAACAAGCCGTTCAATATCATCGCAGAATGACACGTATTATCATTCCCCACTACAAGAGGTCTCCGATGTCAAACGCCACTCGCCTCGCCGCCGCCATTGCCCTGGCAAGCGCTTCCGGCCTTGCCTACGCCGACGGCAGCGTCAACGTGTACTCCGCTCGTCACTATGACTCAGACCAGGCCATGTACGATGCCTTTACCGAGGAGACCGGCATCGAGGTCAATGTGCTGCAGGGCGATTCCGATCAGTTGATTCAGCGCATCAAGCGCGAAGGCGAAGCCAGCCCGGCAGACATCATGATGACCGTGGACGCTGGCCGTCTGTGGCGTGCCGAGGAAGAAGGCATCTTCGCGGCGGTGGACTCCGAGGTGCTCAATGATCGCCTGCCCGCCAGCATGCGCCACCCTGAAGGTGACTGGTTCGGCTTCAGCCAGCGTGTGCGTGCGATCTTCTACAACCCGGAGACTATCGATCCTGAACAGGTCGACACCTACGAGAAGCTTGCCGACCCGAGCCTCAAGGGCAAGATCTGCATTCGCTCGTCCAACAACATCTACAACCAGTCACTGCTGGCATCGATGATCGAGCACCACGGCGAGGAAGGGGCTGAGGAGTGGGCCCAGGGCGTCGTCGATAACATGGCGCGGGACCCGGAAGGCGGTGATCGTGACCAGATCAAGGGCGTGGCCAGCGGTGAGTGCGATGTGGCCGTCGCCAACCACTACTACTACGTGCGCCTGCTGACGTCCGACAACGACGACGAGCGCGAAGCTGCCGAGAGCGTCCAGATCCTGTTCCCCAATCAGGATGACCGTGGTGCCCACGTCAACGTCGGCGGCGCTGGCCTGGTCAAGGGTGCGCCGAACCACGATAACGCGGTGGCCTTCCTTGAGTTCCTGGCATCCGACAAGGCCCAGGAGCTGTTTGCGGTGGGCAATCACGAGTTCCCGGTGGTGGAAGGCGTCGCCCTCGATGAGGTGCTGTCTTCCTGGGGCGAGTTCAAGAAGGACGACGTCAACGTCAGCGTGCTGGGTGAAAACAACCCGGAAGCGATCAAGATCTTCGACCGCGTTGGCTGGCGTTGATCCGTCGCTGAGGCCAGCGACTGCCAAGTTGCAAGCCTGACGCAAAAAAAGCCCCGAGCCAGTCGATGGCTCGGGGCTTTTTCCTTCGCAGCGTCTTGGATCGCGGCGTGTTCGTCCGCAACGTCGAGATGGCGCTTAGCGGCCGGTAGACTCCAGTCGCAGATCATCCGGATGCTGCCAGACATCCAGGCTGGCCATGCGGCGCCCGCGATCATTCAGGAAGGTTTCCAGTGACACGGTGGTGTCGGTGCCTGCCTTGGAGAAGATCAAGCGGTCGCTGCCTTCCTCACGGGTCGAGGACCAGTCCGCACCGAGACATTGCCCCAGCGCCTCTCCACCGACCGTGAGCGCCCCGCGCGGATCATCGCTGTCCATGCGGCCGAAACAGGAATAATGATCGGGACGCTGGGATGAGGTGATCAGGCAGGACTCATGAAACGCCTGAACGTCGGTTTCCCAGGTGCGGGTCAGACGGTTGTCTTCGAAACGCCCCTTGATGCCAGCAAAGCCTCCTTCGGCACTCGCCACCGCCTGATTAAGCGCACTACAGTCAAACATTTCCGCGGCGGTCTGTGGCTGCGAGGTCGACGCACAGCCTGCCAGCGTCACCATGGCAAGCGCTGCCCATCCCATCTTTACCCGTGTCATATCCTTGTCTCCGGCAATGGGGCCGTGGCATCCACGACCAAGTTGGCATTCCATGACCGACACCATAGCACCCGCAACACGATCTCGGCAGTGGTGAATGACCACTTGTCGAGGCGGACTACCTGGCGGGCAAAGCCAGCCCCCAGGCATCACCAGGTTCGATGGTCATTATCCTTAGCCTCCAGCGACTGGCCCACTAGCACTGCAGTGCGCGGGCCAGGTCCGTCAGCGAGCTGGCGTGAAGGTCGTTGGCGGAGGATCCCTCCACCGACTTGGGGGCGTCGGCGCCAAACTCGTGGGGGCGCTCGATGTAAGCGGTCTTGAGTCCACAGCCGCGAGCGGCGTCGAGATCATCCTGGTGGGCGGCCACCAGCATGACCTCCGATGGGTCCACCTCGAACACCTCGGCGACGCCTAGGTAGGTGTCCGGATGGGGCTTGTAAGCGCGGAAGACCTCTGCTGACAGAATCAGGTCCCAGGGCAGTCCTCCTAGCTTGGCCATATCGGCCAGCAGCCCCAGATTGCCGTTGGACAGGGTGCAGATCACATGGCGTTGCTTGAGTCGCGTAAGCCCCTCGACGCTGTCGGGCCAAGGCGCCAACCGGTGCCAGGCAAGGTTGAGCTGCCTCCGCCCCGGCTCGTCCAGCGCCAAGTGATACTGATCGAGCAGCTCGTCCAGAATCATCCGGTGCAAGTCGTCGATGCGCGTCCAGCCCAGCTCGCCTGACATCACCCGAGCCATCGCAGGCTTGTAGCCCGCCCGCCAGGCTCGGGCAAAGTCAGCTGGCGTCAGCGCACAGCCGGGACCGTCAAGCAGGCCCAGGGCCTCGACCTCGCGCACGATACTGCCGTGCCAATCCACCACGGTGCCGAAGATATCGAAGGCCAGTATCTTGGGTCGTTGCCAGGGCGTCGCCATGCTGTTGCTCTCCTTGTCGGCCGCGTACGGTGCCTTGCCAGCACCTCCATTGGGACAACAGCATAGACCATGGCTGGCGCTATCAGTGGGCCTCGTCCCAGTTGGCACCGCTCTCGGCTTCGACAATCAGGGGCACATCGAGGCTGGCAGCATTCTGCATGCGCGTCTTGACCTCGGCCATGAAGGCGTCCACCTGGTCTTCCTTGACCTCGAACACCAGCTCATCGTGGACCTGCATCACCATCCAGGCATCGAAGCCATTGCTGCCCGCCTGGTCGGTCAGCCAATCGTCCATATCGATCATGGCCTGCTTGATGATGTCTGCCGCCGTCCCCTGCATGGGCGCGTTGATGGCGGTGCGCTCGGCACCCTGGCGACGAGCGCGGTTCTGAGAGTGAATTTCCGGCAGATAGAGCCTGCGCCCGGCCACTGTCTCGACATAGCCATCCTCGGCCGCCTGAGCACGGATACGCTCCATATAGCGGGCCACCCCGGGATAGCGATCGAAGTAGCGATCGATGTAGGTCTTGGCCTGGCTCTGCTCGATGTGCAGCTGGCGACCCAGCCCCCAGGCGCTCATGCCGTAGATCAGCCCGAAGTTGATCGCCTTGGCACTGCGGCGCTGATCACTGGACACCTTGTCCAGGCCGACACCGAACACCTCAGCCGCAGTGGCGGCGTGAATGTCCTTGTCATCGGCAAAGGCCGACAGCAGGCCCTTGTCGCCGGACAGGTGCGCCATGATGCGCAGCTCGATCTGAGAATAGTCCGCCGCCACGATGCGATAGCCAGGCCGTGCCACAAAGGCCTGACGGATGCGGCGTCCTTCGTCGGTACGAATCGGGATATTCTGCAGATTGGGATCTGACGACGACAGACGACCGGTGGCCGTCACCGCCTGGTGATAGCTAGTGTGCAGACGACCGGTGGACGGGTTGACCAGCCTGGGCAGCTTGTCGGTATAGGTGGAGCGCAGCTTCGAAAGGCCACGATGCTCCATGATCAGCTTGGGCAGAGGATAATCCAGTGCAAGCTCCTCAAGCACCGCCTCGGCGGTGGACGGCGCGCCCTTGGGGGTCTTCTTGATCACGGGAATGCCCTGCTCTTCGAACAGGATCTGTCCCAGCTGCTTGGGCGAACCCAGGTTGAACTCTCGTCCGGCCAGCTCGAACGCCCTGGCCTCGAGCTCACGGATGCGCTCGGCCAGCTCCTGGCTCTGGCTGTGCAGCAGTTCGACGTTCAACGCTACCCCGTTGCGCTCCATCCGCGACAGCACCCGAACCAGCGGCCGTTCAAGCCTGTCGAGCACCTCGGCCAATCGCCCCGTCTGCTCGAGGCGGGGGCGCAATTCGTGGTGAAGGCGCAGGGTGATATCGACGTCCTCGCAGGCGTAGGGAGCCGCCTGTTCCAGGGCAATCTGATTGAACGTCAGCTGCTTGGCACCCTTGCCGGCAATATCCTCGAACTTGACCGTGCCCTCGCCCAGGTACTTCAGCGCCAGGGAGTCCATGTCATGCCGGGTGGCGGTGGAGTCCAGCACGTAGGACTCGAGCATGGTATCGATCAGAGGCCCGGCGACCGCCATCTCGTAGCGTGCCAGTACCGAGATGTCGTATTTCAGGTTCTGGCCAATCTTGACGATGCGCTCATCGGCCAGTATCGGAGCAAGCGACGCCAACACCTGCTTGCGATCGAGCTGGGCAGGGGCATCCAGGTAGTCATGGGCCAGCGGGATGTAGGCGGCCTCGCCCGGGGCCAGGGCAAGGCCAATACCGACGATCTCGGCCTCCATATAGTTGAGGCTGGTGGTTTCCAGATCGAAACAGAAGGCCTCGGCGTCGGCCAGCCGCTGGAGCCAGGCGTCCAGCTCGGCCTGCTCGAGAATCACGTGATCCTCCCGCGTGTCCCCCGCGGCGATCTGGCCACCCTCGGCGTCATCGCTCCCCGCCGGGGTGGCCGTGCCACCCGCCACGTCGTCAACGCCCTCGTCCTGACCGGCCAGCAACTCCGCCAGCCAGTTCTTGAACTCCAGGCGCTGGTAAAGCGTCTTCAGCGCCTCACGGTCCGGCGCAGCGATGGCCAGGTCATCGAGGCCGAGCTCAAGCTCGCAGTCGGTCTTGATCGTGGCCAGCGTGTACGACAGGTAGGCCTGATCGCGATGTTCCTCGAGCTTCTTGGGCAACGTCTTGGCGCCACGAAATGACAGGGTCTTGACCTTGTCGAGGTCGCCATAGATCACATCCAGCCCGCCTTCCATGCCCTGCAGCAGGCCGATAGCGGTCTTTTCGCCAACCCCCGGCACACCGGGGATGTTGTCGACCTTGTCGCCCATCAATGCCAGGTAGTCGATGATCAACTCCGGCGGCAGGCCAAACTTGTCTTTCACCCCGGTCACATCCAGGGTTTCGTCCTTCATGGTATTGACCAGCGTGATATGGCCATTGACCAGCTGCGCCATGTCCTTGTCGCCGGTAGAGATCACGGCGTCGCGGCCGGCGTCCGTCGCCATCCGCGCCAGGGTGCCAATGACATCATCTGCCTCGACCCCCTTGATGCACAGCAGCGGCAAGCCCAGCGCCCTGACGCAGTCGTGCAGCGGCTCGACCTGAGCGCGCAGGTCATCCGGCATCGGCGGCCGCTGCGCCTTGTACTGATCGTACAGCTCATCACGAAAGGTCTTGCCGGGCGCATCGAAGACCACCGCCATGGGACTGTCCGGATAGTCCTTGATCAGGCGCTTGAGCATGTTGATCACGCCCTTGATGGCACCGGTAGGCTGACCTTCGGAGGTGGTCAGCGGCGGCAGGGCGTGAAAGGCACGGTAAAGATAGGAGGAACCGTCGACGAGAACGATGGGGCTAGAGGCCATGGATCGGCGTCCCTGTAAGAAAGAATGTCTACGTTGCCACACATGATACGCATCCCGTGCGTCTTTTGCCGGTCGCTTTTCGCCGAGTGAAGCCCAGAGCGTCGCTCTACCCTGGCACCAGCGTCTGCCCGCTGCGGCGCGACCACAACGCCTTTGCCGGGGAACCCTGCGACACGTATCATGGTCTTATCGAACACCGTTCTACCAAACCGTTTGACGATGAACTGTCATCAGGAGGCTTACCATGATGATTCAACGCCTCACCAGCGCTAGCCTGCTGGCCCTGACGCTACTGGCGACAGCGGCACCCGCTGTGGCGCAGGTGCAACCGGATGTCAGCGTACGCCAGGAAGCCGGCCAGACCCTGAGCGAGTACCGAGTCAACGGCAAGCTGTATGCCATCAAGGTGGAGCCCAAGGGTGGCAGCACCTACTTCCTGGTGGACCGCAATGGCGACGGCAACTTCCAGCGCCAGACCAGCGATAGCGTCGACGTGCCAGGCTGGGTCCAATAGCCAAGCAGGGTCCAATAGCCTGGCCGGGGCGAATCGACGAGCGTCGTCGCTCCGCCTTCGCTGCCCGCCCGTTGTGCTCACCTTGCACGTTTGCTGTCCGCGCCCTGCGCGCACCAGGCCCGCTGCCGGGCACTTGCCCCAAGGGGCACTGTCATTCCGCTGAGATTACGTTTCTCGATCACGTGCAACTCGTTGCCAAGTCGCTACAATAGGCGCCTTGGCAACCCCGGGCGAGACGATCCATGGCCGTATTCACTCCGCTTGAAGACTCACAGGTCTCAGGCTTTCTCAGCCGTTTTGACGTCGGCGAACTGACAAGGCTGCAAGGGGTGCCCGCAGGCACCGAAAACAGCACCTTCTTTGTCACCACCGACAGGCGAGAACTGGTGCTAACTCTGTTCGAGCAGGGTGAACACGAAGAACTGCCATTCTTCGTCGAGCTGCTGGACTTCCTCGACGAGCATCGCATCCCCGTCGCTGGCCCTATTCACGACCGCGACGGCGTCGCATTGCACGAGTTGGCGGGTCGCCCTGCGCTGCTTTTCCCGCGCCTGCCGGGCAGCCACCCCAAGGCCCCCAATACCGCTCAATGCCGGGCGCTGGGACAGGCCCTGGGCGAAATGCACCGCGTCTCGCGTCATTTCAGCGGACACCGCCCCAACCCTCGTGACATTCACTGGCTGAGCGCCATGCATCACAAGGTGCTGGTCTACCTGTCACCCGCAGACCAGGCGCTGATGCAAGATGAAGTGGATGCCTACCAGGCGGCCCTGGAAACCCTCGAGCAGCCTTTGCCCCAGGGCGCGCTGCACGGTGACCTGTTCCGCGATAACACGCTGTTCGACGGCGAGCAGCTGGGCGGCATCATCGACTTCTACAATGGTTGCACCGGTGACCTGCTGTTCGACCTGGCCATTGTCATCAATGACTGGGCCACCGATGGCGATGGCCATCTCGACCAGCAGCGCCACGATGCGCTGCTGGAGGCCTACCTCGCCGAGCGCCCCTTGACCGCCCAGGAGCGCGCGCTATGGCCGCTGATGCTGCGCCTGACGGCGTTGCGCTATTGGCTGTCGCGCCTGCTGGTGGTGTACGTGGACCCGCCGGCCCATGACCTGACGCCCCATGACCCAGAGCAGTTCCGGCGCATCCTGCGCTCGCGCCTGGAGCATGGCGCTCTTCCCCTGCCCGACACCGAGGTTCGCTTGTGAGCCAGAAGCCGCAACCTGATGCAGCCGTGCAACGCGCCCGCCGTACCTGGAACATCGACCAGTGGGGCAGTGGCTACTTCGACGTGGATGAGGCCGGACAAGCGCTGGTGCGGCCCCTCGGCGAGGTCGAGCCGGGCCCCAGCCTGCCCCTGATCGGCCTGGTCGAGCAGGTACGCAAGGCCGGTCTGCGCCTGCCGGTGCTGATCCGCTTTACCGATATTCTGCATGACCGGGTCGAGCAGCTGTGCGCGGCCTTTGACCAGGCCATGGCAGAGGAAAACTTCACCAGCGGCTACACCGCGGTCTACCCGATCAAGGTCAATCAGCAGCGTCGCGTGGTCGAGGAAATTCTCGCCACCAACGAGCGCGGGCGCGATCGCGTGGGTCTGGAAGCAGGCAGCAAGCCAGAGCTCTTGGCGGTGCTGGCCCTGTCAGGGGATGGCCCGTCGCTGATCGTGTGCAATGGCTACAAGGACCGCGAGTACATTCGTCTGGCGTTGATGGGCGAGAAGCTCGGCCACCGGGTCTACCTGGTTGTGGAAAAGTTGTCCGAGCTACCGATGATTCTGGAAGAGGCAGAACGCCTGGGCGTGACGCCACGCATCGGGCTGCGTGCTCGGCTGTCATCCGTGGGACGTGGCAAGTGGCAGGATACCGGCGGAGAGAAGTCCAAGTTCGGCCTGACCGCTGGCCAGATCCTGGCGGTGGTCGAGCGCCTGAGCGAGGCAGGCCGCCTCGACAGCCTGCAGCTGGTGCACTTCCACCTGGGGTCCCAGATCGCCAATATCGGTGATATTCAGCGCGGCCTGCGTGAATGTGCCCGTTTCTATCAGTACCTGCACCAGCTGGGTGCCCCGGTAGACACGGTGGACGTGGGCGGCGGACTGGGTGTCGACTACGAAGGCACCCACTCGCGCAATTTCTGCTCGATCAACTACTCCATGCTCGAGTACGCCCGCAACGTGGTCTATGCCTTCAATCAGGTATGTAGCGCAGAGGACCTGCCTCAGCCGCACCTGATCAGCGAGTCGGGCCGAGCGCTGACCGCGCACCACGCCGTCCTGATCACCAACGTGATCGGCGAAGAGAGCGTGGATACCCAGCCGCCCAGCGAGCGCCGGAGCGACGACCCCGAAGTGGAAGCGCTCTGGCGTACGCTGGACTTTCTGCAGCGTGAGCCCGAGCCGCGCGGCCTGATGGAAGCCTGGCACGACCTGATTCAGGACATGGGCGATCTGCATGATCGTTTCGTGCTGGGAGCCGCCGACCTGGCAGCACGGGCCGAAGGCGAGGGCGTCTACTTTGCCGCCTGTGCCGCCCTTCGCTCACAGCTGGACCCCCGCAATCGCGCCCATCGCGAGATCCTTGATGAACTCGCCGAGAAGCTCGCGGACAAGCTGTTCGTCAACTTCTCGCTGTTTCAGTCGATGCCCGATGTCTGGGGCATCAAGCAGATCTTCCCGGTGCTGCCGCTGTGCGGACTGGACCGCGAACCCAGCCGTCGCGGCGTCATTCAGGACATCACCTGTGACAGTGACGGACGTATCGACAGTTACGTGGATGGCCAGGGGGTAGAGACCACCCTGCCCTTGCCCGAGTGGCATGAGGGGGATGAGCGCTTGCTCGGCTTCTTCATGGTGGGCGCCTACCAGGAAATTCTGGGCGATCTGCATAACCTGTTCGGTGATACCGATGCGGTGGATGCCTCACTGGATCGCGACGGCGGCTGGCGCTTGACCAACCTGCAGTGGGGTGACCGGGTGTCCGACGTGCTGGGCTACGTCAACTTCAACGCTGACGTGCTGCGCGAACGCCTGCGCGTGCAGCTCACCCGCAGTAATCTGGATCCACGCGAGCAGCGTCACTTCCTGGATGACCTGTCGGAGGGGCTCGACGGCTACACCTATCTGGAGTAAGCCTTCCCTTGCCACTGGGTGCCAGCCAGTCCAGACCAGACAAGCCCCGCGCCCACCGCCTGTTGCCGCGCCCGCCGACACTCCTCGTGTCTGCGGGCGCGCTACCTTGCGTAGCACTTGCACCCAGCCGTCAGCCATGGCGAGATAGGTCGTATGCGCCGTGCCACAAGCCACCAGGAGGATGCCGTCATCGATACCTCACGCCCTACCGATTCCAGCTCCCCTTCCTCTTCCTTCACTCCACCGCCGACCATGCTGGCCGTCGTCACCCTGGGCAATGGCGGCTACGACAAGCTGAGCTACCAGCGCGTGGCCACCCCGGAGCCGGGGCCTGGAGAGGTGCTGCTGCGGGTCCTGGCCGCCGGCATCAACAATACCGAGATCAATACCCGCCTGGGTTGGTATTCGTCCAGCGTCACGAGCGATACCCAGGCGTCCTCGGACAGCGCCCAGGGCGACGATGCAGGCAACAGTGACGACGGCGGCTGGAATGGAGCAACGCCCTTCCCATTGATTCAGGGTACCGATTGCTGCGGCGAGGTGGTCGCCCTGGGAGAAGACGTCGACGCCACCGCGCTGATCGGCAGGCGCGTGCTGGTGCGAGCCTGCATGCGCACTAAGGGCTTCGAGCACTGGGATTCGGTGTGGATGGCATCGGACTTCGATGGCGCGTTTGCACAGTTCGTCAAGGTGCCCGCCAGTGAGGTGTTTGCCGTCGACTGCGATTGGCGCGATGCAGAGCTTGCCACCATCCCCTGTGCCTATGGCACCGCCGAAAACATGCTGCATCGTGCAGGGGTCACGACAGGCGACAGGCTGCTGGTGACCGGTGCCTCCGGAGGCGTTGGCTCAGCGGTCGTGCAGTTGGCCAAGCGTCGTGGCGCCCACGTCACTGCGGTGGCCAGCCAGGCCAAGCATCCGGCGATCCAGGCCTTGGGGGCCGATCGCCTGCTTGATCGTCATGATGACCTGGTATCGGCGCTGGGAGAATCCGCCATCGACGTAGCGGTGGACAATGTGGCGGGCCAAGGCTTTGGCGGCGTTCTGGAGGTGCTTGATCGAGGTGGACGCTATGTGTCTTCCGGGGCCATCGCCGGGCCAGTGGTGGAACTCGACATGCGCAAGTTGTATCTCAAGGATATCCGCTTGATCGGTTCCACCGCCTGGGATGAGCCCGTCTTCCCCAACCTGATCGGCTACATCGAGCGCGGCGAGATTCGTCCGCTGCTGGCCGGTATCTTTCCTTTGCAGGACATCGTCGAGGCCCAGAAGAGCTTCCTCGAAAAACACCACGTCGGCAACCTGGTCCTGATACCACCCCCGCTGGATTGAACCCGCTACCTGCGGACAAGGCCCACCGTCGGGTCTGCAGGGCTGGGCGTCGCCGGTCTGAGCTCGCGCTGATCAGCGCTACTTAGCTCTTATCAGCCTTGGGCGAGCCTGTGCCGCCTAGCCCACCACCTTGGTCTGGAGCTGGTGGCTCTGGCCGTTGGGCAGAGACAGTTCAAAGGCCAGAGAGGCCCCCTTTTCCAGCTTGCCGACGCCAGCGGGGGTGCCGGTCAGCACCACGTCACCGGGGGCCAGGGTAAAGTGCTGGCTCATTTCGGCCAATAGCGCGGGAATCGGGAACAGCATCTGGCTCGCCATGCCGTGCTGGCGACGTTCGCCGTTCATGTCCAGGCTGAATTCGATGGCAGACCAATCCATCGGCGCCTCGACCGGAATAAAGCGTGACAGCGGGCAAGCGCCGTCAAAGCCCTTGGCGATCTCCCATGGATGCCCCTTTTTCTTCAGTGCGGACTGCACGTCACGCAGCGTCAGGTCCAACGCCAGACCCACGCCCACCACCGCAGCTTCTGCCTGCTCCGGGGTGGCGTCACGCAGCGTCTCGCCAATCAGCAGCGCCAGCTCCGTCTCGAAGTGCACATCGCTGCGCTCGAACGGCCCCTTCACGTCATCCTCAAGCGGTACGACACTGGTCGCCGGCTTGATGAACAATATCGGGGCGTCGGGCACAGGATTATCGAGCTCCCTGGCGTGTTCTGCGTAGTTACGACCGACGCAAACCACCTTGCCAAGCGGCTGTGAAAAGGTGTCGCCATCGACAAAGCTCGGGACGAGAGACATGACAGGCTCCTGAGATCAGTAGAGAGGTCACGAGCAGGCGGCAACCTGCCGCGACACTCGCAAAAAAGGCGCGCCATTGGCGCGCCTCTCGAGTCTATCCCAGCTTTTGCTACTCCCGCGACCACTGTCACCCGTCCCACTCAAGGATGCCAAGGTGGCTGAGGCGGCAGAACCTCAGGGCTCGAATCGACCCTCCGGCTCGTGGGCCAGGAAGTCAGGACGACGGCCTTTGGCGGCAAAGGGCTCGCCGCAGCGATTGTCCACTCGGTTGTAGACGAAGAACGCGTTGCTGCGGGGATCCGGCGACATATTGGCGTTGGAGCCGTGCAGGGTATTGCAATCGAACAGCAACAGGCCGCCGGCGCAGCCCTTGGGTGCTTCGATGCCGTTGCGCTCGATCAGCTGCCGCAACGCCTCCTGGCTGGGGACACCCACCTCCTGCTTCTTCAACGATGTCTCGTGATTGTTGTCCGGCGTCTCGCCGATGCACGGAACAAACACACGATGCGAGCCGGGAATCAGCATCAAGGGCCCATTGAACTCGTGATTGTCGGTCAACACGATCGAGGCGCTGACCGCATTCATCTCGGGCATGCCGTCCTCGGCGTGCCAGGTCTCGAAGTCCGAGTGCCAGTTGAAGCCCTTGCCTTCAAACCCTGGCTTGTAGTTGATCCGCGACTGGTGCACATAGGTCTCGCCACCCAGAATCTGACGAGCCCGGCCGACCAGGCGCTCATTATTGGCCAGCCGCGCAAACACCTCGGACAGGTAATGCACGGCAAACAGCGAGCGGATTTCCTTGCCGCTCGGCTCCACGACGCTGTAATCCTTGCCACGGAACGCATCGTTTTCGAGCAGCACCTTCAATTCCTCGCGCAGCAAGGCGAGCTCATCACCGGAAATGAAATTCGGCTCGAACAGAAATCCCTTGTTCTCGAACTCATCCAACTGCTGCTGGCTCAGAGGCCCTTGCTCGGCGCTTCCCTTGATCACAGGACCGCGACGGTCCACCCAGAGGCTCTGCATCGGCTGAGGGAGCCGGGTCGGATAGCCTTCACCACTCCGGTCGAGCGTCTGATAAGAGGCCTGGTTGGCGCTCTGTGTCTGCTGCTGCTTGAGATGGGCGCCACGGCGAGCGTGACGCTGTCCGTCATGTTGGCTCTGACGCGCGCGATGCGCCATGCCGCCACGACGGTTAACTGTTTGCGGATTGGACGACGTCTGCACTTCCATCCGATCACCCTCCATTGGTATTGATCAGCTTTCAGATTCGAACTCGTACCAGCGACGCAGCCAGCGAGGCATGACAATGAGAAGCCCACCTCATCGGGTCTGCGCCGCTTGCAGGGGGCCGTCTGCCCCCTGCCACAAGCTACCCACCCATCGCTCGGCATGCAACCCTCTAAATGCAACTTTTGCACAAGGTTGGTTTAAGTCTTGTGCGTCCGGTGCAGCTCGACCGTTCAGCCACCCGCACAGTGCTTGCCTAGCGGCTGGCGTCACCGAAATATCTGCCGGCGCCATTGGCAGGCACCGAGGTCGGCGCCAGGTAGATGGGAGCAGCGAAGCGATCCGCTGGGCAGCCAGCAAAGGCAGCCCCCGGCAACAGCAGCCAGTCATGACGATTCTGGTGGCCCAGTTCGACGGCCTGGCCAAGATCCCCACAGCTCAGCGCCTCCAGATCCTTGTCCACCACCAGCATCCAGCGTTGTTCGGGGGCCTCGGCCAACCAGGCCATGGCTGTCGGCACTTCTTTCTCCAGCGGCGTCATGTCACCGAAATGCACGCTGCGAGACCGCGCATGCAGCAGGATTTCTTCATCAAAGTTCAACAGCGCGACTTCACCGTTGGGCCCCACCTCCTGAGAGACGCGAGCCATCATGTCACGGGGAGAGCGCTCCGGATCCATCCAGGCATAGCCAAAGGTGCTCCACCACCCCCACAGGCAGAAGAAGAACAGCGTGATGGCCGTCATTCCACGGCGTGGCTTCAGGGCCAGCGCCAGAGCAAGAGCGATAGCGCCCAGCGCCAGCCACTCCCACCACGGTGTCACACCGTAGCGATGGGCCAGGCGTTCCAGGGGAGCGAAGCCCACCAATCCCAGGACGCCCGCCGTCGCCAGCAAGAGGGCGAAAAACACCAGGCCACCGAAGCCGGCTCGATTAGGTCCCTTTCGCCGGACCAGGGCCGGCAGCAACGGGGCCAATGCCATGACCATCAACGGCAGCGTCGGCAGCATATAGACGCCTCGCTTGCCCGGTGAAAGCGAGAAGAACACCACGATCAGGATGACGGCGGTCAGTGGCAGCAGTACCTTGGCATCGCCGCGCTTCACCCGGCGCCACCAGTTCGGCAGCGCCCAGGGCAAGGTCAGCACCAATGGCATCCAGGCCCAGGGCAGCACCTGCACGATGTAGTAGTAGCAGGGCCGCAGGTGGGCCCAGGCATCGGCATAGCGCTCGCCGGTCTGCTTGAACAGGATGTTGTCGCGGTAGGCCGCCAGCGCCGGATCATCAGACAACGACGTGATAAGGATCATCGGCAGCCCCCAGGCCAGCACCACCGCCAGCAGGCACGCCAGGCCTTCCACCAGGTCGCGCAGGCGCAGTGGCGTGACCCTGGCCTGTCCCTGGTGACGACCGCGCCAACTGATCACGCCCCAGACGGGCAACAGCGCCAGCGGCAGAAAGCCCACGCCTTTGGTCAGGATGCCGGCCCCCATGGCGACGAAGCCTGCCCGCCACCAGCCCCGGGCGGGTCCGAGCAATGCGTGACGCAACACGCCGTAGGTACCAAGCGTGGTGAAAAATGTCAGCAGCATGTCGATCTGAGCGGTCTTGGCTTGCAGCACGAACTGCAACGTGGCCAGCGTCGCGATACCCGCCAGCAGACCCACCCGGGGGCCATGCAGGCGACGACACAGATCCACGATCAGGCCCAGGGTGCCGAGCCCCGCCAACAGCGAGGGCAGCATGAAGCCGATACGCATGGATCCGGTCAGCCAGATGAAGAAGGCACTGGCCCACATGAAGATCGGGGGTTTGTCGGCATACAGCTCTCCGCCCCGATGAGGAATCCAGAACTCACCGGTGACCAGCATTTCCACCGCGTTAAGCGCAAAACGTGGTTCATCGGCGGGCCACGGATCCCGCCAACCAAGGCCCAGGGCCAACAGCACCACGGCAAAGACGACAAGGCCCAGCCACCAGCCCCAGCCGGGGCGTCGGGGTAATCCCACTACGAACATGCTGCTTTCCTCAACAGGGTTCTGAACAGGCACGCTGGCCTCGAGCAGAGCACAGACACTCCACCAGGGCCCGCTCGGCGTCTACGCCGCCTGGCGAACGTTACGGTCACGCTGGGACGCCTTGCGCATCAGCATTAGATTGCGCAGATAGATGAACAGGCCCGCACCCTGCCCCATGATGAACACCGGGTCGCGACGATGGATCGCATAAGCCAGCAACGTGGCACCGCCCCCCAGGCTTAAGAACCAGAAAGCCACTGGCACGACACTGCGCCGCGCCTTCTCGCTGGCGATCCACTGCACGATAAACCGAGCGGAGAACAACGCCTGACCCAAAAATCCGACAAGCAACCATGTGTTCCAGGTCATCACACCTGCTCCAGCGTCGACACCGCAGGTACTGACTGGTCATTGGTCGCTTGAGTCGCGATGAAGTGAGGTGGAAGCGCTGTACTATCGCTGACCCGAGGCAGGTCCAGGGCATTGTCCACGCAGCGGCAGTCCACCGGCAGGCGACTGCGTCGCTGAAGCCACATGACCCCGAGCATATCGACGATGCCTACCCATAGCCGATTGCCGAGACCGTAGTGGGAAGCTCCCTGACCACGGGGCCGGTGATGGACCGGCCGAGCCAGGCAGCGACCGCCCTGGCTGGTGATCAAGGCAGGAAGGAAGCGGTGCATATGATCGAAGTAGGGCAAGGAGGCGAATGCTGCTCGACGGATGACCTTGATGCCACAGCCGCTATCGGGATAGCCGTCACCCAGCAGACGAGCACGAACCGCATTGGCCACCTTTGAGGAAAACCGCTTCAGGGAGCTATCCTGGCGGCTTACTCGATGGCCGCCGACAAGGTCGGCACGTTCGGCGATGGCCACCTGAAGTAACGCTGGAATATCTGCGGGGTCGTTCTGCCCATCGCCATCCAGCGTGGCCAACCACTGCCCCCGCGCATGTCGGGCTGCTTGCCACAGCGCCGTGCTCTGACCCGCACTGCTACGATGATGCAGCGGTCGCAACGTTGGCTGTCGATTGGCCCGGCTGACCAGTACCGACCAACTGTCATCATCTGAACCATCATCCACCACAATCACTTCGTGGTCATGGCCCGCCAGGGCATGTGCAATTTCATCGAGCAGACCGTGCAGATTGGCCGACTCATTGTGGGCGGGGATCAGTACCGACAAGGTAACGGGCGCCATCTTGGCCTCTCCATCAGCAAGTACAGGAGAGACAGCATGGGCCGCCAACCTTAAGCAGGCCTTAATTCATCGCGACATAAGATTACATAACGCATATATATACTCCGTTGACCCACGCCATTTTCCGGGGACACTACCCCCTAACACAGCGTTGTTACGCCACGGTTTTGACAAAAAGTGGTCGTCGCGCCAGTGGACGTCTCCTGCCACGATGCCCTGACACGCCTGACTCGATTGCCCAGTCGCACCAACAGAGGTGTCCGTCTCGCCGGACAATGGCCAGCCCTGTAGACTGCGGTCCATGCCCCTGTGACTGGCCCAGCCAGGCGCCAGCGTTCTCGAGGATCCTTATGTTTCAGTTCAAGCAAGATGATCTGACTCACCCCGATATGGTGGCCATGATTCGCGCCCACCGGCGAGACCTCAAGCGGCTGGCGCCAGACTCTCCTCCGGAGAGCCGGCACGCACTTAGCCTGGACGAATTGAAGGGCAATGACGTCACCCTGTGGGGGCTGTGGGAGCAGGATCGACTTGTCGGCTGCGTGGCGCTGAAGGCGATTGGCCACGATCATGGCGAGATCAAGTCAATGCGCACTGCTGCGGATCAACTGAGACGTGGCATCGCCACGCGGATGCTCGAACACCTGATAGCGGCAGCTCGTCAGCGCGGCTACCGACGCTTGAGCCTTGAGACGGGCTCCCAGCCAGGGTTTGCCCCGGCCCGGCGCTTCTATGCACAGCATGGTTTCGTCATCTGCGCGCCCTTCGCCGACTATGTGGTGGACCCGAACAGCGTCTACATGACCCTGGAGCTCGCTCCCCACCACCCCGGGATACCGGGCCACGCGGTGAGAGACAAGGCCACGCCATGAGCGATAGCAACAGACACCCAGAGCCCATTCGCCAGGTGGAATTTCCTAGTCAAGGCACCCGTTGCCACGGCTGGTGGCTACCGTCGGCGTCAGCGACGCCGGACAGCGGTGCCCTGGTGATCATGGCCCATGGCCTTGGCGGCACCGTCGAGGGCGGCTTGATGCCCTACGCCAAGGCACTCCAGCAGGCGGGCCACAGCGTGCTCGCCTTCGACTATCGCCATTTCGGACGCTCCGCTGGGGAGCCGCGCCAGCTGCTCGGCATTTGCCGCCAGCAGCAGGATTACCTGGCTGCCATCGATCACGCCCGCAGCCTCGAATCGCTCCGTCCGCTGGTGCTATGGGGGACGTCCTTTTCCTCCGCCCATGTCCTCCAGCTGGCGGCACGGCGTCGGGATATCGCCGCCGTCATTGCCATGAATCCCATGCTGGACGGCCAGGCCTCATCACTGGTGAAGCTGAAGGACGAAGGGTTAGGGACCTTCCTGCGCATGACCGGCGCGGGCCTTGCCGACTTGATACGCGGCAGCCTCGGGCGGTCCCCACACTATATCCCGCTGGCAGGTGAGTCGGGCACGCTGGCCGCACTCACCGCACCCGATGCGCTGGAAGGCATTCAGCGCTTCGCCGGTGACGACTTCGACAACCGCATTGCCCCGCGTGCGCTGCTGGCGCTGGGACTCTATCGGCCCGTCAAGGTCGCCCACCGGCTGTCCTGTCCGCTGCTGCTGCAACTTTGCCTCCGCGATAGCGTGACGCCGATTGCCCCCGGCTACCGACTGGCCGACATCCTCAAGGACCGGGTCACCCTCAAGACCTACGACACCGGCCACTTCGCGATCTACGAGGCCCCCTGGCAACCCCGCCTCGCCGAGGACCAGGCAAACTTCCTGGCGCATTTATGCCAAGGGCCGTCTCAACGCTTCGGCTGATGCCGGTGAGCGAGCCAGCCTGGCGCAGCGGGGCAGGTCTGCCCATCCGTTGAGCACACTCAACACAGCGCTGACCACTAGGCTGGCTATACTAGCGGCAACTGATGTATTGCCGTTGATCGAGGACGCCTCAATGCGCCACTACCCCTGTCACCGCTGCGACAATCGGCTGTTCTTCGATAACACCCAATGCCTGGTCTGCGCGACGGAGGTGGGCTGGTGTCCGGGATGCAATGCCCTGGTCGCCATGGAACGGCAAGCTGACGGGCGCTACCGCTGTGTCGACGACGGCTGTGGCACCCTGCTGGTCAAGTGTCATAACTATGCGGTGGAAGGGGTTTGCAATCGCATGCTCACAGCCCAGGAGGCCGATCAGGGGATAACCCTGTGTGACTGCTGCCGCCACAACCGGGCCATTCCGGACCTGTCCATCGAAGGCCATCGCGAGCGCTGGGCCAAGCTCGAGAGTGCCAAGCGACGCCTGTTCTATACCCTTGATCTGCTGGGGCTTCCCCATGAGGTCAGCCCAGACAAGGCAGACCCGCCATTATCCTTTTCGTTCCTGGCGGACGAAGTACCGGTGGAAGGAGGATGGCACAGCAGCGAAGAAGGCATGCCGGTGTTTACCGGGCACGCCGGCGGTCACATCACCATCAACGTCAAGGAGGCCGATGATGTCGAACGCGAACGCCTGCGCACCGACTTCAATGAGGCTCATCGGACGCTGATCGGGCATTTCCGACACGAGATCGGTCACTACTATTGGGAGCTGTTGATCAAGGGGAGAGACGAAGACGCCTGCATCGCCGTCTTTGGTGACCATCGCCACCCCAGCTACAGCGACGCCCTCGAGCGCCACTACCAGCAGGGCCCACCTGCAGACTGGCGAGAGCACCATCTGTCCGCCTACGCCACCATGCACCCCTGGGAGGATTTCGCCGAGACCTTCGGCTTCTACCTCGACATGGTGGCGATCCTCGATACCGCCGGACACTTCGGCATCACCCCCACCGGCTTTGACGAGGACCTGGACGCCATGCTCTACACCTTTGGTCGCTTGAGCCTGGGCTTCAATGAAATGAACCGCGAGATGGGGCTGCTCGACCTGGTCCCGGAAGTGATTACACCAACCATTGCCGCCAAGCTGCGCTACGTCCACGAGATGGTGCTGTCTGCCCGCCATGCAGACGCAGAACCCTTTGGACGAGCTGTCTAGCCCTTGCACTAGTATAGCCGATGACAGTCTGCGTTAAGCAGAAAGAGGATAAGTGGCTCGATTCCTGACCCTCATTCAGAGAGGGTCAGGATGGCGAAGGAAGAACCCAACTATCAGAGCATCCGCTTTAACTCACCGTAATCTCCGTCCAGGCGAAGCTCGATGGTCACTTCATTGTCATTGCGGTTGCGAAAAAACCAGCCATGGTTACCCGTGAAGGCGGCTTCTAGACTCCCCTCATCCTTTGCCACACCGCGCCCTTTCTCATAGCTGATGGCATTGCCGCTACCGTCGCCATGAGTATCGAAGTTGATCGGGCCACCCTCGGATTCCCAGACAAAGCGGGCTACGGCACCTTTCTCCATGGTCAGTTTGTATTCCGTCCCTTCGCCCGGTGTCAGGGTGAACTGCACCTCATCGCGCCAAGTAACGGCCGGCTCGGGTGCCGGGGCTTGCGCCTCAGCTGCGGCAGGCGCAGTCTCGGCGACGGCCTCCTGGGCCTCCTGCTTCGGCATGGCTGCGGCCGGGGCCTCTGGTTGAGGTGCCGCCGTGGCATTTATCCGGTCCAGTTCGGCCTCCTCGGCCAGCTGCTGCTTGATTTCCCCCATGTCGGTCAGCCCCAGTAGGCGTCCCGTGCCGGTCGGGTCGATGGCGTACTCCGCAGGCAGCACGACGGTGACCAGTAGCACGGTGGCGACCACGGCGGCCAACAGGGTTGAGCGAATCAACTTTCCGGTAGAGGGCAGTTCGGCGCGGTTAGGCATATCGGTGTTGTACATCTCGAACTCCTTGAAATCAGGTGGCGAACAGGCCGGTGAGCTGATAGCCGATCAGTACAAAACCGGCGCACATCATGGCGACATTGGCGGTGTAGGCATGGCTCAGGAAGCCCGGGGTGCGTCGCCAGAACCCCATCACGATAAGGATGGCCCCAAGGGCCAGCAGCTGGCCGATTTCCACGCCGACGTTGAACGCCAGCAGGTTGGGGACTAGGCCGTTCGGCGAGATTTCGTACTCGATGATCTTGGTCGAAAGGCCGAAGCCGTGGAAGAAGCCGAAGACCAGCGTCGCCGCCTTAGTGTTGGGCTGGAAACCGAACCAGCGCTGGTAGGCGCCGAGATTGTCCAACGTCTTGTAGACGACGGAGAGCCCGATGATGGCATCGATCAGATAGCTGTTGAGGCCGATGTTGAAATACACCCCGAGGAGCATCGTCGTGGAATGCCCCAGCGCGAATAGGCTGACGTAGATGGCGATGTGCTGCATCCGGTAGAGGAAAAAGATCACCCCTAGCAGAAACAGAATGTGGTCATACCCCGTCACCATGTGCTTGGCGCCGAGGTAGATGAACGACATCAGGTGGATGCCGTAGATCTCTTGGATATAGCCCTTGTCGCCTTCCGCGACGGCATGGGCGAGGGCATCGCCGCTGGCTCCTAGGAGCAATACCAGCAGGGCGAACAGGGTCAGGGCGTAGTGTCGGGCCTTATCAGGCACACCGCACTCGCCCCTCATCAATGAGGGGAACATGAAACTCTCCACGGTTTAGGTATCGAATTAAGGTCGCCTGACAGGCGACCAAGGTCATGCCGCCATGACCGGCCGTGGAGGGCGCTCGAGCCTGAAGGCTCGACGAAGCGGGCTGCCATCCCGCTGTTGCTGCCGGATGGTGCTGGGGGGCAGGAGTGCCATGACAATCCTGTCCATGATCCTATCCGCCGTCTCATGGAAGTGGCTTCCACCGTCATGGGACAGCGGCTGTCGGTCGGTCGACGCATGCACGTGGCGGTGCGCATGCCCATGCATTATCTGGAGTTCTTCCTGGAGGTTGTGCTCGACGGCCACTGCGTCGACCGGTCCGTGTGCGCGAGTTTCGCCGATGCCGGACATAACCAGCCCCTGCGCGATCAGCAGCAACAGGAACAGATGACCGAGGTGTTGGCACAGGCGGTTGAACATAGAGGCAGACTAGCTCCAAGGCGAAAGCCGAGATGATGCACCATGTGACCTTGTCTTCATGGGACATTGTCACGACAGCGTTCAGGAGTCTAACATCCCCCCCAGGGGGATATAAATACCAACGAGGAACGGATCATGACATCGCATACCCACCAGTCACATCCCGACATCATCAAACGCCTGAAGCGAGCGGGCGGGCACTTGGAGAGCGTGACCCGCATGATCGAGGAAGAGCGCTCTTGCCTGGAAGTGGCCCAGCAGCTACATGCCGTGGAGAAGGCGATCCAACAGGCTAAGCGGACCCTCATTCAGGATCATATTGACCACTGTTTGGATGAAGCGATTGCCCCCCAGGCACCGGGGGAGCGGGCCCGAGTCGACGACTTCAAGACGATTGTGCGCTATCTGTAACGTCTCTCTCATCACCAGGAGAACTGCATGATCAAGGTGCTGAGTCACCGCCGTTACCGTCACCTGTTCCTGGCCCAGATTACCGCCCTTGCCGGTACCGGACTGACGACGGTGGCCTTGGCGCTGTTGGCCTATGAACTGGCCGCGGGGCAGGCTGGGACCGTGCTGGGTACAGCGCTAGCGATCAAGATGGTGGCTTACGTGGGCATTGCGCCCCTAGTTGGGGCCTATGCTTCGCGTCTACCGCGCCGTGCCTTGCTAGTATGCCTGGACCTATTGAGAGCCTCAGTGGTCTGTACGCTGCCCTTCGTCACCGAGATCTGGCAGATCTACGTACTGATTTTCCTGCTCAATGGCGCCTCCGCGGGCTTTACTCCGGTCTTCCAGGCAACGATCCCAGATCTCCTCGAAGACGAGGGGGAATACACCCAAGCGCTATCACTGTCGCGACTCTCCTACGACCTAGAGAACCTGCTCAGCCCCATGGCAGCCGCAGCGCTGCTGATGGTCATGGGCTTCGATGTGTTGTTCTTGCTCAACGGTCTGGCCTTCCTGGTCTCGGCCGGCCTAGTCATCTCGGTAGTACTGCCGTCGCCCCAGGTGGTGGAGGAAGAGACGCCGAGCGTTTGGCGCAAGGTCTCCCATGGTATGCGGCTTTATCTAAAGACGCCTCGGCTGCGCGGGGTGCTGGCCCTGAATATGGTGGTATCGGCCGCTGGAGCCATGCAGGTCGTCAATACAGTGGTCTACGTCCGCTCCTCTCTGGGCCTGGGCGAGCAAGCGGTGGCTATGGCCTTCGCGGCGGTGGGAGGTGGTTCAATTCTGGCGGCTCTGCTGCTGCCAAAGGTGCTAGAACGCATGAGGGAGCGGCCGATCATGCTCACGGGCGCTGTAATGATGACGGTGAGCCTGTTCCTCGGTCTGCTCGCTCCCGACTTCGTCGGCCTTGTGGCGCTATGGTTCCTACTGGGCGCCGGCGCCTCTTTGGTAATGACCCCCACTGGGCGCCTGCTCAAGCAGTCGTGCCATCCAGAGGACCGTCCGGCGCTATTCGCCGCACAGTTCTCGCTATCACATGGCTGCTGGCTCGTGGCCTATCCGCTGGCCGGCTGGGTCGGGGCCAAGGTGGGGCTGACCGAGACCTTCGCCTTACTGGGGGTAATCGCGCTGCTATCGACGACGCTCGCGACCCGAGCCTGGTCGGCACGGGACCCGCAGATCCTCGAGCATGACCACGACCCGGTGGCGCATACCCATCTGCATTACCATGATGAGCACCATCAGCATGAGCATGAGGGCTGGGAGGGGCCGGAGCCCCATCGCCATCCTCACGACCATCTTGGAGGTCGGCATCGGCACGTCTTCGTCATCGATCAGCACCACATGAAATGGCCATTGTAAGGCCATGAAGACCAACATTGCTGATGGGGAACATATCGATCAGAGCCGGTAGCGAGCGACCGCCATAGCGCCGACAGCGAGTCGGCGCATGGCGTAGCTACCGTTCGCGACGTCCCGCTATTCCTCGTTGGCCACCGTCGCCAGCGCCACTTCCTCCAGGTCATCCAGCGTCGGAAAGTACGTGCGGGCAATGGCGGCATGCAGCTCTGCAACGCCCTGCTGCAGGGTGTCGATGAACTCGTGCAGCGCCTCGGGAGAACGAACCAGCGCCAGCACGTCGGCCTCGGCCACATCGGCGTGAACCAGCGTCGCGGTGGCCAATGCCCTGTCATGCCGCGGCAGCGAGCGCAGCGCACGCATGCTGTCCTTCAGACTGCGCGACACCGAGCGTGGAAACTTGCCGTCCTGCACCAGAAAACGCAGTACGTCAGTGGCTCTTACTCGACAACGCACGTGCTGGCGATACATCTGGTAGGCGGTCAGTGACTTCAGCACACTCATCCACTGCAGGTGCTCGAAGGGCCGAATCTCATCACTGTCTCGCTGCAGCAGGTTGGCCGAACGCACATCAATGATGCGGGTGATCATGTCGGCACGCTCCAGCTGGCGCCCCAACATCATGAAGGTCCGTGGACCGCCGTAGCTCAGGGTCCCTTCGATCAGGCCAATCAGCGTCTGGCAGCCACGAATCACCAGTTTGAGAAAGACCTCGCGACGGCCAGGTCCCAACCCGGCATCAGCCTGGGCGCTGGCATTCATGTAGAGCTGGTTGATCTCTTCCCAGACTTCCCGGGGCACCACGTCCCGGGTAGTCCTCAGGTTTTCCCGGGCCTGAGCCAGGGCGGACAGAATCGACCCGGAGTAGCGCCGGTCAGCACACAGAAACTGGATGACGTTGCGGTCATTGGGCTCATCGTAAAGGGTGGCAAAAAGCTCCCCGCCTCCGGTGATATCGACCATCGCCGCCCATCCCAGCGGCTGTCGATAGGGCATGTCGAGCATCAGGTGGCTGGAGACGTTGATCAGGCGCGCGGTGTCCTCGGCCCGTTCGATATAGCGGGCCATCCAGTACAGGTTCTCGGCGACTCTTGAAAGCATCAGCATGGTCTCAGTCCTCCCCCGTCTCGACGATCCAGGTGTCCTTGCTGCCCCCGCCCTGGGACGAGTTGACCACCAGCGACCCCTTTACCAGCGCAACACGGGTCAAGCCGCCGGTGGTGACATAGGCACCATCCTGGCCAGACAGGATGAAGGGCCGAAGATCGACGTGGCGAGGCTCAGGCCGACCGTCGAACAGGGTCGGCGTGGTCGACAGGTTGAGCATGGGCTGGGCCATGTAGTTGCGCGGGTCCTGCTGGATCAACTTGGCGAAGGCGTCGCGTTCCGCCTGGGAGGCCTGAGGGCCCATCAGCATGCCGTAGCCGCCTGACTCGTTGGCCGGCTTTACCACCAGTTCATGCAGGTGCTCCAGCACGTAGCGCCGATCCTCCTCAAGCATGCAGAGGTAGCTCGGTACGTTCGGCAGCAAGGCATCCTGGTCCAGGTAGTACTTGATCAGCTGCGGCACGAAGGCATAGACGACCTTGTCATCGGCCACCCCGGCCCCGGGGGCATTGGCCAGTGCCACCTTGCCGCTGCGCCAGGCCCGCATCAGTCCCGGCACCCCCAATACGGAGTCGGCACGGAAGGCCTCCGGGTCGAGGAAGGCATCATCGATACGCCGATAGATGACGTCCACCCGGGTCAGCCCCTGTACCGTGCGCATGTAGACCACATCGTCATCATCGACGACAAGGTCAGAGCCCTGGACCACCTGCACCCCCATCTGCTGCGCCAGATAGGCATGCTCGTAGTAGGCCGAGTTGTAGATCCCCGGCGTCAGCACCACCACTTGCGGGTCGTCCCAGGGACGAGGCGACATGCCGGCCAGCATGTCGTAAAGCTGGGGCACATAATCGTCCACGGGCAGGATCTTGCCCGAGGCAAACAGCTCCGGCAGCACGCGCTTGGTCACGTTGCGGTTCTCGAGCATGTACGAGACGCCGGAGGGGATTCGCAGGTTATCTTCCAGCACGTAGATCGTGCCGTCCCCACCGCGCACCAGGTCGGACCCACAAATGTGTGCCCAGACGCCGTGGGGCGGGTCGATACCGACACACTGGGGACGAAAGTTGACCGACTGCGCCAGCACATCGGCGGGCAAGACCCCATCCTTGATGACCTTCTGGTCGTGGTAGAGGTCGTCGATAAACAGGTTGAGCGCCTCGACGCGCTGCTTCAGGCCGGCTTCGGTACGCCGCCATTCATCGGCGGGAATGATCCTGGGTACGATATCGAAGGGCCAGGCCCGATCGATCATGCTGCCTTCCGAATACACCGTGAAGGTGATGCCCATGGTTCTGATGGCAATCTCTGCCGCCGTCTTGCGCTCAGCCAGCTCATCCGGCGCAAATCCCTCCAGCACGTCGCACAGCATCTTGGCCGCGTCCCGCGGCATCCCGGGCATGGCCACCAGTTCATCGTAGAACCCAGCGCAGTTGTACTGCTGCCAATCCACATGGCTCATCGGCACACCCTCTTGTTATCAACAGCGGTCTACCCTGCTATGCCTTCGTCCACCGAGGCATCCTGCACCGGATCGTGATGCACCAGACTGGCGTACATCCCATCGACATATCGGGGTCCCCTACCTGCTGTATAGCAAGGTCTGTACCAGAACACAGAAAATCTGCCGTATCGGACACAGGTAAGTTAGCCGCCGGGACAATCGGCACCGCAACGGGCACATGGCGGTGAATGCGTCACGCCCCTGGCAGGCTGCTGGCTCGTCCTCGGGGCAGTTCTGCCGACGCGCGCACCAGGACAGTGCGTCACGACGGGCTGAAACCGGCCTCCCCAACCTCAACAGGATGTGGATGCTTTGTCGCCGCCAAAGGGGTGTGGATGGTTTGGCCACGAGAGTTTGGTCTGGAGAGCTTGGTCAGGAAAGCGAGCCAAGCTCATGGACCCACCTGCGGATATTTGCCAGGGGTCCTGAGGGATGAGGTCCAGAGGGTATAAGGTTACAGTGCAGCTCAACGGGCATACGGCGGACTTGAGCCGATGCCCAGCCTGGGGTACATCTTGATCACAGCGCCACAGGTGCTGTATCCCTTCGTCATCAGGAGCCACATCGCACTCATCATGTCCTCGTATGCCGGGACCGCAGGACGGTCCATCCTTGACCATGACGTGCCTGCCAGCCGGCGCTGCGTCATGCGGGTATCAGGCCCTCGCTCGGGCACTGCAAGATGAACTATTACCTGCGCCATACCACCCGCTATCGCTATAGCGAGATCGTGACGCTCAGCGAGAACGAAGCCTGTCTGTCCCCTCGCGTGCTGGGCTGGCAACAGGTGGCCTTCGCGCGCCTGTCCACATCGCCCATGACTCCGCTGCACCAGCAACGCTGCGATGCCTTTGGCAACCGTATCAACCTGTTTGCCATCGACACGCCGCACCAGGTGCTGGAAGTAACCCTGGAAGCGCGGATCACCACCTCCCCACGGCCCCAGCCCCCTGCCAATGCCATGTCCTGGGAAACCTGCCGCGACCTGTTGGCAACACCTGGCACCACGAGCTACTGGGAAGCTCAGCCATTTCTCGAAAACTCGGCCTATATCGAGCGTCGTCCACTGCTGGCGGCGTGGGTGGAGGCCTGCTTTCCCCCTGGCGGCGACCTGGTGGAGTGTGTGGATGCCCTTAATCGCCGTATCTATGACGAGTTCTACTACGACAGTCAGTTCAGCAACCTGGAAACCACGCCGTCGCAGGTATTGGTAGAGCGTCGCGGGGTCTGCCAGGATTTTGCCCATCTTGCGATCGCCGCCTTGCGCTCTATCGGCCTGGCCGCTCGTTACGTCAGCGGCTACCTGGAGACCAGTCCGCCTCCTGGGCAGCCTCGCTTGCTAGGGGCAGACGCCTCACATGCCTGGTTCGCGGTGCTGATACCAGGGTGGGGCTGGCTGGACCTCGACCCCACCAACGGCGTGCGCGTTGGCGAGCGTCACTTGCTGCTGGGTTGGGGCCGAGACTATGACGACGTAGCGCCGATCAAGGGCGTCGTGACCGGTGGCGGCCGGCAACAGCTTGAGGTCGAAGTCGATGTCCTGCCCATCGCCAGCGACCCAGACGCCAGCGCCGAGGGTCATGGAGACAACAGCGACAGCATGGACGAGCCGCTGGCCAGCTGAAACGGCACGGCCCGAGCCGCTAGCACTTGGAGCCTGAGCGTTACACCACACGGGGATGTTCGCATTGCGTTCCTGCTCGCCAATCGCCACTATCGGCGTCTTGGCGCCTGACGATTCCCTGGGGCGCACTGCTGGAGAGGTGTCATGCAGGACCTGCTGATCTGGATCGCCACAGGCTTCGGGCTAGGCCACTCGCCCTGGGCCCCCGGAACCGTCGGAACCTTGATCGGCATTCCCGTGGCCTGGTACTTGCTGCGGCTGCCGCCGGCACGACGGCTTGCGATCGCGCTGCTGCTGATCCTGACCGCCGTTCCCATCTGCCACTTTGCCTCGCAGTGGCTGGGAGGCGGCGATCTCTCCCAGATCGTGCTGGATGAGTGGGTAGCCCTGCCGCTGGTAGTTCTGGCCTTCTCGCGCCACCGCCGACGGATCATGCTGCCGCTCGGATACCTGCTGTTTCGTCTGTTCGATATTTCCAAGCTATCCCCCGTGCGGGAGATCGAAGGCATCGGCGGCGGCCTGGGCATTGTCGCGGATGATGTCATGGCCGCCGTCTATGCGGCCCTGACTCTGGCCCTGCTGGTACGCCTGACACGCCGTTACTGGCGCACAGACAGCCCTCGCTAAGGAAGCGCGGAAGTCATCAGCCTAGCGGCGCAAGGCCCACGCAGCGCTGCCCCCGGAGCCTATGCGGTATAGGTGAGGAAATTGAGCAGCGCGTAACGCAGCGAAGCGGCGGAATTCATGCAGTGTTCCCCTACGCCTGTTCATGACAAAAAAAGCCGCCCTGAAGGGCGGCAAGACGGGACAGGATTCGATCGAAACCTATTAGTCAGTCCAGAACTCACTCCGGAATCAGCACGGCGTCAATGATGTGGATGACGCCATTGCTTGCCTGAATGTCACGCTCTACCAGCGTCGCGTTGCCTACTTGCCAATCACCATCCTGCTCCTCGACCGACATTTCGGTGCCCTGCAGGGTGGTGACAACATCACTGTCGCCCGGCTGCCACGCGCCATCCACAAGATGATAGGAAACCACCTCGACCAGACGCCGATGCTGAGTCTTGTCGTCGCTCAGCCAATCGTCGAGACGGCCTTCGGGCAGCGCGTCGAAGGCTTCCTGGGTCGCCGCGAAGACCGTCATCTCCCCTTCCTCGCTCATGCGCTCGTCCAGGTCGGACGCCTCCACCGCAGTAGCAAAGGTCGTCAGGCGCTCATCGTCCTGAATCACCTGCCACAGCGTGTCGCCCTCAGCCGCAGCTGCGCTGGTGCACACTGCCGAGGCGCTGAACAGCAACCCGGCGGCCAAAAGTCCCTTTGCCTTCATGCTCCTTCCTCCTGACATCATGCCTTCGGTGGACCTGTCGGCTCGTGGCACCGGAGCCCCACCCACCAGGGCTTCTCAACCTGCGTTCCATAAACCCGGCCCCTTAAACCGGAGCTCCTGAAACCTGGCTCCTTAAACCAAGGGCCAGTAAACCAAGTCCCCGTAAACCAGAGCCCTGTGAACCAGAGCCCTGTGAACCAAGGCCATCTGCACCACTCAGAACACCGAGGCGGTATGTAACAACATCATGTACAAAAACTAGACCAGATAAATATATCGTACAAGTATTTTTCTACCCGACGCTTTCCCCTCACCCTATCCATCAAAACGTCACAAAGAGGCGTCATCATGCTGCGTCGAAAGAAACGTCGGCGACGCCACAGCGCAAGCGCACCCCGCACAAGCTATACACAACTTGCACAAAATAGAAATACATGACAACCTTTTACATGACGCTGCAAGGGGTAGGCCAGCAAGGCAGCGAGCCACCGCTTGCAGCGTAACCTCGCAAGGAGCGATGAAAGATGACGCGCCAAGGAGGGCGCCAGATGTACTACCCCATCACATGCACACTGTGCGGCCATGACCAGGCCACCCTTATTCCGGCATCCGCTTCGCAGCACAATGACTGGGATGAACTCCGCTGCGTCGAGTGTGACGAATTCCACGCCACCGTTGCCGATTGGGAGCAGCGTCAGACACCGGACTATCTGCGATTTCTCAACAAGTCTCGCAGCCTGATGATGGCCATCCGCAGAGAGCAACATGGCCAACACCGCAGTGCTGTCGCACAGGAGTGCAGCGTATGATTACCGTTGCTCTAGACCTCAACTGCAGCATCTGCGGTCACAGCCGCTTCACTATTCCTGTTGGTCGCGACGACGGTGACAGCGTGCACTGCGCCAACTGTACCGCCTACAAGTGCAAGGCCATGGACCTGGAGCGGGCGCTCATGGCGACGACACCACCTCCCCCTCAGCCCATGCCCAGCCCAGCGGCGGCCATGGCCTGAGACACTGACACGCCACCGCGTCCTGGCGATGTTGCGCCGCCCCATCAGGGCGGCGCTTTTTATTGGCATGGTGAATCACCGGTCTGGCAAGCACCTGAAATAGCACCTGATATGACAGGAGGCTTGCAGGGTTAGACGCCTGGCGAGCGGTGTCTTGAGGTATGATCTTGGCGCCAGTGACGTTTGCCGCTGCCAGCACACTGAGAGGTGAGCAGCGTCAAACCCGCGTCACACCCCTCACTGGCCGCCCCGTAACCACCTGGACACATGGCTCAGATTGAGCCGGAGACACCATGCCCGACAATGCAATTCCGGCGGCCTCAGCGCGCCGTCAAGACAGCCGCGCCCAGGCGCTTCCTATCCTCGTGGTGTGCGCCGCGCTGTACGGCATCAGCCTGGCAGCCGGCTATCACATCAACGCGGTAGTGCTGACCATTCTCAGCATGATCATCCTTTGCCTGCTGAGGATTCCCGTGGCCATTGCCTTGATCAGTGCGGCCATGCTCGGCGCACTGCATGCTGGGATGCCGATGACCGACGCCATCGGCGCGTTCAACGACAATCTGCTGGTAGGCGCTCAGGTGGGTCTGACCTATGTGATGATCGGCGCCTTCGCCGTTGCGCTGTCCCGCAGTGGCCTGCTGGAGCTGCTGGCCGATGCCATTTCATCGCGACTTGGCAGTCACGAGGAAGGCACTCGGCGCAGCGTCAAATGGACGCTGTTCGGGCTATTCATCGTGGCCTCGCTGATGTCCCAGAATCTGGTGCCGGTGCATATCGCCTTTATCCCGATCTTGATCCCACCGCTGCTTGGTGTGCTGGACCGTCTCAAGGTCGACCGCCGCGCCGTAGCCTGCATTCTGGCGTGCTCTATCAGCGCCAGCTACCTGCTGCTACCCACCGGATTTGGCGCCATTTTCCTCAACGAGATCCTGCTGGCCAACGTCAACAGCGTGGGCGCTGCACACGGCCTGACAGCGACTGCCGACATGGCGCCCAAGGCCATGGCCTTACCCGTGCTGGGACTGGTCGCAGGGCTGCTGGTGGCAGTCTTTATCAGCTACCGCAGGCCGCGGGACTACGCCACTCCTGACGCCTCCGTCGCGATCACCCGGCCGACCGCCCCCTCGCGGCTGAAGCCCCTTCAGCTCATTATCACGCTGGCGGCGCTGGCCGTGGCGCTGGTCTTTCAGCTTAGCTTTGATTCACTGCTGATCGGAGCCATGGTGGGCTTCCTGATTCTGACCCTTGGCGGCATCTTCCGCTGGCAGGAGCAGGACGACGTGTTCACCGATGGGCTGCGAATGATGGCTCAGATCGCCGTCATCATCACCATCGCCTCAGGCTTCGCCGGCGTACTGACCGCGACGGGGGAAATCGACGCCCTGGTCAGCGCCTCGGCAGCGTTGATTGGCGGCAACATGGCGGTGGGCGCAGCGGTCATGCTGATCGTCGGTCTGTTCATTACCATCGGCTTTGGCGATTCCTTTGCCAGCGTGCCCATTCTGGCCCCGATCTATCTGCCGCTGGCGCTGACGCTGGGCTTTGACCCGCTAGCGGCCATTGCCCTGCTGGGCGCTTCTGCCGCCCTCGGCGATGCCGGCTCGCCTGCGTCGACCATTACCCTTGGGGCCACGGCCGGCTTGAACGCCGACGGCCAGCACGACCATATTCGGGACAGCGTCATCCCCACCTTCCTGCACTGCAACCTCGGTATGCTGGTCTTTGCCTGGATCGCGGCGATGGTGCTCTGACGCTCACCGGGCAGCGACCCAGCGGGATAGGACGGCGTCCCCGTGACGCGGACGCCGTCTGCTGCAGATCCCAGGCCTGCTGTTATGCGCCAACGTTCCCGCCGGCAGAGGAAGGAGCTGAGCGGTAATCAACGACTCAGTGCCAGGGATTCGGCAACGTCGATCAGCCGACGCACCGCCGGCAGGCTGGCGTCTCGCCGCCACACCAGCATCAATGGCAAGACCATGTCGAGGTCATCCAGCGCGATGCTGACGACGCCCTCCGGCGCCCCCGTCATGGTCATCTCCGGCATGATGGTACAGCCCATACCCGCCGCCACCAGGCATAGCATGGTCGCATTGTCGGTCCCTTCCTGAACCACATGCGGGGTAAAGCCGCGCCGCTGAAACGCATGGATGAGTTTGTCGTGGTAGACCGGCGTCGCGCTTCGCTCGAACCAGATGAAATCCTCGCCGGTCAGTTCAGCCAGTGTCTTCGGCGGGTGCCGCGCCAGCCGGGAACCTTTGCTCACGACCAGCACCAGTCGATCTTCATACAGGCAGTGGCTGTCGAGCTGATCATCGTCCTGTGGGGGGAAGAACAGCATGCCTGCATCCAGCTGATGATGCCGAAGCGCCTCCACCTGTGGGGCAGACAGCAGTGACTGCACCTTCAGGCTGACATCTGGGTAGCTTTGACGAAACTGATTGAGCAGCCTGACAATCTGCGGCACCCACAGGTGCATGACCGTCACGCCCAAGCGCAGCTGACCAAGCTGGCCATCGGCGATACGCCGCGCATCGTGCTTGGCCGTCTCGAACTCCCGTAGTAGCCGCCTCGCCTCTCGGTGAAATGCACTGCCGGCTGCCGTGAGGCTGACACCGTGACGCGAACGCTCCAGCAACGTTGCCCCTACCGACTCCTCCAGCAGCCTGAGTTGCCGCGTCAGGGCGGGCTGGGCCAGCGGAATCTCCCGGGCAGCGCGGGAGATCGAGCCCTCCTCGACCACCGCCAGGAAATAGCGCAATTGCTTGAAGTCCATGCTCGCCTCCTCGTGGTCCAGCCACCGGCGCCGACGCCCCCAGGGGCATGCCAGACACCCGACATCCATACAATAAAAGCATGGTAATAGAAAAATAATAATATTTTATCTATAAAAAGCCGCCGACCATGATGGTGAACATCATTCACACATCTTCGGCATCCCATGACCCTGACTATCGACACCTCGTTCTTCGACGATCAACTGCAAAGCCTGACGGAACTACGCCATCATTTTCACCGCCACCCCGAACTCGGGTTCAAGGAGCACGCCACCTCGGCGCGGGTCTGTGAAGAGCTTGAACGCCTGGATATTCCCTACGAAAAGGGTCTGGGCGGTACGGGTGTGGTCGCCACCATCAAGGGCCTGGCGGCGGACAACGGGCGTCGCATCGGGCTGCGTGCGGACATGGATGCGCTGCCGATCCAGGAGGCCAGCGACCACGCTCATGCCTCCGAAGTACCCGGCATCATGCACGCCTGTGGGCATGATGGTCATACCACCATGCTGATTGGTGCCGCGCGTTACCTGGCTCGCCACCGCGACTTTTCCGGCATCGTCTACCTGGTCTTTCAGCCGGCAGAAGAGGGCCTGGGTGGCGGACGCGAAATGGTCAAGGACGGCCTGTTCGAGCGCTACCCCATGGACGCTATCTACGGCCTGCACAACTGGCCCGCCCTGCCCAGGGGCCAAGTCGCGATCCGCCCCGGCCCGATCATGGCTGCGACCGACCGCCTCGACATTTGCGTCCGTGGCAAGGGCGGCCATGGTGGCGTGAACCCTCATCTCTCCATCGACCCGGTGCGCATGGCCGGAGCCCTCATTCAGGCATTGCACAGTGTGGTATCGCGAGATGCCGACCCGCTGTCGCCTGCCGCCCTTAGCCTGTGCGGGATCAAGGGCGGAGAACTCGATGGCTTCGCCATCATTCCCGATGAGGTTCGCCTGAGCGGCACCGTCCGCACCCTCGACCTGGCCACACAGGACCGCATTGCCGACGCCATCGCCCGTACCTGCGACGGTGTCGCAGCCACCTACGGGGGCCAGATCGAGGTCGACCATCAGCGCATTTTCCCCGCCACCATCAATCACCCCGAGGCCACTCAGCATGTCATCGATACGGCCCGCGAGGTGCTCGGTGAATCGGCGCTGGAGCAAGAGGTAGCCCCAAGCCTGGGGGGTGAGGATTTCGCCTTCATGCTGGAGCAGTGCCCTGGTGCCTACTTCTTCCTGGGCAGCGCCGACACGCCGGACACTCCGCCGTTGCACAACGCTCGCTACGACTTCAACGACGCCATCATTCCTACCGGCAGCCAACTGCTGGTCGCCATCGCGCTAGAAGGACTGACCAAGGCCTCCTGACCCGATCGCCGCTGGCCGGTCACAGCTGGCCGATCACAGCTGACGCCCGCAGGGATATCAGCTGGCAACAGCGTCCACGACCACAATCCACAACAAGAGGTCTCTCATGAAACACTCCACTGGCATGCCGTCGAAAGGCCTGCTGCTCTACTTCGTGCTTTGCACCCTGGCCATGGTCTGGCCAGGGGCTCTTATCGCCAATCGCATCGACCCCATCATCCTTGGCATGCCCTTCTTCATGTTCTGGTACGTCGCCTGGGTCTTCGCACTCTTCGTCGGCCTGGTGATCGCCTATCGCAAGGACGCCGAGAAGGAGGTGGATCATGAGTGATTCGATGCTGATCACCGCGATGACGGTGGGCTACCTGGTGGTGGTCCTGCTGGTCGGCCTGCGCGCCCGTCGCGGTCAGACCTCATCGCTGGAAGGATATGTGGCGGGCGGGCGACATATGGGCCTACTGGTGCTGTTCTTCATCCTCGGCGCAGAGATCTTCTCTGCCTTTGCCTTTCTCGGCGCTCCCGGCTGGGCCTACAGCAAGGGCGCTCCGGCGTTCTATATCATCGCCTACCTGACCCTGGCGGTCATTGTCTGGTGGCTGATTGCACCGCATATCTCTCGACTGGGTCGGCGCCACGGGTTCCTGACTCAGGCCGAGTTCCTGTCTGCCTGCTACCCCACGCCGAAAAACCTGCTGGGACTGGTCATTGGTGTGGTCAGTGTGCTGGCGATGATTCCCTATCTGACGATTCAAATCGCCGGTGCTGGCCTGCTGTTCGAGGCCGCGACCTCGGGCACCATCCCCTTCTGGCTCGGCAGCCTGCTGGCATGCGGGGTGGTGGCCGCCTATGTCTACGCCAGCGGCCTTCAGGGCATCGGCTGGACCAACCTGATGCAAGGCTTGATGATGGTCGTCATCGCCTGGGCCCTCGGACTGACGACAGCCGAGCAGTTCTTCGGCGGCGTCGGCGAGATGTTCCAACAGATCAAGGATCAGGCACCGGAGTATCTGACCATGCCGGGCGCTACCGGAATGGGCTGGGGTGCCTTCTCGACCGCTGTACTGGTCAGCGCGCTGGGCTGCGTGATGTGGCCACACATCTTCATGAAGTTTTACAGCGCGCGGGACGTCAGGACGCTCAAGCGGGTGTTCGTGCTGTATCCGCTTTACAGCTATCTGCTGGTGCCGCTGCTGATCATTGGCTTTGCCGGTATCGTGCTGCTGGCGGATACGCCGCTGGAATCCCCAGACCAGGTGCTGTTGACCATCGTCGTGGAGCTGGCTGACCTGCCGGCCTGGGTCATCGGACTGGCGCTGTCCGGCGCGCTGGCCGCCGCCATGTCCACGGCGGCCAACCTGGCTCATACCTCCGCCACCATTCTAGTCAGAGACGTCGTCCAGTTCGCACCACGCATGCGCGCCCTGCCCGAGCAACAGGCGCTGTCGATGACCCGCTATGGCGTCATCGTGATCTCACTGCTGGCCTATCTCCTGGCGCTGGCCAATCCTGGCTCACTGGTGAGCCTGCTGCTTGGCGCCTACGGCATCATTGTGCAGCTACTGCCGATGCTGCTGGGGGCTCTTTTCTGGCGGCGTGCGTCCCAGACAGCGGCCTTTATCGGGCTCAGTGTCGGCGCAGTGATCACCCTGCTGCTGCAATTTGGCGTGGACGCGCCATTCGGCTGGCATCCGGGATTCTGTGGGTTGGTCATCAACTCGGCCATCTTCGTGGTCATCAGCTTGATGCGTAAATCCAGCGAGTCTCGTGCCCCCGTGGAGAGTCTGTCAGCCCAGGCCTGAACCAACGCCTGACATAGGCGATATCCCCATGGCCAGCGTCCCCTCCGGGCGCTGGCCATTCGTATGTTGCGCTATCCCCCACGCATCACGTCTCTAGGCGTCCTGCTGCCCCCCGTATCCAACGCTGTCGACCTGCATCGCCTGCCGACGTCAGACATGCCGTCAGGGAGGTCTCGACCTTGGTGGCAATTGATTTTATAGACGCCTGGTCTAAAATCTCTCCATGACTCACGCAAACACCAAGCGCCGAGGGCGTCCCCCCAAGACCGACTACCGCATCGGCACCCAGGAAGGCGATGCCCGGGCCGCCCTGATCGCCAGCGGCCTCGAGACGCTGACGGAACATGGCTACCTGGGTGCTGGCCTGGAGGGAATACTCAAGCGCGCCGGCGTGCCGAAGGGGTCCTTCTACCACTACTTCGCCAGCAAGGAAGCCTTCGGCCAGGCGGTCATGGAGCGCTATGCCAGCTACTTTGCGGGCAAGCTCGAGCGCCACCTGGAGGATGCTTCCCAGCCCCCCCTTACCCGACTGCTGGCCTTTGCCGAGGACGCCAAGGCCGGCATGGCGCGCCATGGGTATCGTCGCGGCTGCCTGGTCGGCAACCTCGGCCAGGAGGCGGCCGGGCTGCCCAGCCACTATCGCGAGAGGCTGATCGAGACCCTGGCAGACTGGCAGCAGCGCCTTGCCGCGTGCCTGGAGGAGGCCCGCCAACGCGGTGATATCGCCGGCGACAGCAACTGCATGCTGCTCGCCGAAGCTTTCTGGATTGGGTGGGAGGGTGCCATCATGCGCGCAAGACTCGAGCGCGGCCCACGCCCCATCGACGTCTTCACGTCACACTTCCTCGCCGGGCTGCAGCCCACTTCGCCAGCACCCTGACGCTCATGAGCGGCATCCTGAAGCCGCTGCCATGCATCCTGCGGGACCTTCCCGCGACACTTCATAGACAGTCAGTCTAAAAAGGAGACAGCCATGTTCAAGGCCATCGTGATCCGCAAGGAAGACGACCACCAGCAGGTTGCCATCGAATCCATCCACGAACAGGACCTGCCTGAAGGCGATGTTACCGTCGCGGTGGACTACAGCACGCTGAACTACAAGGACGGCCTGGCCATTACCGGCAAGGGCCCGGTCGTGCGCAGCTTTCCCATGGTGCCGGGGATCGACCTGGCCGGCACGGTGACATCATCGTCCCATGGGGAGTTTGCGGTGGGGGACCAGGTAGTGCTGAACGGCTGGGGAGTCGGCGAAACTCACTGGGGCGGGCTGGCGGAGAAGGCTCGTCTGAACGGTGACTGGCTGATTCCACTTCCCACGGCCTTCTCGACCAAGAGTGCGATGGCGATCGGCACCGCGGGTTACACCGCCATGTTGTCGGTCATGGCGTTGGAGCGTCATGGCGTCACCCCCGACCAGGGCGAGGTCCTGGTGACGGGCGCCAGCGGTGGCGTCGGCAGTTTTGCGGTGTCTCTGCTGGCCAAGCTGGGCTACCAGGTGGTCGCCGCCACCGGCAAGATCAATGAGGCGGAATACCTCAAGTCCCTCGGGGCCCGTACGATTATCGATCGCCAGGAGCTCGTGCAACCAGGCAAGCCCTTGCAGAAGGAACGCTGGGCGGGCGCCATCGATAGCGTTGGCAGCCACACCCTGAGCAATGTTGTGGCCTCCACCCGCTATGGCGGCACCGTCACCTGCTGCGGCCTGGCCCAGGGCATGGACCTGCCCGGTACGGTCATGCCCTTCATTCTGCGCGGCGTCACCCTGGCCGGCATCGACAGCGTGATGCAGCCCAAGGAGATACGCATGGCCGCCTGGCAGCGTCTCGCCGAACTGCTGTCCAATGACAGCCTCGAGCAGATCGCCACCGAAATCCCCCTGTCACAGGCGATTGACGCGGCAGAACGGCTCACCGACGGCCAGATCAAAGGAAGAATCGTGGTCGCCACCCGCTGACGCCCCCACCACCCACTGACACGGGACTGAATGTGCGCAGTGGACGGGTCACAGCACCCTGCATGCCGGTGGCGTCAGCGACGGGTATGCAGGGTCGATAAGCGGCCTCCCAGTGCACTTACCAATCGCGCTACCCGCAGCAGTCGCCACGTTGTGGGAGCTACACGACAACGCGCTCAAGGTTAACCGGAGATAGAGGGTCGGATTTCTTTGAGACACAAAAAAACCGCCTCGAGGGGCGGTTTTGATGTTGCAACAAGCTTTTGATTTCCAACCATCTTTTAGATGGTGCCGGCACCAGGAGTCGAACCCGGGACCTACTGATTACAAGTCAGTTGCTCTACCAACTGAGCTATGCCGGCTCGGGTCGACCTAACGGTCGCTTGCTGCTCTGATGATTCGCCTTTAAGCGCTTCACCCGAAACGGGGTTGGCGTGGCTGGGGTAGCAGGATTCGAACCTGCGCATGCCGATACCAAAAACCGGTGCCTTACCACTTGGCGATACCCCAGCAGAGTTGGTGGCCAGAGACGGAATCGAACCGCCGACACGGGGATTTTCAATCCCCTGCTCTACCAACTGAGCTATCTGGCCCCTTGCCAACGCGACGTATTAAACCAATTCCTCCGTTTTCCGTCAACCCCTTTTCTTTCAAAATGATGGCGACCACGACCGAAGCAGGCTGAAGCCTAGATATCACGCGGGACGTAGCCCTCTGCGCGGTCGGTTTCCTGATTGTCGAAGAAGCGTTCCATCTGCTCCATCAGGTACTCGCGGCTGCTGGGCTCCATCATGTTGAGGTGCTTCTCGTTGATCAGGCGGGTCTGCAGCGCCTGCCACTCCTCCCAGGCCTGACGCGAAATGCTGGCCTGGATCTCCTGGCCCTTCTTGCCCGGCAAGGGCGGAAACGGCAGGGCGTCGAGTTCTTTCTGATACTTGCGGCAGAATACGGTCTGGCTCATGACTCTCTCCTGTGGATGCAGCGTCTGCTGAAGCGCCAAATAGATGTAGCGGTCGCTAGCTGGCCCGAGCATAGCAGCCCAGGCCGGCCTCGCTTAAGCCCTCTCCGGCCCTGGTGGGCGCAGAGTAAAGGGCGCCAGCGTTTCCAGCAGCTTTTTCACCGGCGCCGCCAGTCCAACTGACTCCGGCGCCTCCGGGTCGTACCACATGCGCCCCTCGGCGACCTGATCCGCCGCCTCTACTTGCGCTGGTACAGGCGTGATCTCGAGCCGGAAGTGGCTAAACACATGTACAAAGCTCTGCCACGGCGCCTGCCTTTGTGCATGCCCCATCTGCAGGGCGAGCCATGTATCGATCTCGTCATCGCTGTCGAACTGCGGCAAGCTCCACAGCCCGCCCCACAGCCCCTGGGAAGGTCGCTGCTCCAACAGAATACGACCACGCCGGTCACGCAATACCAGCATTCGGGTCTGACGCAGCGGAACACGCTTCTTCGGCTTGGACTCGGGGAAACGCTTTTGCTCGTTGCGCGCTCGCGCCACACAGACATCGTTGAAAGGGCAGCGCTCACACTCAGGCTGGCCGCGACGACACAGCGTCGCGCCCAGGTCCATCATGCCCTGGGTAAAGTCCACCACCCGCTCGGTTGGTGTGTAGTGGTCGGCCAGCGTCCACAGCTGTCGCTCCACGGCAGGTCGACCAGGCCAACCTTCCAACGCATGCAGGCGGGTCAGCACGCGTTTGACGTTACCGTCCAGAATGACCGCACGCCGTCCGGTGCTCTGAGCGATGACCGCGCCAGCCGTCGATCGTCCTATGCCGGGCAGTGCTGCCATGGCGTCGACACTGTCGACCGGAAACTCTCCGCCATGCTGCTCCACCACCTCTCTGGCAGCTTTATGCAGATTCCGGCCTCGTGCGTAATATCCAAGCCCGGTCCACAGGTGGAGCACCTCATCCTGAGAGGCCTCTGCCAACGACTGCACATCAGGAAACCGCTGCATGAAGCGCTCGAAATAGGGAATAACAGTGGCCACCTGGGTCTGCTGCAGCATGATTTCCGAGACCCACACGGAATATGCCGTGCGATTCTTCTGCCATGGCAGATCATGCCGTCCATGCCGGTCAAACCATGCCAGCAGGCGTTCAGCAAAGGCCGTTCCGGTCAGCACTGGTTGCGCCACCGCGGCCTCCTGATGCTGCTGTCGATCATCGGGGCGCCCGGGGGCTTCTGTATAATATTTCATAAAACCAGATAGTTAGTGATCACAAACCAGGATACACACGAAAAAAAGCGCCGACACGGTGGTCGGCGCAGAGACTGGCTTGCTTGATGCTCAATTAAATAGACCACGGACTGCGTCACGAAGTTCCTGGCCAGCTTTTTCACCGATGCGCTCATCGAGTCGCTCGAGCTCCTTGCCCACCCGATCCTCGACTTCTTCATTCAGGCGAGCCTTGGCTTCGTCAGCGACCAGGTTGCCCAGGTTGCTCTGGAATGCCGCCATGTCAAAGCGGCACCATTGGCTGCTGTCGCCTTCCAGTGAGCCTTCACAGTGCACCGGAAAGGGCACCTTCTCGAGACGCCGATTCACGCTGCAGGCGGCGTCAGCGGTATCTACGAAACGTGCCGCGCCGTCGGCGTCAAAGGTTTGCGCGCCGAGGTCCAGGCGTCCGCCACCCGCGACTTCGATGCCCGGCAGGGTAATCAGCAGGTCATCGTTGTGGGCGACGCCATCACGAATGACAAAGCGCGCGCTGATGTTGTCGAAGCGGGTGTTTTCACTCCATTCACGGGTGGTCTGCTCACCCTCGAGACGGGCCACTGCGGTACACAGCTGACGCGACACATTGGCGCGTGGAATGCTGCCGTCGTTGATCCGCGTATCCAGCGTGCCGTTGAGGTGGCGGGTCAGCTCATGGCGCGCATTCCCCCGGGTGGTCAGCTCACCGCTGGCGACCAGGGAGCCACTGACCGGCGCCGGCTGCTGGCCGAGCGAGGTCAACAACGATTCCAGACGCACGCTCTCGATGACCGGCGCCAGCTGCCAGGCAAGGGTGTCGCCGCTGGCATCCAGCGACCCGGTCGCCTTCAGGCGGCCTTCATGAAAGCCTGCCGCAAACTCGGTGAGCCGATGAACGCCGCCTTCCCCTTCCATTTCCAGGCTAACGTCCTGATATTGCTGTCCACCAAGCACAAGCTGACCCAACGACAGGGAAATGCGCTCGTCCAACTGCGCCAGGAAGCTGGCGGGCACAATGGCAGGCGCTTCCTCCTGCGCCAGCGCTGCGCTGATGCCCGGCAGACCACTAGCCGCCGTGTCCTGCTGCGGTGGGGGCAGGTAGTTGTCGGCGTTCAGTCGATCGCCATCCAGATCGGCCTCAAGGCGTGCCCCGTCGAAGTCGGCTGACAGACTGCCTGAGTAGGTGTTGTCATCCAGCACCAGCGTCAGTCCGCTAAGGGATAGACCTTCCAGAGTGCCTTCCACCGGGCTGGTCAAGGCGACTTCGGTGAGCGCCTCGTCACTGGTCATGCGCGGCATGGCGCCCATCCGGGCCAGCCAGGGATGCAGCGACAGCGGCGCGAGACGGACCTGACCGTCATAGCGCGGAGCGTCATTCAGGCCAGTCACGTTGAGATTGCCCTTGATCGATAGACTGTCAGGCCCGGTCAGGGCAATGTCCCTGACTTGCGCCGTCCCTGCAGCGAGATCAGATTCGAGCTGAAAGGCCAGCGCCAGCGCGACACGTTTTTCCCCCAAGGAGGGAGTCAGCAGGCTGGCATCGAGCTGGCTAGGTGCCATGTGAACGCGCTGTTCGCTCAGGTTGAGCACCAGCTCCTCACTGCTCAGGGTGGCTTCCTGGGGTTCCGCTGCTCCTTCCACCAGCGTGCTGGTCTCCAGGGTAAGATCGGTCAGCACATGGCGACTGTCGGCCAGTCCCAGGTTGACGTCAGCGTCGAGCGAGACGTCACTCTGCAGACTGGCGATGGCGTCACCCTCTTCATTGTGCTGGCCGTCAACCAGGTCGTAGACGCGCAGCTGGAAGGTCGAACTGAGGGGGAAGGCAGTATCAGGATTGACGTTGCTGCCATTGATGGTGAGCTTGTCGGCCTGCCATTCACGCTGCGCCAGCTGATCCACCAGGGACAGCTGACCATTGGTGACTTCGACACTGGCGATGTTAAGGGCAACGGACAACCCTCCATCGTCGCTGGGATTGGGACCCGCGCTGGCCGGGGCGAGCGCCTTTTCGGCGTCCTGTCCCTTGTCTTCCAGGCGCTCAAGCAATGCTTCCCAGTTGCCCGTGCCTTCGGCATCACGTTCAAGGTTCAGCGTCAGGCCATCCAGCGTCAGACCATCTATGGCGATTTCGCCACGCAGCAAAGGGGTAAACGCCAGGCTGACCGATGCCCGAGAAAACGCGGCGAAGGCCGGCGCATCATCAGGCTGGTCGGCCAGGCGCGCCTCGGCCTGAGCCACACTGACGCCGATACGTGGATAGAAGGACCACTCCAGCGGGCCTTCGAGCGACAGATCCAGCCCGGTATGCTCCTGCACCACCGCCACCAGCCGCGGCTTCATGTCTTCCGGATTGAAGAAGGTGGTGACGTAAACCACCGCTCCCACCGTCACCAGCGCAAGGACGCCGACGACCGCCAGAAGGGTTCTTACAAGACGTTTCATGTGCCGCTTTCTCCCGTGGGCAGGTCGAGTTGAAAATCATCACCGCTACGCGTCAGTTGATACCCCAGGCGCTTGAGCAGCATCTGGTCGGCCAGCGTCAATTGGGACGCCGCCACGCTGAGCTTCATGCCTTCTTGGTTGGCGGCTGCGCTGATCAAAGCCAGCAATCGCGAGCCCACGCCACGCCGACGCGTCGTCTTGCGCACACACAGGTCACGCATATGCCAGCGGTCATCGCCTTGGCTGACGGCCACTGCCCCCAGCAGCCGCTCGTTGAAACGAGCCGTCCAGAAGAAGCCTCGCTCAAGCTGACCGGTAACGTAAGTCCCCGGGGGTAGCTGGATGCGGTCTTCTGGCGCATCGGCATAAATTCGAGTCAGGTCGATCCTCACCTGTTCATCGGCGTCCCAGACATCCCGGTCGACGCGATAGAGAGTCACCGGCATAAGCTGTCTCCCTTGGCCGGAGGGCGGCGCAAGCCGCCACTGGAATGGTGGCATTGTAGCGGATGGGGGCGCGGATTCACTATAATGGCAGCCTTGTGCGCCTCGCACCGCGAGCGGCCCGCCCTGAATCAAGGCCTCATATTCGACATGCGCGCGAGCGCAGGAGACGACATGTCCGAGCGTATTGCCACGGTCAGCCGTGACACCAAGGAAACCCAGATCAGCGTCACCCTCAACCTGGATGGCGAAGGCAACCTCAAGGGTGAAAGCGGCGTTCCCTTCCTCGATCACATGCTCGACCAGGTGGCTCGCCACGGCATGGTCGACCTGGACATCGACGTCACCGGTGACCTGCACATCGACGACCACCATACCGTCGAGGATCTTGGCATCACACTGGGACAGGCATTCGCCAAGGCCATCGGCGACAAGCGCGGTATCTACCGTTACGGCCACGCTTATGTGCCTCTGGATGAAGCCCTGTCTCGCGTGGTCATCGACTTCTCCGGCCGCTCAGGCCTGTTCATGAATGTCGACTTCACCCGCGCCACCATTGGTCGCTTCGACACCCAGCTGTTCTGGGAATTCTTCCAGGGCTTCGTCAACCATGCCCAGGTCACCCTGCACATCGACAACCTGAAAGGCTTCAATGCCCATCACCAGGCCGAGACCATCTTCAAGGCGTTTGGTAGAGCGCTGCGCATGGCCGCTGCCGAAGACCCTCGCATGGCGGGCAAGATGCCTTCTACCAAGGGTAGCCTGTAACTCGGTCGCCTGCGGCCAACTCCGCCAGAATCACAACATCTGAGGTGATCTCCGACGGAGGCGCCTCGGGGCCAACCATCAAGGAGCGCTTCATGACCATTGCCGTCATCGACTACGGGATGGGCAATCTCCATTCTGTCGCCAAGGCACTGGAACACGTCACCCACGAAAATGTGCTGGTGACCCGCGATGCCCGCTCGATCCAGGGGGCGACTCGCGTCGTACTGCCAGGCCAAGGCGCCATCCGCGACTGCATGGGAGAGCTTGAACGGACCGAGCTGAGCGGACTGGTACGGGAGCTGTTGGCTAGCCAGTCGAAGCCTCTGCTGGGTATCTGTGTGGGCCAGCAGATGCTGATGGACCACAGCGACGAGAATGGTGGCATCGACTGCCTGGGCTTTCTGTCCGGTCAGGTCCGCAAGTTCCCGCTGGACATGCAGGACACTCAAGGGGCTCGCCTCAAGGTGCCGCACATGGGATGGAACCTGGTCCAGCAGCCTAACGCTCACCCGCTGTGGAACGGTATCGAGCCCGGCGCACACTTTTACTTCGTGCATAGCTACTATGTCGCCGCAGAGCAGGACGAGCAGGTATTCGGTACTACGGAGTACGGCAACGTCAGCGCGCACGTGGCCGTCGGCCGTGACGCTACCTTTGCGGTGCAATTCCATCCCGAAAAGAGCGCTCGTGACGGCCTGAGGCTGCTCGAGAACTTTGTGCAATGGACGCCCTGACCGGGTCGCGATTCGACACCGCCCAGCCACCCCGCCCACAGCGTTTGCGGTGGCATGGCGGCACGCGTTCCCCTGATTATCGTCTCACGCAGCTCTACAGGCACACTCTAGGCACACTCTAGGCACCCCCCCGAGGACACAACATGCTGGTAATTCCCGCCATCGATCTCAAGGATGGGCAGTGCGTCCGTCTCAAGCAAGGCCGTATGGATGAGGCCACCACCTACGGTGACGATCCGGTCGCCATGGCCGCCCGTTGGGTCGAGGCTGGCGCGCGCCGTCTGCATCTGGTCGATCTCAATGGCGCCTTCGAGGGACATCCGGTCAACGGCGAAGCCGTCACCGCCATTGCGCGGCGCTATCCCGACCTGCCTATCCAGATCGGTGGGGGTATCCGCAGTGCGGAGACCATCGAGCATTATCTGACCGCCGGCGTTTCCCAGGTCATCATCGGCACCAAGGCGGTCAAGGAACCGGACTTCGTCACGCAGATGTGCCGCGCCTTCCCTGGCCACATCATCGTCGGCCTCGACGCCCATGATGGACGCGTGGCGACCGATGGCTGGGCTGAGGTATCGGAAGTGCTGGCCGTGGACCTGGCCAAGCGCTTTGCCGACGACGGCGTCTCCAGCATTGTGTACACCGATATTGCGCGCGACGGCATGATGAATGGCGTCAACGTGGAAGCCACCGCCGCCCTGGCGCGAGATGGTGGTATCCCGGTCATCGCCTCGGGCGGTGTCACCAACCTGGATGACCTGCGTGCCCTGATCGCGGCAGGCGAGCCAGGTATCCTTGGTGCCATTACCGGCCGCGCCATCTACGAAGGCAGTCTGGATGTGGCTGAAGGCCAGCGCCTGTGCGACGAACTGACCCAGGTCTGAGGAGGCTCCATGGCACTTTCCAAGCGCATCATTCCGTGTCTCGACGTTGATGCCGGACGCGTGGTCAAGGGCGTCAACTTTGTCGGCATTCGTGACGCCGGCGACCCGGTGGAAGTGGCCCAGCGCTACAACCAGCAGGGCGCCGACGAGATCACCTTCCTCGACATCACCGCCAGCCACGAGGATCGCGATACCACCGTCGACATGGTCGAGCGCATCGCTGGCGAAGTCTTTATCCCACTTACCGTGGGTGGTGGCATTCGCACCTGTGACGATATCCGCACCATGCTCAACGCCGGTGCCGACAAGGTCTCGATCAATACTGCGGCGGTGACCAATCCCGACTTCGTGAGGGAAGCCGCAGAGCGCTTCGGCAGCCAGTGCATCGTCGTGGCCATCGATGCCAAGCGGGTCAGCGCCGACGGCGAACCCGCCCGTTGGGAGATCTTCACCCACGGCGGTCGCCGGCCGACAGGTCTGGATGCGGTCGAGTGGGCAAAGAAGATGGTGGAGTACGGCGCCGGTGAACTGCTGCTTACCAGCATGGACCGGGATGGCACCAAGGCTGGCTTCGACCTGGGCGTGACCCGCGCGATCAGCGACGCCGTGGCCGTGCCAGTCATCGCTTCCGGCGGCGTCGGCAATCTGGATCACCTGGTCGAGGGCGTCAGCGAAGGTCATGCCGACGCTGTGCTCGCCGCCAGTATCTTCCACTTTGCCGAGTACACTATCCCTGAGGCAAAGCGCTACATGGCCGACAGAGGCATCACCATGCGCCTCTAGGTGCATCCTCGCCCGGTACAGGCCTGGCGTGGCCTGCCTGAACAGCCGGCCCGCGAGATAGCCTCTAAGGGGCACGGCAAGATAAGTGCTACAAGGTGCCCTAAGCATGTCGCCCCCGTCAGGTAGTCCCTGGCGGGGGCGACATGCAAGAGGCGGTCTGCCTGGACCGCCGACAGGCTCAGTCCAGCGTCAGCCCGAGATTGCTGACACCGCCATTGCGGCCCAGCTTCTTCAATACTTTCATCTGTTTCTTGGAGGGCTCTGCTTCGGCCTCCTCCAACGCTGCATCCTGAAAATCGTTTTCGTCTTCCATCAGCGGGTGCGTCTTGACCACCTGCGCCAAGCGCTCGGCATCATCTTCGCCTTCCGTCAGCTCGATAAACCCACGCACCGCGGCGCGCGACACCCGGCTCACCTCAAGCACGGCGTCCGGAGCGTCACCCCGCATGGTGTCGAGTATCGCCGACAGTGCCACCACGGCATCCAGTGCACGCCGCGCACCAAAGCTGTCGTCATCCGCCGGCGGTTCAAGCTCCGCCAGCTTTTCGGCCTGACGGTCGAAGTCGATCCGCGCGTCCTTGACGGTCAGCTGCTCCCAGACCAGGTCCAGAATCACGCGCATGCCGGAAATATCTCCGTGGCCACTGGTATCGGCATAGAGCGCATAGTTGGGCAACATGCGCTCGGTCAGCGCGGCCATGAAGCCCTGCTGCTGTCGGAGGGACAGCGCTTGCAAGCGCTGGTGAAATCCTGGTTTCGCCATGACGGCTCCTGTATGGCCTCAATCTCGAGAGTTCGACGGCTGACGTCGCGTCTCGACGTCATGGCCTGGGAATGTTGACGCTGGTTTATCGCTGGGGCTCACTGCTGGGGCTTGCGGCTCCAGGCTATGGCCAGAACCGATCCTGGGCAATGCGTCCGCGGGCATCAAACGCCACCCCTTCGTCCATTAATCGATTGCGTTGCTCGTCTGCACCCCCATGGTCTGCCAGCTTACGCGACGCGGTGACGACCCTGAACCAGGGCAAGCCATGCCCGGAAGGCAGGTCGCGCAGCGCCCTCGCCACCATGCGGGCGGTCGCGCCATCGGTCATGGCAGCAATCCGACCGTAACTGGTCACCCGACCAGGGGGAATCTCACTGATGATCGTGAGGATCTGTTCTCGAACGTTCGGATTCATGTAACCTTTGGTTCTGGTTGCATTTTCATCGAGGGCCGAAGGATTCGGCCCGGCACTGGAGCGAGGCCCCATGCACCTTCATCTGCTGCAGCACCATCCACACCTGGGCCCCGCACGCATCGGCGACTGGCTGACCAGCATGGGACACAGCTTCACCATCTTCCATCTCTACGACGGTGAACTGGTCCCACGCCCCGGCGATTGCGATGCCCTGATCATTCTCGATGACCTGGAGGAGCGGACCTCTGCGCCATGGCTCAAGGCTGAACGCAAGCTGATCGACCAGGCGCTGGACGGCCAGAAACCCTTGCTTGGCCTGGGTAGCGGGGCCCGGCGTATCGCTGCGGCACTGGGCGCACCGGTGGGCCGGGGCACCCGTGCCGAGATCGGCTGGCACGTCGTTCACCTCGCCGATGACAGCCCCTTCGACCTACCCGACGATTTTTCCGCTCTGCTATGGCACCGCCAAGTCTTTGGCCTACCCGACGATGCCTTGCCCCTAGGCGGCACGGCGTCGAGCCCCGTGCTGGGATTTTCCTGGGACTCGGGCCGCGTCGTAGGACTCGCCTGCCATCTGCATCACCATAGCGAGAGCCTGCAGGCGCTGCTGTCCCAGATTCCACCGCCGGAAGGGGCTGAGCCACCTCCCGCGTCACCCTCAGGCCAGGATATCGTGGACGCCACCCAGCGGCTCGATACACTGGCACCGCTGCTGGATCGCCTGCTCAGCCAGTGGTTGCGCAGCGCGCCGGCCGGTTGAAGCACCTTCAGCTTGCCGCTGCCCGCTGCTGGCTCCAGTGGCGGGCGAAGTCGAGGCAACTGTCCCAATCGCCAACGTGCAGGAACTCTCGCTCCCCGTGCTTTTCAAGCTGGTAGCGGTACATCGGATCGTAGTACTCGGTCAGCAGGGGCGCCAGCCAGGCCTCATGGGCCTGGCGATTGCCGGCTTGGTGCTCGCGAAACGCCAGCGCCTGCAAGCGCTCGAGCCTGGCCAGGCGGGCGCTTCCCAGGCGTTTCTTGAGCCGCCCGAGGGCCGAAGACAGCTGCTTGCGCATCAGTTTCCAGCCCAGCACTTCGCCGAACTGCTGGCGGTAAACCGTCCACAGGTCGTCGATATAGTCCTTGTGGATCTGATTCAGCCGCCAGTCCAGGGGCATCTCCACCCGGATCCGCGGCGCCACTTCCATGCCTCGCCAGAACGCCAAGGGTATGTTGGCGGCACCGATGTGGCGCGACTCATCTTCCAGCACCATAGGGCCGTGCAACGAGAGAAGGCGCCGCCCCATGTCATGTTCGAAGTCGATCTGGCTGGGTGCGATCAAGGGATGCCGGCCAAACGCAGAGCCCTTGTGGCGGGCACACCCTTCCAGGTCCAGCCCATTGTCCAGCGCCTGGACGAGGGCGGTCTTGGCACACCCGGTCAGCCCGCCCACGACCAGCATCGGTTGACGGGCAGCCTCGTCGATACGCGCGCACAGTCCCTGGCGCATGGCCTTCCAACCGCCTTCAATGCGCGGGCGCTCAATCCCTGACTCCATCAGCCAGCGCTGCGCGATCTGGGAGCGAAGCCCACCGCGAAAGCAATAGATGATGGCGTCCGGCGTGGACGCCAGCTGGTTCCGCCAGGCATCGACGCGGGCTTGCTTGACCTCGCCGGACACCAGGCGCTCACCCAACGCGATGGCCACATCCTGGCCAGATTCCTTGTAGGCAATTCCGACCCGGTGGCGCTCGTCGTTATTCATCAACGGCAGGTTGACCGCGCCAGGCAGGCTACCCTGGGCAAACTCGACCGGCGCCCGCACGTCGATCAAGGTTCTTCCCTCGACCAGCAGTCCGAGATCTGCCGGTACCAGCGGCAGTGTCATCCGCGCACCTCGATCAAGGCGTCGCCACGGGCCTCGACCACCTCACCGAAGGGGGCCAGTTCGATGCCGAACTCGCGACCCACGCGCTCCACGTCGTCTTCCCAGGAGGGGTGTACGGAGATCAACAGGCCACCGGAGGTCTGCGGATCGCACAACCATTGCCAGTGTGCCTCGTCCATCGCGGGCAAGCTGGCGCCCAGGGCTTCGCGGTTGCGGCGGGTGCCGCCGGGCACGGCCCCTTGGCGGCGATAAGCTTCGGCCTCGGCCAGACGAGGCAGCCGCCGGAAATCAATGCGAGCCGCTACGCCACTGGCCGCGCATACCTCAGAGAGATGGCCTGCCAAGCCGAAGCCGGTGACATCCGTCATCGCATTGACGCCCTCGATACGCGCCAGCGACGCCCCAATCTTGTTGCTGACCAGCATGGTCTCGCGCGCCAGGCCATGATGACCGCTTTGCAACAGGCCCTGTTTCTCGGCGGTGGTCAGCATGCCAACCCCCAGCGGCTTGGTCAGAAACAGCAGGTCCCCCGGCTTGGCTCCCTTGTTGAGCTTGAGGTGCTTGAGATCTACCAACCCGTTGACGGAGAGGCCAAAGATGGGCTCAGGCGCATCAATGGAATGCCCTCCGGCAAGGGCCAGGCCCAGCTCCCGACACACGGCTTGAGCACCTGCCACGACATCACCGGCAATATCCGGCCCAAGCTTGTCCAGCGGCCAGCCCAGGATGCCCAGCGCCATCACCGGGTCGCCGCCCATGGCGTAGACGTCACTGATGGCATTGGTGGCGGCGATACGCCCGAAATCGAAGGGGTCATCGACAATCGGCATGAAGAAGTCGGTGGTACTGATCATGCCACGCCCATCCCCCAGGTCGAAGACAGCGGCATCCTCACGCCCCTGATTGCCCACGATCATCTGCGAGTGACTCGCCCCCGGGCCTGCCTTGGCCAGGATGCCATCGAGCACGTCAGGGGCGATCTTGCAGCCACAGCCTGCACCGTGACTGTATTGGGTCAAGCGGATGGCGCTCATGTAAACCTCCTTGGCAGTGATAGGCCCATTCTACACCAGCCGAACCGCACAACGCGGCCCGGCGTGTGGCTGGCCCCTGACATGTCATCTGCGCCACGAGGAAGCCTGCCACGGGTTCAGGGCCTGCCTTGCGGCGCTGCGGGAACGTGCTGGTGCGGCGCCTCGGTGCGATGCATTCGAGCGATCTTTCGTGCAAGCCGCCGGGCTACAGCACTTCCAGCGCGTCGGATAGCTTGTCCACGGGCACCACTTCCATGCCCTGGGGAGAGGTCTTGGGCGCGTTTCCTCGCGGCACGATGGCGCGGGTAAAACCATGCTTGGCGGCTTCGACAATGCGTTCCTGGCCACTTGGCACCGGACGAATCTCCCCAGACAGCCCCACCTCGCCGAACACCACCAGCTCCCGCGGTAGCGCGCGACCTTGCAGGCTGGACACCACCGCCAGCAGGACGGCCAGGTCGGCGCTGGTTTCCAGCACCTTGACGCCTCCGACCACATTGAGAAACACGTCCTGATCCCCGGTGAACAGGCCGCCGTGACGGTGCAGCACCGCCAGCAACATCGACAGGCGGTTGGCGTCGAGCCCGACCGCAACGCGGCGCGGGTTGCCCAGTGCCGACTCGTCCAGCAAGGCCTGTACTTCCACCAGGATGGGCCGGGTACCCTCCCATACCACCATGACCAGACTGCCCGCCGCCTGCTCCTGCTGACGCGACAGAAAGATGGCGCTGGGGTTCTTCACCTCTTTCATGCCATGTTCCAGCATCGCAAAGACGCCCAGCTCGTTGACCGCGCCAAAGCGGTTCTTCTGCCCGCGCAAGGTACGAAAGCGCGAGTCGGCGCCACCTTCGAGCAACAATGAGGCATCGATCATGTGCTCAAGCACCTTCGGGCCCGCCAGGGTGCCATCCTTGGTGACGTGCCCCACCAGCAGCAGCACCGTGTTCGACTGCTTGGCAAAACGCGTCAGCGCCGCCGCGGACTCACGTACCTGGGCAACGCCACCAGGCGCAGACGAAATGTCCTCAAGGTGCATGGTCTGGATAGAGTCGATCACCAGCACCTCGGGACGCTCACGCTCTGCCACCGCCAGAATGGTCTCGATACTGGTCTCCGCCAGCATCTTGAGCCCTTGGGTTGGCAGCTGCAGCCGGTGGGCGCGCATGGCGACCTGAGATAGCGATTCCTCGCCGGTCACATACAGCACGCTGCGCTGCTGGGCCAACTTGCAGGCGGTCTGCAGTAGCAGCGTCGACTTGCCGGCCCCCGGGTGTCCGCCCAGCAGCACGGCCGATCCGGGCACCAGACCGCCACCCAGCACCCGGTCAAATTCGGCAAAGGTGGACGACAGCCTTGGCACTTCGGACAGGTCGACGTTGGCAAGATCGATCACCTCCGTCGACAGGCTACCGCTATATCCGCCTCGGCCACTTGTACCAGCGCTTGTTCCGCTGCGGGCCGGTGACGACAAGCGCACCTCGCTCAGGGTGTTCCACTCCTGACACGCGGAACATTGGCCCTGCCACTTGCGATACTCGGCACCGCATTCAGTGCATACAAAGGCGCTCTTGGCCTTGGCCATAAACGTTCTCTCTCATTCTCTGGCGGGCTCGCCGTCAACGGTCAACGGTCAACGGCCTGCCAAACAGGTCGTAATAGGGAGCCGAGGGGACCGACCGATGCTTGCGACGCCGCCTAGGTGATCAGCGCAAGGGCGACTCTCAAGCGACAGCGCTGGCTTAACCGCACCGTACCACGCAAAAGGGCAGCCGAAGGCTGCCCTTTTGTCACTGGCCGTCGCGCTTACTGCTGGCGAGTCAGCTGCAGCATGTCATTGTTCTGGAAACGACGACGCTGCGGATCGATCAGCTCCAGCGTCTGCGGATTGACACGCATGAAGTAGTAGGTCTGACCTTCTCCGTTAGGCACCAGCTCGTAAACGGTGGCTTCCGGGTTGTCTGCGGTACCGGTCAACACATCCCAGTTGCCGGAGTAGTTCTCGTTCGGCGGATTCTGGGGGTGGTTCTGGTAGGCAGCGGTCAGATCGAAGGTGCGCTGTGCCGGAGCACCTTGCTCTTCACCGTCCATGGTGACAGTCAGGGCGATGCCGTCGCAGTTGCGGCACGGCAGGGTACCCTGATAGGTCGCAGACGTTGCCTGGATGGCTTCACCACCGGCAGTGTCATCGCTGGGGCCACTCGCACAGCCGGCCAAAAGGGCGAGCATGGCGGATCCCGCCAGCAAAGTCCTGAGTTGCATATAAGTCCTCCTAACCATTGAGCATGGAACCGACGAATCGGCAGCCTGACGACAGCATAACCTCCCTGCTTCCCTGCGCACAGCCCTGTGTTGTCCTGCACTTAGGACACTGGGGGCATCACATGGGCAAAGATCAGTCCCAGTACGATCGGCATGACGATCAGGCTACCCAGATTGCCGATCAGCACCAGCGACGCCACGGTATGTGGCTGCTGGCGGTACTGCTCGGCCACCAGATAATTGAGCACCGCCGGCGGTAGTGCTGCAAAGACCCACAGTGACGCTGCCTTGAGTCCTTCCAGCTCGAACAGTGCGATCAATGGCCATGCCAGCAAAAGTCCTGACAGTGGGCACAGCAGCGCGCCCAACAGCCCGATTTTCCAGTCTCCAAAGTCGATATCCAGCATACGCACACCCAAGGCGAACAGCAGCAGCGGAATACAGACGCCGCCCAGCATGTGCATGGCTTCCAGCAACCAGCTTGGCAGCGCCAGGCCAGACAGGTTGACCGCAAGCCCGGCCAGGCTGGCCAGCACGATGGGCATTCTCATCAGACGCCAGAGCGGCGTATGCGGGCTGAGCATCTTCAGCCCCAGTGAAAAATGCAGCACCATCTCGACGATAAACAACACCACCGCGGCCGGCAGCGCCTCCTCGCCAAATGCCAAAATGAGCAAAGGTATGCCCATGTTGCCCGAGTTGTTGAACATCATCGGGGGCACGACCGTCTTGGCGTCGAGTTTCAGCCACTTGACGATCGGCCAGACCAGCAAGCCAGACCCCAACACAATGATGGCGCCCGCCAGAGCCAGCCACGCATACTCTTCCAGCGGCGCCTTTCGATCCGCCAGCACCACAAACACCAGCATGGGAACGAAAAGCTCCATGTTAAGGGTGTTGAGGCTCCGAATATCGGGGGAACGCAGGCGCCCATAGAGGGTCCCGGCGCCAGATATCAAAAAGACCGGCAGCAAAGTGGCAAGGATCTGGGCAGTCATGGAATCCCTTAGGCGGCGAATGGCTCAGCAGGCGCAGCGTATCATGCCGGCGACTTGCGCAGGGCGGTGGCAGCGGTCACCATGACCAAAGTGGTAAACACGCCTTCTACCTCTGCCAAGCGAGAGACCATGAGCAAGTTGTGGAGTCCAAGCGTCAGGGAGCTAACCCCCTACGTACCGGGTGAGCAGCCCCGCGAGAAGCTGATCAAGCTCAACACCAACGAGAACCCCTATCCTCCCGCACCTGGGGTGGAGCGTGCGCTGCGTGAGTTTTCGCCAGACCACTTGAGGCGCTACCCGGATCCTACGTCGAGTGCCTTGCGGAACTCCCTGGCCCATGCGCTCGGTACCACGGCCGACCACGTGTTCGCCGGCAATGGTTCAGATGAAGTACTGGCGCTGGCCTTCCAGGCGTTTTTCCGGCAAGAGCGGCCACTGGCCATGCCGGACATTTCCTACAGTTTTTATCCTGTCTATTGCCGCATGTACGGCATCGATAGCTGCACCTTTCCCCTGAACGATGACTGGAGCGTTGACCTGGACGCGCTGGCCAGCGATAGCGGTGGCGTCATTTTCGCCAACCCCAACGCTCCCACCGGACATGGCCACGGACGTGAGGCCATTGCCGCCTTGCTCGAAAAGGTGACGGACCGGGTCGTGCTGGTGGACGAGGCCTACGTCGACTTTGGTGGAGAAAGTGCGGTGCCCCTCGTGGAGCGCTACCCCAACTTGCTGGTAACAGGCACCTTCTCCAAGTCGCGCAGCCTAGCGGGACTGAGGCTTGGCTACGCCGTCGGTTCCCCGGAACTGATCGAAGGCCTGATTCGCGTGAAGGACTCTTTCAATTCCTATCCGGTCGACGCGCTGGCAAGCGCGGTCGGGATCGCCGCACTGGAAGATACCGACTATTTCGAAGCCACTCGGCAAGCCGTCATCACCACGCGGGAACGCACCCGTCAGCGCCTGGCGCAGCTTGGTTTCGAGGTGCTGCCTTCACAGACCAACTTTGTCCTCGCCACACACCCGGAGCACGATGCAGCGCAGCTCTTTCTGGGCCTGCGTGAGCGCGGCGTGCTGGTGCGTCACTTCAATACCGAAGCCCTTCGCCATTACCTGCGCATTTCCATCGGCACCGACGATGAGATGGACTCCCTGGTCGAAGTGCTGGAAATTCTGTGCCGCTGAGTTGAACAGGGCGCCGTCACGGCGCCCACCGTTCCGAGGTTGTCCATGACCGCTCGTCTACCCTTGAGTCGTCTTCACCATGTGGCACTGATCACTGCCCACTATGAATGTGCCAAGCGTTTCTATATCGAGGTACTCGACGCACACGTCTTGAATGAGGCATATCGCAGTGACCGCGATAGCTACAAGCTGGATCTTCTGTTGCCTGGCAACATTCAACTCGAGCTTTTCTCCTTTCCCTCTCCCCCGGCCCGTCCAAGTTACCCTGAAGCCTGTGGCCTGAGGCACATAGCCTTTGCGACGGATGACCTGGATACCTGCGTTGAGATCCTGAAAGAACGGGGGGCCACTCCCGAACCGGTAAGAGTCGACGAGTTTACAGGCGCACGCTTCACCTTTCTGAGCGACCCAGACGGCACACCGATAGAGCTTTATGAGACCACCGCCTGACCGACACTCATGACCCAACGCTGGGAGTAGACGCTGCATGATCAAGGTAGGTTTCTTCAGTTCACAGCCTTATGAGCGACCGTTCTTTCCTGACTCACCTTCATCATCCGTCGAGCTCGTTCATTTCGAACAGCGCCTCAGCGCTCGCACGGTCACCCTCTGCCAGGGACTCGACGCTGTTTGCGTGTTCGTCAATGATGATCTGAGCCGCACGGTGCTGGAGCGTCTCGCCGTGGTTGGCGTTCGGCTTGTGGCGTTGCGCTGTGCAGGCTTCAACAACATCGACCTCGAGGCAGCGAAACGTCTCAATATTCAGGTGTGTCGCGTCCCCGCCTACAGTCCTGAAGCGGTAGCAGAGCACTGTGTGGCACTGATGCTTTCGCTAAGCCGAAAGATTCACAAGGCCTACAATCGAGTCAGGGAAGATAACTTCGACCTCAATGGCCTGCTCGGCTTCAACCTGTCGGGCAAGACAGTCGGCATCGTCGGCTACGGCCAGATCGGACAGGCACTGGATCGCATCCTGAGAGGCTTCGGCTGCCGTGTGTTGGTGACAGATGCACATCCAGTACCCGCAGGCATCGAACGGGTGGCACTGGAGCGACTACTGAAGGAGAGCGATATCGTCTCCCTGCATTGCCCCTTGTTGCCAGAGACACATCACCTGATCGATGCGGCGGCGTTCACCGCCATGAAGGATGGCGTCATGTTGATCAACACCAGTCGCGGTGCCCTGATCGATAGCCGTGCCTGTATCGATGCCTTGAAGACGCGCAAGCTTGGTTACCTGGGGCTCGACGTCTACGAGCAAGAGGCAGGTATGTTCTTTGAGGATCATAGCGACGATATACCACTGGACGATATCTTTGCCCGGCTGATCAGCTTCCCGAATGTCGTCGTTACCGGGCACCAAGGTTTTTTCACCCAGGAAGCCCTTGCCGAGATTGCTTCCACGACCATGGAAAGCCTGAACGCCTTCGAGCGAGGCCAGCTGCCGCCAGAACGTTCTCTCCTATAGCGCGGTCTGCCTGTTAATAAAGAAGCCCGGTCATCTCTCGATAATCGGGGTTCTTCTGAATAAATGCCTGACGATGACGCTTAGATATCAATGTCTCTACTCGCCTCCTCCCTGAGACTCGCCCTTCGTTCCTCAGGGCCCGCCTGCGGCGGTTCTCCCCTGTTCCCTACAGGGGAGTCGCATGGGGGTGAGCCACCCTGGAGCTCTTTGCAAGGGCTGCAGCGAAGCTGCAAGGGGTGGCGAACGCCACGAGCCCGCTCCTGAGAAGAGCCAGGCTGGACCGCGCCGAGGGGGTTATCGGCGCGGCCCCACAAATAAAGAGCGGCTGAACGTATCAAGAGCCCATGCATGCGGCTTTTTAAATTAAGAAACCCCGACCATCTCTCGATAATCGGGGTTCTTCTGAATAAATGCCTGACGATGACGCTTAGATATCAATGTCTCTACTCGCCTCATCCCTGAGACTCGCCCTTCGTTCCTCAGGGCCCGCCTGCGGCGGTTCTCCCCTGTTCCCTACAGGGGAGTCGCATGGGGGTGAGCCACCCTGGAGCTCTTTGCAAGGGCTGCAGCGAAGCTGCAAGGGGTGGCGAACGCCATGAGCCCACCCTTGAAAAGGGCCAGGCCGGACCGCGCCGAGGGGGTTATCGGCGCGGCCCCACAAATAAAGAGCGGCTGAACGTATCAAGAGCCCATGCATACGAAAAACCCCGACCATCTCTCGATAATCGGGGTTCTTCTGAATAAATGCCTGACGATGACCTACTCTCGCATGGGGAGACCCCACACTACCATCGGCGCTGAGCGGTTTCACTTCTGAGTTCGGCAAGGGATCAGGTGGTTCCCACTCGCTATGGTCGTCA
>NZ_JAHVKS010000006.1:0-279766 GCF_019800705.1 Halomonas sp. DP4Y7-1 | reverse complement strand
TCGCCGCCATTTGGCCCGGCCGCGTTCTACCTGAAAGGGGTGGCGCCGCCGGAGATCAGCCTGAAAGACATCTTTGTGTCACTGCTGCCGTTCATCGCACTGCAATTGTGTGTGCTGGCTGCGCTGCTGGTGTGGCCCGAGATGGCCATGTGGCTGGTCGATTGATTGACCTGAGAGGGCGGCCTTGGCCGCCCTTCGTCGTATCATGTGAAACCGTTATTTCTCCGTTGTCGACTCGATGAGGACTGCTGACATGAATGATGCCCAGCGCGCTGTGCTTGATGCTGCCATGAAGGAGATGCCGCTGGTGGCCATCCTGCGTGGTATTACGCCCGATGAGATCGAGCCGGTCTGTGGTGCTCTAGTGGACGCAGGCTTTCGCCTGATCGAGATTCCACTGAATTCACCGCAGCCCTGGGACAGCATCGAGCGTGCCGTTGCCTGTAGCCCTGAGAACGTGCTGATCGGCGCCGGTACCGTGCTGGAAGCGGACGATACGGCCAAGCTGGCGTCACTTGGCGCACCACTGATGATCACGCCGAACACCGATCCTTCGCTGGTCACGCTGGGTGCTGAGCGGGGTCTTGCCCCGATGATCGGCTGCATGACGCCGACGGAAGCGCTGGCTGCCGCGCGCGCCGGTGCCGTTGCGCTCAAGCTGTTCCCCGCCGCACGTCTTGGGACGGGGTACTTGAAGGACATCAGCGCCATTCTGCCCAAGCACCTGCCGGTGCTGGCCGTCGGTGGTATCGAGCGTTCCAACATGGCGGAGTGGCATGCGGTGGGCGTGGCCGGGTTTGGTTTCGGCAGCAATCTGTACAAGCCAGGCCGCAGCGCAGACGAGGTCGGCAAGATCGCCCGTGAGCTGGTGGACGAATGGCAGAGCCTGGCCGGTAGCGCCAGTGCAGGAGCCGGGGCATGAGCGAGCGCCTGATTGCGATTGATTGGGGAACCAGTAACTTCCGTGCCTTTCTGGTCGATCGGCAGAGCGGAGAGTGTCTGGAGAGCGTACGTTCCGATGCGGGGCTGCGCTCGCTGACGACAGCCGAATTCCCCCATTACTGTGAAGCCCAGGTGGGTGCCTGGCGTGAGGGCGGCAAGGTGCCGGTGTATCTGTCCGGTATGGTCGGATCGGCGCGGGGCTGGAGCGAAGCACCGCAGCTGGAGGTCCCCCGTTCGGCGCTGGATCTGGCCGACAATGTGGTGCCCGCGCCGGGGCTCGACAACGCCTGGATCGTGCCCGGTCTCAAGGTGGTGCGAGACGATCACGTGGATGTGATGCGGGGCGAGGAAATTCAGGCGTTTGGTGCCTTCGCCCTGAAAGGACTCAGTAGCGGTGTGTGCTGCCTGCCAGGCACCCACAGCAAGTGGGCCAGACTGGAAGGCGATCGCTTGGTGGATTTTTCGACCATGATGACCGGCGAGCTCTATCACGCCGTGCGCTTCCACACGCTGCCGGGAGAGCCGTCGAGGACGGCCGACAACAGCGGCGATGCCTTCGATGCTGACGGCTTTGCCCAAGGGTTGGCAGCAGCGGAACATCCCGCTGGGCTGATGCACGCGCTGTTCGAAGGCCGCAGCCGCCACCTGTACGCGGGCCTGCAGGCTTCTCAGGTGGGCAGTTTTCTCTCCGGAGTGTTGATTGGTGCTGAGGTGCTTGCCCAGCGCGAGCATCTGATCGAGCAGCAGGCCGGTGTCGTGCTGGTGGGGTCCTCGGGGCTCAACCCGCTGTATCGCCAGGCGCTGGAACGCCACGCTATCGCGGTGGATGAGGTAGACAGCGACAGCGCGACCCTGGCGGGATTGATCGCACTGGCGGAGCGTCATCGGCTGACGTAACGCGGGGGAAGCGGTGCTCGTCAGCTCTCCCGGGGCGATTGCCCTGATAAACTTCTCTGACGACCTGCCCTGACGAATTGCCCTGACGAATTGCCTTGGCGGATGACTATCGTCAGGAAAGGACCGGCTCCCATGGAGCCGGTCTTTATGCTTCTGGTGGATGGCGACTGACGGATAGTCTTTGACGGACCGCTGTAAACGGACAACTCTGTCGCTTAGCCGGTCATTGGGCGGCATAGTTCCAACGGCACCAATGAGAGGCAGAAGCTGGCAGCCCCTCAGGACGGACGGAACTCGCCGCGGTAGTCGGCGCGTGGGTCGGCAAAGGCTCCGTGGCCAATAAAGGTCATGCTATTGAAGTCGAGGACGTAACGTAGTGCCAGACCTTTGTCCTCCAAGCCATAGACAAAGATTCGGTGATCATCCACGGGTGTTGCGAGATAGGCGCAGCTGGTGTCGCTTGGCTGCGATGTGGTGGGCGAGCCATGCAGGCGATGACGCATGCGCGTAGCGTTTTCGAAGACCACGCCCCAGGTCTTGCCGTCACAGCTGAACTCAAACGTCTTGCCTACCATCGGATCGGACATGGGATTCTCCTTGTTCGACGATCGACTGCGAGAGCCGAGGTAGTGTTGGACATATCAACGGGAAAACGTCTCATACCCGATGCTCAGCGACATACCAGGCGGTCAATGGAAGGGATGAGACGAAACATGACGACTAAGTGACAGAGTGTAAGGCGTTCATTACTGCTGCATTGGCGAGAAAGTATGCTCATGCAGGAAAGGGTAAGAGAAGTCAGCGTTTTCCACACCGCTGGTCATCTTTTTCAGCGCGCTGCATCCGGCGATGTCGCCAGTTCCGAGATAAAGCGGTCGATGATGGCGTCAGGGGTGCTCTCGATGTCGCAACGAATCGCTTCGTCGTCACCGGGCATCTCCAGCGTGGCCAGCTGGTTTCGCAGCATATGCTCACCAGCAAAGAAGTGCTGCCCGCGGCTGTTGAGGCGCGATAGCAGCAGTTCCTGGCTGCCGTGAAGGTACAGGATCTTCAGGTCCGCGGCGCCGGCGCGCAGCAGGTCTCGGTACTGTCGCTTCAGGGCCGAGCAGCCGATCACCAGGGGCTGGCCGGTCTGACGATGTTCGCGATACAGGCCGGCCAGGGTGTCGAGCCAGCCCTGGCGATCTTCGTCGTTCAGTGGTTCGCCCCGGGACATCTTGGCGATGTTGTCGCGGCTGTGGTAGTCATCGCCGTCGATGAAGGTGGCTCCCGTCCGCTCGGCCAGCAAACGCCCGATATGGGATTTGCCTGAGCCCGAAACGCCCATGACGAGCATGCTCAGAGGGGGAGTGGACAGGCGAGGGCGAGAAGCTGTGTTCATGTAGAGGGGCGCGCCGATGTTCAGAAAGTGAAAGGCGATTCTAGCATTTCTGGCTCGCGTTTTCGCGGCAGCCTGACCCCGTGTTTTGCTAGCGATAGCCTGCCATCAACTCACGTATCAAGGGGCTGTCCGCATCTCGCAGGGTGGGCAGCTCGAAGCGCGCACGGGCGATGGCGGTGCGCGACAGTTCGGCGTGAATCAGCATTTCGCGATCCTCCGCCTCGGCCAAGGTGTCGCCGCGGGGCCCGAGAATCCGCGACCCTCCCCAGAAGTGACTGTCACCCTCTGCTCCGTATCGATTGGCCATCAATACCGGTGTGCCGTAGGTCATGGCGTAGAAACGCACATTCAGCACCCAGTTGTCTTCATTGGAGAAGTCCTCGGAGACGATGCCGGATGCGGAGTTGATCGGCGCGCAGAGGACGGCAGGCCGTGCCAGCAGGGCAGCATGAACCAGCGCTGGGTTCCACAGGTCGGCGCAGATCATCGAGGTGGTGCTCCATCCCGGACGAACCGGAACTTCCGTCAGGCGGCTGCCGTGGCTGAACCACTTGCCTTCCTCAAGACCGCCATAGGTGGGCAGGTTGAGCTTGCGATGCACGGCGGCCACTCGACCGTCCTGTAAAATGGCCAGGGCATTGTAGATCTCACCGGGGCTGGCTTCCTCGACGAAGCCGACGATGACCTGCATGCCGGCGGCCGCCTTGGCCAGCTGGATCAGCCGTGGGTCCTCCGATGGCATGGCCACCTCCAGCACCCTTGGGCCCAGGCCGTAACCGGTCAATGAGAGTTCGGGAAAGACCAGCAATTCCACGCCACGACGGCGAGCGTCGTGGATCACGTCGAGGTGATGGGCGAGATTGGCCTCGACGTCACCGAGGCGCGTGTTGATCTGGGCGCAGGCGACCTGTAGCTGTTCCTGGTGCTGCTTGGCCTGATGCTGCATGGCTGGGATTCCTGAGGGTGGGGGCAGGGCGCCACAAGGTGCCGTAATTCGCTCGGCGGATCAACGTTCGTCACGACTATCGCTGTTGTCTCTGGAAAGCCCGGGCGTGGCGTCGCGGGGGGTATCGCTTTGCTGGGGCGGTTGCAGCTTGCGCTTGAGCAGGCGAAAGCCGATCCAGTGGATGACGCCCAGCCCGACGAGGACCGCGACGATAAGAAGATAGAAGCGAGTGTCCATGGAGGAGGCTCCGTGTGAGGCCCCGGACCGCCCGGGGCAAAAAATGCCTGACAGCACCATCTTCTATACGTCAACACGACAGACGGCGAGGCGACCTGGGTCAAGTCCCGACGAGCGAAGGCACTTTTCAGATAGGCCCTAGCGTCCTCCGGCGGGATCAATAAAGGTCCCCGTCACATAGGAGGCCGCGTCGGACAGCAGCCAGACGATGGCCTCGGCGACCTCTTCCGGTCGACCGGCACGCCCCAGCGGACAGCCGGGCCCGAGTTCGGCCAGCCGCTCCGGTCGGCCTGCCCGGGCATGGATATCGGTCTCGATCAAGCCGGGGCGCACGGCATTGACGCGAATGCCACGGGGGCCCAGTTCCTTGCTCAAGCCGATGGTCAGTGTATCCAGTGCGCCCTTGCTGGCGGCGTAGTCGACGTACTCGTTGGGCGAACCCAGGCGCGAGGCCATGGAACTGACGTTGACCAGGGCACCCTGGTCGACCAGCGCGCGCGCGGCTTCCCGGGCGACCAGCAGGGCGCCCAGCACATTGGTGTCGACCACCTGACGCAGGCGCTCCACTGCCATATCCGCCAGTGGCATGGAGGGCGCCACGATACCGGCGTTGTTGACCACCCCGGTGATCGGGCCCAGGCGTTGTCGCGTACTGGTGAACAGTTCCATCACCTGAGCCTCGTCGACCACGTCGGCCTTGACGGCCATGGCGCCGTCTTCACCGGTCAGTGCCTGACAGGCTTCCAGGGTGTCCCGGGCGGCGGCGTCATCGCTGCGATAGCTGAAGGCGACCCGCGCACCGGCACGGGCGCAGGCCAGGGCGGTGGCACAGCCGATACCGCGGGAGCCGCCGGTGATCAAGATGACGTCGGAGGGGGCGAAAGGCATGTCGAATCCTCGGGTAGCGATGTCGTCTGCCTATCCTTGGCACTTTTACTGCCCTTGTCACCTCCCGTCATGTTCGAGGCCTTGGACTCGCACGTTCAAGGTTGTCCCAGCACTCTCAACAACTCGCCGATGGGGCGTGTTTCCAGGGTGGCGACGACCTTCTCGATCTCGCTGGCACGTGCGCCCAGCACCGGGCTCGCCAGGGCCTGAAACTTGGCAGAGATCTCGTCATCGCTCAGCGGATTGTGGGGGTTGCCGCGGGCTTCCATGGCAGGGCTCTGGATACGGCGACCATCACGTAGATACAGCGTGACGCTGGCCCAGCGCTCGGCCGGGAAGCGTGCGTTGTAGTCATCGCATTCGCTGATCGTCACCCGCCGTGACAGTGCCACCAGAGCATCGTCGCCGAGATCCCGACTGATGGCGGCGACGTCGATGGTGCCGCGATCGAGGGCGCAGGCCACCGACCAGGGCAGGCTGTACTGGGCCTGTTCGGTGGTGGTCGGGGCGATGGTGTGCAGGCGCCTGGCCTCGTGGAAGGTGGTGATCTCGATGCGTTCGATATTGTCCACCTGGCGTTCGGCGGCGGGTATGGCGAGTACCGCCTCGACCGCCGGCTGGGCCCAGCGGCACACCGGATAGGCCTTGAAGTACTGCTCCGACAGGTAGTCGCGTCGTCCCAGATCGCCCCATACCGCGGCGTGCTGCTCGGCACACAGGGTCACCGCCGGGGCGCCGGTGAAGCCGTCCTCGGCCAGCAGGGTGGCCGCGACGCCTGCCTGGGCGCCCCAGCCGGAGCCATCCTTGAGCATGGTCGGGTGATCGATGCAGCGCATCATCTGGCTACGCGGACCATAGAATTCGGCGATGCCGAGGGCGTGTTCCAGCTGGGCCGGGGCGAGGCCCTTGAGGCGCGCCGTCAGCGCTGCCACGCCCAGCGCGTTCCAGGCCCCCGAGGTGTGATAGTCGGGACTCGAGGCGTGCAGCGCGATGCCGGCCCGGGTGGCGATCTCGTAGCCCATCGCCAGCAGGCCGAGAAAGGCCCTGCCGTTGACCTGCTCGATCTCGGGCAGCGCCAGCAATCCCGGCAGGATGGCGACGCCGGCGTGGCCCTTGGTCAGCACTTGGCCGTCGTGGGCGTCGAGTGCATCGATCAGCCAGGCGCCGTGCAAGGCGACGCCGGTGGCCGACGCCGTCGACGAGGAGAACAGCAAGGGGCGATCACCTGCGTGCTGCACCCTGACATAGCGGCGGGCGTGTTCGGCCAGGGCCGTGTCGGTGGCGCCGGCGGCGACGCCGAGAAGGTCCAGCAGGCAGCGCTTGGCATGGCGGCACTGAGCGTCATCTAGGTGGTCCAGAGGAGACGTGAGGATCCAGTGGATGACGTCCCGGGAAGTGCTCATGGGGAGGTCCTTTGTCGAACTGGGGGAGCCGCAGGGGGAGAGCGCTCACTGCACGCTGGTGAGGTAGGAACAAGGCCCCCGAACGGGGGCCTTGAAGGGTCACAGCAGGTCGTTGTCCTCGAGGAAGGATTCGGCGACGTCCTCGATGGTCTCGCGCTCGACGTCCACTCGGGCGTTGAGGCTGGCCATGGTGTCGTCGTCCAGCAGCGCTGAAAGCGCGTTCATCTGGTCGGCCAGCTCAGGGTTGGCGTCGAGGGTTTGCTGACGCACGACCGGGGTCAACGCGTAGGCAGGGAAGAAGCCCTGGTCGTCTTCCAGCACCTGGAAGTCAAAGGCGGGGATGCGGCCATCGGTAGCGAAGACCAGGCCAACGTCGACCTGGGCGTCACGCAGTGCCTGGTAGACCAGGCCGGAGTCCATGCGTTTCACGGCGTTACGAGCGACGCGAAAATCGTAGGCTTGCTGCAGCGGCCGCCAACCGTCTTCGCGGGCATAGAACTCGGCGTTCATGGCAAAGCTCAGTTCCTGACCGTCGTTGACCGCATTGGCCAGCTCGGACAGGCTGGTGATACCCGTTTCTTCCACGCTGTCTGCGCGCATGGCCAGGGCATAGGTATTGTTGGCGGCGGAGGGCTCCAGCCACACCAGGCCCTTCTCGGCGTCCAGCGACTTGACGCGCTGATAGGTTTCCTCAGCGCTGAGAGATTCGGTCACATCGTTGTAGTTGATCAGCGAGGTGCCGGTGTATTCCCAGTAAAGGTCCACTTGGCCGTTTTCCTGCGCCTGGCGCAGCACGGCTGAGCCCATGCCTGCGCGCTTGTCGACGTCATAGCCCAGTCCGTCCAGGTACTGGGTGGTCATGCTGGCCAGCAGCTGTTGCTCGGTAAAGTTCTTGCCGCCAACCACCACGTCGTTGGCGCTCACGGCGGCGCTCGTGGAGACGAGGGCCAGGCCAGTCAGTGCGGTCATCAATGTCTTCATGCTGCATGCTCCAGTTGAGGTCTTGTGAGGGGAGTCAATGGGGGACAAGGGACGACGCTGCATCAAGCGCGCGCCGGATTGACGCCGCGTGGCACGATCACGAAGGCGATCCCCGCTATCAAGGCATCCACCACGATGGCCAGCATGGCCGTGGGAATGGCGCCAGACAGCATCATGATCGGATCGTACAGATCGATGCCGGTGAAGATCAGCTCGCCCAGGCCGCCTGCACCGATCAGAAAGGCCAAGGGCACGGTGCCAACGTTGATCGTCAGGGCGGTTCTGATACCCGCAAAGATTACGTACAGGGCATTGGGCAGCTCGACCTTGAACAGGCGCTGGACCGGCGACATGCCAATACCGGCAGCGGCTTCCTTCAGGGCCGGGGAAACGCCCTTGAGTCCGGCATAGGTGTTGCGCGTGATCGGCAGCAGGGTGGCCACGAACAGGCCAAACACCGCGGGTACGGTACCAATGCCAAGAAAGCTCATGGACAGCGCCAGCACCGCCAGGGTGGGAATGGTCGTGCCGACGTTGAGGACCTGCATCAATGACTCGGCGGCACGACTCATGCTCGGGCGTGATAGCCAGATGCCCAGCGGAATGGCGACCAGAATCGCGAGGCCCCCCGAGAGGAACGTCAACCACAGGTGCTGGGCTGCCAGGTACTGGACGTCCGGCAAGTACCACAGAAAGTCATCGATGGCGCCGCTGGACTGGGCCCAGACGCCGAGCAGGAAGACAAGGATCAGGCCGAGTATGATGCCGGCGCTGGTCAGGCTACGAATCAGCATCCACTCACTCCTTTGGCTCTGCGGTTACTGTTTCGCGCTGCTTGGTGCGAAAGCGTGCGCCCAGGTGGTGGGTCATGGCCCGTTGGGTGATCTGGCCACACACGCGTCCTTCTTCATCGACGCAGGGCAACCAGGTAATGTCCTGGGCAAACATCAGTGAAGCCACCTTGCGCAGGTCATCATCCAGGCTGACCGTGGCAGGCACGTTCTGGAAGTGATCGCGGCAATAGCCCTTGGTGGTTCTGGCCAGGGAGCGGCTGATCAAGCCGACCGGCTGGCGCTTGTCGTTGATCATCAGAATGGAGTTCTGGTAGCCGAAGTCATCGATGCGCTCCAGCGCTGTGGACAGCGTATCTTCCGGCTTCACCGTGCCGATCTCGTCGCTGACCACCTCTGATACCTTGACCAGGTTGAGTCGTTTCAGCGCGCGGTCTTCCCCCAGGAAGGATTCGACGAAGGCATTCTTGGGCGCGGCCAGCAGGTCATCCGGGGTGGAGTACTGCACCAGCTTGCCCTCGCGGAAGACGGCGACGCGATCGCCCATCTTGATGGCTTCGTCGATATCGTGGCTGACGAACATGATGGTCTTGTTGAGTTCCTGCTGCATTTTAAGGAACTCATCCTGAATCACCGCACGATTGATCGGATCGATGGCGCCGAAGGGTTCGTCCATCAGCATGACCGGGGGATCTGCTGCCAGCGCACGGGCAACGCCGATTCGCTGTTGCTGGCCGCCAGACAGTTCAGAAGGAAAGCGCTTGAGGAAGGCATCCGGCTCCAGCGCGATCATGTGCATCAGCTCCCGCGCACGCTCCTTGTAGCGGCTCTTGTCCCAACCCAGAAGCTTGGGTACCACCGCGATGTTCTCTTCGATGGTCATGTTGGGAAACAGACCGATCTGCTGGATCACGTAGCCGATGTTGCGGCGCAGGTCCTGGGTGTTCATGTCGGTGGTATCGTCACCGTTGATGAAGACCCTTCCGGAAGAGGGTTTCACGATCCGGTTGATCATCTTCAGGGTGGTGGTCTTGCCGCACCCGGACGGACCCAGGAGGATGCAGATTTCGCCGGTGGGAACCTCCATGTTGATGTGGTCAGCGGCGACGACGGCGCCCTTGGGCGTATCGAAGACCTTGGTCAGATTTTCCAGACGAATCATCAGAAAGTCCTTGTGGCTAGTCGGCAGACGCGGGCGATGGGTCATTCAACATGCTGGTTGGATGACGGTGCCCGCTCTTTTTATTGGGGAACCAGGTTGTGGGGGACATCAGGCAGCGCTGGCGGCGCCTTCCATACCCTTGGGCGTAAAGCGCTTCTGGATCGCCAGCAGGCCATAGTCGACGATGATGGCCAGCAGGCTGACCGCAATGGAGCCAATGATCAGCTGGCGCGGGTCGGACTGGGAGATCCCTCGACTGATAAAGGTGCCAAGCCCTCCTGCACCGATATAGGCAGCAATCGCCATGACGCCGATGTTAAGGACGACGGCGGTGCGAACTCCCGCCATGATCACCGGCACCGCCAGCGGTATCTCGACCATTCGCAGACGCTGACGGTGGCTCATGCCGATGCCGCGGGCAGCCTCGCGCAGGGCCGGGTCGACGTTATTGATGGCGGTGTAGGTGTTGCGAATGATCGGAAGCTGGGAGTAGAGCAGTACGGCGATCACGGCCGGCAGATAGCCGATCCCCTGACCGATCAGCGACAGCACCGGAATCATGATGCCAAAGAGCGCAATGGAGGGGATGGTGACAATGATGGACGCAGCATAGAGCACCGCTTGTGCGACCCTCTCGTTGCGGGTGATCGCGATGCCAATAGGAACGCCGGTCAGGGTGGCGATGCCTACGGCCACACCCACCAAAGAGATATGCTCAAGCGTTCTGGATAGCAGCAAGTCGGCGTTCGCTATCGCGTATTGAATCAATTCCAAGGCAGTTGCTCCTGTTGAGCCGCGCAGCGTCGGTCACGTCGCGCTGTAAGAGGGCGGCGTGCTTTCAGCCCACGGGCAGTCAACTCGCCCGCTCAGGGCGAGGGCCTTCGTTCACTGGCCGTTGATTGGGCACAAGCTTAGCAGAATGCTCTATCTATTTGGTTTGATCATGAATGACGATATGCAATGAAGGGAATTGATGGATCTGATGCATGTCTTGCTGCACAGGTCGTACAAGATGGTTAAGCGTCATTGTTTTAGTGAATGAGAATGATTGTGTTTTTGTATTCATCTGCGTCGATCATGTCGAGATCCTGGCGGCTATCGGGTCAATAGCGTGGTATAGAGCGGCTCGGCTCTTCACATCGGGTTTATACAGGACTAAAATGGTCCCCAATCGAAGCAGGGGCTGAACTCTGCACCGACGAAGAGGGGAGCTCCCCGAGGAGAGGCGAATGCTGAAGCTGTCTCGCATGACAGACTATGCGGCAGTGGTAATGGCGCAGATTGCGCGCCATCCGCGCGAGCCGCACGCCGCGGGAGAGCTCGCCGACGCGGTGCAGCTGCCTCACCCTACGGTGAGCAAGACGCTGAAGATGCTGGTGAAAGCGGGGCTGCTGGTGTCGCGCAGAGGGGCCCAGGGAGGCTACCAACTGGCTCGTGCCGCCTCCGAGATCACGGTGAGCGACATCATTTCTGCCATTGAAGGCCCCGTCGCCGTCACCGAATGCAGCCATGCCGAGGGCGACTGCGATCTGGCATCCACCTGCGGCGTAGCCGACAACTGGCAGCGGGTGTCGCTGGCCATACGCGAGCTTCTGGACAGTATCACCTTGGCGCATCTGGCAGACAGCTCTCCGCTGAAAATGCCGGTTCGCCTGCCGATTCAAAGCGTTAGCCTGGCGGCGGAAGCCTGACCAGCGTCTCATCGACTTCATTACCCTGGGCGGGTGACGCCCGCCGACCGAACCGTCCGGGAGGGGACACATCATGGCAAGTCAGGAAATGGAACAGCTCGTCCGTCGCGAATATAAAGAAGGATTCGTGACCGACATCGAGAGCGACACGATCCCGCCGGGACTCGACGAAGATACCATCGCGTTCATCTCCAACAAGAAGGGTGAGCCGGCATGGATGCTGGAATGGCGGCTGGATGCCTATCGTCAGTGGTTGAAGATGACGCCCCCGTCCTGGGCACATCTGGACTATCCGCCGATCGACTATCAGGCGATTTCCTACTTCAGTGCCCCGAAGCGTGAAGAAGACAAGCCCCAGAGCCTCGATGAAGTCGACCCCAAGCTGCTCGAGACCTACGAGAAGCTGGGTATCCCGCTGCATGAGCGTGCCGCACTGGCCGGGGTGGCGGTCGATGCCGTCTTTGACTCCGTGTCCGTGACCACCACGTTCAAGGACAAGCTGGCCGAAGCGGGCGTGATCTTCTGTTCCATCTCCGAGGCGATTCGCGACTTTCCGGAGCTGGTAAAGCAGTATCTGGGTACCGTCGTACCCACCAGCGACAACTACTTCGCGGCGCTGAACTCGGCAGTGTTCACCGACGGCTCCTTCGTGTTCGTGCCGGAGGGCGTGACCTGTCCGATGGAGCTGTCCACCTACTTCCGTATCAACGCCGCCAACACCGGCCAGTTCGAGCGCACCCTGATCGTGTGCGAGAAGAAGGCGCAGGTGTCCTACCTGGAAGGCTGCACGGCGCCGATGCGCGATGAAAATCAGCTGCACGCCGCAGTGGTCGAGCTGGTGGCTCTTGAAGACGCCAGCATCAAGTACTCCACCGTGCAGAACTGGTACCCGGGCGACGAAGATGGCAAGGGCGGCATCTACAACTTCGTCACCAAGCGCGGTGATTGCCGCGGTGATCGCTCGCACATCAGCTGGACCCAGGTGGAAACTGGCTCGGCCATTACCTGGAAGTATCCGTCCTGCGTGCTGCGCGGCAAGGACTCCATCGGCGAGTTCTATTCCGTGGCGGTGACCAACGGTCGCCAGCAGGCCGATACCGGTACCAAGATGATTCACCTGGGCGAGGGCAGCAAGTCCACCATCGTCTCCAAGGGTATCTCTGCCGGCCGCTCCAACCAGTCCTACCGCGGTCTGGTCAAGGTGGGGCCGCGGGCCAAGGGTGCGCGTAACTTCACGCAGTGTGACTCGCTGCTGATCGGCGACACCTGTGGCGCCCATACCTTCCCCTACCAGGAAATCGGTAATTCCACGGCGACCGTGGAACACGAGGCCACGACCTCCAAGATTGGTGAAGACCAGCTGTTCTACTGCCAGAGCCGCGGCATCTCCGAAGAAGACGCGGTCAACATGATCGTCAACGGCTTCTGCAAGGATGTGTTCCAGGAGCTGCCGATGGAATTCGCCGTCGAGGCAGAAGCACTGCTCAACGTGACTCTGGAAGGTGCGGTGGGCTGATCGCCCGCGCCCTCCGCCAACCCTGTTAGTTACACCCCGTCGCCTGGAGTGGCGGGCACTGCAAAGGTGTCAACATGCTCGAAGTCAAGGATCTCCACGTCACCGTCGAGGGCTCTGAAATCCTCAAGGGTCTGACTCTGTCCATCCAGCCCGGTGAAGTGCACGCCATCATGGGCCCCAACGGCGCAGGCAAGTCCACCCTGTCTGCGGTGATTGCAGGCAAGGATGGCTATGAGGTGACCGCCGGAACGATCACCTTCGAAGGCCGCGATGTGCTCAAGATGGAGATTGAGGAGCGTGCTCAGGCGGGCCTGCTTCTCGGTTTTCAGTACCCGGTGGAGATTCCGGGAGTCAAGAACATCTACCTGCTCAAGGCAGCGCTGAATGCTCAGCGTGAAGCCCGTGGAGAAGGCGAGATTCCCGCGCCCGAGTTCATGAAGCTGATCAAGGAAAAGGTGTCCTTCATGAAGATGGACAACAGCTTCCTGCAGCGCGCGGTAAATGAAGGCTTCTCCGGTGGCGAGAAGAAGCGCAACGAGATCCTGCAGATGCTGGTATTGCAGCCGAAGCTGGCGATGCTGGATGAAATCGACTCCGGTCTCGATATTGATGCGATGAAGGTGGTGGCCGAAGGCGTCAACTCGCTGCGCAGCGAAGATCGCGGCATCCTGCTGGTGACCCACTACCAGCGCCTGCTGGACTACATCGTGCCGGATCATGTGCACGTGCTGGTCGATGGTCGAATCGTCAAGAGCGGTAATGCCGACCTGGCGCGTGAACTCGAAAGCCGTGGCTACGACTGGGTCGTAGAGGAGTCTGCTGCATGAACCAGACAGCAAGCCAGGGAGCAAGTGAGGTCCAGCGCTTTCTGGATCGTCTGAGCGAGCGCAGCGCACGTCGCAGCGGCGAGCCGACCTGGATCGCCGCGCGGCGCCAGGCGGGCGCTGCCCGCTTCGAAGCGATGGGGTTTCCCGATCGCCGCGTCGAAGAGTGGAAGTACACCGACGTTCGTGCCATCAGTCGCGGTGATTTCCAGCTGGCAGAGGATGCGGAGTTTTCGCCTGCCAGCGCAGCGGCGCTGACGCTGCCAATGGATGCTCATCGGCTGACCTTCGTTGATGGTGTCTTTTCCAGTGCCTTGTCGGACCTGACCGAACTGCCCGGCGGTGTTCAGGTGCAGCCGCTGTCCCAGGCGCTCGAGGAGAACCATGAAGCTGTCGGCGGTCCCTTAGGGCGGCTGACCGGCGTGGACTTCTCGGCCTTTTCTGCGCTGAATACCGCGTTCTTCGAGGAAGGTGCGCTGGTGCGTCTGGCGCCGGGTACGGTGGTGGAAAAACCCATCGTGCTGCAGTTCCTGTCCCGGGCCAACCAGTCGGCGGTGATGAGCCATCCGCGCATCCTCATCGAAGCGGCCAGTCGCAGCCAGGCCACCGTGATCGAGCATCACGTGGGTGAAGAGGGCGCCGCCAACTTCACCAACCTGGTGGAAGAAGTGATGCTGGATCGTGGCGCCCACCTGACCCATTACAAGTTGGTGGAGTCGCCGGAGCAGGACCTGCACGTGGCCAGCATCCACGTCGAGCAGTGTCGCGATGCCCAGTTCACCTCCTTCAACCTGACGCTGGGTGGTGGTCTGGTGCGTAACGACCTGATCAGTGACCTCAATGGCCAGGGTGCGGAAGTCACCTTCAATGGGCTGTTCTATGGTCAGAATCGTCAGCATGTGGACAACCACACGCTGGCCAACCATAACGCACCCCACACCTTCTCCCACGAGAACTACAAGGGCATCCTCGACGACCGTGCGCACGGCGTGTTCAACGGCAAGGTGATCGTCAAGCGCGACAGCCAGAAGATCGAGGCGGATCAGAGCAACGCCAACCTGCTGCTGTCCGATCGCGCCCAGATCGACACCAAGCCTGAGCTGGAAATCTACGCGGATGACGTCAAGTGCTCCCACGGCGCGACGACTGGCCAGTTGGATGAAGAGGCCGTGTTCGCTCTGCGTACCCGTGGTCTGGACCAGGCGACCGCGCGAGGCCTGCTGACCCTGGCCTTCGCCGGTGAAGTCATGGATCAGGTCGACCTGGATGCCGTGGCGGAGCGGGTCGAGCTGACCGTCGCCGGCAAGCTGCCCGAGCGCTTCCATCTGGCTGGTCTGGTCGAGGCTGCCGTCGCCCTCAACGAGGACTGAGCATGACCCACTTCAGCGATCTGTTGCTCGATGTGGCCCGTGTCCGCAGTGACTTCCCGATCCTTGATCGGGAGGTTCACGGCAAGCCACTGGTGTATCTGGACAATGCGGCGACCAGCCAGACGCCGCGGCAGGTGATCGAGACCTTTGATCACTACTATCGCCAGATCAACGCCAACATCCATCGGGGCTTGCACACCCTGGCGGACGAGGCGACTGCTGCCTATGAAGGCAGCCGAGAAACGGTCCGAGCCTTCATCAATGCGCCCAGCACGCGTCAGGTGGTGTTTACTCGCGGCACGACCGAGGCGATCAATCTGGTTGCCCAGAGCTGGGGGCGGGCGAATCTTGGACCTGGTGATGAAGTGCTGGTGTCCCAGCTCGAGCACCACTCCAACATCGTGCCCTGGCAGCTGCTGTCTGCAGAGAAAGGCTTCACCATCAAGGTGATTCCGGTCGATGAGCGTGGTGTGCTCGACCAGCAGGCGTATCAGGACCTGATCGGTGAGCGCACGCGACTAGTGGCGGTCAATCACGTGTCCAACGCGTTGGGGACGGTCAACCCCGTCGCCGACATGGCGCGCGTGGCTCATGACCACGGTGCCTTGATTCTGGTGGATGGCGCTCAGGCGGCACCGCACCAGCCCATCGACGTTCAGGCGATCGACGCTGACTTCTACGCGTTTTCCGGGCATAAGGTGTACGGGCCAACCGGTGCGGGCGTGCTCTATGGCCGTGAGTCATTGCTTGACGCCATGCCGCCCTGGCAGGGCGGTGGTGAGATGATCGCTAGCGTATCCTTCGACGCCCCGACCACCTTTGCAGCGATACCCCACAAGTTCGAAGCGGGGACTCCCGCGATTGCCGAGGTCATTGCCCTCGGCAAGGCGATCGAGTGGGTCAACGGCATTGGTCTTGAGCACATTGGTGCCTGGGAGCAGCGCTTGCTGGAGCATGCCACCCTCAGTGTGGGGGCCATTGACGGTCTGCGCATCCTGGGGACGGCCCCTGACAAGGCCGGAGTGCTGTCCTTTGTGGTGGACGGTGTGCATAGCCAGGATATCGGCCTGTTGATCGATCAGTTGGGTGTCGCCATTCGCACCGGACACCATTGTGCGCAGCCGTTGCTGGCGCAGTTTGGTGTCGATGCGACCTGTCGCGCCTCCTTCGCTGCCTACAACACCCCCGAAGAGATCGATGTGCTGGTCGAGAGCCTGGATCGCGTCATCAGCATGTTGCGTTGACAGGGTCATGGACCTGGGTGCGTCGCGTGGCCCAGGTCCATCGACCGGAGTGACTGGCATCGCCAGCTAAGGATGTGCATGAGCGAGTACGATCAGATTGCTCAATTGAGCAAGGGGCAACAGCTGCCGCTGCAGCGAGACGTGGACGTCATCTCGATCCCTTTCGGCAAGACCGTAACACTCAACGAAGACAGTGTTGTCTCGGTGATGCAGGCCAAGGGCAGCACGGTCAGTGTCGCCTATGAAGGGCGTCTGTATCTCATTGAAGGCGCCAATCTCGATGCGGTAGGGCTCGAATCGTTGCCGCGACCCACCCTGGATCCCGCAGCGGATGATGACGCCATCGAGGCCTTCGTGTGGGAGCAGCTGCGTACCTGCTTCGACCCTGAAATCCCGGTCAATATTGTGGATCTTGGGTTGGTCTATGGTTGCCGCATAGAGCGGTTGATCAGCGGTGAGAGGATAGTGACCATTCGCATGACACTGACCGCGCCCGGCTGTGGCATGGGTGACGTGATTGCTGCGGATGCGCGCAACAAGATTCTGGGGGCCCCTCAGATCTCGAAAGTGCATACCGAGATTGTGTTCGATCCCCCCTGGAGTCGTGAGATGATGACCGACGAAGCCAAGCTCGAACTTGGCATGTTCTGATCTTCGCCCCAGCGCTGGATCGGATCCGGGCTCCCGCTGTTACTTGGAACTGCCATGCGCGATTCGCTGCTGAGCATCTTTCGTCGTCTATTGCTGGTGCTTGGCAGCCTGGCACTGCTGCTGGCGCTGGCCTTCGTGGCGGCCAACGCCTGGATGGTCATGTCCACCCGCCAGCGGATTGCCCCCAGCCTGGCAGAGTGTCGACCCCATCAAGTCGGAATTGTCTTCGGCACGTCCCACTGGACCCGTAGCGGAGCGCGAAATCCTCATTTCGAGGGGCGGATGATTGCAGCGGCCCGGTTGATGAATGACGGGGTCTTGCGGCACCTGCTGGTATCCGGTGACAACTCGACGCGCTATTACAATGAGCCGGTGACGATGTGGCGAGACCTCAAGGAACGGGGTGTCCGTGAGGTGGACATGACGCTGGATTACGCTGGATTCAGCACCTTCGACACGCTGGCCCGAGCGCGTGACGTGTTCGAGGTCAAGCGCGCGCTGCTGATTACCCAGGACTGGCACCTGCCGCGAGCGCTGTTTATCGGCGATGCGCTGGGGCTTGAGGTGGCGGGGTGTCCCGCACCGGAGAGAGAAAATACCTGGTGGCTCATTCTCAGGGAGTGGGTGGCTCGGGTGGCAACCTTGGGTGACCTCTACCTGTGGGATCGGGAGCCTCGTTTTCTGGGCCCCCTGGAGCCGCTGAGTATCGTTCCCCCGGAAGCGTCACCCGATGCTCGAGATCTCCACGACATCATCGAGGATGCGCTGGAAGTCGGGATATCAGACGAGGAAGTGCCGGCACTGCTCAGCGAGCCGGCAGACACGTCTGGCGTCGATTCTCGCCGAACGTCTCCTGCTAGTTCCTACGCTGACGCTCATGTCGACCCTCTCGACCAGGCGGAGGAGTCAGCGCCATCTGGGCGCTAAGATACGCGCTGGTGCACGACGGGACATCCGCCGTGGGGGACAAGCGCTGAGCGATCAGCGCTTGTCCGGACGAGAGCCTGCGCGGTTGGGCTTGCGTCCAGTCTGACGGCGTGGGGTTGTCGACTTCTGCAGGTCGTAGAGCTCGCGAATCAGTGCGCGACAACCTTTCCAGATGCTGTCCAGCACCGGCTCGATGGGGGCCGGCAGGGGATGGGTGAACAGCGTCGACAGGGACTGCATGAGCACGCGCTCCTGCTCCAGCAGTTCGTTGATCAGGACCTGGGAATCGTTGCCGACAAAGCTCTTGAGGCGACTCCATAACCACATGTAGTCGTCGCGTTCCACGTCGGCATCGCGAGGCAGAAGATCCAGGTGTTCGCGGGCCAGGCTCTGTAGCTCGCGCATGGTCTTCTTACGCGTCTCGAAATGGGGCTCCAGCGCGTCGCGCAGCGACGGCCGCAGGCGCTCGAGGTTGTCCTGGAAATAGTCAATGCTGTCTGCCAGGGCTTCCAGCAGGCTGTCCATCGCCACTTGGCGATTATCGAGAAACATGCGCGTCACCTCCTCCGGTGACGCAAATTGTGGGGCTCTGACACGAGTTTTGCCACCCCTAATCTGTCAAATATTTATGATTCTTGCCGCGCTGCGCAATTGACTGCGACCTTCGTCTATCTTTGTAAGATATAGCGTCGACTATCTGCGGAAATGTCGCCTTTAAGGACGGCGAAGTCGCGCGAAATAGGTAGCCTGGGCGTCCTCACGTGATCAAGGCGATCATGCTTTCGGCTACCCGGGATCTGGGAAGCGGATAACACAAGGGCGACCGCTGATGCGGTCGCCCTTGTGGTGCCCGGCGTTCAGGTCGTCATCGGCGTGACGTCCTCAGCCTTTCGGTTTGGCGGGGGCCCGTGTCCTCGGTCGTGCGGTGGCGCTCTTCTCGAGGTGTTCAATGACCAGGCCGGCGATGTCCTTGCCGGTTGCCGTCTCGATGCCTTGCAGGCCCGGAGAGGAGTTCACCTCCATGACTACGGGACCGTGGTTGGACCGCAGCAGATCTACCCCAGCGACGCGCAGGCCCATGGACTTGGCAGCACGGATCGCGGTGGAACGCTCTTCCGGTGTGATGCGGATGACGCTGGCGCTGCCGCCACGGTGCAGGTTGGAACGGAACTCACCCTCGGCGGCCTGACGCTTCATGGCCGCGACCACCTTGTCGCCGATCACAAAGCAGCGGATGTCGGCGCCCCTGGCTTCCTTGATGTACTCCTGCACCATGATATTGGCCTTCATTCCCATGAAGGCCTGAATCACCGATTCAGCGGCCTGGTTGGTCTCCGCCAGGACCACACCAATTCCCTGGGTTCCTTCCAGCAGCTTGATGACCAGTGGAGCGCCCTTGACCATGGTGATCAGGTCGGGAATGTCGTCTGGCGAGTGGGCAAAGCCAGTCACCGGCAGGCCGATCCCCTTGCGTGACAACAGCTGCAACGAGCGTAGCTTGTCGCGTGAGCGCGTGATCCCGACGCTGTCGTTGAGAACGGTGACGTTCATCATCTCGAACTGTCGCAGGACCGCACATCCATAAAAGGTGACCGACGAGCCGATCCGGGGGATGACCGCGTCGAAGGGCTCCAGCTCTTCCCCCTTGTAATGAATGGAGGGGTGGTGCGAGGCGATGCTCATGTAGCAGCGCAGGGTATCCACGACGCGTGCTGTGTGGCCGCGCTGTTCGGCGGCTTCCACCAGACGACGGGTGGAGTAGAGATTGCGATTGCGGGACAGCAGTGCGATGTGCATATGCGAGTCTCCAGAGCTGGGGCGGTGGAACCGTCAGGGTTCGCCGTGAAGGAAAGTGGCACCCGGTGCCACCAGCAGGCGGCGCAGGGCACGGCGTCCCAGAAGCATGGGGTGGCGCATATTGCGCCTGTCGGTCAGCGACAGCTCGACGGGAAACTCCAGGTCCCCCATCTGCATGCGTGTGCGCACGAAGTAGCGCCACTCAGCGTGACCATTGGAGCTGGTGACCTTGCGCCTGTCATGCAAGTGCATGCGGTATTGATGCGCCGGGCTATCAGGCCCGCCAGCGCGACTGACGAAGCTGACCCACAGAATATCGTCTTCCTCGAAGGACTCGATGTCCTCGGCATGCAAGGCTGATGTGCGTGCGCCGGTATCCACCTTGGCACACAGATGCAGGTGCAGGTCCGGAAGGATCACCATCTCGCGACGACCGACAACCGCTTGTGCCTGAAAGGGCAGGTCCTTCATATCGTCTCCTTGTAGGGGTAACCCGAACACACCAGTGGGCAGCTCAATGACCCTGGCGTCCCTTGACGATTGCCAGGCGGCTGGCAGTCGCTGAGCCCTCAGGTGCCTGGCGCAGGGTCATCAGCACCGGCAGGCGTAGCCGCGGGATCTGTGCCAGGTCCCTGGCGAGTGCCATAAAGTCGGCATCCTCGTTGGCTGCCAGTCGCTCGAGAAAGCGGGGCAGGCGTTCGGCGTCCTCTAGATGTTGCCATCCGCGCGCGGCCATAGCCGCCAGCGCATCGGGACCGCAGGCATGGCGGTCGGCCAGTAGTTGATCGAACCAGTCGGCAGCAACCCGACGGGAACCTCCACCGACGGCCCTGATGCAGGCGCAGTAGGTCTCGATATCGCCGTCACGGGCAGCTTGCTCGCCCCGTTGCCGCAGGCTGTCTGCCACGGCCTCATCTATGGCGACATGTTCCAGACAGTAGCATAGCGATGTCAGTACTTCGCTGTGCAGCTGCGGGATTGCATAGCGCAGTTGACGCTCTGTGTCGGTGGACAGTCGCACCACGTAGTCGGCAAGGCCCTGCAGTCCCAGTGCCTGCCAGTCATGGCCGGCCTGTCCGGCGAAGAAGGCCTCGACGGGCTCGAGGTGTTCGCTGGCGGGGCGCTCGAGCTCGGCGCTGGCGCGCGCGTGCAACACCGCCTGGAAAGCCAGTGACGGCGTGAAGGCCAGCGGATTGTCCTTCATCAGGTTGTCAATCTCGTCCTCGGCCGATGCCTCTAGCTGCTCGGCGCTTCGCCCCAGGGTCGATAGCAGGCGCTCCAGAAAAGCATCCCGTTGAGCCGCATCCAACAAGCCTTGCTCATCCAGCGGAAGCGCGAGAAACCAGATCAGTGGGTCCTGCATGTCGCCAAGGCGGAAGACCATGGCCAGCCTGGCCTTGCCTTGCCAGGGCTCTGGCCAGGGCACATCGCCGGCCTCGAAGTCAGCCAGGGTGTCCAGTGAGCAAGGATGTACGCGACGCCCCATATGGTAAAGATGCACGTCGGCACCGGTGAGGCGGAAGAAGTCGTGAAGAGAGTGGATCGCTTGCATGGTCGCTCCGGAAGATCAGCGTGCACTCTATCGTGCAGCGGCAGGTCTGTCAGCCGTCTGACCGCTAAATTTACCGCTATGGAATACATGGTGGCACGATTCGCTGGCGATTTTTTGACCAGGTGCCGCTAAAGGCCGCCAGTAGCGCGCTGTGCCAGTCTGTTCAGCGGTTATCCACAGGGACATGCAGGGCTTCTGTGTATGAAAGCGGTCGCTGGTCCCTGTGGGTGTCATGCCTGTCGCTGTTGATAGTGATAAGGCTGCTCTTGCCGCCTAACCACTGCTGCCGGAGGCTCCATCAGGTGTCTCTTCACGTATAGCTCCTCCGCTGTGATGTCCCAGGTCGATGCTGTGGGCGGGACCGACCAGGCGATAGGCGTTGCCAGGAGGGCTGTTGTCTCCTGGTCATAGCCGCGAGCTATGGCAGCTAGGCAGCTTTTCCACTGCGCCTGCTATCTAAATGGAATATAATGGGGGTCGTTTATTCCAAATTATGCTGAGGCGAGGGTGGGCCGTTGGTTGAAATTGTTCAGGTTGCCTCCAACTGTCTCTCCCTTTGCCGTCCATTACTGTCTTGAAGGAGTCGTCCATGGTTCGCCAACTGGCCGCATCTCTCGCTATCGCTGGTGCTCTCGGTCTCGCCAGCAATGCCTACGCTGATCCGCTCAAGGTGGGCATGTCGGGTGGTTATTTCCCCTTCACCTTTGTCGAACAGGACACCTTGAAGGGATTCGAGGTCGACGTCATGGAGGCGGTGGCCGACGAAATGGGCGTTGAGGTTGAGTTCGTCACTGCCAATTTCTCAGGCCTCTTTGGCATGCTGGAGTCGGGCCGTATCGACACCATCGCCAACCAGATCACCATCACTGAGGAGCGCGAACAGAAGTATCTGTTTACGTCGCCCTATGTCTACGATGGCGCCCAGGTGGTCACCCGGGAAGGTAATGACGAGGTGACCGGTGTCGAGGACCTGGCAGGCAAGACGGTCGCCGTCAACCTGGGGTCCAATTACGAGCAGCTGTTGCGTGAGCTCCCTTTCGCTGACGAGGTGGACATTCGCACCTACGAAAGCAATATCGAGCAGGACACCGCGCTCGGGCGTGTCGATGCCTTTGTCATGGACCGCGTCAGTGCGACCCAGGTGATCAAGGAGAAACCGCTGCCGTTGGCCCTCGCCGGCAAGCCGTTTTCCGAGATTCGCAATGCGCTTCCCTTCCGCCAGGAAGACGAGGCACTGCGGGATCAGGTGGATCAGGCGCTTGAGACCCTGCGTGACAATGGCACCCTCGGCGAGATTTCACAGCGCTGGTTTGATGCCGACATCACCACGCCCTGAGTGAGGGTGGCCAGCACATGAAGCTCCTCGATCTCGATTACATGCTTGGGCTGGTGCCCATTCTGTTGAGCTATCTGCCGCTGACGCTAGGCATGGCATTGGCTGGAATGGTGCTGGCCCTGGCCCTTGCCAGTCTGCTGGCGGTGGTTCGGGTCCTCAAGATACCGGTGCTCAATGGATTGACGCTGTGGTTTATCTCGTTCTTTCGAGGTACGCCGCTGCTGGTGCAGCTTTTCCTGTTCTATTACGGGCTGCCCCAAGCGCTGTCCTTTCTGACCGCTATTGATGGCATTACCGCGACCATCATGGGGCTGACCCTGCATTTTTCCGCGTATATGGCAGAGTCCATACGTGCCGCCATTGTCGGCGTCGACCGCAGCCAGACCGAAGCCGCGCTGTCGATGGGCATGACCAATGGACAGCTGATGCGTCGGATCGTGTTGCCCCAGGCAACTCGCATCGCCGTGCCGACGTTGATGAACTATTTCATCGACATGATCAAGGCGACCTCGCTGGCGTTTACTCTCGGCGTTACCGAGCTGATGGGAGCCACCCAGAAAGAGGCGGCGGGCAGTTTTCTCTACTTCGAAGCCTTTATCACCGTCGCGCTGATTTATTGGGCCATTGTGGAGGCGCTGGCGTGGCTGCAGCGACGTCTCGAATACCGACTCAATGAGGCATATCGGCGATGATCAAGATAGAACAGCTAAGCAAGCGCTTCGGTGATACGCGAGTGCTTGATGGCATCGACCTGAACATCGAGCAGGGCGAGATTATCGTGGTCATCGGGCCGTCCGGTACCGGCAAGTCGACCTTGCTGCGATGCCTCAACTTTCTTGAGCGGCCTGATGGCGGACGCCTTACCCTGGGCTCGCTGAGCCTGGACCTGGCATCTGCCAGCAAGTCCTCCATCCTGGAAGTTCGCCGCAGGACTGCCTTCGTCTTTCAGAACTACGCGCTGTTCGCCAACAAGACTGCCCTGGAGAACATCGCGGAGGGCTTGATTGTCGTCAACCGCTGGCCCAAGGCCAAGGCCCACGCCCGTGCCCGCGAGATTCTCGAGCGCATCGGCATGGCGGACAAGGCGGATGCCTATCCGGCATCGCTTTCTGGAGGGCAGCAGCAGCGCGTGGGTATTGGTCGTGCCATGGCCGCCCAGGCAGAGGTCATTCTGTTCGATGAACCGACCTCGTCACTGGACCCTGAATGGGTAGATGAAGTGCTCGCACTGATGAAGCAGCTGGCCCAGGAGCGACAGACCATGCTGGTGGTGACCCACGAGATGGCATTCGCGAGGGACGTGGCCGATCGTGTGGTGTTCATGGAAGGTGGGCGCATTATCGAGCAGGGGCCACCCTCGGTGCTGTTTACATCGCCCCAGGATCCGCGGACCCGCGATTTTCTACGCAAGGTGCTGCCTGCGGATGACGCACTCTCGCCCGGCTAGGGCGGGCCGGTCCGTTGGCTTCAGAGCCCCAACCTTATTCATTTTTAACGACAGGGAGGCTGTATGCCGACCGAACCCACTGTACATGAGGATCTTGCCGCAGCCCTGAGGGAGCTTCAGGCCACCATGAAAGCCGCCAACATGTGGCGCATGGACAAGCCTGAGCCGGCGGCATTCAACAGTCAGCAGCCGTTTTGTATCGACACCATGTCACTGCCCCAATGGCTGCGCTTTGTGTTCATTGCACGCCTTGAGGTGCTGGTAGATCAACAGGCAGCGCTGCCCGCCAGCTGTGATGTCGCTCCTGCGGTAGATGCCTATCTGATTCAGGAAGGGGCCAGCGCTCAGGATCGCGTGTTGCTGCGCAAGGTGGTGGAAGACATTGACCGTTTGATCACCGACAACTGAAACCGCACCAGCCTCGGCAGAGCGAGTATCGCCGGTGCGCACCGTGATGCGGATACTGTTCTAGATAGTGTTCTAGATAGCGTTTTAGGTAGTGGTCTAGAGAGCGTCCAGTAGGTCAGCCGACGCTGTCATGAACACTCACGCGAAGATGATGAGGAGCGTAACGTGCCCTGGTACTTTGCCTACGGCAGTAACATGAACCTGGCACGGGTCGAGGCCCGTATCGGAGACACGCGACGCGTGTTGCCTGCGACCCTTGAGGGATACGCACTGCGTTTCAACAAGGCCTCGAAAGTACCGGGAATTGCCCACGCCAATGTGGTGCCCGCTGCTGGCGAGCGCGTTGAAGGGGCTCTGTTCGAGCTGATGGTGCCTGAGCAGATCGCGTCCATGGATCCCTTCGAAGGCTATCCCCATGAATACACGCGCCAGCGCTTGCCACTGCAGACCGCCGAGGGGGTCATCGATGCCTGGGTGTATATCGCCAGCGCCGAGCGCCAGGGGGAGGGGCTCAAGCCCGCCCGCGAGTACCTCGAGCACCTGCTGGCCGGTCGTGACTTCCTGAGCGAGGGCTACCACCAGGCGTTGGCAGCGGTGGAGGCCGTCGAGCACCTCGATGATGCCACCCTGGGGCGGTTGGGACTTTCTCGCCACCATCCCCGCTAGAGCCGCTGCCTCGCTCGAGCCTCACGCAGGCTCAGCCACTGGCATCGACAGCACAGCGCCCGCGCCTGCCTGGCAGGAGCGGGCGCTGCATGTATGCGGACGTGCTCTGGATCAGAAGCGGTAGCTGATGCCGGCCATGATCACGTAGGGGTCCACCTCGATTTCGCCGATGTCCTCGCCGTTGAGATCGACGTCGCTGTCGATATCCAGATACCACACTGCCATGTTGGCCGCCCAGTGATCGTCGATCAGCAGGTCCAGGCCCGCCTGGCCAGCCCAGCCCCAGGACTCTTCCAGGTCCAGGTCAGCACCCTGAAGGTCGATGTCTTCATCAGAGAAGTGGGTGTAGTTGACGCCGATGCCGGCATAGGGCTGGACACGGGAAGCGGTGCCACCGAAGGGATAGTATTGCACGGTCAGAGTCGGCGGCAGATGCTCGACGCTCGCGCCAATATCGTTGCCACCCACGTTCAGGTCCACGTCGTGTTCGAATGGCTCGGCGGCCAGCAGTTCGACGCCAAACTTGTCGTGGAAGCGGTAGCCGAGGGTGAAGGCAAAACCGTTGTCGTCATGGACATCGGTGTCCATGGTGCCGCCCATCAAGGACCCGTTGTCGGAGTCAGGCTTGACCTTGGCCACACCGACGCGGGTATAGAAGTCGCCCTTGCCATAGTCGGCAAGCGCTTGTGTGCTGATGAGGGCAGCGGAGCCAAGGGTGGCAATCAGTGCGGTAGTGACCAGGGGATGGCGCATGCAGTTCTCCTTGCGTACTGGCGAATGGGCGGACCCGATGTGAGCCAGTCTATGCTGTAGTGAGAATGCAGTTATTGACCTGCCTCAATACCTCTTTCGGTTCATGCCAATGGATTGGCCAACGAAAACGGCGCCTGGTAAGCCAGGCGCCGTGGTGTCAGCGATCTATGGAAATCAGACGCTGTCTTTCAATTACTTCTGGTTAGAAGCGGTAGGTGACGCCTGCACCGATGGTCATCGGATCGATTTCGGCTTCGCCGACGTCGCTGCCATTCACTTCGATATCGGAGTCGACGTCAGCGTAGCGTGCGTAGGTGCCCACCAGCAGGTTGTCAGTGACGCTCAGGTCAAGACCAACCTGTGCGGCTGCGCCATAGGAGCTATCCAATTCGGCGTTGAAGCTCTCGTCCGAGAAGTGGGTGTAGTTCATGCCCACGCCAACGTAGGGGTGAACACGGGCGTTTTCGACGCCACCCAGCGGGTAGTAGTTGAGCATCAGGTTGACCGGGGTGCGGTCCACGCTACCAATGTTGCCGCCGCCGACAGCAATATCATGCTCCATGGCTTCGGAGCCGTTCAGCTCGACGCCGAACTTGTCGTGGAACAGGTAACCTGCGCCATAGGCAAATCCATTCTCTTCGGAGACATCAATGTCCTGACCAGCGATGTCACCATTGTCTGAAGTGGGATCGGACTTCTCAAAGCCACCGCGCACATAGAAGTCACCAGCCTGGTAGGCCATGGCGGACTGCGCAGCAAAAGCAGTGGTGGCGAGAAGAGCAGCGGTTCCCATCAGTCGTGTCATTTTCATGGTGGACCTCCTTGATGATCCTATGGCTTCGAAAGGTGAAGCTATGTTGTACAGGGCACAGTTTACGAACAGTGTTTCTAAATGTCTTGTAGAAATAAATAATCGAGTCGATAGGGATAACTAGCGAAAAACTATGGAACTAACGAGCTGGTACCGTGTCACTGAATCAAATCTGTACAACTTTTTTGCACATTTGGGGTGTGTGACGGGCCAAACAGCGGAGTGCCACGAGACAAAAGCTGAGTCCACGGCGCAGGAGCGACGGCCCGAGGGGCAAACGCTAGAGGCCAGAAGTCCAGGTGCCAGAAGGCCAAGGACTGGAAGGCCAGGGGACAGCAGTGAGAAAGCCAACACGGGGCGGTCAATTGCCGTGGACGACGCCTCAGGCTAGCAGGGGACACCTGGGCAATGGCAACGGGTGGCCCACGCGAAACCTCGCTGAACGGACGGAAATCGTCTTCACTGTGAGGTAATCATCTACCAATGGCGGGGGCGGCATTGTGATCAGACGTAACCGAAGCCGGTTGCTGGGCGTCTCCAACGTGCCTTGGGGGATGGCAGCCTTGGCGCTGGGCGCCTCCGCCTTGTTGGCGGTGTGGCTGCTGCTGGAGCCCTGGCTGATCAGTGGTCTGACACTGCCTGCTCGTGTGTTGATGGTGGGGCTAGGGCTTTGGGTAGTCGGCGTCGGCTTGGCACTGCCATTGTGCTACCCGTTGGTCACAGCGCCCACTGTCGGCGCGTCTCGCATGCTCATGTGGCTGCGGAGAGCGAGCGCCGCGCCCTGGTACCCCTTGGCCCTGGCGACCTTCGTCACCTTGTTGTTGGCCCGCTCCATTGGCGTGATATAACGGCATCCGAGTGATGCAACGGCCGAGGCGCAGTGAGCAGTGACCAGTGACTAGTGACAGGCCAAATACCGCCCCATATGAGAAGGCCGTCCCATATGCAGAAGGCCGCCCATCTGGGCGGCCTTCTGCGTGACGGCTGTCATTCAGCGCTTATGCATCTTCCAGTGTATCGAACTCTTCGGTGATCTCGCGGCTAGGCTCCTGAGTGGCAAGACTGACCACCACGATGGCGATGTAGGCAAAGATCACGCCCGGTACGATTTCATACAGATCAAACAGGCCACCTGACAGTTCAGCCCAGGCCACGACGGTGACGCCGCCGACCACGATGCCGGCCAGGGCGCCCCACTGGTTCATGCGGCGCCAGTAAAGCGACATGATCAGGGCAGGACCGAAGGCGGCACCGAAACCTGCCCAGGCATAAGACACCAGACCCAGTACGGTGGAGTCAGGGTTCATGGCCAGCAGGTAGGCGACGATGGCGATACCCACGACAGCCAGGCGTCCCACCCAGACCAGCTCTGATTGGCTGGCATCGGGGCGGAACAGCGCCTTGTAGAAGTCGTCGGTCAGGGCAGAGGAGGACACCAGCAGCTGCGAATCCGCGGTGGACATCACCGCCGCCAGAATGGCTGCCAGCAGAACGCCTGCGACCAGAGGGTGGAAGATGGCGTTGACCATCACCATGAAGATGGTCTCACCGTCACCCAGGTCACGGGTCATGTAGACCAGGCCCAGTAGGCCCACGGCCATGGCGCAGACCAGGCACAGTCCTGACCAGGTCACGGCGATGCGGCGTGCAGTGGGAATGTCCGCCTCGGAGCGAATGGCGGCAAAGCGCGCCAGAATGTGGGGCTGACCGAAGTAGCCAAGGCCCCAGGCCAAGGAGCTGATGATGCCGATGGTACTGAGGGTTTCGCCGGTGGAAGCATCGACGAACCAGCTCAGCATGTCGGGGTTCTCTGCCAGGATCTGCTGGCCGCTGGCACCGAGCCCGCCCAGCTCAGTCAAGGCGATGACCGGAACGATCAGCAGCGCTGCGGCCATCATCAGGCCCTGGATAAGGTCCGTCCAGGATACCGCCAGGAAGCCACCAAAGAAGGTGTAGGAGATGATCGCGAGGGTGCCGACGGTGACCGCGATGGTGTAGTCGAAACCAAACACGGTCTCGAACAGCTTGCCGCCTGCCACCAGACCAGAACTGGTATAGAACAGGAAGAACAGCAGGATGAACACCGCCGAGATGACCCGCAGCAGAGGCGCCTTCTCGCGGAAGCGTTTGGCGAAGAAGTCCGGCAGGGTCAGCGCATCACTGGCCTTGAAGGTATAGATGCGCATGCGGCGTGCAACGATGAGCCAATTCAGCCAGGTGCCGATCAGCAGGCCGACGGCAATCCAGGATGCAGACAGTCCGCTGACGTAAGCGGCGCCGGGAAGACCCAGCAACAGCCAGCCCGACATGTCCGAGGCACCCGCCGAGATGGCCGATGTCCAGGGACCCAGGGAGCGGCCGCCAAGAATGTAGTCTGACAGGTTGGTGGTGCGCTTGTAGGCGATGATGCCGATGACCAGCATCAGTATCAGGTAGAGCGCGAACGTAATGCCAATCGTGGCGTTATTTTCGACCATGGGGTGCGTTCCTTGTGGTTTTTGTCGTGGGTGAATGGCGTTCTCTCGTCACCGTCTTTATAGCAAGACCGATGACCCCTTCAGTGGGCGCGGTGGTCGTTCGCGTCCCTGCGGTGTGGTGGCCTTCCCCGGGGTAACGGAGAAGACCACCGATGCCAGCGGCCGTGGCCGACCGGTCATTCGTCTCCCAGTGCCAGCAGCGACGCATTGCCTCCCAGCGCTGCCGTGTTGTTCGTTACCGTCTTTTCGGTCGCGAAGCGCAGCAGGTAGTGCGGCCCACCGGCCTTGGGGCCTGTGCCGGACAGACCTTGCCCGCCGAAGGGCTGAACGCCTACGACTGCGCCAATGATATTGCGATTGATGTAGACGTTACCAACTCGCATTTTCCGCGCTATTTCAGCGGCAAAGGATTCGTTGCGGCTGTGAACACCAAAGGTCAGCCCGTAGCCACGGCCATTGATGGAGGCAATGACCTTGTCGAGGTCCTTGGACTTCCAGCGCACTACGTGCAATACCGGCCCGAACTGCTCGCGCTCCAGGGCATCGATGCTGTCGATGTTGAAGGCGGCGGGGGCGATAAAGGTCCCATTGCGGGTGTGCTCAGGCTTCAGCGGCGTCTCACTGATCAGGCGTCCCTCGCCCTTGAGCTTGTCGATGTGTGCCTGAAGGTTGCGAGACGCATCCTCGTCGATCACCGGGCCTACGTCAGTACCCAGGTCACGGGGGTCGCCGACGTGCAGCTCTGCCATGGCGCCATCAAGGATTTCCAGCACGCGGTCGGCAACGTCGTCCTGCAGGTAGAGAACGCGCAGTGCCGAGCAGCGCTGACCGGCACTCTGGAAGGCAGAGTGAATCACGTCCGCAACGACCTGCTCTGGCAGGGCGGTAGAGTCCACGATCATGGCATTCATTCCCCCGGTCTCTGCCACCAGGGTAGGCAGTGCAGCGTTTTCACGCTCGGCCAGGGCACGATTAATGATCTGTGCTGTGTCTGTTCCACCGGTGAACACCACCCCGGTGATGCGAGGGTCACTGGTCAGCACGCTACCCACGGTAGGTCCATCACCTGGCAATAGCTGAACGACGTGGCGGGGCATGCCGGCCTGATAGAGCAGCTCGACCACACGATGGGCCACAATCGACGTCTGCTCCGCTGGCTTGGCCAGTACCGTATTGCCCGCAACGGCGGTAGCCACCAGCTGCCCACAGAAGATGGCGACGGGGAAGTTCCAGGGGCTGATGGCGGCGAATACCCCCTTGCCACCCATGTACAGGCGGTTGGACTCGCCGGTTGGGCCGGGCAGATCAGTAGGCTCGGCAAACAGCTCTTCGGCGCGCACGGCGTAGTAACGACAGAAGTCGACGGCCTCGCGGATTTCATCCACGCCATCGGTCAGCAGCTTGCCCCCTTCGCGAGAACATAGCGCCATCAGTTCCGCCAGGTGCTCTTCCATCAGGTCGGCGAAGCGACGCAGGATATCGGCGCGCTGCTTGACGGGAGTGGCTTCCCAGTCGGGGAAGGCTGCCCAGGCAGCATCAATGGCTTTCTCCGCTTGTTCGCGGGTGGTCCACTGCACGCTGCCGACGGTCTTGCTGCGGTCATAGGGGCTGGTGACCTGATGCGTCTGTGCGGCGTCCTCGGCAATGTCGAAGGCCAGCAGGGGCTGGGCCTTGTAGGTGGTGTCCATGTGCGCGGACATGGCCTCCATCAGCGGCTGGTACTGACTGTTGATGGTCAGGTTGACGCCCTTGGAGTTGGGGCGATGGGCACCGTAAATGTCACGCGGCAGAGGGATCTGCGGGTTGGCGATGGTCTTGTACTGACGCAGGGTCTCGATGGGGTGCACGCAAAGGGACTCCACCGGCACCTTCGGGTCGACGAGCTGGTGCACGAAGGATGAGTTGGCACCGTTTTCCAGCAGCCGGCGGACCAGGTAGGGCAGCAGGTCCTTGTGTGCCCCTACCGGCGCATAGATGCGGCAGTAGGTGCCTTCGGGCGCGCGCTGAAGTGCGGCATCGTATAGCGCTTCACCCATGCCATGCAGGCGCTGGAATTCAAACGGTCTGCGCGTGTGGTTGGCCTGCTCCAGGATGGTGGAGATGGTGTGGGCATTGTGGGTCGCGAACTGGGGAAAGATGCGCCCCTTGGTGGCGTCCGACAGCAGGAAGCGGGCGCAGGCGAGATAGGCCACGTCAGTGGAGGCCTTGCGCGTATAGACCGGGTAGCCGTCGACCCCCAGCTGTTGGGATTCCTTGATTTCAGTATCCCAGTAAGCGCCCTTGACCAGACGCAGGGGGATTTCGTCGCCCTGGAAATCGGCCAGACGGTTGAGGTAGTGAAGGACCGGCAAGGCGCGCTTGGAGTATGCCTGTACGACCAGTCCGAAATGGCCCCAGCCCTTGCAGACGTCGCTTTCGTAGACGGCGCGGAAGACCTCCAGGGAGAGCTCCAGGCGGTCGACTTCCTCGGCATCGATGGTAACGGCGACGTCGTTCTCGCGGGCAAGTGCCGCGAGTTCCTTGACGGTGCCGACGAGCTCGTTCAGCACTTGCTCGCGACGGCCGAATTCGTAGCGGGGGTGCAGCGCCGAAAGCTTGATGGACACAGACGGTGCTGGGGTCTTGTCACCCAGCTGGCGGCTGGTCTTGCCGACCTGACGGATGGCGGTGGCGTAGTCTTCGTAGTAGCGGCCGGCATCACGGCGGGTACGCGCGGCCTCACCCAGCATGTCATAGGAATAGGTGTAGCCCTTGTCGAACAGCGGCTTGGAGCGCTTGAGCGCTTCGTCGATGTCGCGGCCGAGGACAAACTGCTTGCCCATGACCTTCATCGCCTCAACCATGGCCCGGCGAATCACCGGCTCACCCATGCGATTGACCATCTTGTTGATAAAGCCGCTGGGCTTGCCATCCTTGGGCTTGTCCAGGCTGACCACGCGCCCGGTCATCAGAAGCCCCCAGGTAGAGGCGTTGACCATCCACGACTCGCTCTTGCCGAGGTGCGCTTTCCAGTCCGCGGGACCCAGACGATCTTCGATCAGCGCGTCCGCCGTTTCCTTGTCGGGGATGCGCAGCATGGCTTCAGCCAGACACATCAGCATGAGGCCTTCATGGGTGTCCAGGCTGTACTGCTGCAGCAGCTCGTCGATGGTATCTACCGCAGTGTCCATCTCGCGGACCTCGCGGACGAGTGACGCTGTCTTCTGTGCGACGCGCTCGATGTGCTCGTCCTTGCCATCGATCAGCGCGATCAGTTCACCCACAAAAGCGTCTTCCGCGACCACGTAATGGTCGCTGATACGGGTAAAGAGGGTGTCCAGATCCTGCTGCCAGGTGGCGTTGTCGAGCATGTTGTTGGCGTTGAGCATGTCAGTCCCCAAAGAGTGAACCGCCAGGGGGCGGGAAGAGCGAATCGCGATCCGAGTCGCGAAACTTGGGCATGGTGGCAAGCCTAGGTGGCAGACATCTTTCATGCTTGCCATATCCACCGAAGGATTTGCTAAATCCCCGGTCCTTGTGTCTTAACCCTAGCCTTGTTGTGCAGTTTTGGCAGGCTGAGCCGTGTTGGCAGAGAGATGAGCGTGATTCAACGCGGCAGCGCCGCTCAGGTGGCGTCGTGCTTGACTGGGCGGGTGGCCAAAGTGCTTGCGGTAGGCACGTGACAGGGCGCTTTGATGGGCAAAGCCCGTGAGGGCTGCAATCTCGGAAAGAGGCAGGCGGCTTCGCAGTAGCAGCCGCTGCGAGGCCTGAAGGCGTCGGCGCATGACATATTGCCAGGGAGATAACCCTGTCTGGGCGCGGAAACGCTCGGTGAAGTGGGTTTCGCTGAGACAGGCGAAGGCCGCCAGATCAGCGACCTTGAAGCGCCTCGCCAGGTGATCATCGATGTAGCGGTCGAGGGCGCGCAGGTCGATGCGTCGGTGCTGGGCATTGGTTCCGCAGTCAGCCGCTAAGCGCGCATGAAGAGAGCCGAGAAAGGTCGTGGCGAGTCGCTCCTGGTGGAGCGCTGGCACCGGGCCTTCTTCGGCCAGATGGTCAAGCTCTGCCACCAGGAAATCCAGGTAGCGTCTCAGCGGTGCGTCCAGCGTAAAGAAGCGCGGTGCGTCGAATAGGCGCGATAGCTCGTGATGATGGCCGGTCAAGGCGAGGGCGTCATGGGGGAGGTCGACGATCAGTTGGCGGTTGTTGCCAGTGCCAGCGTAGTAGTGCAGGTGGTTGGCAGGAACGATGCAGCCACAGAAGGGCTCTATGGTGCCGCCAAGGCCCTCGATATCGAAGTCAGCACGACCGGCCAGGGCGATAACGATCTGGTGGTAGTCGTGAGAATGGTGTTGCGTCGCGGTGTCCAGGGGAATTCGCCTGATGGCGCTGCTCATCCCATGCCTCCCGCCTAGGCTCATGAAGGGGCTATCATAACTCATCGGTGCACAATTCTCATCGCACACCCGTCTTTCGCTACGATCCTGGCTTACGGCTGCTGGCGGCGTTCCTGCAGACGTGTGTGAGCGGCCAGGTGGTCCCGCAATGCCCGCAGGTCCTCATGCCCAGCAGGGTCCAGCAGCGACTTGCCTCGACTGACGCGCCCAAACCGACCGTGCTCTTCTACCAGGTGGCGGGCCCGCCGTCGGATGCCTTCCAGATACTCGTCGTGGCGAATCGGATAGAGGATGACCGCGTTCCACTCATCTTCGCTGACTGTGCTGGCCAGGGCACGGTCGAACAGGTCCAGCAAGTGGCGGGGTTCCGTCCGATATCGCGGTGTACCCGATAACATCAGCACCGCAAGCACCGCCAGAAAGATAACTAAGCAGACGGCAAAAACGAGGAGAAACAAGGACAAGGTCATGGTGGAGCTGCGCAAGAGTGGTGGAAGCGAGCGTGGCTGGGACAGCCTCTCATATCTTGGCGTGAATGTCCCGTGACGCGCCTACGCGCTGGGGGACTGTGGTACACCCATCGTGGATTGCATATTGTTACATGACGAATGAATGATCCTACGCAGGGCACATGCGTTGGCTCAGAGCGGCGGCATCACGGGAGACGGCCTGCCCGATGGATGACTCAAGGTTGCCTCTGTCGCATCCGTGGTGGGGATACCGAGACAACGAGGGGTGCTGATGGTCTTAGGGGTAACGCTGGTACTGGCAGTGCTGCTCGGTTGGCTGGCCCAGCGAACCGGGCTATGTATGGTCCGAGCGGTACAAGGCCTGCGCATGTGGCGCCCTGGACTGCTACTGACCATTCTGGGCTGTGGCGCCTGGTTCTGGATGATCAGTCCATGGTTGGTGCATTTTCCCCTGGGTGACGTGTTGATGCGGCATGCCGCCGGTTGGCCCTTCGTCCTGGGAGGAGGCTTGTTCGGCCTGGCAGCAGCGGTCAATCATGGCTGCTCCATCTCGACCCTGTCGGCGCTGGCCAGAGGCCAGTGGCATATGCTGGCCACTATTGCCGGCTGGGTCCTGGGATGGTGGCTGTTGTATTGGCTATCCCCCGACATCTCCTATACCACTCTGAACATGACCTTCGCGCCTGCCTGGTGGGCGGTGATGGGGGTCGTCGCGCTATCACTGCTTGCGATCTGGCGCCTTTCTCCTGGTCATCGCCGTATCTATGCTGGCGTGGTGGTGTTTGGCGCTATTGGTGGCGTACTCGGCGCGCTCGAACCCCACTGGTCACCAAGTCAACTGATTCGCGATGTCGCCCAGAGGCCATTGATGGAACATATGTCCATCGACTGGCCAAGTGTCTCGCGAGTGTTGATCAGCGTGTTGATCGTGGCGGGAATGATGGCTGCAGCGCCGCGTCGTGGACTCAAAGAGACTGAGCCCTTCATGGTGGCGCGCTGGATGAAACACCTTGTCGCCGGGGTGGGGATGGGGGTCGGCGCTGCGCTGGCGTTGGGAGGAAATGACCTGCAGCTACTGATCGCACTCCCGGCCGGTTCACCCGGCGCGGTCGTCGCCCTCTTGTTCATGATTTTGGGGATATGGCTCGGATTGGTGCTGGAAGAGCGTTTCACCCAGCGCTCCCGTTAGCATGGAATACCGCCATAGGAAGCGCTGCATCAATGCCAGCGCCGCCGATTCACTGCGTTACGGACTGCTCGAACGTCTTACCTATACCCCGTAGGCTCCGAGTTATCCGCTGCGGGTGCCTCATGCTGCCCGGCGGATGTATTCAGCGTGTCCCTACCTATGTGAGTCGTACGTCCTGACGCCGCGCCGGTGATCGGTAAGTTGACGCTCAGGACTAGTGCATGCCATCGGTGGTAAGCGATTCAGATGAAGATGGCAAGCCCTGTGAGACGGTGGGCAGCATGAAGTGGTGCGACGCTTGTATTGCACTTAATACATCTACTAAGTGACGTTGAAAGGCGAGCTGGTAGATTGCGGAGAAGCCTAGTTTCACGGGCTAGCCACTACTCACAACACCTTATGTACATAGCACCTTTCACGAGAAGTCAGCTGATGGATGTTGAGGAAAAGCGTGACGGTAATGGTTGTCGGTCACGGTTGCTCGCAAGCGAAGTAGGAAGGGTAGTCCAAACTGTCGATCTGGGTTAGTTCGTCTACTGCCCGATGTGTATTTGAGCTCCCGTAAGGGTCATGGTCATCCTGGCGACTGTCTCCCTGTGAACGTAAAAAATTTCTGTTGCAATAAGGAGTTGTTGTCACATCGTTGCAATGGCTATCCGATCTGCCGGTTGTTACTTACCGTAGTTGAAGATAACAAACTCCTATGACACTGAAAAATGAGGTTATCGTGCTGGCTCTTCCGACTCACGCTTGATGAAGGCATAGCGACCGAATTCTAATGTCTATGAATTTCAAGGGGTTGAAGTCGGAAGTATTGCTCGTGAGCTAACATATTCATGGCTATTCAGTGGTCTGCGAAAATTGCTGTGAGAGGTAAGAGGTTGATACCCTGTTTGGGGGGGTAAGCTTTACGGTGTGTATTTCGCATAATACATTTCAGAGTGTCGCGTTATCAATGCGACATCATCATCGTGAAGAAGTCGGTATGCCACTGTCAGTTGGGAAGAGTGTCATTGGGTATTGGAGGGCATATCTCTGAAGCACGACCTTGCCAGTTTAACGTTAACCATGGCCAATGAAGCTAACGGGCAATGGAAAGGTGTGGTGCTGGTTGAGCTGGCCTGGCGATAACTCGCTTGGCACCGGCGAGAAAGCGACATTCCCGCTCGAGAGAATGTCGGGAGCGTACGAAAATGGCTACACATCATATTGATAAACTGTTGTCTGAAGGATCTCCGATTATTGTTCGTGATACCTTCAGGGCGCCAGCGTCGGCGCGGGCAGTTCACGCCGGGACTGTCGAGGTAGGAGATATCGGTAGCGTATCTGTCACTACACCTGCCGGCGGCGTGCCAAGGACCTTGGCCGAGAGATTTCACGAGTACATCAATGTGAAGGACTACGGGGCCGTGGCTGACGGTGTGACCGATGATGGTCCCGCCATTGCAACGGCCATTGAGGCCGCGGGCATCGGGCAAACGGTGTACTTTCCCTGTGGCGTTTACCTTATCAGTGCGCCGCTGCTGATCAACAAGGTGGTCTCTCTTAAAGGAGATGGGTCACGTTCAACCGAACTCGTCTTCTTGCAGGGTGGGATTACCCTAGGCACAACGACAGATACGGGAAGGGATACTGCTGTTATCTCGGAGCTAGGGTTTCTTGCCAAGTCGAGAGGCATTCATACTGGCTTAACGCTAGTGTCACATGATCAATCTGGTCCGAAACCCCCAGCCTTCTTCCTCCAAAACCTGAAGTTTCATGGGTTTGATACGTCTTCAGTGGGTGTGAATAATTACGAATGGAAGACGGCAATACGGATGGAGAATGCCGATAAGTCTATTCTTAGTTCTGTCTTTATCTATGGTAAAGAGCGCTCCAGTATTGACAACTACGATACCAATACTATTGGCGTAGATGTCCGAAGTAGTACAGGGGTAGTATTCTCTAAAGTCGATGTCTATCGGATGAAGACTGGGTTTTCAATATCCGGACAAAGTGAAGGAGATAATTGGGTCGATGGAGTGGTGGTTGCAGCTAATGTGGGGATTCACTTCCATGACCTGATAACACCATCAAATAATTTTAGTATACGTGGGGGGCATTATTCCTGTGAGCAGTATGGCATTTGGATGGAGGCCTCTCAAGCAGTTCTACACCATATGAGCAAATACAATAATATCTCTAACTGCTTCTTTCTTCAGCGGAGGTGTGATGGTAGCCGGGCCAACAGCAGTAATGGCAAGGCAATGAAGGAGTATTGTGCACTGTTAATGACGACAAGTTACAGTACTCTATCTGATGTGGTGATGTTGAGTAGTCTTGGCGATGACTTCCGGCCTGATCTCGATCAAAATTGCGGCATTCAGCTGCAGGGCGGGGAGTGTAATATCCTGTCGAATATCGTGTGTATTCGATCGGGTATATCGGTGGACACGATGACGTCTAGAGATAACGTCATTACCAACGTGGTAACGGAAGGCGTTGTGGACTCAGCTGCAATGGGTAGTGCCTTGGCACAGGGGCCCGGGGATGTCTCGCTGACACGGTCAGAGGTAAACGGATGGTCGTTGTCTTCCCGTAATATTCTATTCTCAGTCGAAGCAGGGCCAGTGCTCAAGCTAATAAATGGTGCTGGAAAGGATCAAGCAGTTAATCAGCTGGAGGTGTTTTCGACCGACGCTGATAAGCGCTGGGTGGGTATCAGAGCAAGCAGCGTTGACGATGCGTATCCAGACCAGGATATCGCGCTTTTGTCATCGGGAGCGGGGCATGTCAGGTTCGGGCGCTTTTCGCCAACTTCCTCGGCGGCTGTCACAGGGTTTATCGAGATCAAGGATATGTCGGGAAGGGTCAGGAAACTGGCGGTCGTAGAGGATGTTCATTGACTAGACGGAGGGGCAGTCGCCACCTGACAGGTGATGGCTGCCCGCTGCACGTCTGAGGCATCTAGGTTGAACGAACCTCAGGAATATCAAAATGGATGGAACTCATGATGCGGTGATGCTGCTTTATACCAGCGGCGCGGTAGCGCTTGGTTCCATCGTCAGATGGTTGGATAACTTTCGCAAAAGAGACATTACCAAGTTGAATGTGACTCTTGTTGCAACGGAAGTCTGCGGTGGGATCCTGTTAGTGGTCGTAAGTATAGGGTTAAGTGATTACTTCTATCTCAAGAATTGGACGGAAATCGCTGTGGCAGTAATGTTAGGAAGGGTCGGTCCTTCCTTTATCGGTCGGTGGGCGATTCATCTGATCGAGCGTATAGTCGTTAAGTAGTTTGCATGGTAAGCCATGGTGGCCGTCGACGATCAATCTAGGACTAACGTACTGATGCCGTGTGATCGAGGACTTATTTGTTACATGTTTGAAGCCGACAGCACACAGCACAGTGATTGATGAAGTTACAATGTTTGAGTGGTACGGTAATGCTAAAAAAGTGATCTTGAATGAGTTTGTTGTATGTAGATGATACGGTGATAGCAGGTGGTGTCATGGTGACGACATTAGAGCGAAACAGAAGAAATACCAACGGAAATAGTGACTACAACGCTGGGCAGCACGATAGGCCTTCAGGTTTTTCGCTTGGCAAGCGGAGTGTCGACAACCTTGTCGGCGTTCATCCTGACCTGCAAGCGTTGGTGTACCGCTGCATTACGCTAAGCCAGATCGATTTCTTTGTGAATGAAGGGGTTCGATCGTTGGAGAGACAGCGGGCGTTATTGGCATTGGGGGTGACGAAGACGCTCAATAGCCGGCATCTTACCGGGCATGCTGTAGATCTTGTGGCACTCAAGGATGGCCGCGCCTCTTGGGAGTGGCCCGACTATCGAGTGATTGCTGATGCAATGAAAGCCTCTTCCTCGCGGCTGGGCGTACCCGTTGAGTGGGGAGGGGACTGGAAGAGTCTCAAGGATGGGCCGCATTTTCAGCTTCCATGGGAGCACTATCCCTTATAGGCGTTACAGGATAACGCGCCAGGGGCTACATGTGTCATGTCGCCCCTTTTTTCTGATCAATCTTGTCGATCAGCTCCAGAAACTGAGTCAGCTGTGAGGCGGTCAGTTCTTTCTGAAAGGATAACAAGTAATAGCCATTCTCTGTGTTTCGTATATCAATCCATTCGGCGTGCGGCGCTTTTTCATCAGCCTGTGTAATGCCGGTGAGTTCGCCCGGTGTTACCGCAAGAACCTTTGCCAGACGTGTTGCATACTCACTACTGGGTATGGACTTTCCTCTTGCATAGAGGCTGATGCAATTTCTTGGCATGTTTGCCTTGCGAGCCAGTTCTGCCTGACTCCAGCCATGGCGATGCATCGCATCAAGCACGAGAGCCTGTACGCGTTCACGAAGATGTGATCTGGCGTCTTTTATATTTTGATCACTCATATCTTTCCCCTTCCGATAGGTCGTCATTCAACGTCGCCGAAAAAAGGTGTTGTCAAACATTGGTGTTATTGAATATTAAGAGACTGATTTTCGGAGAACAAGCATATAACGGAAGGGGGCGGCCAGCACATTCCTTGAATATGCTAGTCGAGTGGCAGGCAGCGGTACGGTGGGAATGATGGGGCCTTCACTATTATTTGGCTCAAGGAACTGCCATTCGTAGCGAGGTGATGCAGGGAAAGATTATGCATGCCAGGAAGGTTGGCGATATCACAGCTGCCTGGGCGACGCTACATTGATGACTCAATAACGCCTGAAAGGCGTTGGGTAGACACTGTGGAGTCGTGTAAACGAAGCGCTGCTTCTTGCCAATAGCGAGGTGTTGGTTAAACAAGGTAAGAGGTGGTGCTAGAGGACCGGGGGAACTAGCGCGCTGGAGCGGGTGAAGGGAATCGAACCCTCGTCTTAAGCTTGGGAAGCTTCTGCTCTACCATTGAGCTACACCCGCGAGGTGGTTTCGATAGTAATCTCAGTTGCTTAAGCCTGCAAGAAAAAGACGGGGCATGCCGGCTTCGGCCTATCATCATCGCGACCGCCTGGTCGCTATGTGGCTGACGCGAGAGTCGCCTTTGTCGTCGATCTTGCCGCCGATGTTGCCGACATGCTGTCCTGTTCCAGCATGCAGGATGTGGTCCCTGAGGGTCCCTTTTACTGAGGGGACGCCTGACGGGATCGCTGACCGAATGTCCGGCAAAGGGCTCAAGGCCGCTTCGCCAGGTTCTATGATGGTTAGAGCGCGCTAACCGCAGTGGAAATGCGACGAGCACCCTCCATGATCTCTTCAATGACCTGCTGGGCGTCGCTGACGCTCGCTTGACTCGATTCACTTACGCTGACGATCTCGGTCATCTTCTTGCTGGCGAGGCGTATCCGCTCGTTGTTTTCGTGGAGTACGTCGGCGATTCTCGATGCCGCCTGGGTAGACCCCTGGGACAGTGAGCGAACTTCCTGGGCGACCACGGCAAACCCCTTGCCGTGGTCGCCTGCTCTGGCGGCTTCCACGGCGGCGTTAAGGGCCAGCAGGTTGGTTTGATGTGCGATGGAGGAAATAGATGCCGTAATGGCATTGATCGCCCGCGTCTGTTCCTCTAAAGCGGTCACGATGGCCTGGGTTGCCTTGATATCCGAGCTGGCCTGCCGGGCAGCGGCTACCGCTTGCTGGAGCTGCTCAAGCCCTCCTGCGGCAATCGACTCGGTCTGCTCCGCCGTGACGCGAGCCGCTTGTGCAGCAGCTCTCGCAGCATCCTCGGTTGCCACCGCTCGGGTAATATCGGTGGCGAATTTGATGATGCGACATACCCTGCCTGCTGCATCGGTCACAGGGTTGTAGGTGGCCTCCAGCCAGATGGGCTGCCCCGTGGCAGTGAACCGCTGGAACCTTCCCTGTTTGTAGTGGTTGCTGCTTAGCTCCTGCCAGAAGTGTGGGTATTCAAGGTAAAAGGCGTCGTCACAGAACATGCGGTGATGCTGGCCCTGAATCTCCTCGAGCGTGTAACCCATTGCCGACAGGAAGTTGGTGTTGGCGTTGGTGATATAGCCATCGGGAGTGAATTCGATCATTGCCATGGAGCCATCCAGGGCGTCGAGAATGGCACTTTGGCCGGCCGCTGAAAGCCGTTGCCGAGTGACGTTGCTGGCGATCTTGAGAATGCGCTTCACCTTACCCCGGCGGTTCTTGATGGGCAGGTAGCTTGCCTCTAGCCAGAGCGTATTACCGTCGGCATCGATGCGCTCGAAGGTACCGCTGGCAGGCTTGCCGTTGGCCAGTGCTTGCCAGAACGCCTGATAGGAAGGCGATGACACCACACTGTCAGGACATAACATGCGGTGATGCTGCCCTTTGACCTGCTCGAGCCGATAGCCAACCGTGCTGAGAAAGTGGGCGCTGGCGTCGAGGATGGTGCCGTTCGGGAGAAAGGTGATGCAGGCGGTGTGGCTGTTGAGCGCATATCGCAGCGCGCTTGTTCTTCTTGCCATAACCATGGGAAAGCCTCGGAAGCGAAAAGGGGATGCTTCCGAGGTATCGGCGGCAGGGCGCAGGCCTGAAGGGCTTTTCTTTTGATATGTCAGTTATTTATGGCATATCAGGGAAAAATCACGCGTAAACGTTGCAAACGTCATCGGTGGCGATGTTGTGACTCACGCTTTGGCTGTGCTGCTAAAGTATTAGATAAATGAAGTGATTCATGCTTAAGCATTAGTCATGGTTAGGAAGAAGAGGCAGGGTTGTCGTCCAGGCAGTGCACTGCTTGGCCGACCGCGTTATAGCCCCGACAACAGTAACGTTGCGCCATAGGTCGCGACGCCCATGGCGACTGGCCAGCCAAGGGATCGAGTCCGACGCCAGGTGATCAAGGTCGCCAGGACTCCCAGCAGGGTAGCGGTCCAACCAGCCAGGGTGTTCTGGCTCGGTGCAAGCGACACACCCAGCACGGCAGCGATCATCAGAGGCCCCAGTACAGACAGCCACTGTGGCAACGTATCGACGCCCGCTTCAGCGCTTGAACGCGACAGACGTTTGCGCATCCAGATGAGCGGCAGCATGCGCATCAGCAGGGTACCGACGGTGGTGGCGGCGACGGCCAGCCAGAGTTCCATGCTCATGCGCAGCGTCTCCGGGTGGGGGCATGCTTGACGGTGTAGAAGCACAGCGCGCCAGTCAAGGCGGCCAAGGGGATACCCGCATTGGCAATCCCGCCAAGGGCGAGGGCAAGTCCGGCAAGCACGGTAACAACGGTGGCGCAGGCCCAGCGAAAGTTGCTCATGCGGGGCGCTACCAGAACCAGAAACAGAGCCGGCAAGGCGAACGGCATTACCTCGCCGAGCAATGGCCAGCGCTGGACGACCCACTCTCCTCCTATCGCGCCAGCGGCAGTTCCGGCAATCCAGGCGAACCAGGCGAGCAGCGCCGCACCGCTGTACCAGCCCAGTCGCTGCTCGCTGGCCAGCTGAGGCAAGCGTGTCAATGCCAATGCAAAGACTTGATCGGTCAGGCCATGCATCAGCGCAGGCCACCATCGACTGGAAGACATGTGAGCCGCCAGATTGGGTGCGTAGACCACATGACGCAGGTTGATCAGCAGCGTCATCCCGACCACCAGCCACAGCGGAGCTCCTGCTGCTGCCATGCCGACAAAGACAAACTGGGACGCTCCGGCGTAGATCAGCGTCGAGATGGCGACAGCTTCCCATGTAGTGAACCCGGCCTGTACGGCCACCAGCCCAAAGGAGATAGCGATGGGAATGTAACCACCCAGCAGCGGAATGGCTTCGCGTACCCCGACCAGCCAGGCGCTCGCGGTCAATGGGGGAGAGGTGGTCGTCATGTCTGTACAGTCCTTGTTGGGTAGACGATGGTGACGATTGCCGAAGAGGCTTGATCCTCGGTGGCGTACAGGTGAGGGCCGTCTGCAGCAAAGCTGTGGCTGTCGCCGGGTGCTAGTGTCCTTGTCAGTGCCTCTGCGCCGGTGCAGAGGCTGCCCGAGATCACGGTGATGGTCTCTCTAACGCCTTTGGGGTGACCGAGACTCCAGCGTTCCACCTGAGCGTCCAGGTGCATCCAGTAGATATCGACGCTGGGGCGGTCGTGTCCCTGGTCGATCAATTGGATCTGCACGCCCTGGTCGTCCAGTACAGCAGTGACGGGCTTGATCAGCGTGCCGAAAGGCACCTCCAACTGTGCCGCCAGTCGCCAGAGGGTATCCAGCGTGGGATTGCCGTTTCCCTGCTCCAGACGACACAGATTCGATTTAGCAATCCCTGCGTCGTTAGCGAGACGTGACAAGGACCAGCCTCGGGTTTCCCGCAACTGCTGAAGGTGGCGACCCAGGGCCTCAGCGTCGATAGAGGCTTCCGGCATGGGGTCCAGGCGGAGGTGGTCGTCAATCATGGGCGCGTTCCATTAGGCGATCGCTCGATGGATGGTTCACTGTGACGTTACCGTGTTCGCTCAACGAAGCGTTCGTCACCTGGGCGCTCGAAGAGTAGAGCGTTCGATAAATAGAACGTTCGATAAATGGAACATAGCTGTCTTTGTGCCGTGTCGTCAACGTGAACGCTGAGCTGTTTTCCGCCGCCGCTCTGAGTGCTGGCAACAAAACGGCGCAGGGGGCGTCTTTGCTCACCTACGTTGATACCCACCTGCATTAGTGCCCACCTGCGCTGGTGTCGGCGCCTCGCGATACGAACGATGGGTAACCGCCCGTCGCAGCGGTGGAGATCACCCCCCAGGAGCGTCGGCGGGTAAGCCCTTTATAGCGGCGTTGATGTCGCCATCTACCATGGTCTGAGTACGCAGTGGGAGGGGAGGGTGATGTCCGTTCGTGCGTTTCTGTGCTGGTTTTTCCAGAAAGCAGGAAAAAAAATTCTGGTGAAAGGAGAACTTTTCTGGTGACGACTGTCATATGTGGTACAGACAGCATGCGCGATGGCAGTCGTTAGCAGTGTTGATCTGGTTTGCTAAATCGATCGTTGCGCCCCATGGCTTCCATGGGGCGTTTTTTTATGGGCCAGCTGAGCCATGGGCGTGCGCCGACGGTAGGTCGACAGAGGCCAAGGTTGGCTGGCCAAGGGCTTATGACCAAGAGCTTATGACCAAGAGCTTATGACCAAGGGCCTGGCGCGAATGGCGGGAGACGAGGGGCAAGCAGCCTTCTGCGCATAGCCGGACGACAGGATAATAGACCGGGATGAGTCCTGCCATAAGACGTTGCTCAAGGCATCGTGGGCTGGTTTGGCGCCAAGGGCGGGGTGAGAAAGGAAAGGCGAGAGAGGAAGGGCGAGAAACGAAGGGCCGAGCAAGCGGCACGCCATCTTTCAGGGGGCTGCGCTGGGAGACCGAAAATCCTCTTCCCCCACAGGGGCGACCCAGCAGGGGAAGAGGACAGTCAGCAAGTGCGTCAGGCGCTGCGTTGATGACGACGCATCGACAGCACCGCGTTAAGCACGTCGCGACGTGTCACGATGCCGACGAGCCGGCCCTGTTCGGTCACCGGGTAGACCTTGGGCTTAGCACCGAGCATTTCCTGGGCCAGGTCGACGATGCTCTTGGTGGGTGACACTGAAAGGACTTCGTTGCGCATCAGTTCACTGACCAGTGGGGCTTCATGGTCCAGATACAGGCTTTCTATCACCTTGCCGAGTACGTCCTGCTCCGAAATGAAGCCGACAAGGTGATCGCCGCTATCCACGACCGGTGCACCTGGCAATCGATGCAGCGCCAGTCCTTCCGCGAGGGTAGAGATGGACGTCTGGCCGCTGACGCGGTAGCAGTCCTTCGACATGATGTCGCGGACGATAGATGGAGGTGCCTTGTGTGGCATAGCCGCTCTCCTGTGTGCTTGACCGTCAAGCCCCGGGGCCGCATTCCAGACAGCGCTCGGTGATGGCTGGACCTCTGCGCAGGCTGACATTCAGATCCCTCAGCGCAGTTCTCAGGCCTTCCTCCACCACCGGATGGTAGAAAGGCATTTCCAGCAGACGGTCAACGGTCAGTCGTTGGTCGATGGACCAGGCCAGCAGGTGGCCCAGGTGTTCCGCCCGAGGGCCGAACATTTCCGCGCCGAGGAGAATTCCTGTGCCGTGTTCAGCGTAGAGCCGCAGCTTGCCCCGGTTCTGACGCATCACCGTGGAGCGTCCCTGATCCTCAAAGGAGACCTCTCCGATGGCCACGTTGCTCAGGTGTTCATCCCGACGCTTCAGTTCAGCGTAGCCCATCCCCGCGCTTGCCATCTGTGGATCGGTAAAGACAACTGCCAACGGAGTGCGTCGCCGTCCGGCTCGGATCTCCGGGTAGCGACCAGCATTGTCTCCAGCGATACGTCCTTCATCGGAGGCCTCGTGCAGCAAGGGCAGGTCCTGATTGGCATCGCCGGCGATAAAGATCGGAGCCGCTTGGCCGTCATCAAAGCGACACTGCATGGTAAGCCGGTCAAACAGCGGTACACCGCGCTCGTTAAGCTCGAGCCCCGTCTTGTGAAGGTCCAGGCGATCCACATTCGGTCTGCGTCCCGTGGCGGCCAGCAGGTAGTCGAAACGTTCGCTCTTTTCGGTGTCGCTGTCGCGGCAGTGGAAGGTCACCACCACCTGGTCTCCCTCACGCGCTACGCGTTTGACCGTGGCATCCGGATCCAGCGGAAAGTCGTCATTGAAGGTTCTGTCGGCTACCTGCTTGAGCTCAGGGTCACCCAGCGGACCAATCGCCCCACCTACGCCGAACATGCGCACTCTGACGCCCAGATGACTGAGCGCTTGGCCCAGCTCAAGCCCGATGACGCCGGGACCAAAGACCACCACCGACTCCGGTAGATCCTGCCACTCGAACAGGTCGTCATTGATGATCAGTCGATCACCTGCACCATTGAGGAAATCGGGCCAGGAAGGGCGAGAGCCGGTGGCAATGACAATACGCTTGGCCTTGATGCGCGTGTGCTCGCCCACCACTAGCGTGGTGGCATCTTCAAAGCGGGCCGCTCCCAGGATGCGATCTTCGTCCTTGATGCGGGACATTGACGACATCACGCTGCCTACGAAGCGGTCGCGCTCTCGTCTCAAGCGTTCCATCACTGCCCGGCCATCGACGCTGACACCGCTGACCTTGATACCGAAGCCCTCGGCGTCGTTGGCCTGGTGAGCTACATCGGCTGCCGATATCAGCAGTTTCGACGGCATGCATCCCACCCGCGCACATGTCGTGCCGAATGCCCCCGACTCGATCAGCACCAGCTTGTCGGTGTGCTGGCGGGCTGCGTGCCAGGCGCCGAGTCCGGCGCTTCCTGCACCGATAATTGCGATATCGACCTGTCTTTCCTGCATGATATGTCTCCTTGAGCGATGGCAGCCTGGGGTAAGGGAACCCATAGGCACAGCCTCTATCAAAAAGGTAGGACAGGAGGTACTCATTGCCCCATAGATCAGGCGTCACTGTTACATCAAAGCCTGCATTGGCACACTTGCACGATCAGACCCGTGACGGCCCTCGATGAGGTTGGGGGCGCTGGCGTGACAAAGGGCGGCGACACAGGCGCCTTGCCGCGTCGATCATTGGGCTCCCGTGCCGATGACCATGACAGAATGAGGAGGAAACGGATCCGTGGATGCGCGTGAATATCTAGCCCGTAAAGGGCTTGATGGCGAACGAGATCGAGAGCGCCCCAACACCCTGGAAGAAAAGGCCTGGGATCGTGCTCGTGAGTCCAACGACCACCGTCCCAAGGCGGGCACGCCCCATGACTGGGAGGACTGGGAGCGCTATCACGAGGTGCTGGCTGAGGGCGCGGATCGGCTGGAACAGAAGATCGACGTTGATGCCCATCGTCAGGCGTCACCGACCGAAGCCGACAAGCCATCGTCACAGGCGTCGGGGGTGGAGCAATACCTTCCCCCGATAAAGCAAGACGGGGGGACCGAGGAAAAGACGTCGAGTGAGCCAGCCTCAGATGACGCGGCCTCGAACACACCCACCGCAGAGGCCAACCAGCAGGGGGTAAGTGATGCGGACAGCAAGGCCTCGGGTAAGGCGACCAATAGTGAGTCCCAAGTGGCATCGGCCTTGATGGCGTCTCCGGCAGCCAGGCTCGCGCTGATGCTGCTAGTGCTGTTGGTCCCTCCACTGGCCGTCGCTGTCACTGAGGGTGGAGCGCGCCGCGTCTCCATTGCCTTTCTGCTGACCTTGCTGGGTTGGTTGCCCGGCGTGCTGTATGGCGCCTGGTGGCTGAAGCGCATCAATCACTGATGCCAGCTCACCGCCACACCCGCTGAGGCTAAGGCGAGAGGCGGTGACGTTCTAAACCGACAGCGTGGGCGCTGCGGCGCTGCGCTGGAGGCGTTGTGCACCTCATCGCGTTCGTCGGCTCTGTTCAGCGCTTGCTGGGTATCGCGTATACTCCCGTAAACTTTTTAGGCGGAAGGAGTTTACGGTGGGCTATCTGGTCGTGGTCACTGTCCTTTGGGCATTTTCGTTTTCGCTGATCGGTGTCTATCTCGCCGGCCAGGTAGACAGCTATTTTGCCGTGATGCTGCGCGTCAGCCTGGCGGCACTGGTCTTTCTGCCCCTGCTCAAGCCACGCCTGCTGGCAGGTCAGCAGCGCCTGATCCTGATGGCGCTGGGTGCCGTCCAATTGGGCGTGATGTACATCTTCTTCTATCAATCGTTCTTGCTGCTGTCGGTACCTGAAGTCCTGCTGTTCACCATCTTCACTCCGCTTTACATCGCTGTTCTGGACGACCTGGCGTTTTCCCGATTCACCCCTTTTCACCTGGTCACGGCGGGCTTGGCGGTGTTGGGGGCGGCGGTCATTCGCTACCACGGCGTCAACGAGGACTTCTGGTTGGGCTTTCTTGTCGTCCAGGGGGCGAACCTCTGTTTTGCGCTGGGCCAGGTCGGTTACCGGCGGCTGTCCGCGGCGCTTCCGGAGGAACTGCCGCGTCACAGCGTGTTCGCCTGGTTCTACCTTGGCGCTGCCTGTGTGGCGCTACCGGCCTTTGCTCTGTTGGGCGACAGCAGCAGCCTGCCCACGACCTTGACCCAATGGGGCGTACTGCTGTGGCTGGGGCTGGTTGCCTCAGGGCTCGGTTTTTTCCTGTGGAACCTGGGCGCCGTCAGGGTGGACGCCGGAGCCTTGGCCATCATGAACAACATGCTGATCCCCGCGGGCCTGGTCGTGAATCTGGTGATCTGGAATCGCGACGCTGACCTGCCGCGCTTGCTGCTGGGTGGCGCGATCATCGCCGCCTCGCTGTGGCTGAATGGTTGGTGGCAGCGGCGTCGAGGCCAAGCGTTGGTGTAAGCGTCAGGCCTCGTTTGCCCCGCCGCGTCCCCCTCGCCATAATGAGCGGTCGTCAAGGGAAGGATGCGTGGATGCAATCGTTCAAGAACATCGGGCTGATCGGGCGCCTGGGCAGCGCCAAGGTGGTCGAGACCCTGAAACGCCTGATTCGGTTTCTGGATGATGGCGGGTACCACGTCATCATTGAAGATCGCACGGCGTCAGCGCTGTTGGAAAGAGGCCATGCCGAGGCCAGCAGGCGCATGCTTGGCGAGCTGTGCGACCTGGTAATTGTCGTCGGCGGTGATGGCAGCCTGCTGGGAGCCGCGCGCACCCTGTGCCGCAGCGGAACCCTGGTGCTAGGGGTCAATCGAGGCAGGCTGGGCTTTCTGACCGATATCTCGCCAGACGAGCTGGAAGCCCGGGTAGGGGAGGTGCTGGCGGGCCATTACGAGGTCGAGCAGCGCTTTTTGCTGGACGCCGAGCTGTATCGTGGTGATGCGTTGGTCGGCAGCGGCGATGCGCTGAACGAGATCGTGCTGCACCCGGGCAAGGCGGTGCGCATGATCGAGTTCGAGTTGTTCATTGATGGTCAGTTCGTTTACAGCCAGCGTAGCGACGGCCTGATTGTCGCGACACCCACTGGATCTACTGCCTATGCGATGTCCGGTGGCGGCCCGATCATGCATCCCAAGCTCGACGTGGTGACCCTGGTCCCCATGTTTCCCCACACCCTGTCGAGTCGCCCCATCGTCATCGATGCCGATTGCGAGATCCGCTGTCATATCGGTGAGACCAACCAGACCTACCCGCACATCAGCTGCGATGGGCAGACCCGTGCCGTCGCCAAGCCTGACGATGTCCTGGTGATTCGCCGCAAGCCTCAGAACGTTCAACTCGTACACCCCCTCGGGCACAATTTTTACGACGTCCTGCGCAGTAAACTGGGCTGGAGCAACAGGTTGGGAGACTGAGGTGAGTCGACTGGACGGTTACGATCTGATCGGCGATGTGCACGGCTGCGGGGCGACCCTGGCAACCCTGCTCGAGCGTCTTGGCTATCACCTGCGCAATGGCGTCTATCGCCACCCCCACCGCAAGGTCATCTTCCTTGGCGATCTTATCGATCGCGGACCGCGTATTCGCCTGGCGGTCACTATTGCGCGACGCATGGTAGAGGAGGGCGAAGCCTACATTGTGCTTGGCAACCACGAAATCAGCGCCCTGACCTACACCCAGAAGGCGCCGCCAGGCCATGGACGTGAATGGCTGCGTCCGCATACGCCCCGTCATAACCGCATCATTCGGGAGACGCTTGAGCAATATCGCGATCATCCCCAGGAGTGGGACGATGCTCTTGCCTGGTTCCGAGAGATTCCGCTGTATCTGGAGATGGATGGCATTCGTGTCGTGCATGCCTGCTGGGATACGGCTCTGGTCCAGGCCTTTCAGCAGCTACGGCCTGACGGGCGTGTGGATCAGGAATTCCTGCTTCGCGCCTCCCAGCATGGCACCCTCGAGTCGCGTATCCTGGAGCGCCTGACGCGTGGCGGTTCCATTCCATTGCCTGAGGGCATTGCGATCCATTCGGGAGACGGCTTTACTCGACGCAGTTTTCGCACCCATTTCTGGGCCAACAGCCCCGTCACCTGGGGGGATGTGGTGTTTCAGCCGGACAACCTGCCCGGCGATCTCGAGAGTCGTCCACTCAGCGATGCCGAGCGTGCCTCCCTCAGCTACTATGGGCCCGATGAGCCACCGCTGTTCATTGGCCACTACTGGTGCGAGGGGATACCGGCGCTGCCAGCCCCCAACGTGGCCTGCCTGGACTACAGTGCGGTGAAGTACGGACGCCTGGTCGCCTATCGCTACAGCTTCGAGTCGCGACTCGATGCCAACCATTTTGTGTGGGTGCCGGTGCCTCGAGATGTCAGCCAGCGACCGCTGCCGCGGGAGATCACTTTCGATTGATACAAAGCGTTACATTAAATTTTGCCGACGAGTTGAACCCTTTGGGCAAGTGGGCGTCTGAATAGGTGTTCCCTTGAATGATCCCTTGCTCTTGTCCGGCGGCCCCCTCCGCCGGACTTTTGTATGCGCAGCATTTGTATGGGGAAACCCGTACACAGGCATGACGTGCAGCGCGTTTATCGCCACTCCATGGAGACGCCATGTATCGGGTCTTGCTGATACCACATGAGATCGACACCCGCGAACTGCGTCAGGCGCTGTGGGCGCAGCGCATCAGCCATCGCATCACGCAAGACGAAGAGGGACAAACCCTGTGGCTGGCCGATCTCAAGCAACGTGATGCCACGGCCGAGCTGGTCAGGCGCTGGCAACAGGGTGAGGCGATGCCTCCGCCGGCAGCCTCGAGGTCGCGTGGCCAGGTAGATTGGGCGTTGCTGTTGCGTCAGCATCCGGTGACGCTCGCGACGCTGGCGCTGTGCGTTGTGGTATTTGCAGCGATCGCCGTGTGGGGAGACATGGTGCTTGCCTGGTTGGCGATCGTGCCGCTGGGCATCAGTCAGGGCGCCCTTGCTGTCGGTACCATTCCTGACGCCCTGGCATCGGGGCAGGTGTGGCGGCCCTTGTCGCCGATCTTCCTGCATTTTGGCTGGATGCACCTGGTCTTCAACATGATGTGGTTGTGGTACTTCGGACGCCAGGTAGAGCGCCTGAATGGGCCAGGAAGAATGCTGATCATCGTCGTGCTGGCGGGGCTGGCGGGCAACCTAGCCCAATATGCCACCGGCACGGTGCTGTTTGGTGGCATGTCCGGCGTCGACTTTGGCCTGCTGGGGTATGTCTGGTTGATGTCTCGGCGGGCTCCCAGCAGCGGCTTCTTCGTGCCCCAGATGCTGGTGGTGTTCATGCTGGGCTGGATGATCTTCACCATGACCGATCTGGCGGGTTTCGTCGGCTTTGGCAATGTGGCCAACGAGGCGCACCTGGGCGGATTGCTCGTGGGGCTGCTACTGGGCTGGTATCATTCACGCACCTCACGCCGACACTAGAGCGATCCCATGAGCGACATGACCTTCGAGCGAATGATTTCCCAAATGACGCCGGCGATCTATCAGAGCCTGAAACAGGCGGTATCGCTGCGCAAGTGGCCAGACGGGCGGATGCTGACCCCCGAGCAGACCGAGCTTTGCATGGAAGCCGTGATGCGCTACGAGCATGAAAATAACGTGCCCGAGGACAGCCGTATTGGCTATCTCGAGCAGCGTACGTGCGGTGCGGCTGCCAGTGGTGCGGGGGTATCTGCGGAGATGGCGGGGCTTGCCCGGGATGCCAGTCGTGACTGAAGTGCTTGCCCACGGTTGTCTGTCCAAGATGGGGGTCGAACCCGATTCCCCCGCGCGCTACACCCTCAAGGCCGGCGAGAACCGTCTGCCGCTCAACGACTACCTGGGCCACACCCTGCGCCTCGAGTGGAGTGGCGCCATCGCCTGCACCCACTGTGGGCGACCCACCAAGAAAAGTTTTGGCCAGGGCCACTGCTATCCCTGCTTCAAGCGCCTCGCCCAGTGTGACAGCTGCATCATGAAGCCTGAGCTGTGTCACTTCTTCGCGGGAACCTGTCGTGACCCACAGTGGGGTGAACGCTTCTGTTTTCAGCCCCATGTGGTGTACCTGTCCAATGCCTCCGGGCTCAAGGTCGGTATTACCCGCGGTACTCAGGTACCTACCCGCTGGCTGGACCAGGGTGCCATTCAGGCACTGCCCATTCTCGAGGTCGATACGCGCCAGCAGTCGGGCTTCGTCGAAGTGCTGTTCAAGGAGGAAGTCTCGGATCGCACCAACTGGCGAGCCATGCTCAAGGGCCAGGTCGAGGAGCTGGACCTGGTGGCCGAGCGTGATCTTTTGCTGGAGCGGCTATCGAGCGGGCTATCGAGCCTGCGTGAGCGTTTCGGTGCTGATGCCATCCGGGTGCTGGATGATAGCGTTCGGCATTTTGCCTACCCTGTACTGGAACATCCCACCAAGGTGACGTCGCATAACCTGGATAAACATCCGGTGGTGGAAGGTACCTTGATGGGAATCAAGGGGCAGTACCTGATGTTCGATAGCGGAGTGATCAACCTGCGCAAGTACACCGGGTACGAGATTTCCCTCGCTGCTTGAGGTTCCTCTGCCGCCTTGCCAGGATCGCCCCCAGTCAATGACGCGGTTGATGGTAAGGGCCAAGGAAAGGTGCCATGTACGTGCTGCATATTGCCAATCGTCAGATGTCATCCTGGTCACTGCGGGCCTGGCTGACCCTGCGCCAGGGGGAGATCCCCTTCGAGCTGGCCTTTCATCCGTTTGATGAGCAGGGCGACAGCTTTGACGCCTTTCGTCGCTTCTCACCCAGCGGCAGGGTCCCTTGCCTGCATGATGGCCATCAGGTCGTGTGGGATTCTTTATCCATTGTCGAGTATCTGGCTGAGCGCCATGCTGGCGTCTGGCCCGCTGACCCTGAGGCCCGGGCCTGGGCCAGAAGTGCCTGCGCCGAGATGCACTCAGGGTTTCTCGCGCTGCGCGAGCAGTGCCCAATGCACTGTGCCTTGCGCGTCAGGCTCCATCAGCTGAGCCCCGAAGTGTTGCGAGATCTCGAACGTCTCAATGAGCTGTTTGAGGATGGCTTGGCGCGCTTTGGCGGCCCTTACCTCGGCGGCGGGGCGTTTTCTGCCGTGGATGCCTTTTTCGCCCCGATAGCCTTCAGGCAGCAGACCTACGACCTTCCCATGGAGGGTCAGGCGCGAGACTATCTTGAGCGCCTGGGCGCGCTACCTGCGATGCAACAATGGCAAAGCGAGGCGCTGGAAGAGCCCCATCGGGAAGATCATTTGGAGGCCAACATAGCCGCAACCGGACGTATTCTTGAGGACCTGCGGGAAGACAGCGGCTGCTGATACCGAGCCTGTTCAGCTACAAAGAGAAGCCGATACGGGTTAGAACAGTGACCCCTGCCGCTGGGGAGGCCTGAAGCTGGAGGTGTCCAGCGTCGTTTCATCGCGCTGTGGCAGGCCAAGGCGACGGCAGGCCTTACGGTAGCGCTGATCGAGCAGGTCGGCGAAGACCCCTTGGCCGCGCATGCGGTGACCAAAACGGCTGTCGTAGTCCTGTCCGTTGCGACACTGGCGAATCAGGCTCATCACCTTTGCTGCACGTTGTGGGTAATGGTGCTCGAGCCACTCTGCAAACAATGGGGCGACTTCATGGGGTAGACGCAGCAGCATCCAACCTGCACTGCTGGCTCCCGCGTCTTTCGCAGCGGTCAGCAAGGTTTCAAGCTCATGGTCGGTCAATCCGGGAATGACCGGTGATATCAGGGCGCCGGTGGGGATGCCGAGAGCCGCCAGCTCGTGCAAGGTTTTCAGCCTTGCCTTGGGCGAGGCAGCCCTGGGCTCCAAGCGCCGTTTGAGATCGTGATCCAGGCTGGTGAGGCTGATCATGACCTTGACCAGCCGCCGTCTCGCCAAGGCCTGTAACACCTCCTTGTCGCGCAGGATCAGCGTGCTCTTGGTGATCAAGGTGACCGGGTGTCGGCATTCCAGCAGCAGCTCGAGTAACGCCCCCGTAGAGCGGTACTCGGCTTCGATGGGTTGATAGGCATCGGTATTGCCGGACAGGTTGATGGGGCGGCAGATGTACTGTGGTTTGCACAGCTCTTCACGAAGCCGCTCCACCAGCCCGGTTCGGGCGATCAGGCGTGTTTCGAAATCGATCCCGGGGGACATGTCCCAATAGGCATGACTTGGCCGCGCATAGCAGTAGATGCAGCCATGCTCACAGCCTCGGTAAGGATTGATGGAACGGTCAAAGGGCAGATCGGGTGAGCGGTTCCACGACAGGGCGCTCTTGGCGGATTCTGTTGCCGTTACCGTAGCGATGCGCTCGGGCATCGCCTCCTGCCACCAGCCGTCATGCTCCGCCTCGCTGCGGGTCGGGGCAAAGCGGTTGGCCGGTGAGAAGGTGGCGCCGCGTCCCTTGATCGGATCCATCGGGTCTGATCCTCGGCCGTTTTCGATGGTCATAGGTTAGTAGATAACTGTTTTTATATCCAGTTGTTTGGCGCTCGCGATGGAAGGGGGCGCAACGACAAGAGGCCGCCCAAGGGCGGCCTCTTGTTGGTTTACCAGGGAAGCGTTATTGCTTCGGCGTAAAGGAGCCGGCTTCCTGGCGCTGGGGGTATTCTTCAAAGGTGGCCATGAAGTCCGCCACGATCTTGCCTACCGGACCAAAGGCATACATGCGACGCAGCTGCCAGTCGTCATAGTAGGAAGAATCCAGCGGGGCCGCCTCGAAGGGGTCCGCCTGCAGGTCGATCAAGAGCGGGGCCTTGAGCTGGGTCTGCGGACGCCGCCATGCGTCCATCCCCTCATGCTCCTGGATGCTGAAGTGGGCCTTGAAGCGATCGAAGCGCACGGCACCCAGCGATCCGTCATCGACGAAGGCAAAGAAGGTGTTGCGCGGCCACTCGCCCGCATCCTCGGCACCGGTAAGGTTAGGCAGCAGATTGTAGCCATCGATATGAACGTTGAAGTCCTTGTCTCCGGCGCTGTAGCCGTCCAGCAGCTTCTGCTTGATGTCGGGCTCACCCGCGGCGGCAATCAGCGTCGGGAACATGTCTTCCAGTGACAGGATCTCGTTGGAGACCTGTCCCGGTTCGATGTGGCCCGGCCAGCTCATCATGAATGGAACGCGAATACCGCCTTCCCAGGTGGTCGCCTTTTCGCCGCGGAACGGCGTGGTCCCGCCATCCGGCCAGGTAAACTTCTCGGCGCCGTTGTCGGTGGTGTAGATGATGATGGTGTTGTCATCAGCGCCCAGCTCTTCGAGCTTGTCGAGCAGGCGACCCACCAGAGCGTCATGTTCGACCATACCGTCGGCATAGACACCCAGCCCGGTGCGGCCTTCGCTCTCTTCCTTCAGGTGGGTAAAGATGTGCATTCGGGTGGTGTTGTACCACACGAACCAGGGGGTATCGGAGGCTTCCTGACGCTCGATGAAGTCCTCTGTCGCGGCCAGGAATTCCTCATCGATGGTTTCCATGCGCTGTTTGGTCAGCGGGCCGGTATCCTCGATCTGGCCATCGGCGGTGGAGTGAATGACGCCACGTGGGCCGAACTGTTCACGGAATTCTGGGTCACCCGGATAGTCGGGGTTTTCCGGTTCTTCTTCCGCATTCAGGTGGTAGAGGTTGCCGAAGAATTCGTCGAAGCCGTGATTGGTCGGCAGGTACTCGTCGCGATCACCCAGGTGGTTCTTGCCGAACTGGCCGGTGGCGTAGCCCATCGGCTTGAGGATCTCAGCGATGGTGGGGTCTTCCGGCTGAAGGCCAAGGGGATCGCCCGGCATACCGATCTTGAGGAGTCCGGTGCGTTTGGGCGACTGCCCAGTAATGAAGGCGGCTCGTCCCGCGGTGCAGCTTTGCTGTCCGTAGGCATCGGTAAAGCGGATACCTTCCTCGGCAATGCTGTCGATGTTCGGGGTGGTATATCCCATCATGCCGCTGTTATAGGCACTGGTGTTGAACCAGCCGATATCGTCACCCATGATCACCAGGATGTTTGGCTTGTCCGACGAATCGTCCTCTTCGGTAGCCGCGGCAGGCTGGATGCTTGCGGCAAGGCTGACAGCTGCCAGCGATGCCACCACGATGCCCTTCCAGGGCGTACTGGATACCGACGAATGCAATCTCATGATCACTCCTTTTCGTTAGCGTGTTTCAGTGCATGATGTGAAAACGGCTTGGTTACCGCGGTGGTGCTACGGTATCTCCGGGTCTTGCGACGCCTTGCCAGAACTGGCGTCTTGAAGCGAGAGGGTAGGGTCCTTGTTTGCCATGGGAGAGGGGGGCGCGCTTTCCCTAAACGCGACGCACTGAAGCATGCGCAAGGCATGCTTCAGTGCGTAAGGCGACTGCAGATCAGCATAGTTGCTGAATATCCTGTGTCGATATGACATTTCGGCAACTCCCTGATCATTATCAATGTTATGAGACATTTATGCCGGGCAGAGCGGCATTCCGCAGGCGCTAGCATCCGCTCGTGCGTGATCGCCGTGGATTCGCATGTCTTCCAGATGGCGTTACTGCCGTCAGCAGCCGTTCGGTGGTCAGCTGGCCGTTTGAACGTGCGCTTCCAAGGATTGCCGAGGCCTGCAGCTGGAGTCTGGTGGCAGCGTCTAAGGGATGCGCTCCCTCAAGAGGGGCTGACTGGGCGGAGCACAGGAGGGAGGTCGACTCAGGGCGTTGTACACGCCACTCAGGTGATGCAGAAGCCGTTGAGGCGATCTGCTAAGCTCGCCCTTTCGACTCCGCCGCTGTCGTCCGGCGAGCGGACCACTTGAAACGCCGCTGGATGCGGCGCTCCAGCCCACCGGATGATCTGACGTGCCTGAGCTGAACCCGCCCCCGACTCTCACCGAGCTGCTTGACAGCATTCCCCCCCTGGACCCGCTGGCACGGCAGCGCGCCTGCGCTCGTCTTGACCGTCTGACCAAGCCGCCGGGTAGCCTGGGCAAGTTGGAACACCTGGTGGCGGACCTGGCGGCAATGACCGGGCAGGCATTGCCGCGTGTCGACCCGCCTGCCGTCATCGTCTTCGCTGCCGATCACGGGGTAGCGGCGGAGGGCGTGTCGGCGTTCCCTGCCTCCGTCACTGCGCAGATGGTGGCCAACTTTGCCCAGGGTGGGGCCGCCATCAATGTTTTCGCCAGACGCCTCAAGGCTCGCCTGGAAGTGGTCGATGTAGGTGTGTCCACATCCTGCGCGGGAGTGGCAGGGGTTGTCGTTGATCGAGTCAGAAGCGGCACCGGCAATATCGCCAGGGAAGATGCCATGAGCCAGGATGACGTGCAGGCTGCCCTGAACGTCGGTGTCCGCGCCGCGCGGCGGGCCACCGATCAGGGTGCCGGGTGCCTGATCTTGGGTGAAATGGGGATCGCCAATACCACCGCGAGCAGCGCCTTGCTGGCCGCCTTTACCGGGCTCTCGGTGGATGCCGTGACCGGACGCGGCACGGGTATCGACGATCAACGTCTACGCCATAAGCGTGAGGTTATCGGCAGGGCGCTGGCCCGCGGAACCGGGCGCACGGCACTGGATACCCTGGCGCGGTTCGGTGGGCTTGAGATTGTGGCCATGGCGGGAGCCTGCGTGTCCGCTGCGGCCAGTCGCACCCCGGTGCTGGTAGATGGTTTTATCGCCACGGTGGCGGCGCTCGCCGCGACGCGCCTGGCCCCCGGTGTGCGCGACTACCTGGTGTTTGGTCATCGCAGCGATGAAGCGGGGCATGGCGAGGCCCTGGCCGCCCTCGGCGGGGAGCCACTGCTGACGCTTGGCCTCAGACTGGGCGAGGGCAGTGGGGCTGCCTTGGCCTATCCGCTGCTGCAAAGCGCCTGCGACATGCTCGCAGAAATGGCGACCTTCGATGATGCCGGCGTCGATGCTGGCCAATGAGTGTCGATGGCAGCGAAGGGAGTCGATGGGCCTCGATGAATGCAGCAAGCGAGTGGCAGGCGGTCCTTGCCGATAAGGCGCCGGAGGGCTTGTCCTGGTTTGAGCCGCTGGGCCTGGCCCCCTTCAGCAGTGTTGGGCTCATCGTGGTGGTGCTGGCGCTGATCCTGGACCTGTGGCTGGGTGATCCTCGCTGGCTGCCACACCCGGTGGTGGGGATGGGACGCTTGATTGCCAAGCTGGAGAGCGTCCTCAATCGTGGCAGCCAGATAGGGCGTCGCCTCAATGGCATAGCGCTGGTGCTGATCGTGGTGGGGCTGGTGTGGGCCGCATCGGCGTTCGCCCTTGGCCTGGCAGCCTCCGTCAGCCCCTGGTGGGGCCTGGCGCTGGAACTGCTGTTGATATGGACGTGCCTGGCCTGCCGAGGATTGGTGCTGGCAGCGCGGCAGGTGGCGGTTCCTCTGATGGCCGGCGACCTGGCGAGCGCACGCCTGGCGGTGTCGGCGATCGTGGGGCGCGATACTCGCGAGCTCGATGAGACCGGTGTGACCCGCGCCTGCGTGGAGAGCGTGGCCGAGAACACCGTCGACGGTATCACCGCCCCCCTGTTCTGGGCGCTGGTAGGCGGAGCGCCGCTGGCGCTGGCTTACAAGGCGATCAATACCCTGGATTCCATGGTCGGCCACCGCAGTGAGCGCTACCTGGCGTTTGGCTGGGCAGCGGCGCGACTCGATGACCTGGTCAACCTGGTGCCGGCACGGCTGACGGCGCTTGCCATGTGGCTGGTCATGTGGCTGTTCATGTGGCTAGTCCGGTGGATAGTGCCAGCGTCTCTGCGCGGCGACTATCAGGTGCATGGCAATGTACAGGGCGCGCTTGGTGCGACCCGCCGCCAGGCACCGTCTCACCCCAGTCCCAATGCGGGCTGGCCTGAAGCCATGGTGGCAAACCTGCTGGGGGTGCAGCTGGGAGGTATCAATCGGTATGGCGAGCAGGTCAGCCGGCGCGCCGTACTCGGCACACCGTTGCAGCCACTGAGGCCTGCACACATCGCGGCGGCGATTCAGTGTCTTTACGCCGGCACTCTGGGCAGCCTGATAGTGATGTCGTTGGCGATACTGGCTCTGGGGAGTGTGGCGTGAATCAGCGAGGGACGAAGGCGGACTGGCCCGAACATGGCGGGCAGGGCATTGCTTTGCTGCAGCGGCTCGGCCTGGCGGGGACCGAACCGCGGCTCGACCTCAGTGCCAGTCTCAACCCCCTGGGGCCTCCCGATTGGCTGGCCGATTGGCTGAAGGACAGCCTGGAGAGCGTCCGGCACTATCCTGATCCTGGCCACCCCGCGGCCTATGCGGCCTTGGCAGCCGCGTTGGGGATCTGCGCTGATCGGTTGCTGTTGACCAACGGCGGCGCCGAAGCCATCCATCTTGTGGCCAGTGCATACCGAAGCGGGCGCGCGCTGATCGTCGAGCCCACCTTTGGAGAGTATGCGCGAGCTTGCGCGCTCAACGGGATCGCCGTCGAGCGATATGAGCTGCATCCCGAGGGTGCGACGCTGGATATCGAACGGTTGACGTCTCGCCTGGACGCCTCCGCCAACAAGGTCGATCTGATATTCCTCTGTCGGCCCAACAATCCCACCGGTGCCTGCATGGCCCGCGAGGACGTTGTGACATTGCTAGAGGCGGCAAGACGCCGTGGGGCTCTGGTGGTGGTGGACGAGGCCTTTGTCGACTTTGCCGACCCTGGAATGTCATTGACGGCGCTGGTGGACCAGGGGCTGCCGCTGGTGTTGCTGCGCTCATTGACCAAATTTTACGCCCTGGCTGGCTTGCGCCTTGGCTACCTGGTGGCGTCGGCGAGCTGCTGTCGGCGGCTGCAGCGTCATCAGCCAGCGTGGAGCGTCAATGGACTGGCCAGTGCCCTGGTGCCGGCCCTTCTGGCGGATACCGACTTTGCCAGCAGGACGCGGGACTGGGTCATGGCCGAGCGTGCCTATCTGCCACTGGCGCTGGGCAGGCTTGGCCTGGTCGCCCTGCCGACCCAAGCCAACTTTGTCCTGTTTCGCCCGCCAGGGGCGCCATCCCGAGCAAGGGGTGAAGGCCTCGTCAGACACCTGGCGCGTGATGGCGTGATGGTTCGTCACACCCACACCTTCGCTGGCCTCGACGGTGCCTGGGTGCGTGTGGCATTGCAGCAACGACAGGGGAATCAGCTGCTGATACGGCGGCTGGAAGAGTGGCGCGACTCGCCACAGGCAGAGCGCTGGGGCAGCGGCGCATGATCGTCTTTATCGCGGGAGGCGTTCGCTCCGGCAAGAGTCGTGTCGCTGAACAGGCGGCTCTTGCGCTGCACGCTGACAGGCCCAGTAGCCAACTCTGGTATCTGGCGACGGCTCGCTCCAGTGACCGCGAAATGGCGGCTCGAGTGGCCCGTCACCGGGCCCGCCGTGATCGCCACTGGCGCACCCTGGAAGCACCGCTGCAGCTGCTCGACCCCTGGCGTACCGTGGCTCCTGGCGATAGCGTCCTGCTGGATTGCCTGACCCTATGGACAAGCCAACGCCTGTTTGCCGACGGCATCGATCCCGGCCCAAGGCGCCAGGCAGCACGGCTTGCTCAGGCGGAGCTGGCGGCCGTACTGGCCGATGCGCGTCAGCGGGATATCCACCTGGTCGTGGTGTCCAACGACCTCAATGAGGAGCTACCTGCCCAGGATGCGCTGGTGCGCTGGTATGTGCGAGAACTGCAGCGGCTACATCGGCTGTTGGCACGTCGGGCCGACCGGGTGATCGAAGTGGTGGCAGGGCAGATGATTGAGTGGCCGGTAGTGGCAGATAGTGGCAGGTAGTGGCCAAGACCAGTGATGAGCCAGTGGCTCGCTGACGGCTGGGCCCGTACCTCTGACAGGACAGCGTGCAAGGAAGATGCGGCAGGAGAATCTGGTGAAAGACATGACAACACGCTGTGCGCCGATGCTGGCGGGTCTGGGGCTGGCGATCCAGTTTTTGACCCGGATACCGCTGCCGATCGCGATCGACTGGAATGACGCCAATCGGCGCTGGGCGGCACGTTGCTACCCGCTGGTGGGGCTCGCCATAGGCGGGCTATTGGCGTCGCTGGCGGCTGCCTCCAGTGCCTTGCCGGACCCGCTGAGAGCGCTGTTGCTGCTGACCCTGTGGGTCGGCGCGACCGGCGGGCTGCATCTGGATGGTATCATGGACCTGGCCGACGCCCTTGGCAGCAACACCTCGCTGGAACGTCGCTGGGAGATCATGAAGGATCCCCAGGTGGGCAGTTTCGGCATCCTGGCACTGGTGTTTCTGCTGGCATGGAAGGGAGCACTGCTGTGGTGCTGGCTGGCGCTGGAGGCACCACTGTGGGGGCTGGTGGTACTGCCCGCCCTGTCCCGGGGGGCGGCGGTAGCGCTTCTGATCAGCGTACCCGCTGCCCGGCCCCAGGGGCTGGCCTATCAGTGGCAACAGGGGCTCTACTGGGGCGACCTCGCGCTTGCCTTGCTGCCCTGCCTGGCCTTGGTGCTGGTGGCTCCGTTGTTCGGGCTGCTGGGCATGGCGCTGGCCATGGGGGCCTTTACCTGGTGCTTTGGTCGCGGGATGATCCAGGCCTTTCGCGGTATCAACGGCGATATGCTGGGCAGCGCCATCGAAGGAGGAGAAGTATGGCTTCTGATAGTCGTCTCGAGCTGGTGGTGGTGCGCCACGGGCTGACGCAATGGAATCTCGACAAGCGGTATCAAGGTCAGCGGGATATTCCGCTGCTGATGCCCGACGCGCTTGGCGATATGGACCGCCTGCGGGACGAACTCGCCGATGAGGTCTTTGACGCGGTGGTGGCCAGCGACCTGACGCGCTGCTGTCAGACGCTCGCCCATATTGCCGAGGGGCGAGGCTGGCCCGCTCCACGGTTGGACCGGCGCCTGCGCGAGAATGACTTTGGTGAATTCGAAGGCCGCCAGTGGGAAGAGCTCAAGGATGATCCGGTGTACCGCGACTGGATCGACAGCGCCGGCGAGCTGGCCCCGCCGGGAGGCGAATCCGCTCAGGATCTGCGCGAGCGACTGGCGCTGGCGCTTGATGCGATCTTTGATGCCGCCGTCGAGGCGGGGCACCGGCGAGTGCTGGTGGTCACCCATGGCGGCGTGATCCGTGAACTGAGACGTGAGTTCGAGGGCGTCCCGTTCTGGCAGGGTGTCGTTGGCCAGGCGGCCGGGCGACGCTGGACACTGACCCGACAGGCAGGGGAGATCACATGCACGTCTTCCTCGGCGGTGCCCACAGTGGCAAGCACCAGCGAGTAGCAGAGCAGTACCCCGGCGCCCGCTGGTGTAAGGCGCATGAGTGGTTGAGCGGCAGCGTCGACGCACTGGGTTCAGCGGAGTCGCTGGTCGTCTGCGACTGGTTGGACTGGCTGACCTGGGCGCTGCCCGGGGCTTCCGATCAGGAGTTGCAAGGCCAGTGGCGCGACGCCTTCACGCGGCTGCGCTCGGGGCCTGGTCCGCGTATCGTGATCGTGCAGGAGGTCGGCCGTGGCATCGTGCCCGTCGACCCCGAACAGCGTCGGCAGCGTGACCTGATGGGCTGGCTTGGCCAGGATGCCTGCCAACAGGCTGACTCGGTCACGTTGGTGCGCCATGGTCTGATGATGCCGCTGTCCGGCGCCCTTCCTTGATGCTGGGGCGTGCCGCCTGATCTGTGTCGTTGACGCCCGTCACCCGGGTTGCTAGCTTACGTCCACTCTCAGGTGCCCCAACCAACGTGCAGGACGGCCCCGGCGTCAGCCTTCTTACTTCGCAAGGCGCGCGGGTCACGAACGTCAATAGACACGTGGGGTGAAACGGGAAGTCGGTGTGAACCCGGCGCTGCCCCCGCAACGGTGATCGAGTCAAGCGTGCTTCATCATGCCACTGTGCTGCCTCTAGACAGGCCACGGGAAGGCAAGCGCGCCAGAGCCACAAGGGTTCTGCTCGTAAGCCCGGAGACCGGCCTGAAGAGCCATGCCAAGGGGCGGTGGGGTCCCGGTGCACGGCATCTCTTGTTGCTGGCGCGTCTCGGCTGACCTCATGCCTTGACGAGCTGCCGGGTCATCGTCGTCAGCGACCGGCGATGATTCGACGACAGGCGTGCCAGCGCCACGTCAGGTTTCCCTCCCGCTCCTCGGCCTTCAAGGGTTCATGCCGTGCGGGGACGCGCGGCACCAAGGGATACACCGATGTCGTCTTCTTGCTCTTCTGCTGTTCCGTCAGTCCAGTGTCGTCAACGTTTGACCGCTCGCCATGCCGTGATGGTCGCTGGACTTGCCGCCGCCCCCTGGTTGCTGGTGGGGCAGGCCAACGCGCAATCGTCCACGTCTACCGTCTCCACAGCGTCTGAGTTCCCCGCTGTCTCTGCCGAATCTGCCTCTGCTGAAGCTGTCACAGCCGAGCTTGATCCTGTGGTCGTATCTGCGACGCTGACGCCGCGCACGGCCAGTCAATCGCTGTCCTCGGTCAGTGTCATCGACGAAGAGACGCTAAGGCGCCGCGATCCGGTCAGCATTCCCGACGCCCTGCGTGGCGTGCCCGGTGTTGACGTGTCCACCAGCGGTGGCTTTGGCAAGCAGGCCAGCGTCTTTATTCGCGGAACCGACAGCTCCGCTACTGTGATGATGATCGACGGTATCCGCCTGCGCTCTGCCACCACTGGAGCACCTGCCTGGCAGTACCTGGAGCCGCGCATGTTCGAGCGCATCGAGGTGGTACGCGGGCCCCGCGGTGCGCTCTACGGCGCCGACGCGGTGGGCGGGGTGGTACAGCTGTTCACCGACAAGCCCGATGAACAGGGGCCGACGCCCAGCGTCCAGATTGGTACCGGCTCCTTCAATACCCAGCGAGCCTCGGCCAGTCTGTCGGGCCGTGATGGCGGCACTTCCTATCAGCTCAGCGCCACCCGCCTGGACAGTGACGGCACCGAAATCCGCGACGGCGGCGACGACAAGGGCTATGACAACACCTCGGGCCTGGTCAGTCTGTCGCACACCTTCGATAGCGGTACACGCCTCGGGTTTCTTGGCCTGCGGGCCAGCGGCAACAACGAATACGAAGGCGGCGACTCCGACTATGTGCAGCAGGTAGCGGGGGTCTACGCCGAGGTGCCGGTGACCGATATCTGGTCGTCGCGCCTTACCCTGAGCGAGGCCCGCGATGAGCTGGAGTCACATTCTGAATCCTATGGCACTTCGGTAATCGATACCGAGACGCGTACCGCGCGTTGGGACAATACCTTGCTGCTGGGCGCCCATGAGTTGATCGCCGGCGCCGAGTATCAGGAAGATAGGGTCGATGGCACCACCGAGTACCAAGAGACCAGTCGCGACAATATGGCGGTGTTTGCCCAGGCATTGATGGACTTTGAGCCATTCTCGCTGCAGGCGGGCCTGCGTCACGATGACAACGAGGCGTTCGGCGATGAGGTCACCGGCCACCTGGCGCTGGGCTACGCCCTCGACGACCAGCACACCCTGCGTGCCAGCTATGGCACCGCCTTCCGTGCCCCGACCTTCAACGACCTGTACCTTCCAGAGTTCTTCAATTACAGCAATAGCGACCTTGACGCCGAAGAGTCCGAAACCTGGGAGCTTGGTCTGCGCGGCCAGTACCAGCGAATGTTCTGGGATCTGGCGCTCTACCAGACCAACGTCGATGATCTGATCGCATCGGGGGACGACGGTCTGGTCAACGTGGATGAGGCTCGAATTCGTGGGGTCGAGCTTGCCACCGGGCTCGAGCTCGACCAGTGGACCCTGGCCGCCAGCGTCGCCTATACCGACCCGGAAGACCGCAACACGGGCAAGCAATTGAGAAGGCGCGCCAGCCAGACCCTGCGCCTGGACGCCGATCGCCAGCTGGGTGACTGGAATCTGGGGGCCTCCTTCGTCGCCCAGGACCACCGCTACAATGACGTCGACAACGATGAACGCCTGGCCGGCTACGGTACCCTGGACCTGCGCGCGGGCTGGGTCTTTGCGCCGGATTGGAAGGCCAACCTGACGCTCGAGAACGTCTTCGATCGCGAGTACGTGACCGCGAGCAATGGCACACTCTGGGACTACGAAAACCCCGGACGTGCCGCCTACCTGAGCGTCGGGTTTAACCTGTGAGTGCTGGCCGTCGACGTCAATGGCGTGGCCTTAGAGGGTACCGAGCTCTGCTGACATCGGTGCCGGCTGCGCTGTGCCTGGCGTTGACGGCACTTGCTCCTGGATCCATGGCGCTTGCCGATGCCGCGCAGTCTCGCTGCGTGGTAGATGATAGCGGGGCCGAGCTGTGTCTGGCATCGCCTGCCCAGCGCATCGTCGCGCTGTCGCCCAGTGTGACGGAGCTTCTGTTCGCCGCGGGAGCGGGAGAGCGCGTGGTGGGTGTCGTCAGCTTCAGCGACTATCCGGAAGCGGCCCGCGAGCTGCCTCAGGTAGGCAGCTACGATCGCCTTGATCTGGAGGCCCTGCTGGCGCTGGAGCCGGACCTGGTGGTGGCCTGGGCCGGGGGTAATCCCGGCCAGCAGGTGGATCGCCTGGAGGCATTCGGTCTGCCGGTGTTCCGCTCGGACGCCTCGGACTTCGAGCACATCGCCTCGACGCTGGAGCGCTTCGGCCGCCTGGCCGGTACCCAGGACACCGGAGATGCCGCGGCCGGCAAGCTGCGCGACTCGGTGGCTTCGCTCAGCGCGCGCTATAGTGACTCGCCGCCGGTCGAGGTCTTCTATCAGGTATGGGAGAAACCGCTGATGACCGTCAACGGCGAACACTGGATCAGTCGCGCGCTGGCACTCTGCGGCGGCGTCAATCTGTTTGCCAGCGAGGCGCCATTGGTGCCTCGCCTTTCACGGGAGGCGGTGTTGGCGGCGGACCCGGAGGTCATCATTACCGGAGGCATGGGCAAGGCCGATTCCACCTGGCTGGATGCCTGGCGAGCCTGGCCACAGATGACCGCGGTGGCTCAAGACAATCTGTTCTTCATCAATCCGGACCTGGTGCAGCGGGCCACGCCGCGGCTGGTCGAGGGAACACGCAGGCTGTGCGACCACCTGGAGACAGCACGTGAACGGCGCTAGAACGCTCAGCTCCCGCACCTCCCGACGGCGACCGCTGTGGGCTTTGCTGCTGGTGGGTGTGCTGGCTTTGCTGCTGGCCGTATCGGTGGGCAGTGTCGCGCTGTCGCCGCTGGAGTTGTGGCAGACCCTGCTCGGACACGGTAGCCCCCTGCACCACACGCTGGTGTGGGAGCTGCGCCTGCCGCGTGCCCTGGCGGCCTTCGGGACCGGCGCGCTGCTGGCGCTGGCGGGTGCCTTGATGCAGGTGCTGTTGAGAAATCCGCTGGCAGACCCCTATGTGCTGGGTCTGTCGGGAGGCGCGTCAGTGGCTGCCCTTGGCGCCATGCTGGCCGGTCTTGGCGCTGCTCTGGTGTCGCTATCCGCCTTTAGCGGTGCCCTGATATCGATTTTGCTGGTGTTTGGCCTGGCCCACGGCAGCGGCAGCTGGTCGCCGGCAAGGCTGCTGTTGACGGGGGTGGTGATGGCGTCCGGCTGGGGCGCCATTATCACCTTCCTGCTGGCGGTCAGCCCAGTAGAGGAACTACCCGGCATGCTGTATTGGCTGATGGGAGACATGGCCTACGCGCGCAGTCCCTGGCCGGTATTGGTGGTGGGCGCGCTGGCTGGAGCCGTGCTGGTACCGCTGGGCAGGACCCTGAACGTGCTGGCGCGTGGTGGCCCGCAGGCGTTGGCGCTGGGTGTTGCCGTGCGACCTCTGGAATGGGGACTGTATCTGGGCGCTAGCCTGGCCACCGCCACGGCGGTGACCACGGCCGGTGCGGTGGGCTTTGTCGGCTTGATGGTGCCCCATATGTTGAGGCTGCGCTTAGGCGCCGACCAGCGGCTGATACTGCCGGCCTCGTTGCTGGCCGGTGGCGCCTTGCTGACGCTGGCAGATACCCTGGCGCGCACCCTGATCGCCCCTCAGCAACTGCCGGTCGGGGTGATCACTGCGCTGGTCGGGGTCCCGAGTTTTCTGTATCTGCTGCATCGAAGCCGCGGCTGAGGAGCGCTGATGACCACCTCGAACTCATCTGCACAGGCCCACAGGTCAGCTCCGCGACATGAGGCAGGGAGGTCTGCGGACAGCGATGTCGGCAAAGGCCTGGCCTGTTCCGACCTGGTCATCGATGTGCCGGGGCGCTCGGGCGGCCAGCCCATGTCGATGGTGTTCGAACCCGGCAGCCGCTGGGGCATCCTCGGGCCCAACGGGGCCGGCAAGAGTACCCTGCTGCATACACTGGCAGGACTGAAATCGCCGAGAAGTGGCAGCGTGACGCTGGCCGGTAAGGCGCTCCCTCGTTGGCGCCGCCGCTCCTTGGCCCAGCGCCTGGGCGTCGTCTTTCAGGAACGCCACGACGAATTTCCCGCCACGGTGCTGGAGACCGCCTTGATGGGGCGACATCCCTTCCTGCGCGCCTGGCACAACGAGTCCGAAGACGATATCCAACGCGCCTGGCTGGCGCTGGAGCGCCTGGACATCGCTCACTTGGGGGGGCGACTGTTGTCGTCCCTGTCCGGGGGGGAGCGCCAGCGGGTCAGTCTGGCGACAGTGCTGACTCAGGACCCGGATATCTGGTTGGTGGATGAGCCCACCAACCACCTCGACCTGCATCATCAGGTCGGCACCATGTCACTGCTGCACGAGCAGGCAAGCCATGGCGCCGCGGTGGTGATGTGCTTGCATGATCTTAACCTGGCAGCACGCTGGTGTGATCACCTGTTGCTGCTCTATTCCGATGGCAGTGCCTGCTGGGGGCCAAGTGACGCCATGCTGGTGCCAGCCGCCCTGGAGCGGCTGTACCAGCAGCCACTCAGCGTTGTTGAAGTCGACGGCGCCTGTGTCTTCGTGCCTCGCGTTGCCTCTGCCCCATGCTCCTTGAAACCGACACAGGGAAGGCCCCATGAGTCTGACGACACCTTCATCACGACACGTTGATCCCGAGCGCCATGCCCGGCGCATGGAAGCCAAGCAGCGCATCATGAACGAGCGCATCGCCCGTGCCGACAAGGAGCAGGGCGTGCTGCTGGTGTTGACCGGGCCTGGCAAGGGCAAGAGTTCCTCCGGCTTCGGCATGCTGGGTCGGGCCCTGGGCCACGGCATGAAGGTGGCGGTGGTGCAATTCATCAAGGGCGCCTTCTCTACCGGCGAAGAGGCCTTCTATCGTCGCCAGCCTGGCGTCACCTTTCACGTCATGGGAGAGGGCTATACCTGGGATACCCAGGACCGACGCCGTGACGTGGCCGCTGCCGAAGCCGCCTGGGACAAGGCCAGGGAATTGCTGGCGGACCCTGATATCGCGCTGGTGCTGCTCGACGAGCTGAATATCGCGCTGCGCCACGGATACCTCGATCTTGACCGGGTACTCGATGACCTGCAGGCAAGGCCACCCATGCAGCATGTGGTGGTCACGGGCAGACATGCACCGCAGCCACTGATTGAACTGGCCGATACCGTGACCGAGATGAAGGTCGTCAAGCACGCATTCAAGGAGCAGGGCATCAAGGCGCAGAAGGGCATCGAATTGTAGGGTGGCCGAACGGCAGTTCCTGGGTGTTGTGGAAGAGTGCGTGGGAAAGCTCGCGGGAAAGTGCGCGGGAACGGAGAGGGAAGGGTGTAATGGCAACGTTGATGATTCAGGGCACCACGTCGGATGCCGGCAAGACCACAGTGGTGGCGGGGCTATGTCGCGCGCTGGCCCGTCGTGGCGTCAAGGTGGCTCCCTTCAAGCCTCAGAACATGGCGTTGAACAGCGCCGTGACCGTGGATGGCGGAGAAATCGGTCGCTCGACGGCACTGCAAGCCCAGGCCGCCGGAGTGGCCGCCCACTCGGACATGAATCCGGTACTGCTGAAGCCTGAGAGCGACAAGGGCGCTCAGGTAATCCTGGCCGGCCAGGTACACGGCAGCATGGCGGCCCTGGACTACCACGCGTACAAGAGCACTGCGCGCCAGACCGTACTGGACTGCCACCGTCGCCTGGCCGAGCGCTTCGATGTGATTATTGCCGAGGGGGCGGGCAGTCCTGCGGAGATCAATCTGCGCGAGGGAGATATCGCCAACATGGGCTTCGCTGAAGCCGTGGACTGCCCCGTCCTGTTGGTGGGGGATATCGATCGCGGCGGCGTGTTCGCTCAGCTCTGTGGCACCCTGGCGCTGGTCAGCGATACCGAGAATGCGCGTATCAAGGGGTTTGTGATCAATCGCTTTCGCGGTGATATCGGGCTGCTGGAGCCGGGGCTCGACTGGCTGTCCCGGCGTGAAGCACGGCCGGTGCTGGGCGTTTTGCCCTATCTTCAGGGGCTGTGGCTGGACGCCGAGGACAGTCTGTCCCTGGAACAGGCACTCGATGAACACGAGGGGGAAGCGCTCAGGGTGGTGGTGCCTGCGCTGCCACGCATCAGCAATCACACGGACCTGGATCCGCTGCGGCTACACCCAGGCATCAAGCTGAGCCTGGTGGGTCCGGACCAACCACCGCCTCCGGCCGATGTCATCCTGTTGCCGGGCAGCAAGAACACCCGCGCCGACCTGGCTTGGCTGCGCCGCCAGGGCTGGGAAGCGCGAATTCGCCGGCATCTTCGTTACGGTGGTCGAGTGCTCGGCATCTGCGGGGGCTTTCAGATGCTGGGGGAGTGGATCGACGACCCCGACGGAGTCGAGGGCGAGCCGGGCGGTGTCGCAGGACTCGGCTGGCTTGCCATGACCACGACCATGCTGCCTCGCAAGCAGTTGAAACAGGTCAGCGGTCGGATTGAACACGCTGGTGGGCACCGCAGCATCCACGGCTACGAGATTCATCAGGGGGTAAGTCGAGGTCCGGCACTGTCCCGACCCCTGCTGCGGCTGGAAGGCCGTGACGAAGGCGCCGTCAGCGAGGATGGCCAGGTCATGGGCACCTATCTGCACGGGCTGTTCGATGGACCCGATGCCTGCGAGGCGCTGCTCGCCAGGCTCGGACTTGACCCGCAGGCCCAGCGGCATGTTGACCTCAATGCCCACCGGGAACAGCAGCTCGATCGCCTGGCGGATGCCATCGAACAGCATCTGGACATGGATGCCCTGGTGCGACTCCTGCAGTAATGCGGGGCCTGGCGAATTAGTCGCAGCCACCACCGCCGCTATCACCGCCACCTCCGCCACTGTCACCGCCGCCACCTGCGCAGCTGTCACCGCTGCTGCCTCCGCCATCACCGCCAAACCAGTTGGCGAAGAAGGAAGCCCCTGCGTCCCGGCGGATAGCGGTGTCAACGGCAGTATCAGAGCCTTCGTGGCGGCTGGGGTGGGTCTGCGATGTAGGGTGGGGCTGTGAATGATGAGCGTTGCTTGTCGGACTGCTGTCGGAGCACAGTTCTGTGACGCTATCGACATTCAAAGCCTGCTCGTCCCACTCCAGCTTGGCCTTGCGTCGGCGCTTCTGAATGACATTTCGAATGACATTGAAGAGATAGATAAGGAGGGGGATCGCAATCATCAGGGTGATGGCGATCTCAAGCACAATCATCATGGTGACAGGTTCTCGTTGTTGGAGACCCTATCCTAAACAGACGGAGAACACTGGATCAGCGGTAGATGGAAGGCGTTATCGAACGGGGTTAAAAGACAGCTGTCGATCAAGCGGCTTGCCGGCGATGCCTCGGCGATACGGGGACGGCACTCCGGTACGGTTCAGGACAAGGGCGCTGCCGTTATCGCCTGATGCCCGGATATCAGCGTGATTCGTTCACAAAGGATGTGATGATCTCCACCACCCGGTCGGGTTGCTCACGGTGGGGTACATGGCCGCATTCCTTCAGAATCTGCATCTGGCAGGGACCGGCTGGCAGTTCGGCGTAGCGGCGGGGCTGGGCTTCGGAGCCATACTCATCTTGATCACCGTGCAGAACCAGCACCGGACAGGTGATCTGGGCCAAGCGGTCATCCAGCGTCCAACCGCGGAAATCGGGATCCAGCCAGGTGTCGACCCAGGCGTCCAGCACCCAGCGGGCCTTGGCGCCATGGTACTTTTCGAGTCGTTCCATCTGGCCGGGCCGAGCGAAGGCATCGCGGGCCTCGCCAATTCCGGCAAGAGTGCGCGGTTCAACAAAGGCTTGTGCGGCCATGGTGATCAGCCCATGGCAGTCACGGTAGCGAGCCGCTATTGCCGCCGCCATGGCTCCGCCCACGCTGTGCCCGACAAGGATAAAGCCCTCCAACCCCAGTGCACGGTGTACCGCGGCGAAACCTTGATGCGCTTCATCAGTGACGAAGCTGTGGGGCAACTGCCCAGGATGTGCGCTGGACTGGCCGAAGCCCAGGCGGTCGTAGGCGATGACCTCGCGACCGGTCTTCCGGCATAGCCGTTCGGGAAAGTCCCGCCACAGCGCGATACTGCCCAGTGAGTCGTGCATCAGCACGAGCGGCACCCCAGTGGTGTCACCGCCGGGATGCCAACGTGCTACCTCAAGACCCGCTGACTCGGCTGAGGAGGCGAGTGTATCGAGACCCTGGTGCAAGGGGATCGTCATACGTTGGCGGTGGAAGGTCTGGGGGCTAACGGGGGCATCGCTGTTGAGCATGTCGAGGCGCTCGCTGGTGGAAGGCTGGTCCTACCATAGCGAGCATGCCCCAGGTTTGCCAAGCAAGCGCTTGGTTGAGTCGTGCTCTCTTGTCGTGATCTCGCGTCTTGCTCTCATGAGTCTCAGGCGACGCTCCCGCCGGTTCAGTTGGCGACAGGAGGACTCAGAAAACGGCCGGGATCATCGGAGATGACGCTGGTCACCCCCCAGTCCCAGTAGCGCTGGAAGGCCAGAGGATCATTGGCTGTGTAGCAAAGGAGCGCGGTGCCGCTTTCTACCACCTCCCGGGCGCGGGGTTCCTTCAATTTCTTCCAGTCGCAGTGAAGGCTGTAGGCCGTTATCGCCTCGACGTCTTGGCGCCACCCCTTGCCCACCTTGTCGGTAAGCACGCCCAGTGCCAGCTGTTCTGCTGAAGCGATGCTGCGGGCATGATCCAGCGCGGCCGGGCTGAAGGACGAAACCAGGCGCCTGTCGTAGGGCAGGGCTTCCATCAACCGGGGAATCACCGATTCGGCCAGCGCTTCGGGGTCGCGGCCGCGAGTGATCTTGAGCTCCAGGTTGACCGCCATGTCACGGCGATCCAGCAGATTGAGCATGTCGTCGAGTGTCGCCATGCGTTCACCGCGAAAGCGCTCTGCGTACCAGGCGCCCACATCGTACTCCTGTGCCTGCTCCAGCCTCAGCTTGGCCAGCTTGCCGCGACCGTTCGAGCAGCGACGCATTCCCGGGTCATGCCAGATCACCGGGGTTCCGTCGCCGAGCAACTGCACGTCGAGCTCCACCCAGGTAATACCGGCCTCCCATGCCAGCTGCACGGCACTCAAGGTGTTCTCCGGGGCGTGGGCCGATAGTCCACGGTGGGCCATCTGGCGGGGCAGCGCCAGAGGCGGCAAGCTTCGGTGAGTCATGGGCTCTCCTTGTCTGGCGTGGCGGCAAGACCATCGCAAAAGGCAGCGCCACGCAATGGGCCGATGATCCGCTGACGGCGTTGCCATCCGGCGTCGTCGGCTTGGTGCCTGGTCATCGTGACACATAAAGATGACCGATTGAGGAAGCCACCGGCCATGATCCTCGAACGCGGTCAGGACTCCAGCGAGAGCGTCAAGAATATGCTAGTCTCGCGGCTTTCGATGTAGGCTCCAGCCGTCCAGTGTTGCACGGTTGTGGCGCCCAAGGTATCAGCAATCAGAGGTCAGTGATGAAGGTCGTCAAAATCAACCAGCCCCAGCAACGAGAGGCCTGCCTGGCTCGCCTGTGCGCAGAAGCCTACGGGCACCAGGCGGGCATCGCACCGCTGGTGACCTTCGCTGGCGTGATCGGGGTCTTGTTCAAGCAGGAAGCGGCCCGGCTGATCGCGCTGGTCGACGATCAATCGCGCCCGGTTGCACTGGCCTTGCTGGTCAGTGATGAAGCGGGCACCAGCATGAACGTGGCACAGTTGACCTCGCTGGACCCGGACGCAGATACCGCGGGAGACAAGGGCGATGCGCCCAAGAAGAAAACCCTGAACCCGGCGCTGCGCCTGGTTGCCGAGCTTGCGCTACGTGCACCGCTGCGGGTGGATGTGGTCAGCGACGCACAGAAGGCGGAATTTACCGCTGCGGGGATCCAGCGTTGGTTGCAGGGCCCGGGTGAGCTGCAGATCGGACTGGGACCGAAGCATCCGGCGACCAGTCTGGATAATCTGCCGCGGACCTTGAGTGTGGACGACGCTTCTGTGGTGGCGAACTTCAAGCAGGACAAGGCCTTGTTCGAAGACTACAAGAATCGCTTTGTGCGGGGGCTTGAGAGCTTTCCGCAGACCCTGTAGCCAACTTGTCGGTTCACCCTAAAGCGAACGCTGTAGCGGGAATCATGTCCTGCACCCTCTGACGGGCGGGTCGGCGCTCACCGGGCAAGGTGGTTGTTGATCCGCTCACTGGCACCATGAACGGAGGAAGCCCGGGTCGCGCCGGCAGAGGCTCCAGGGTGGCCCTGGAGCCGGAGGCAGGCCGCTGTCGACGTTATGTCGCAGGCGCGCGGGCTTAGCCTTCGCTCAGGCTGAAGCTGCCTTTCATGATCGAAGAATGGCCGGGGAAGGAGCAGAAGAAGGTCAGGTCCTTGTCGTCCAGCCCTTCTGTGCTGAAGGTGATTTGCGTGGACTCTCCGCCGCCGATGACATCGGTGGCAGCCACAATGCGGTCATCGTCAGGCAGGTAGTTGTTGTCGAGCCCCGCCTGCATCCCCGCGGAGGCAATCTCCTGATAGGCATCGCTAGGTGCCAACACCCAGTTGTGGCCCATGACATTCTTGGCCATGGTGCCGGAGTGCGTCAGCGTCAGGCTGACGGTCTCGCAACTCGCCGGTACGCTCATCTCGCTCTTGTCGTACTGCATCTGGTCGGTACTGTCGATCGTCAGCTGGCACTCCTCGGCCACCTCCGACTGGGCGGCGTCGTCAGCCCAGGCTCCACCCGCAACCGTCATTAGCGCGGCAGAGCAGGACAGCAGGGCAGCAGCAGAAATCAGGCTCTTCTTCATGTTAGCAATCTCGTCAGTGGGAGACGTCAGTGCGCCTTTCTCAGTGGACTGAACAGGGCCTGGCGGTCGTCGCATGAGGTTAAGGTCCATGAACGGCGATCCATCGCGGTGGTTCTGCCTCTGTGCAGCGCGTTATTCATGTATGCATTATCATGTCGATAATGTATACAGTTTGATGAGTGTCGATAACATCTATTGTCTTGTCAAGGCGAAGTGAGAGCGGCGCTTCGCTTTGCCCACACAACCTGGTGTGGGGTGTACCCTCAAATGCCGCCCGGCAGAGGAAGATGGAAGACATTGGGCTTGACCCCACTCGCGCATAGCGCTTGACTGGGCGTACATCCCGTTAGCAGTGTAAGGAATCTTTTCCATGGCCAAGCGGATTCAGTTCGCTCGTACCGGTGGTTCAGACGTGCTGGAACTGGTGGATACGCCCACGTCGGCCCCCGGACCGGGTGAAGTGCGCGTTGCCAACGAGGCGGTCGGCCTCAACTTTATCGATATCTATTTTCGTACCGGACTCTACCCGGCGCCATCGCTACCTTCTGGGCTTGGCACCGAAGGGGCAGGCGTGATCGATGCCGTGGGTGACGGCGTCGAGCATTTACAGGTCGGGGATCGCGTGGCCTATGCCCAGGGGCCTCTGGGCGCCTACGCTGAGTTGCATACCCTGCCGGCCGACAAGGTCGTGGCCTTGCCCGAAGGCATCAGCTGCGAGACCGCCGCCGGGGCCATGCTGAAGGGCCTGACCGTGCAGTACCTGCTGCGCCAGACCTATCCGCTGCAGGGTGGCGAAACCATTCTGTTCCATGCCGCCGCCGGTGGCGTGGGTTCCATTGCCTGCCAATGGGCGAAGGCGCTTGGGGTCAAGCTCATCGGTACGGTCAGCTCCGACGAGAAGGCTGAGCTTGCCAAGCGTAACGGCGCCTGGGCCACCATCGACTACACCAAGGAAGATGTGGTGGAGCGTGTGCGTGAGTTGACGGGCGGTGCCATGGTCGACGTGGTCTATGACAGCGTTGGCAAGGACACCTGGGAGACGTCGCTCGACTGTCTGAAACCGCGAGGCTTGATGGTCAGCTTCGGCAACGCCTCGGGGCCGGTGGAAGGCGTCAATATTGGCATCCTCAACCAGAAGGGCGCGCTGTATGTGACGCGTCCCAGCCTCAATGGCTACGCGGATACGCCTGAGCGGCTGCAGGACATGGCGGATGAGCTGTTCGATATGATCGAGAGCGGCCAGGTGAAGATTGATGTGGCCCAGCGTTTCTCGCTGGCAGAGGCGGGCAAGGCCCAGGACGCGCTGGCGTCACGCAAGACAACCGGCTCGACGGTGCTACTGCCCTGAGTGTCCCCCGCGCTTGACGGCGATCGTCGGGCGCAGGCAGCGAGCCCGCGTGGCGGGCTCGCTGACCCCGCCCTATCTGACCCCGCCCTGACTTGCCCAGCTTTATCTGGGCTGCCTCTATAGTGATGCTCCTAACTCTCGGATCATCTTTTCTCGTCGTCTCAGCGCGGCCAGTCCTTCATGGCCGAGTCGGTCTGCCACCTCAGTCAGTAGCCCTTGCGCCAACAGGAAGAAGGCGCCCATGGCGTTGGAAAAGAACAGGCTGTCGTTGGGTACCAGGAAGCGGTGTTCTGCGACCCGTGACAGCGGCGACGATTCGCTGTCTGTCAGCGCAATGATCCGGATACCTGCCTTTGCCGCTACCTTCGCGGTTTCCAGCACGCTGGTGGTGTAGGGAAAGCAACTGACCACGACCAGTACGTCACCCGCGTCCAGTTGAGCAAGGGCGTCGGCCACTCCCTGTCGCCCCGCATCGAGCTCGGCTGCGTCGGCACGTAGCATGCCCAATCCATAGGCCATGAACTGCGCAAGCGAAGCAAACTGGCGCTGGCCGTGGATTCTTACCCTGGGTCCTGTGGCCAGCAGCTCGACGACAGCGTCATAGGTGCCCGCTTCCAGCTGGTGCAACAGCGCGGCAAAGTTCGCGCTTTCCTGGCGGCCTAGACGTGCCAGTCGCGCCACGCCCTTGCCCTCGTCCTGGTCCGTCGACAGCTTCGCAGCGAGGTCGCTGTAGAAATGCTCCCCGCCGTCGGCCACCTCGCGACGAAAGACCCCTTGCAGCTCGCCGAACCCGTCGAACCCCAGTCGCTGGGCAAGACGTGTCAGCGTGGATGGATTCACGTCGAGGCGCTGCGCCAGTTCGCTGATCGATGCCACCGCAGTGGACTGAGGGCTCTCGATCAGGGCCGTTAATACGGCCAGTGAGCGCCGCCCAAGACGCAGCGAGGAATGCCCCTCACGGATGCTCTCGGCGAGACGTTGAAGGTCAGCAAGATGGCGAGGCACCGGCGCGTTAGCAGGGGGAGAGGACGGCATCTTGGCTCCTTGTCTGAAACATTCGGCGATAGAGGCCATGTGAAAACAGCTGCTTATCTTGCCAGCTATCTCAGAAGACGCGTAGAGAAGGCGATCTTTTGCAAATAATGCATTGAAACAATCTGAAAAGCATTTAATATTTGCATTTGTTGTTGGCGGTGATGATGTCGATGCCGTCCAGCCACTGACCAGCGCCTGATCCTGAGCTCGTGCTCACCAGCAGATGTCTCGGTCAGATGCCCTTGGCCGCCTCGACGCACGTGACCCGCCGTACCTTCTACCTGCCATGGGCCAACCACCCCGGGAGCCAGCATGAGCCGCGTCTTTCATCGCCATCTCACTTCTACCTACCCCACCGCGGTGGCCGGGGATGGTCCCTACCTCATTGATGCCAGTGGCAAGCGTTATCTGGACGCCAGCGGCGGGGCGGCAGTGTCCTGCCTGGGCCACAGCGATACCCAGGTGCAGCAGGCCATCGCTGAACAGGTCTCCAGGATGGCCTACGCTCATTCCAGCTTTTTCACCTCAGAACCGATGGAAGCGCTGGCCGATTTTCTGGTAGAGCGAGCCCCTGAGGGTATCGCCAGCGTGTACTTTGTCTCCGGCGGTTCCGAGGCGGTAGAGGCAGCATTGAAGATGGCGCGTCAGTACTTCCTCGAGATCGGCCAGCCGGAGCGTACCCAGGTCATCGCTCGTCGACAGAGCTACCACGGCAACACCTTGGGAGCCCTGGCCACCGGGGGTAATGCCTGGCGTCGCCAACCGTTCGAACCGCTGCTCAGCGAGACGACACATGTCAGCCCCTGCTATGCCTACCGCGGCAAACAGGCGGGAGAGAGCGACATCGCCTATGGCGAGCGCCTGGCACAAGAGCTCGAGCAGACCATCGCTCAGCTCGGCGCCGAGCGTGTCATGGCATTCGTGGCAGAGCCTGTCGTCGGGGCTACGCTCGGCGCGGTGACCGCCGTGCCTGGGTACTTCCAGCGGGTCCGCGAGATCTGTGATCGTCACGGCATCCTGTTGATTCTGGATGAGGTGATGTGTGGCATGGGGCGCACAGGCTCACTGTTTGCCTGCGAGCAGGAGGGGATCAGCCCGGATATCGTCACCATTGCCAAGGGATTGGGAGGTGGCTACCAGCCGATTGGTGCGACGCTGGCAAGCCAGCGAATTCGCGACGCCATTGCCGAGGGATCAGGCTTCTTTCAGCATGGGCATACCTACATTGGCCACGCCACGGCATGTGCCGGGGCGCTTGCTGTCCAGCGCAGTATCGAGGACCGTGCACTGCTTGAACGGGTGCGTCACCAGGGCGAAGGCTTGCAGCGCCGTCTGCTGGAGCGCTTTGGCGATCATCCCCAGGTGGGTGATGTGCGTGGCCGTGGCCTGTTCCTTGGCCTGGAACTGGTCGCTGACCGTGAGACCCAGGCACCGTTCCCGGCAGAGCGTCGACTGAATGCACGGATCAAGTCGGCTGCGATGTCCCAGGGGTTGATGTGCTACCCGGCGGGGGGCACCCTCGACGGTCGGCGCGGTGATCATGTGCTGCTGGCCCCTCCCTATATTGTCGAAGACAGGCACCTGGATGAGATCGTCGACAAGCTTGAGGCCGCCATCGACACAGCGCTGGTCGAATGCCTTGCCGGTGGTACCTAGGCGTCGGCTGCGCGCTGTGGTGCTCACCCACTTTACCCAAGATCCCATTTGAGGAAACCAAGATGTCCATCCGATCCCGCCTGCCGGAGCTCACCGATGCCAGCATGACCGATGAGCAGCGGCGCGTGCTGTCCGACATCCTCAGCGGACCGCGCGGCAATCTGGACGGCCCGTTTCTCGCCTGGGTGCATAGCCCGGAGCTGGCCGACAACGCCCAGCGTCTTGGGGCCTTCTGCCGCTATGGGACACGCCTGCCACTGCGCTTGACGGAGCTTGCCATCCTGGCAACCGCTGCGTGGTGGAAGTCCCAGGCCGAGTGGCAGATTCATGCCCCCATCGCGCTGGAGGCCGGTCTCTCCCCGGCAGTTGTAGAGGCACTGCGCGAGGGCCGGCAGCCGCCCTTCGAGGACCCCCAGGAGGCGCTGGTGCACCGCTTGGCCTACCAGCTCTATGACACCCGCCGAGTGGATGAGTCCACCTACCGTGAGGCGGTGGATGCGTTTGGCGAAGAGGCCGTAGTGGAGCTGGTAGGAGTGCTGGGGTACTACGCGCTGGTGGCGATGACGCTGAATGTGTTCGAGGTGCGTCGAGGCCAACAGCCCCTGCCTTTTGAGGAACCTGCTACGTAATTCACTGATGTAGGCTACTCTCAATCAGCGTTTCGCTGGACACTGATGCAGTGTTTCGTAGTGCTCTGACCATGGAGGAGGCCGACATGGATGACAGTCTTCTGGTGTTTGTGGTGCTTGGGCTGACGCTGGCGGCCTTTGTATGGGGGCGCTGGCGCTTCGACCTGGTGGCTCTGGCATCACTCCTGGCGTCAGTGGTGTTGGGGCTGGTACCGGCTGACGACGCCTTTACCGGCTTCGGCCACCCGGCGGTGATTACCGTGGTGGCGGTGCTGGTGCTTTCCAGGGGCTTCGAGCACGCAGGCGTGGTCGACGTGATCTCCGCCCAGGTACTCAAGGTTGGAGATCGCCTGATCCTGCAGTTGCTGGCGTTGACGGGGCTGGTCACGCTGTTGTCCGGCTTCATGAACAATGTCGGTGCGCTGGCGCTGCTGTTGCCGGTAGCGCTGAGGCTCTCCCGGGAACACGACACCTCTCCGTCCATCTTGCTGATGCCCCTGGCGTTCGGGTCACTGCTGGGCGGTCTGACCACGCTGATCGGCACGCCGCCCAACATCATCATCTCCAGCTATCGCGCCTCGCTCTCGGGTGAGCGATTCGCCATGTTCGACTTCTTGCCCGTGGGCGGAGCCGTGGCCCTGGCCGGAGTTGCCTTCATTGTCCTGCTGGGATGGCGTCTGGTGCCACGGCGCACTGGCCAGGCTAGTCGGGATGCCATGTTCGATACCGCTCACTACCTGGTCGAAGTGCGGGTCGGGGCGGATGCCAAGGCGCTGGGCTGGTCGTTGCACAAGCTCAGGCGCAAGCTGGACGACAACGTGCCGGTGCTGGCGCTGGTACGTGATGGACGGCGCTATGCCGGCCATTCCTTTTATGGGGTACTGCGACAAGACGATATCCTGCTGCTCGAGGCGGGCCCCGACGAACTGAAGGCGCTTGAGGATCAGGCCGGGTTGCGCGTTGGTCTGGCGCCGAGCGATGTGCCTACCCCAGAGGGCGACGACCTGCCAGAGGGCGCCGAGGGCGACGACCTGCCAGACGGCGGCGACGACAACCGTGAGACAGCTTCTCTGGCGCAGCGCACGCGACATCTGCTCAGCCAGGACGAGGAAGCCATCGAGCGTCGCCAGACCCTGGACCGGGCGCGGGATGATGTCGGTAGTGACGAGGAAGGGACGCAGAGGGGAGCTCACTCGGGCAACTCGGCACAGCAAGACGAGGCAGAAGAGGACAGCCGCAAGGAGCGCTCCGAGGACGAGGACCTTCATCTGATCGAGGCCATTGTGCGCAATGACGCCGCGATCAGCGGTCGCACCGCGGCGGAGCTGCGCTTGCACCATCAATACGGGCTACACCTGGTGGCGGTGGCCAGGGATGGTGGAAGGCTGCAGCAGCGGCTCAGGGATATCCGCTTCCGCCCCGGTGATGTGCTGTTGCTGCAGGGCGATCCGGAGGGACTGGGTGAGAGCCTGACGGTACTGGGCTGCCTGCCCTTGGCGGATCGTCGGCTGACGCTGGGGCAGCCGCGTCAGCTGGCCCTGTCCATCGGCATCTTCGTGGCGGCCATCATGGCCATGCTGTTTGATCTGCTGCCGGCGGCGGTGGCGCTGTCCCTGGCCGCCCTGGTGACCCTGGTGGTCGGGGTACTGCCCCTGCGAGAGGGCTACCGGGCCATCGATGGTCCGGTGATCGTACTGCTGGGAGCGATGATACCGGTGGGGCAGTCGCTGGAAACCAGCGGTGGCGCTCAGTTGATTGCGGACACGCTGTTGGGGTGGGGCAGCCAATGGCCACCCTTGCTGGTGCTCGCAGGGCTGTTCATGGTCAGCACCTTGCTCTCCAACGTCATCAACAATGCCGCAGCTGCGCTGCTGATGGCGCCGATTGCCGCCAGCCTGGCCAACGGATTCGGGCTGTCACTCGACCCCTTCCTGATGATCGTGGCGATCAGCGCCTCCTGCGCCTTCCTCACTCCCATCGGTCATCAGTCGAATACTCTGGTGATGGGCCCAGCGGGATACCACTTCAGCGACTACTGGCGTCTTGGCTTGCCGCTGACGCTGGTGGTGATGCTGGTCGCGATACCACTCATCATGCTGGTATGGCCGCTGAAGTAGGGGCCACAGGGAAAATGCTCTTCACAACGACAACGCCCGGCGAGTGCCGGGCGTTGTGGTGATGCAGTGCCGATGACTCAGGCGGTCGCGTTGTGCAGGTTGACCTTGTCCTTGTCGGTGACAAAGGCATCGAAGGCAAAGTCATCCACGCTGAGCATATCCAGCACCTCGGCCTCACGCTTGCGCATGAAATCGGCGTCGTCTTCGTTGATCAATCCTTCGGCCAGTGCGGCTTCCAGACGCTCTTCCGGATGCAGGGCCTGCACCGGCAACTTGCCTTTGGCATAGGCGCGATTGATCTGGCGATACAGCGCCTCGGCGCGGTCCTGGGTCTCCAGCAGGGCGTTGTAGCGTGCCACCGGGTTGTCTTGCACCTGGTCGTTGCTGTCCCAGGCGCCCTGAAGCAGCTTCTTGCGCAGCGCCGAGCCCGTGGAAACGGACCTGGCAATGGCCCGGGCAAGATCGTCGTGAGGACGGGCCCAGCGCCGCCCCAGCGGCATGACCAGCACCTTCAATGTCTTGCCCAGGGCCTTGTTCGGCAAGTTGTCGAATACCTCGACAAAGGCGGTCTCGGCGCGGTTGAGCAGGAAGCGGCAGGCGTAGTGCATCAGCTCGGCTTCGCCTTCGACCTTGTCGCCCTCATGCCACTGCTTGATCACCATGCTGACCAGGTAGAGGTTGGACAGCACGTCACCGAGTCGTGCCGACAGCATTTCTCGCTGCTTGAGTTCGGCTCCCAGGCTTGCCATGGCCGCATCCGCGCACAGGCTGAAGCCAGCGGAAAGACGGCAGACCTCCTTGGCGTAGGGCCCAGCGACGTCATCGAAGGGGTTGGCAGGCTTGCCCAGGCCAAGTCCCATGGAGAAGGCGCGTGCCGCGTTACCGAAGATCAGGCCGGCATGGCGGAAGAAGGCGCGATCGAAGGCCTTTGCATCGTCAGCATCCTTGGCCGCCAGCTCTTCAAGCACGTAGGGATGGCAGCGGATGGCACCCTGTCCAAATACCATCAGGTTGCGGGTCATGATGTTGGCGCCTTCCACCGTGATGGCCACCGGGTTCGCGCTGTAGCCAATGCCCAGATAGTTGCGCGGGCCCAGGGTGACGGCCTTGCCGCCATGAATGTCCATGGCATCGGCGAGAATGTCTCGCTGGAACTCGGTCAGCTGGCTCTTGAGGATGGTGGAGGGCACGGCCGGTGCATGACCGTGGTCGATCGTGTTGGCGGTCTGGTAGACCGCTGCCTGGGCGATGTAGGCCTTAGCGGTGAGGCGTGCCAGGGGCTCCTGGATGCCTTCCATCTCGGCCACCGGCACGTTGAACTGGCGGCGAATGCGGGCAAAGCCGCCAGCCCAGCCAATGGCGTAGCGTCCCGTGCCCGTGGCGCCGGAGGGCAGGGTGATGCAGCGACCCACCGACAGACATTCGATCAACATGCGCCAGCCTTCACCCGCCATGTCCGGGCCACCAATGATGGTATCCAGCGGGACAAACACATCCTTGCCGCGGATCGGGCCATTCATGAAGGGGCTACCGATGGGGTGGTGGCGGCGACCGATGTCCATGCCGTCCGTGTCTCGTGGCACCAGGGCACAGGTGATACCCAGATCTTCCTTGTCGCCCAGCAGGTGGTCCGGGTCGAACATGCGGAAGGCCAGGCCAACCACGGTGGCGATGGGCGCCAGGGTGATCCAGCGCTTGTTGAAGGTCAGGCGCAGGCCAAGCACCTCCTTGCCGTCGACTTCCTTCTTGCACACGATGCCGACGTCCGGCAGCGACGTGGCGTCGGAGCCGGCACGGGGGCCGGTCAGGCCGAAACAGGGGATCTCGCGTCCATCGGCCAGGCGCGGCAGGTAATGATCTTTCTGTTCCTGGGTGCCGTACTTGAGCAGCAGTTCGCCGGGGCCGAGGGAGTTGGGCACGCCCACGGTGGACATCAGCGTCTCATTGACGGCCAGCTTCTGCAGTACCGCAGACTGTGCCTTGGCAGAGAAGCCGAGGCCGCCATACTGCTTGGGAATGATCATGCCGAAGAAGCGTTCCTTCTTCAGGTAGTCCCACAGCTCCGGGGGCAGGTCGGCGCGCTCGCGGGCAATGTCCCAGGCGTTGCACATGCCGGCGGCGACGGTGCACTGATGGTCGATGAAGGCACGTTCCTCGTCGCTGAGGCCATCGTCCTTGAAGTCGAGCAGGCGCTGCCAGTCGGGGCGGCCGGAGAACAGCTCCCCATCCCAGGCCACACTGCCTGCTTCCAGCGCGGTGCGCTCGGTGTCAGAGACCTTGGGCGCGACCTTTTTGAACATGGCGAACAGGCGCGGCGAGAGCCAGTGGCGGCGCAGTGCGGGCAGGCCACACACGGCGATCACGGCAGCGCTGATCAACAGCAGCACACCGACGACTTCGGCATCGAGCAGTAGGCCGACGATACCCAGTACCGCAGGCAGAGCGGTCGCGGGGGCAGACCCTGCTTCACGGTGGGCGATGGCGATCAGGCCAACGACCGTGAAGACGAGCAGGAGCAGGCTAAGCATGGAGAGTCTCCTTGGCTGGCGATAGAGGCAGAGTGTTGCCGGTGATTGGAATAAAACGCCTGTTTGAATTCTTGCAGATTAGCCCATCGACTGGCAACCAGCCACTGAAAACGCCTGGTCTTGCACCATGGTCGAATCAAACGTCTCTGAGCTGCACAAAAAAGCCCTGTGATGAACACAGGGCCAGGGGGATGACGTCGACATGCTGCGTGTGGCAGCGGGCTTCGCTAGCCAGTAGGTGTCGAGCCGTCGGTGCCTGCTGCAAGGCGGCGCTCACCCTGGGTGGGGTGGGCGTCCTCGAGCCGGCGCTGCGGGGTGGCCTGGGCAGGGGCACCGTTGGCCACGTAATAGGGCGCGTCGCTCGGCGGCAGTGTCTGCTGGCCACGAATCTTGTCGGCCATTCGCTCTGCCAGCATGATCGTCGGCGCATTGAGGTTGCCAGTGGGAATCACCGGGAACAGCGAGGCGTCTACCACGCGCAGGCGTTCCACCCCGTGCACGCGACCTGCGCCATCTACCACGCAGTCGTCGCCATCTCCCATCCGGCAGGTGCCGCAGGGATGGTAGGCGGTCTCGGCGTGCTGGCGCACGAAGGCGTCGAGTTCCTCGTCGGTGTTGACGTCCGGTCCCGGAGAAATCTCGCGACCGCGATACTCGTCCATGGCCGGCTGGGCGATGATCTCACGGGTCAGGCGAATGGCGTCGCGGAACTCTTCCCAGTCCTTCTCGGTGGACATGTAGTTGAACAGGATGGACGGCGCCGCCTTGGGATCAAGAGAGGTCAAGCGCACGCGGCCCTCGCTCTCCGAGCGCATGGAACCGACGTGGGCCTGGAAGCCGTGGGCCTGTACCGCACTCTTGCCGTTATAGCTGATCGCGATGGGCAGGAAGTGGTACTGCAGGTTGGGCCAGGCTTCCTCCTGGCTGGTACGAATGAACCCGGCTGCCTCGAACTGATTGCTGGCGCCGATGCCGGTGCCCTTGAACATCCATTCTGCGCCGATGGCTGGCTGGTTGTACCACTTCAACGCCGGGTAGAGGGAGATCGGCTTCTTGCACTCATACTGGATGTACATCTCCAGGTGGTCCTGCAGATGGGCACCGACGTTGTCATTGACCTGAACGGCCTCGATACCCAGCTCCTCAAGCAGGTCGGCCGGTCCGATGCCGGAGCGCTGCAGGATCTGCGGCGAGGCGATGGCACCGGCACACAGCAGCACTTCGCGACGGATGCGCACCTGCTGGTCCTGGCCCTTGCGCTGATAGCGTACCCCGACCGCGCGCTTGCCCTCGAACAGGATCACATCGGTGGTCGCGCGGGTTTCGATGGTCAGGTTGGGACGCTGCTTGGCTTCATCGAGATAGCCCCTGGCGGTGGAGGCGCGACGGCCATTGGGGGTGACGAAACGGTCCATGGGTCCGAAGCCTTCCTGCTGGTAGCCGTTGACGTCTTCAGTGGCCGGGTAGCCCGCCTGCTGGCCTGCCTCGATAAAGGCGTGATAAAGCGGATTGTTGCCTTCCTTCGGTGTGGTCACGCTGACCGGGCCATCGCCACCATGATAGTCGTTGGGGCCGATGTCACGGGTCTCGGCCTTGCGGAAGTAGGGAAGGCAGTTGGCATAGTGCCAGTCTTCCAGCCCGGCACGCTGGGCCCAGCCGTCATAGTCCAGGGCATTGCCACGGATGTAGCACATGCCGTTGATCAGCGAGGAACCGCCCAGGCCCTTGCCGCGACCGCACTCCATGCGGCGATTGTCCATGTGCGGCTCGGGGTCGGTTTCAAACGCCCAGTTGTAGCGCTTGCCCTGCAGCGGATAGGCCAGCGCGGCGGGCATCTGGGTGCGAAAGTCGAAGCGGTGATCCTTGCCACCTGCTTCGAGCAGCAGCACCTGGACGTCAGGATCTTCTGTCAGGCGAGTCGCTAGAACGTTGCCGGCTGAGCCGGCGCCAATGATGACGTAGTCGTATTCACGATGCTGTGGCATGAAACGCCTCCCGGGAGAATAAGTGAGATGTCGGGGTCAGGCGCGACGCGGTGTCGGATGGCCCGGAGGGCGAGCCATCAAGAGAAAGGGCAGGGGATTCCGCGCAAGCCTGTCACATGGGGTCGGGGTGGGGGCCCCGACCCTGGATGTGGTGAGGTTAGAAAACCGACTCGAAGGGTCCCATCTCGACCTGGACCGACTTGGTCTGGGTGTAGTGGGCCAGTGTCTCGATACCGTTTTCACGGCCGACACCCGATTGCTTGTAGCCGCCGACCGGCATTTCGGCCGGCGACTCGCCCCAGGTGTTGATCCAGCAGATGCCGGCTTCAAGGCGGTGGATCATGCGGTGTGCGCGGTTGAGGCTTTCGGTAAAGACGCCCGCCGCCAGGCCATAGGTGGTGGCGTTGGCACGCTGGAGCACTTCTTCCTCGCTATCAAAGCCGAGCACGGACATGACCGGTCCGAAAATCTCTTCGCGGACGATGCGCATATCGTCGGTGCAGTCGGTGAACACCGTAGGCGCCGCCCAGGCACCCTTGGCCCAGTCACCCTGATCCCAGGTTTCGCCGCCGGCCAACACACGAGCGCCTTCCTGCTGGCCCAGGGCGATGTACGACAGGACCTTCTGCTGATGCTCGAAGCTGACCAGCGGGCCGAAGTTCACGGCCGGATCCATCGGATCGCCTGCCTTGATTCGCGCTACACGAGTCGCCAGGCGCGCCTCGAAGTCCGCCTTGATGGCGTTATCGACGAAGACCCGCGTGCCGTTGGTGCAGATCTGGCCGCTGGAGTAGAAGTTGGCCATCATGGCGGCGTCGGCCGCACGGTCCAGGTCCGCATCGCGACATACGATCAACGGTGACTTGCCACCCAGCTCCATGGTCACGTCCTTGAGGCTGGAAGCCGCCGAGGCAGACATGACCTTCTTGCCGGTGCCGACCTCGCCAGTGAAGGACACCTTGGCGATGTCAGGATGGCCGGTAATCGCCTGGCCCACCTCAGCCTCGCCATGGACGACGTTGAAGACGCCATCCGGCAGGCCGGCTTCGGTGAACACCTCGGCCAGGATCATGGTGGTCAGCGGGGTGACTTCGCTGGGCTTGAAGACCACCGCGTTGCCGGCGGCGAGGGCAGGGGCTGACTTCCAGCAGGCAATCTGGATCGGGTAGTTCCATGCGCCGATGGAACCGATCACGCCAAGCGGCTCGCGACGGGTGTAGACGAAGCTGTCTTCGCGCAGCGGAATCTGGCTGCCTTCGATGGCGGCGGCCAGGCCTGCGTAGTACTCCAGCACGTCGGCACCGGTGACGATGTCGACCGTGGAGGTCTCGCTGAAGGGCTTGCCCGTGTTACGGGTCTCGAGTTCCGCGATCTCATCGTTGCGCTCACGCAGCAGGGCCACGGCGCGGTTGAGAATGCGGCCTCGCTCCATGCCGGACATGGCGCCCCAGACCTTCTGGCCTTGCTGGGCGGCAGCCACGGCGGCATCCACGTCGGCGTCGCTGGCCACCTGGACGTCTGCCAGGTGGCTACCGTCGTAGGGGTTGGTGACGCTGAACGTCTCGTTGGAGGTGGCGTCTGTCAGACGGCCATTGATATAGAGCTTCTGGGTGTCGAGCGTTGCCATGACATCCTCCTATGGTGAGAGCGAGCTAATAAAGGTGATGGGGTGATCGCGGACGGCGCCATCGAGTGTGCCCTGACGTTGAGGCGCATGCCTCGCACGGTGATGGGGCGTCTCTTGATCCAGGCTAGGCTTTCTGCAGATGGTGGCAGGCGGCCTGATCAAGTGGATGCGCTACGTCCTGGCCGCCTGGTCCAGTAGACGATGCAGGTACTCCCGCGCCAATTCACGCGCCTGGCGGGTGTCCAGCCCCTCGGGCGAGAGGGTGCCGCGAAGCCACAGGCCGTCGATCATGGCGGCCATGCCGTTGGCGGCGCGCTGTGCCTCGTCACGGGGCATCAGGCGTTTGAACTGGTAGCAGAGGTTGGCGTAAAGCCGGCGATCGTTGATCTTCTGCAGGCGCTGCAGGTCGGCCTTGTGCATCGAGTTGGCCCAGAAGGCGAGCCAGGTGCCGGCCGCGCGAGCGTTGGTCTGGGATGAGTCAAAGTTGCCATCGATGATGGCTTCCAGATGCGCTCTTGGGCTGTTGTCGGAGAGGGCTTTGCGACGTGCAGCGACCGCGTCGCCCAGGTCGTGCTGAATCTGCCGCATGGTAGCTTCGAGCAGGCCGTCCTTGCCGCCAAAATAGTGGCTGATGATGCCAGCAGACACGCCCGCGTGACGTGCGATACGCATCACGGTGGCATCCGCCAGGCCGACCTCATGGATGGCGGCCATGGTGGCTTGTATCAGCTGTTGCCTGCGGATTGGCTCCATTCCTACCTTGGGCATGACAGACCTCTCTACCACTGCCTCACGAGCTTTCAGGTGCTCGAGAGTTGAAACGGTGACTTGCTCCTCGAGGTGTCCCCGAGGTTAGGATGTAGAGAGTATGCCTTTTATTGATTGGACGTTCAATCAAAATCTGGTCGATTCAACGGCACCGTTGTGAACAGGCCACCATACTGCAACCGATAATCCGAATAAGGAGTGCATGATGACGACCCCGACGATTCCCGCTCTGTCCGTGCTGGCGGCAGCCATCGCCGGCCTTGCCGCCCCCCAGGCGATGGCCGCCGATGACAGCTGCCAGCCGGTGCGTTTCGCTGAAGTCGGCTGGACCGACATCACAGCGACCACCGCGCTCACCACTCAGGTTCTGCAGGCCATGGGCTACGAGACGCGCATCGATACGGTATCGGTGCCGATTGCTTATTCAGGTATGAAGAACGGTGACTTCGACGTGTTCCTGGGTAACTGGATGCCTTCCATGGCGTCCATCAGCGACCCTTACGTGGAGCAGGGTGACGTCGACCGCCTGGGTGCCAACCTGGAAGGCGCCAAGTACACCCTGGCGGTGCCTCAGTATGTGCACGACGCAGGCGTCACCTCGGTGGCGGATCTCGCCCAGCACGCCGACAAGTTCGACAGCGAGCTGCATGGCATCGAGGCCGGGAACGACGGCAATGAGTTGATCCAGCAGATGATCGACGACGACGCCTTCGGTCTCGGCGACTGGTCGCTGGTCGACTCCAGTGAAGCAGGCATGCTGGCCGAGTTGCGGGCTAGGGTCCCGGATGAGTCCTGGATGGTCTTCCTGGGGTGGGAGCCTCACCCGATGAATACCAATTTCGATATGGCCTATCTGGAGGGCGCAGACGATTACTTTGGTCCTGACCTGGGGGGCGCCACGGTCTATACCAACACACGTGCCGGCTACAGCGAGAGCTGCCCGAACGTTGGCGCACTGCTCAACAATCTGAGCTTTACCCTGGAGATGGAGAACCAGTTGATGGGATCCATCATGGACGATGGCGTGGCGCCGGAGGAGGCTGCCCAGGATTACCTGAAGGCGAATCCGGCACTGCTGGAGGCATGGCTTGAAGGCGTCAATACCGCCGATGGCGAGCCCGCGCTGCCAGCCGTCAAGGCGTCGCTGGGTATCGACTGACACCTTTTATAGGTGGCGACAGCCCTTGTGAGTCTTCGTCGCTGAAAATTTGGCGGCTGAAAATTTGGCGGTCAGGCTTGCCAAGTCCTTGGGGGGTGTGCATAATTCACCCCCGTCGACACGGCGATGTTATTGCCTGACGGCCAAAAGGCTACGTAGCTCAGTTGGTTAGAGCACATCACTCATAATGATGGGGTCCCCTGTTCGAGTCAGGGCGTAGCCACCAGGATTTAGACAGCGCCCGCTGACTTTGGTCAGCGGGCGCTGTCGTTTCAGCATGTCTGGTTCCAGGGCGTCCGGTGTCAGCCGGTGTCGTCAGAGCGATGTCGCCGTGATGCTGTCGGCGTCAGGCTGGGGCGCTATCCAAGGTTGTGAGGCGGATCAGCGAGTTAAGTCGACCTGTCCGGCAATAAACCTTCAGGTGGGCTTGACGATCTCGGCGTGATCCGTATACTACGCCCCGTGCTCAAGGCGATTCCCCGATAGCTCAGTTGGTAGAGCAAATGACTGTTAATCATTGGGTCACAGGTTCGAGTCCTGTTCGGGGAGCCAACCTTCAAGGTTGATCCCGCCTCTTGCACCGACAATTCAAGGTCATTCCCCGATAGCTCAGTTGGTAGAGCAAATGACTGTTAATCATTGGGTCACAGGTTCGAGTCCTGTTCGGGGAGCCATCTTGGCGCAACGTTATGATGCTCCGTACCTTGCAAGAATTGTCGCCCGGCTCAAGGTCGTTACCTGACGCCATTTAGCGCTGCATCATTTAGCAGTGAGCTATTTAGCACTGCACTGTTTAGCACTGCACATTGTCGTTCCCCGATAGCTCAGTTGGTAGAGCAAATGACTGTTAATCATTGGGTCACAGGTTCGAGTCCTGTTCGGGGAGCCAGTGCATTCTGCGCTATCTAGCGACACTCCTGAGTTTGCTGCCTTTCTTTTCCTTCCTTGCCTTTCGTTATTGTCCTTGGAATTCTGGGCTTTCCTTGTCGGTTTTCGGTACCTGGCGTTAACGATCGCGCGCTCGTTTCGTCCATTTTCCGCCTATTTGTCATGTCCTGCTCGCGTTGCGTGCCTGTGGTGCTACCTCGTCTTGCTCCGCCAAACTGACTGCCTCTATCCTGTTTTGCATACGGTTATTCTGGATACCAGGTTGCTCCCTCTAGCGCTGAAACGCGACGGGGCGCCGGACAACCACTGCGAAAGGGAAGACCCCATGACAACCTCGCAACAGTCGTCGAAAACGCCCACTCTGACCCTGCACATCGGTCATGAAGAGCTGATCATTCGCCAGCGCTATGAGGTGCTCAGCATCGTCAACGACCTCTTGATCGGCACCTGGTTTATCATCGGCAGTATTCTATTTTTCTACGAGTCGCTTGCCTATATAGGGACCTGGCTGTTTCTGATCGGCAGTATCGAGATGATGATACGCCCGCTCATTCGCCTTGCCCGGCGGGTGCACATCCAGCGCCTGCACCCTGAAGCGCCTGCCGCGGTGGATGCAGGCCATGACTATTGATCCGCCCTTGTATCGCTGCCTTGTTCGCTCGTTGGCAGCGGACCTGGTTGACGGCGGGTCTGATTGGTAGGGCGGGAGGTGTCTTGGCCCAGGGGGTGCGGTGCCCATCAGTAGAAGCAAGATCGCCCTCGCTGCCTGTGGCAGCGAGGGCGATGTCGTTTCTGCGTGGGGGGATGGGGAAGATTCGCCAGTGTGCGACTTGATCCCCTCAGCCCATCGCCGCTGCACGGGTTCTGGCCCGCTTGCGCAGGGCGATGATGATGGTGGTGCTTAGCAGCAGTACGGCAATCACGATCAAGCTGGCGCTGATCGGGCGAGAAAAGAAGATGCTGAGATCCCCCTGGGACATGGCCAGCGAGCGCCGCAATTCGCTTTCAGCGATGGGGCCGAGGACCAGGCCGAGAATGATCGACACCAGCGGGAACTTGATCTTCTCGAGAAGAAAGCCGAGGACGCCGAAACCCAGCATCAGCCACACGTCGAACATCGAATTGCGCACCGAGTAGGTGCCGACGATGCAGCACATCAGGATGATCGGGCCGAGTGCCGAGTAAGGGACGTTGAGCAGGCGGGTGAACAGCTTGATGAACGGCTTGGAGAACGCCAGGATCATGAAGTTCACCACGAACAGTCCGGCGAATACGGCATAGATCAGGTCGCTTGAGGTCAGCATGAACATCGGCCCCGGCTGCAGGCCATGCATGATAAAGGCGCCAAGGATGATCGCGGTAGTGCCGCTGCCCGGAATGCCCAGCGCAAACAGGGGGACCAGGGCGCCCATGGCGGCGGCGTTGTTGGCGGCTTCCGGTGCGGCAATGCCTTCCGGTGCGCCCTTGCCGAACTTTTCCGGATGCTTGGACCAGCGCACCGTCTCGCTGTAGCTGACCATGGCGGCGGTGCTGGCGCCGATGCCGGGCAGAATGCCGATGATCACCCCGAGAATCGACGAGCGCGACAGAGTCACCCCGATCTTCTTCAGGATGGGGGCGTCGAAGATCTTGATCTTGACCTTGGTCAGCGGCTGTTCGGCATCCCGGGAAAGTGAACGCTTCATCACCTCGGACACCGCAAAAAGCCCGACGATGACGGGAATCAGGCCAACCCCTTCCGCCAGGTTGAGGTTGTTGAAGGTGTAGCGACTGGTGCCGGTAAGAGGGTCAATGCCGATGGTGGCGATCAACAGACCGAGGGTAGCCCCGATCAGTCCAAGGATCAGCCTGCCGCCCAGTGAGGCGACCACGGTCAGGCCAAGAATGGCCAGGGCAAAGTACTCGGGCGACGAGAACTTCAGCGCCACCGAGGCCAGCAAAGGGGGTGAAGATGATCAGCGCGATGGTGCCGACCAGACCGCCGATGGCAGAACTGAGCACGCCGATACCCAGGGCCTTGCCCGCTTCCCCCTGTTGGGTCATGGGGTAGCCGTCGAAGGCTGTCATCACGGCTTCCGGGGTGCCGGGTGCGCGGTAGAGAATGGCGGTGATCAGCCCCGAGAACACGGTAGAGCCGTAGATGGCCGTCAGCAGCATGAACGCCTGGGTCGGATCCATGCCATAGGTGACCGGCAGCAGGATGACCACCAGAATCACACCGCTGATGCCTGGCAGGGCGCCACCGATAAAGCCGATGAAGACGGCCGAGGTCAGAATCAGAAGGTTCAAGGGCTGGAAGACCACGCCTAGCCCACTCAGAAAACTCTCCAGCATCGTCAGCTCCTGGGAAGCACGGGTAAAAGATCGTATCGACTGAGGGTCATGGCAACGGTATGCCCAGCAGGGTAGAGAACACGCCCTGTATCAGCACCGCTGCAATGACCACGGTGGCCAGCAGGGCGGCCCAGTGGCGCGCGCCGAGCAGTAGCGTGCAGGCCAGGGTGAACATGACGGTGGCCAGCAGGAATCCGGTGACGGGCATCAGCAGCGTGTAGGCCACGGTAGCCCCCATCACCCACCAGTGGCGGTAGGCCGCGATAACGCCTGACGCTGAAGGGGCTGCCGAGCTGTTCAGCTCAGTTGGCGCGACCAGTGGATCGTCTGCCGTGGCGTTGGGCACGTCAGTCGCTGACTCTGGGTCGCGTTCACGACTGAGGCCTTGCTGGGCTTCCTTCTTCTGGGTCAGTCGCGTGCTCACCAGCAGAGTGGCCGACAGGACGATCAACAGCAGCAGCAAGGACAAGGGCCACAAGCGCGGGCCGATGAAGGTCGAGACGTCCTCGGAGCTGGGGAAATTCAGGGTCGGTACCAGCGTGATGCCGGCAAGGACCAGCAGCAGGACTGCAAAGACGGTGAACTTGGTATGCATGGTGAGGCTCGGTTCACGATGGGGCAGAGCAGACCGCTGTCTCTGGCCCCGGGGTGGGAGCCGGGCATAGCCCGGCCCTCATGGGGGTGGCCGTCACGGCCCTGACGAGCCGTTGCGGCGCACACCCGGTGTACAGATCAGTTGTTTTCCAGCAGGCGCGTGTACAGCTCCAGGTTCTGCTCGAGCTTCTCGCGGTAGGCGTCGCTACCCAGCCAGCCTTCACGGTAGTGCAGGTTGACGCGCTCTTCGTACTCCTGGTACGTCTCGGAGTCGTAGACGCCCTTCAGGGTGGTCTCGAGTTTTTCGACGATGGCGTCAGGCGTGTCGGCGTGGACGAAGATGCCGCGCTCGTTGCCATCGGTCAGGTCCCAGCCGTTTTCCACCGTGGTGGGAATGTCCGGGAAGTTGCCCAGGCGCTCTTCCGCGAAGACCAGGATCGGCATCATCTCGCCGGATTCCATGTAGCTCAGGACCGAGCTGATTTCACCGAACAGGCCATCGATGTTGCCGCCCATGACGTTGGCCGCCACGCTGCCTTCTTCGTCATAAGGGATGAAATTGATGTCCAGGCCCGTGGCGTCACGGAATGACAGGAAGGCCATGCGGTCCGGGCTTGCTGCGTGGGTGCCGCCGATGATCACTTCGCCGGGATTGGCCTTGGCGTGCTCCATGAAGGCGTCGAAATCGGCGTACTTGTCCGGATCGACGATCAGGGTCATCACGTCGGACTGCATGCGCGCCACCGGCGTCAGCTGGTCGAGGCCAGTGGGGTTCTGGCCGGCCGCCAGCGAGGTCACCAGGGTGGACGAGGCGAAGTCCAGGGTGTGGCCATCGGCGTCACCATTGGCGGTGCGCTGGTGAGCCAGTGCCCCGGATGCGGATGGCAGGTTGATCACCGTGACGCGGGTATCCATGGCCTCTTCGAGCAGCGGCTTGATGGTGCGCGCGAAGTTGTCGGTACCGCCACCGGCGCCGGCGGCAACCAGGAATTGCAGGGGCTTGGACGGAAAGTCCGCGGCGTCATCGGCTGCGAAGACAGCGGGACTGGCAGCAGCAAGGGTCAGGCCAAAGGCGCTGGCAGTAAGGACGAGATGTCGGCTAAGCATGGCGTTCTCCGGAAGGATTGTTGTGGTTAGGCGTGGGCTTTAGCCCGTTGAGTGCCAGTGGGTTCGGCCCGACGTCAGGCCGGCGACGAAATGTGTTCGGCAGTCGAGAAGAACATCGCATCCTGCTCACGGCGCAGCGTCAGCAGAGTCGACTCGGGAAGCGTCACATCGGCCAGGGTAATCAGCTGTCCTGCAGCGATATCGCGCTTCAGCGTGGCGCCTGGAAGCAGGTAGAACGGCACGGGCGTCTTGGCGACCAGGGCTGAGGCCGGGTGCACCTCTGGCTGAAGGCCTGCGATGTGTCGGTGGTGGCCCTTCATTTCCAGCGCCTGGCCGCCTTCCAGCGGAGCCGTCGCCCTTGCGACCAGGTCCACTGCCGGGCGGGTCGCCTGACCGCCGCCGGAGGGCAGACCCTTCAGCACGGCGTCAAGCAGGGAGATCGGTGCTTCGAGGCCAAGCAGGTGGCGCGGCAGATAGACCATGGCGCTCTTCTTGCTGCGACTGAGGATATGCCCCTTGCCTTCCAGCACCTGCCAGGCGTGGTCATCTTCACAGCGAACGACGACAAACACGCCGCCGGCAAAGCTCAGCTCGTCCGGGCGGCGCAGGCAGTTGAACACCTCCAGGCGGCCACTGCCGGAGAGCACGCCACCATTGGCCTCCAGGTCCAGCAGCGTCGGCACTTCGTGGGTGCGCAGCACCAGGGCATGAAAGGCAGGATCATCGGGCAGCAGGCCAGTGGCGTTGGCCACATTGGTCATCTCGCACAGATCCGGAGCGGAGATCTGCGGAATGGCGTTGAGGTGTTCGCCCCGTGCACGCACCACGCTGCGTTCATCGCCTTCTGGCAGTGTCCACAGGTTGGCCATGTCCGGCGCGTCATAGCGAGTGCCGTTGCACCAGATCGCCTGGTCGTCCTCATCCCAGACAAAGTCGTATTCACTGCTCTTGCCGGCAGCGATGATGTCGAATCCCAGTGTCTGCGCCCAGCTGACCAGGCCAATCAACAGGCTCGGCTGGTCACCGTCCAGTGGTGTGAACAGGCGATTGTGACGATTGCCCAGGCGGGTCAGGTAGGGACCGACCACGGATTCTGTTTCCTTGGTAGCAATGCCGACATGCTTACCTGCCTTGAGTGCGCTGGCAGCGTGAGCCGCACCCGCATTTGGTATACCAGTGCTTTCCACCAGGATATCGAAATCCAGGTGCTTGACGATCTCCAGGTCACCGGTCGCCAGATAGTGGCCAGCCTGCCACGCAGCCGAAGCCTCCTCGGCAGAATGGCATACCGCGATTCGCGAAAGCGGAATTCCTGCCTTTTCAAGGGCTTCTGCTGCTACTGCGGCGTTGATGTCGACCGCGATACGCGCATTCATGCCCGCCATCTGCTGGGCCTGACGGAGGATGCCTCGGCCAAAGTCGCCGGCACCTGCCACGCAGGCTTCGACGGTAGCGGCGGTATCAAAGTGGTGTAAGTAGTTCATGTAGTGAGGCATCTCCGTGCTGGCTGGCCCATTTCGCCCCGCTGTTGAGGGGCAGCCATGCTCGCTTCAGGCGGCGGGCTGGGTGGGGCGAGTGGTTCATGGATGCTGTGAAATTTAGTGGTATACCATTTTTAAGGTCAAACCTTGGGCACCTAGACCTTGGTAGTAATTCCTGTGTATTTAGGTATAAGCACATGAAAAATATGCGATTAAAAGTTTGCGTCATAACGCGCCCAAGTTTGATTGAGAATTTTTGGTATGCCATTCTTATCGCACCTCAGGATCATGATGGCGACGACGATGGATGAAGCGGCAATGGACCCACGGGAAGGGCTGGTAGAGAAGGTGGCGAACTACCTTCGCGAGCACATCGTGATGGACCATTTTCAGCCCGGGCAACGGCTGCCAGAGCGCAAGCTGGCCGAAGAGCTGGACGTCTCACGTACCCCAATGCGCGAGGCCTTCAAGATCCTCGCGGCCGAGGGCCTGGTCGTCATTTCCCCGCGGCGAGGCGCCGTGGTCGCCGACGTCAGCCCCCAGGACGTACAGGAAAAGGCCTACGTGCTGAGCGTGCTGGAGCAGTCCGCCGCAGAGCTCTGCTGTGCCAATGCCACCGACGATGACATCGCCGAACTGCAGGCCCTTCACTTCGAGATGAAGGCCGCCTTCCTGCGTCGCGACCGGCAGAACTATTTTCGTTTAAACCAGGCGATTCATAACCGCATCGTCGCGCTTTCCGGCAACAACTCACTGATCGAGATCCACGCCACCCTGAGCCGACAGCTCTATCGCGTGCGTTACCTCTCCAACCTGAAGAACGAAAAGTGGTCGGTGGCCATGGAAGAACACGAAGCGATCATGGCCGCCCTGGAAGCCCGTGATCCTACGCAGGTGGGTAATGAACTACGCAATCACTTGGGCAAGACGTGGATGAAGTACGCCAACCCCGCAGCGGAGGAGGAGGGCGAAACCAATGTGGTGGAAGGCGACGCGAACCCTCAAGCCGGCAGGGCGTAATAACGCACTGGCAAGACCCATGGCGTCTGTCTGTATGCGAAAGGGCGGAGCCAATTGCCCCCCGGCAAGTTGATGCGCTGAATTCAGAGCGATTTCTGCAGACGAGGTCGATGCGTCCGTATGTCCGGATAAAAGCCAGAGGTGCCACGCCAGGCAAGATGTCAGTCAAAGAGCGCAATGCAGTAGAGTAAGTGACTACTTGCTAGCGTTGGGCGTCTCAGTTCAACCGTATTTTATCCACTCTCATCTCCATCTTCCGCTACGAATACAAAGAAGCGTCTAGCTGCGTTATTTCTGAATTTCAACAGCTTGTAAGCCCTAAACTAAAAAACTCGTAAATTCTTTCCCATTCCACGCATATTTTGTCTATTCTGCTCTTATTGGCATATACCAAGCCATGAAAGTGCCGGTTAGAGCACGACAAAACGATCATGCGTAGGGATAGGAAAGCCGACTATGGCCAAGGGATGACCAGCCAACGCTAATCTGACGTTACATGCAGCACGACGCCATCTAATTGGCGGGATGCTGCGTACCCGGTTGCCCGCACTGACTCCCCCTTCTCCTGATCGCACAGCGGCCTTCGTCGCACTGGGTGGTCATTTCCCGTGGCCGCTGTGGCGGTAGCGTGGCTGTTTGGTAGTGCGCAGGTGATGGGGATCTTCTCGACATGCCTGCGCCGTTTCTCTGGGTGCAGTATTCATTCGTGTATACAAAAAAACGCACAGGATTTAAAGGCATGCTCGACATGATGCATTAGTGCCCGGGGTTGTTGCGCACATGCGCTTTAAATTTACGGCCAACCAATTGCTTTGTAATCGCTAAAGAGCGATTTTGGGCGAGCGCGCTTTGAAGATGAGCATGCACATTTTATTCCGGATTGCTCAGACGTAAAGTGGAGAAGTTACGTAAGAATTCAAAGATATAGGCTGCAATTTAGGTGTGCTCATGCGGAAGCGAAGTGAGCATGCCTATGAATAAAAATGTTATGTGTCCAAGACGTAGAGGAGTGTCATGTTAAAGAAGATAACAGACTGGTACGACGGAGAGATGAAAACGTACGATGACCCGCAGATTATTGGAATTTATACCGATAGGCACTGGACCTCGGATATTGCTCATTCAGTCGTTGAGTTTTACTTGGCTCACTGGAAATGGCTGTGGGGTTTCGGTGCATCACTACTTAGTCTATACATCGCATATCTGGGGTTAAGTAAAGGTGCGTAAGCTGCAACACATAACAAGTCAATCAACTTCGCGCCTACGGCGCCGGACGCAGCAAAGCCGCGCCGGTTATTGAGGCGTTATGTGACTTTAGAGATGTGCTCGGAAAACAACTCAGAACTGTAATCGTTGGATGCAAGTATAGGAGCTCGACTAGGTTGTGAGTGCTTCTTCAGATGGAAAATGTGATGAATGCGGCAGTAGCTATTTAGCTGAAGCATCGAAAATGAAAGATTTATGCCCAGAGTGTTCACATATAATTTATGGATATGCGAATTGTGAATATGACTTTGTTATCGGTTAATGTAAACATTGCCACTGGGGACGGCACAACATCAGACATCAGTGAAAGTAAAATTACAGATGGAGAATAAGAGGTTGAAGTCACATAACAAGCGCATGCAACCGACGTCTGCTACGCAGGTCACGGCGGATGCGAGGCGTTAGATTAGACTATGACTCCTGAAGAAATACTAGACTCCTTAGATATTCACTTGAAAAAGGGAAACGATATCGAGCTGATACTGCTGAAAGGGCATTTGATTTTGGAGCAGGCCTTAAATGAGCAGCTTTCTTTGCATATTAAGGAAAAAGGGAAACTTCAAAGCTTAGGGCTGATGTTCAATAAAAAAGTCGATCTGCTGGTGGCACTTGAGGACGGCGACCCGATGGAGTTAGTTGATTCAGTTAAGCATCTAAAGGAAATCAATAGAATTCGAAACAAGCTTGCACACCAGCTTGATTTTCAAGATTATCACAAAGACTTGAAGGCATGGGCTTGTGCCGTGCTACGATATACGCCAAAAACGATGAATAGAAAGTCAACATACAATAATATGGTTCGTAAAGCATTTTATTTTCTTACTGGCGCCCTTATTGGCAACTCGTATGTCCGTATGCAGCTTGCTAACGAAGAGTCTAACAAGCAAAAGCAGGCGGACGCATAAATGCTCCGCTGTTTTGGGCGTTAGGCATCACTAGGAATCAAATATGAAGTTTTTAAAAGGAGCAAAAGATTTCGCAAGGAATCCATTGGGGATCATTGCGTTATTCATTTCTTTGATTTATGGCTTTGCAAGTTTACTGCTCGACTCAGCTGCTGAAAGCCTGACAGTCGCCGAAAGATGGCCGCTAATAATATTTATAGTTGTATTTCCAGTTCTTGTATTAATTACATTCTACAAGTTGGTAATAAACCATCATGGAAAATTGTACGCTCCAGGGGATTTTCAGGATGATAAGTCCTTTTTAAGAACACTCACACCAGAGGAGCAGGAAGAGAAGCTAGAAAAAGAAGTTACTGAATCCCTTTGCGTAGATGAAGAAAGCGAAGAACTAAAGCCGCAAAGAGCTCCTATAGCTAGCGCAGATGCCGAGCTTGAAGAGCGTCAAAAATCCCATCGGGAATTCCGTGAGGAATTGAAAATTATTGAAAGGTCGGTCATTAATCACATTGCTTCCGAGTTAAAGGTAGATGCTGAAATAAATATTGGTATTGGTGAAACCGAAGCAAAATTTGATGCATTTTTGCAAGCTCCATCCGGTAAGTTTACCTTCTTAGAAGTAAAAGCATTCCGGTCACCACATACTCTAATGATGGTGCTGGACCGAATTTTATATCAAGCGGTAATTGCCGACCGATACTTTGAATCAAAATTCAAACTTATTCTCGCTGTCGTGTATTACTTTGAGGAAGAAGAGATTGAGCGAGTCAAAAGAATGTTGAAGAAAAAGGTTGATCGTTGTCCTGTGGATATTGAGCTTAGATTCCTCCCTCGCAGCAAGGTTATCAATGCCTAGCAAGCGCATGTCGTCGGACTGGTATTCCGCTGCGATCCAAACCAGCCTAAAATGCGGACGTTATGTGTGTAGTTTCAGGTCCCGAGAATAAATCCAATCAGAAGCAGGGGGAGATATGAAAGTTCTTATTATCGCAATCGTTCTTACTTTGGTTAGCGGCACCGCTCTAGCCCACGGGGGCGGGTGCCGGAAAAGTTCTTCACCCGGGCAGTGTTGCCATATGGATAATAGCGTCGGAACGGTTCATTGCCATTAACTGTTAATAGCAGAACCCACACACCTAACAAGGCAAGGCAGGCGATGCAAAAAAACCGCACGCCTGCTGGCGGGCGTTATGTATATCCGCAGAGTTAATACATAGATTGGATGGAGGCATTAAGCTTGAGATTTTCGAGCATTAAAAACATGAAAAATAATTTGCTAAATGTTGGTTCATCGGCAACGGAGCTGTCTCAAGCCGCAGAATCATCTATTGATTTGTTTATTGAAAGTGAAGCACTAGCTGAAATTCCATTTGTTGAGTATGCGTTTTCAATAAAAAGCGCAAGAGATAAGTATCTAGTCGCTAAAGTCACGCGAAATTATGCAAATTTCATAAAGTCGGCTTCACAGTTAAGTGAAGTTGAAGCTCTTCACTTCCTTAATGAGATATTTGCAGATAACGATAAAGCTGAAGAGGCGTCTGAAACAATCTTTGATATTCTTACGGAAGCTGAGCGTCCATTAAAGGCGAAGGTCTTGGGCAACCTGTGTGTACATTTTGCGAAGAACAATATTTCACTAGATGACTTTAATACATTAACTCAAGTAATGCGCGCGGCTTCTTTACCCGCCTTGAGAGCAGTTAAGTCATTTTTAGAAAGCAATCAACATAAGCCATATCGTAATGCTATGGGGCAAAATGAGTATGAGGCTTTGCTTCAATCAATGGGAGTTGCTGTAAGAAACGGAACTTCTTTTAGGTTAGATAGTTGGGGAGTTATGCTTGCATATTATGGTTTTAATATCCAAGTTGTTGGCTTTGAACGAGCAATGGAACTTAGAAATCGAGTGTCATAAAATTTATATAATAAATAATTCAAGAGTGATTCCCAGCGCTTGGCATTTTCAGTTCAAGGTTGGGTATCGTGTTTACGGTGCACTATGTTGGTTTTATGGCAGAGTTGCTCACACCTTAACAGGGCGTTAGATAGCTATATCCCACACTAGAACCCAACTATCGTGAGGTCGAGTGCGGCGACCATTCCATCTCGTATTTGCTCTAGAGTGCCGATGTGCGCTTTTAGAAAGCTGATAGGCAGTGATGCGATTTGTGGAATAAGAATCAACGATTCTTCGCTGTCGAAGGTCTTCTTTGGCGTAGTGCGGTTCAGCCCTTCTCCGTCCTGGCCAGATTTTCCTCCAAAGGCCCACAATTTGGGTGGCCTGCGCCGATAGGATATCGCTCTGTAGCTCCAGAAGGTAGGGGTACATCCTTTTCGTCGACGCGCTGGGGTTAGCGTACACGTCGAACTGGGGCATTAGAATGTCCTGTACTCTTCGGCGAGGCACCCATGCTCAGAGACAGCATCGTTGTAAGCTTTGATAGCGTTGCTGTTCTCCCTCTGCCATTGCTCGGCTTCGCTCTCGGCGAGCTTTGCTTCCAGTGCTTTCTATAGCCTGGCCGATAGGTCGACATTTATATGCCGGGCCCTTTCTTGCAAGTCGCGATTTATATTGTGGTTTGTGGATTTTTGGGAGTCGCCTGATCGTATAGCATTTGCATTTGTGTCGACCTGGCTTTCAACGTCATCACTAGCATGCACAGTCGTTTATCCATTGGCCACGACATTGCCAGGTGCTGCAGGCAAACAAGGCGGGATTAACGTGAGAGTCCTACTCTGGTGTGCAGCGGTGCTGCTGCTCGTGTTGATGCTGTTGAGCGGTGCTGGATGTTTGCAGGGCTCGCTGGAGCTGTTTCCGACCGAGGCGCAGCAGCGTCAGGCTCGATTGGGCTACGGGGTGGCGTTTGTGGGCTTCGCCGTGCTCGAACTCTTGGTCGTGATGTGGCTTTGGAGGGAGAGACGAGAGAGAAGAGAGAGAAGGGCTGTTCGCCGTTAGGTTGTCGATGGCTGGCTTCAGACCGCTAGAACCAAAAAAAGCCGGGGCTTGATGCCCCGGCTTTTTCGTTCTGCGTGCAGCTATATCGTTCCGTGGCTGCCTAGCCTTCTACCGCGTACCGCCACCAGCACAGGCCTGGCTTGGCGAAGTCGAGCAGGCGTGACGAGCGACGAGCAACGATCTGCTGTAGCTCTTTGCCCCGTGTTGCGGGATAGGGTGCCGCTGGCGGTGGCCAGCGGCCTTGGGAGGGCGCTCAACACTTGCTGATGGCTGTTTTCGTATGATCGTGCAACGTCGGGGCGACTGATGTGCCGCCATGTGCTTTTAGCCAGTCGCAGGCAGTGACGATGTCTTTAGCCAAGCCCTTGATGACGTTGCGGTTGAGGTGGGGGCGCACCACGATGCGCAGACTGGTCACGGTTTCTGCATTCGGTGGCATGGAGTAAGCCGAGAGTACCCATCCACGTTCACGCACCTTGGCGGAGATATCAAACTCATTGAAGGTATCGAAGCCGTCTTTCAGCGTGAGCGCGACTACCGAAATTCGCTGTGTCTGATTCATGATGTCGAAGTAGCCGCTTTCCACCAGCAAGGTGCGCAGGTATTTGGCGTTCTCGACGGTATGTAGCATGATCTCGCGGTAACCGTCGTACCCGAGGCGAATGAAGGTGTAGTACTGGTAGGCGACTTGGGCAGCGCTGCGGGAAAAGTTGAGGGTGGCCGTGGGCATCTCGCCGCCAAGGTAATTGACGTAGAACACCAGATCCTCGTTGAAGGTCTCACGGTCACGGAAGATCACCCAACCCAATCCCGGAGGCACCAGCCCAAACTTATGGCCTGATGCATTGATGGACTTGACCCGGGCCAGTCGAAAGTCCCACGGGTAGTCGGGGTAGAGGAAGGGATTGACGAAACCCCCGGACGCGCCATCGATATGCATGGGCACGTTGTGGCCAGTGCGTCGCTCGTAGTCGTCCAGCCAGTCATGAATCGCTTCGATATCATCATCTTCACCCGTGAAGGTCTGGCCAGCGATGGCGACGACGGCGATGGTATTCTCGTCCACCAGTGCATCAAGGTGTTCGGTGGTCAGTCGATAATTGCCGGGCTTGAGTGGCGCAATCCTGGGTTCGACATCGAAGTAGCGCAGGAATTTCTTCCACACGATCTGCACGTTGCCACCGGTCACCAGGTTGGGCCGCGACGTCTCCTTGCCAGCGGCCTCGCGCGCCTGGCGCCAGTTCCACTTGTGGGCCAGTCCTGCCAGCATGCAGGCTTCAGAGGAGCCCACCGTCGCCGCTCCATACGGGGTGGCCTCCTTCGGCCCGTTCCACAGGTCATGCAGCCAACGGACCATTCGCTGCTCTATAGCGAATAGCTGTGGGTACATGTCATGGTCAATAAAGTTCTTCAGAAAGTGCTGTTCAAGCACCTTGAGAGCTTCGGGTTCGGTAAAGGTGGTGACGAAGGAGGAAAGGTTCATGACGGGGTGGGCGTCGGTCCAGGCCTCCGAGTTGACAATGGCCTCCGCCGCTGAGGCCGAGATGCTGCTTCTGGGGAAGTGATGCTCGGGTATGTCTTCGTTGTACTCGTTGACGAACAGGTCAAAGGGAGAGGAATGCTTCATGGTGATGCTCCTATGCGGGTGATGGAACACGTCATCAATTGCCTCGGGCTGGCCTGTCCTCCATCTGGCTAAATGCCGTCCTTCCCCGTGCCAGGTGGCTGTGGGTCCTTTTCGCCGCGGCTCCCTTTGGATGTTGTTATGGCGAGCCTTCAGCAAGGCTACGCGTCGTGTATTCCTCCGATAGGCGACTATTGCTCTAAATCGCATCCTCCCAATCGCCAGATGGCGTGTGATATCGCTTCATGGTGAGCGCAGCGCAGCGCAGCGCAGTGCAACGCCACGCGGAGGGGCGCGTTCACCAGGCCGTAGTGGGGTGAGGTAGATGAAATGAGATCAGAGCTCACGTGAACAGGACGGAAGGATGGAGAAAGCCTTTCTTGAGCGATATCTCGCAACACTGCCGGTCACATTGCTGAATACGTCACGTGCTTTAGTAAGGGGTACTGTTGACTGTCGCGTCGGGGAGGGTAGATAGCCTTTGAGTTGACGCGCTTCGGCGTGACTTTGCCGGAAGATAACCCGCTTTAGATATGCAACAGTCGTGATGTGGGCTTGCTGTTGTGGGGGCCTAAAACCAAAAAAGCCGGGACTTGATGCCCCGGCTTTTTCGTTCTGCGTGCAGCTATGTGGCTTTATCGCGACTTAGCCTTTTACCGCGTACTGCCAGCTCGGGCCGAGTTCGGCGAAGTCGAGCAGGATTTCCGCTGACTCTTCGACTTCGGCGCGGTCGACGGGCTGTTCCTCTTCGGCGTCTTCCTCGGCGGCCAGGTCGGCATCGTCACCGCTTTCGCGGGCATCGCCCCATTCCTCGAGGATATCGAGGCCGAGGGCTTCACGGCGCTCGTTCTCGAGCGACAGCATCTCGGCGTCCTGGGCGTCGGCTTCACGCTGACGCTGCTCGCGGTTGAGGCTGACGCTGGTGTGCTGCTCGCGCAGGCGGCTCGCCAGTTCTGCCCGCTGCTCCAGGTAATGGAAGTTGGGGTGGTCGTCGGCCCGCTGCTGGTGGCGTGTGCGCAGTTCCTTCAGGTACTGGCGCGGGGTGCCATAGCTGCGGTACTGAACGTCACGTACCGTGTCCCAGGGCAGGGCGTTGTCCAGCGCGCTCTCACCGATAATCTCGGGGTCGAGCAGGCTGGGGTACATGATGTCCGGCTTGACGCCGCGGTTCTGGGTGCTCTCCCCAGAGATCCGGTAGAACTTGGCGCGGGTCAGCTTGATCTGGCCGTAGCTCAGGTCATTGAGGGTCTGCACGGTGCCCTTGCCGAAGGTGTTGGAACCCACGATCAGGCCACGGCCGTAATCCTGGATGGCACCTGCGAAGATTTCCGAGGCAGAGGCAGACAGGCGGTTGACCAGAACCACCAGCGGACCGTCGTAGAGGGTGCCGCTGTCGGTGTCACCGTACAGGCTGATGCGCCCACGGGCATCACGAACCTGCACGGTAGGGCCGCGATCGATGAACAGGCCGATCATCGAGTTGGCTTCCTGCAGGGCACCACCACCGTTGTTGCGCAGATCGAGGACGATGCCCTCGACGCCTTCGGCCTTGAGCTTCTCGACCTCGGCGGCGACGTCACGGGTGGTGGAGCGGTAGTTCTCTTCTCCCGCCTGCCAGGCGTCGAAGTCCACGTAGAAGGCGGGCACCTCGATGACGCCGACCTTGTGCACCCCGTCTTCGCGCTGAACCTCGATGACTTCGCTGGAAGCCGCCTGATCCTCGAGCTTGACGGTGTCGCGGGTGATATCGACCACGGTGGAGCGGGTCATATCGACGGCTTCACCGGGCACCACCTCGAGACGCACCTCGGAGCCCTTGGGACCGCGAATCAGCTCGACCACGTCATCCAGGCGCATGCCGACCACGTTGACGATGTCCTCGCCTTCCTGGCCAACGCCGATGATGCGGTCGGCAGGCTTGAGTGCGCCATCCTTCTCGGCGGGGCCGCCCGGCACCAGGCTGGCCACCTTGACGTATTCGCCGTCGGCCTGAAGCAGTGCGCCGATGCCTTCCAGTGACAGTCGCATCTGAATGTCGAAGGATTCACCCTGGCGCGGCGACAGGTATTCCGTGTGGGGGTCAACGGTGCCGGTAGCGGCGGCCATGATCAGTCCGAACACATCCTCTGAGTTGGTCTGCTCAAGACGGTGCTTCTGGGTCTCGTAGCGCTCGCGCAGGGTATCGATGACCTTGTCGTCGTCCTGTCCACTGATCGACAGCGTCAGGGCGGCGTTGGCCAGGCGCTTGCGCCACAGCTCGTCCAGGCTCTCCTGAGAGGCGGCCCAGGAGGCGTCTTCGCGATCCAGCTCCAGTCGACCCAGCCCATCGAAGGACATGTCGAGGTCATCGATCTCGTCCAGCATCCAGTCAAGGCGTGCTTCGGCGCGCTCGTGATAGCGCTGGTAGAGGTCGTAGGCCCTGGCCAGGGAGCCATCCAGCAAGGCTTCATCCATGCCGGTGCGTAGATCACCGAAGTCATCCACGTCGTCTTGAAGGAAGTAGGCGCGTTGTCCATCCAACACGTCGAGGTAGCGCTGGAAGGCGCGGTTGGACCATTGGTCGTCCAGCTTCACATCCGCGTAGTGGCCGTAACGCAGCGATTCGGCCACCTCCATGGCCGCCTGACGCTGGTCGTCGCCGGGCGTGGGAGTGGCCAGCGCCGTTGGGGCCGCGATCAGCAGGGAAAGCGCCAGGGCGCGACCCGCAGACTCAATCAGGCTCATCAATGAAGCACTCCAGGATTCGTGTACACTCGTCGGTCTGACACCGACTCGGTCGGCGGGTCCCTTGGACCGGATTCGCATTGTAGCAGCTTGCTGTCAATCCTTGTCCTTTACCGTGTTAACAGAGTAAAGGACAAACCTTGAACCATTACTATCATGCATCAGAGGACGCCCATGTCACAGGAGTGCTTGCCAAAGGATGATACCGAATGCGCCAAAAGGCTCAGTCGGTTGCTCGACTTTCTTCGCCGTTCACCCAGCCCTTGGCATGCCACTGCGAACATGGCTCAGCGGCTCGAAGATGCGGGCTACCGCCATCTGTTGGAGACCGACAGCTGGGAATTGGTTCCCGGTGACCGCTTCTATGTGACTCGCAATGACTCCTCCATCATTGCGGTGAACCTGCCCAGCACGCAACCTCTGTCATCGCTGCGGATGGTCGGTGCTCATACCGACAGCCCCAATCTACGACTCAAGACCCATGCTGCCCAGCGTTCGGCGGGGTGGTTGCAGCTGGGCGTTCAGGTCTATGGCGGCGCGCTGCTGTCGCCCTGGTTTGACCGGGATCTGGGCCTGGCAGGCCGCATTCACGTCAGACTGCCGAATGGCCAGGTGAAGGGCGTGCTGATCAACGTCGAGCAGGCGATTGCGATCATTCCCAGCCTGGCGATTCATCTGGATCGTGAAGCCAACGATGGGCGTGCGATGAATGCCCAGACCCAGATGGCCCCGGTCGTCATGCAGGCCGATGAGGACGCGACCCTGGAGAGCCTGCTGCAGGAATGGCTGGAGCAGCAGCACGGACTCGGCGATGCCAAGGTGCTGGACTTCGAACTGGGCTTCTACGACCTGCAGCCGCCGTCACTGGTAGGGCTGCGCCAGGAGCTGATCGCCAGTGCCCGGCTGGACAACCTGCTGTCCTGCTTCATGGGGCTTGAGGCCATGCTGGATGCCGATGGCGACCAGGGCATGGTGCTGGTGGCCAATGACCACGAGGAAGTCGGTAGTGCCAGCGCCTGCGGTGCCCAGGGCCCGTTCCTGGCGGACGTGCTGAAGCGCGTGAATGGGCAGGTCGGTGAGGGGACGGAAGAAGGCTACATTCGCCTGATTCAGTTTTCGCGCATGATCTCCTGTGACAATGCCCACGCCCTGCATCCGAACTTCAAGGACAAGCATGACGCGCAGCACGGTCCAAGTCTCAATGGCGGGCCAGTGATCAAGACCAATGCCAATCAGCGCTATGCCACCAACAGTGCCACGGCCGCCATGTTCCGTGATCTGTGCGAGCAGGCGGACGTGCCGGTGCAGACCTTTATCACCCGGGCCGACATGGGCTGCGGCAGCACCATCGGGCCGATTACCGCGACTGAGCTTGGGGTGCCTACGCTGGATGTTGGCGTTCCGCAGTGGGCCATGCACTCGATTCGCGAGACCGCAGGCAGCCAGGATGTCGAGCATCTGACTCGCGTACTGACCGCGTTTTTCAACCAGCCAACACTGGTCTGACCCTCGAGGAACCCAACGAGTTAGGGTCGCTGGTCGGGCATGTGACAGCTGGCATCAGACATCCCGCATCAGCGCCCGCAGGATGCAGAGAGACGGCACGCCCTAGACAGTCGCGCCGTCATCCTTGTTTCCAGGCCTACCGGCCCCTGAAGCTTGGGGGAAAGGTCAGGGTTCCTCGGCCTATCTCGTCACAACAAAAAAGCCCGTCGATCAGGGATCGACGGGCTTTTTCTGTATCTGGTGGCTACGCCCTGACTCGAACAGGGGACCCCATCATTATGAGTGATGTGCTCTAACCAACTGAGCTACGTAGCCTTTCAATGGCGCTGCATTCTACTTGGCTGACCTGGAATGTCAAGCTGGAAGGCGGCGGTGTGGCCGATTAGCGGCGCTGGCAAGTTGCTTGCCGCCCTGTGCTGATGTGCCGGCTGGGCCGAAAACCTGGCGCACAGCGACCGGTCGCCGGGTTACCGCCGGCAACGTGAAAATACTGCTACCTGTCTGAAAGATATAACGAAAACGTCGTTGGCACATGTATTGCTTTTCTCTTGTGGACCGTGAGCGTCGGCGCTAGCCATAAAGCCGTCCTGATCCCGCGCGATGGATACGCCATCGCCAGCAGGGCGCCAAACGCCGATTGAAGATCGATTGACGACCACGACAGGGGAGTCGTTGATGATGGAACCCATCGAGACCTTTTACGACGTGATGCGCCGACAGGGAGTCACGCGTCGCTCGTTCCTCAAGTTTTGCTCTCTGACTGCAGCAGCGCTGGGCCTGGGGCCCGCCTATACGGCCAAGATTGCCCACGCCATGGAAACCAAACCCCGCACACCGGTGGTGTGGGTCCATGGCCTGGAATGCACATGTTGCTCAGAGTCCTTTATCCGGTCGGCTCACCCATTGGTGAAGGATGTGGTGCTGTCCATGATCTCGCTGGACTACGACGACACCTTGATGGCCGCAGCGGGGCATCAGGCTGAGGCGGCGCTTGCCGACACCATCGAACGCTACAAGGGCAACTACATCCTGGCGGTGGAGGGTAATCCACCGCTCAACGAAGACGGCATGTTCTGCATCGTGGGAGGCCGGCCGTTCGTAGATCAGCTGCGGGAGGCGGCGGCCCATGCCAAGGCAGTCATCTCTTGGGGCTCCTGCGCCAGTCACGGGTGTGTTCAGGCCGCCAGGCCCAACCCCACCCGGGCCACCCCAGTGCACAAGGTCATCACCGACAAGCCGATCATCAAGGTGCCGGGCTGTCCCCCCATCGCAGAGGTCATGACCGGCGTCATCACCTACATGCTGACCTTCGATCGCCTGCCCGAGCTGGATCGTACCGGGCGTCCGAAGATGTTCTATTCCCAGCGAATCCATGACAAATGCTATCGGCGTCCGCACTTCGATGCTGGCCAATTTGTCGAGGCCTTCGATGACGAGGGGGCGAGGCGCGGCTATTGCCTTTACAAGGTCGGCTGCAAGGGTCCGACCACCTACAACGCCTGTTCCACCGTGCGCTGGAATGAAGGCGTGAGTTTCCCCATCCAGGCGGGTCACGGCTGTATCGGCTGCTCGGAGGATGGTTTTTGGGATAAAGGGTCCTGGTACGCCCGCCTGCAGGACGTTCACCAATTCGGTATCGAGGCCAATGCCGACCAGATCGGTGGTGCCGTGGCGACCGGTGTGGGCAGCGCGGTCGCCATTCATGCCGCGGTCACCGCATTGAAACGGGCGCAGGTCAAGCGCCAGTCATCCGTCAGCAAGGAGGAGGTCTGATGACACAGACGCGCACACCCAACGGGTTCGATCTGGATAGAAGCGGCCGTCGCATCGTGGTGGATCCCGTCACGCGCATCGAGGGACACATGCGCTGTGAGGTCAATGTGGATGACAACAACATCATTCGCAATGCGGTCTCCACGGGCACCATGTGGCGTGGGCTTGAGGTCATTTTGAAGGGCCGTGATCCTCGGGATGCCTGGGCCTTTGTCGAGCGCATCTGCGGCGTCTGCACAGGCTGTCACGCGCTGGCATCGGTGAGAGCGGTGGAAAATGCCCTGGATATACGCATCCCGCGCAATGCTCACCTGATTCGGGAAATGATGGCAAAGGTGCTGCAGTGGCACGATCACGTGGTCCACTTCTATCACCTGCATGCGCTCGACTGGGTCAATCCCGTCAATGCGCTGCGCGCCGATCCCAGGGCCACATCTCGTCTGCAGCAACTGACCGGCCCCAACCATCCGCTGTCATCCCCTGGCTACTTTCGGGATGTGCAGAATCGTCTGAAGACCTTTATCGAGTCTGGCCAGCTGGGCCTGTTCAAGAACGGCTACTGGGACAACCCGGCGTACAAGCTGTCACCGGAGGCGGATCTCATGGCCACCGCCCACTATCTGGAGGCACTCGATCTGCAGAAGGAGATCGTCAAGGTCCATACGGTGTTCGGCGGCAAGAACCCGCATCCCAACTACATGGTGGGAGGGGTGCCTTGCGCCATCAATATCGACGGTGACCTGGCTGCCGGGGCTCCGCTCAATATGGAGCGACTCAATTTCGTTCGGGCTCGTATGGAAGAGGCCTTTGCGTTCTCCCAGAACGTCTACCTGCCGGATGTGATCGCCATTGCCAGCTTCTACAAGGACTGGCTCCATGGCGGCGGTCTCGCCGGCAGCAATGTGATGGATTACGGCGACTACTCCAAGGTCAACTACGACAAGTCCACCGATCAATTGAAGGGCGGTGCCATCGTCGGTGGTAACTGGGACGAGGTGCACGAGGTCGACCCCACCGATCCTGAGCAGATCCAGGAGTTCGTGGCCCATTCATGGTATCGCTACGCCGACGAGTCAAAGGGGCTTCACCCGTGGGACGGCGAGACAGAGCACCACTACGAGCTGGGCCAGGCAACCGTAGGTACCCGTACCCACATCAAGGAGCTGGATGAGTCGGCCAAGTACTCCTGGATAAAGTCGCCGCGCTGGCGCGGGCACGCCATGGAGGTGGGGCCACTGGCCCGCTATATCCTCAATTACGCCCAGGGCAACGAGTTCGTCATCGACCAGGTCGACAGCTCCCTGGCGGCCTTCAATCAGCTTGCCGGCACCCGCCTTACGCCACGCCAGGCACTGCCTTCGACGATAGGGCGCACCCTGGCGCGGGCGCTTGAGGCGCATTACTGCGCCTCCATGATGCTCGATGACTGGCACAAACTGGTGGCCAATATTCGAGCAGGTGACCTCGCCACGGCCAACATCGAGAAGTGGGACCCGGCCTCCTGGCCCAGTGAAGCCCGTGGCGTGGGTATCGTGGCGGCTCCCAGGGGCATGAACGGCCACTGGATTCGCATCAAGGACGGCAAGATCGAGAACTATCAGTGCATCGTGCCCACCACCTGGAACGGCAGCCCCAGGGATGCCGAAGGCAATATCGGAGCCTTCGAGGCCTCGTTGATGGGGACCCCGATGGAAAGGCCGGACGAACCGGTGGAAATCCTGCGCACCCTGCACTCCTTTGATCCTTGCCTGGCGTGCTCCACCCATGTGATGAGCGAGGACGGAGAAGAGCTGTCCCGCGTAACCGTGCGATAGCGGGGGAGGAATCATGTCTCAGCAATCCAAGACGCCGGATGTTGCGCAGACGTCTGCGGCTTCTGTTGATCCAGAAGTGTCGGGCCAGCCGGGCGCATCACGCGAAGGGGGCGCCGGTACTGAGGCCGGCGTGCTACCTGATTCCGTCAGGCAGACCTCGGTCTACGTGTACGAAGCCCCATTACGGCTATGGCACTGGACCAATGCCTTGGCGATTCTCGTGCTGATCGTCACCGGCTACTTCATCGGCAAGCCGCTGCCGACGGTATCTGGTGAGGCCAGCGATCACTTCGTGATGGGCTACATCCGTTTTGCGCATTTCACCGCGGGATACGTACTGACTATTGGCTTCTTGTTCCGCTTCTACTGGTCATTGGTGGGTAACCATCATGCCAAGCAGCTGTTCAGACTGCCGCTGCATCGCAGCGAATGGTGGCGTGAGGTCTGGTTCGAGCTGCGCTGGTACCTTTTCCTTGAAAAGCGTCCGCGCAAGTACGTGGGGCACAATCCCCTGGCGCAGCTGGCAATGTTCCTTTTTATCACCCTGGGAACATTGTTCATGATCGTCACGGGGATGGCGCTGTACGCTGAGGGGGCTCTCAGGGGGAGCTGGCAGGACAGCCTGTTTGGCTGGGTCATTCCGCTGGTAGGGCAGAGCCTGGATGTTCACACCCTGCACCGGCTTGGCATGTGGGTCATGGTGGTGTTTATCATCATTCACGTATACGTCGCGATACGCGAAGACATCATGTCGAGACAGAGCATTGTCTCGACGATGATCTCGGGGGAACGTACCTTCAAGGACGATGAACCCTTCTGATGCACTGATTCAGGAGGTCCCGAAGATTTAGAGGGTTCAAACGATTCGGAAGATCCAGAAGGTCTAGAAGTAGTGGCCTTGTCGTACACACGCTAGCGGGCTATTTACCAACCCGCTAGCAATTCTTGTCAGTTGATAACTCCTCTAGATGTCAGGAAAAGGTGCCAGCTTTTCCGTCCCATGCAGAAATAAGTGGCCGTTGATATATCTCGCATTAGCCTGTTTAGAAAGCCTCTGTCTCGAAAGCTCTTGCTCGATAGCCCCTGTCGCGAAAGCTTCTCTCTCGTTAACGAGCGACTGGGTAACTCCTGGCTTTTCTTGATACACCTTATCGAGACGCATCTCACCTATGTGTGCCGTGCCAGCGATGAAGTCGCCTGTTAGTGGAAGAAAAAGGACAGGGTGCTTACCCCTTTTCCTTTAAATTGTGCTGGATCAATAGAGACATTTTTTCTTGATTACAGCCCGAGCTATTCTGCGACACTGAGTTTTTGTTTGGTGAAGCGCTAGTGTTCGCTCAGTAATTCACTGTTTTTACATGCCTATATGTCGATACCGAGCACCTTTATGTTGTCTTCTGTTTACCGGTATCAGCGGCTGATATGACAGGAACTTAGCGCCTTTGTAGGTGGGAGCCGAATGCCTTTAGCCATGGATAACAATGACAGCCAAGCATCTTCGATATTGGTGTTGGGAATCGGCAATGTGCTCTGGGCCGATGAGGGATTTGGCGTTCGGGCGGTTGAAGCCCTCCACCGACGTTTTGATGTGCCCCCTAAGGTAACGGTGCTGGATGGAGGCACCCAGGGTCTTTATCTGCTGCCCTACATCCAGGCATGCAGCGAGCTGCTGGTCATTGATGCCATCGACTACGGGCTTCCTCCCGCGACGATCCATGTCGTGCGTGACGATGAGGTTCCGAGCTTTATGGGAGCCAAGAAGATGTCACTGCATCAGACGGGCTTTCAGGAGGTGCTGGCGGCGGCGCAGTTGCTGGGGTGGCAACCTCGACATCTCACGCTGATTGGCGTGCAGCCGCAGGTCATTGATGACTACGGCGGATCGCTGTGCCCTGAGGTAGCCGCCCGTATCGATGAGGTGATCCAGCTGGCCGTGGAAGAGCTTGGCGCCTGGAAGGTGACGCTGCGTCCTCGTGAGGCGATCGCGGATCAGGACGGACTGGCCGCACCAGCCCTGGCACTGGATCACTACGAAGGACAGCGCCCGTCGTCGCGAGACGCTTGTCGCCTTGGCGACGCGCGATTTCTCGTCCAGGCAAGCCATGCCGAGGCCCTGACCGATACCGAAAACGAGACCGACCCGAGTTGCGTGGCGGAGCGACAACATCATCAGCCCTCTGCGTCCCGCTCTCCGATTCAAGGGCCCACTTGTCTGGACAGTTCTGGCTGCCCCAGTGAGGGAGGTGCGCCATGAGGATGGGGCTGGCCACAACCGCCGATAGGCTCTCACCGCACGATAGGTGGCAGTCATGTGTGTAGGCATCCCGATGCAGGTGGTGGACGTATCCGGTTCGCTCGCCCTGTGCTGCCGAGCAGAGGGAAGCGCGGCTGAACAGGTGGATATCGCGCTGATCGGTGACGTGGAGATAGGCGATTGGCTGCTGGTGTTTCTGGGTGCGGCTCGGCGTGTGCTCGACCCGGAGGAAGCCCAGCTGATACGCAGCGCCTTGGAGGCCGTGGCGTTAGTCGCCAAGGGAGGCGCCATGGAAGCAGGCTACTTCGCGGACCTGGAGGCAGAAGCCCCCAGGCTACCGCCACACCTCGAGGCAGCCCGAAGGGCCGGCAGGACCAGCGGCTGAGACAAGCTGGAGCGTTGCGGCCGCTCGGGGAAAAGCTCGGCGAAGAAGTCGGGATGCGGGAGGACACTGGCGTGAGAAAAGGTGCGAGAAAGGATGTGAGAAAAGGTGCGAGAAAGGATGTGAGAAAAGATTCGAGAGTCGTTGGGAGAGAGCAATGACGGGACCCTTGGGGCGCTTGATCAATGAACTGGACTATCCCTGCCTGGCGGGGGCGGAATTGCAGGCGTTCATGGCAGAGGAAGGGTTGCACGTACTGCTGTTGAGTGGCGATCCAGAGACCAATCTCGAAACCCAGGACGTGGCTGCCATTCTCCCGGAGCTGGTGAGTGCCTTTGCCGGCAAGTTTATGCCTGCGGTTGTCCAGCGACAGGACGAGGACCTGATAAGAGAGCGCTTCCAGGTCTGGCCGGTGCCTTCTCTGGTTTTCGTCGAGCAAGGTCAGCTAAAGGGCGTGGTGTCGCGGGTTCGTGACTGGCAGGACTATCTCGAAGAGGTCGGCGCTATCGTCGAGGGAACATCGCCGCACGCCCAGTTGATCGCCAGGCAGTCATAAGTCGTTGGGGTGATTGGCGGGCCTATAAAAAGGAATGGATCATGACGCTGAACCACTTTTCTCCCTCCTTGGGTGGGGTAGGGCCCGGCAGTCAAGAAGGTGCCGAACTCGACTATCTTCCCATGCCGTCGGACATGCGCACCTTTCATGCCTCGTTGCCTGAAGTGGAAGACCCCGAACGCATTCGCCCGGCTCTTACGGCGTTGAAGGCCTTGGCCGCCGCCGCGTCTCGGTGGACGCCGGAAGGCGGCAATCTGGTGGTTGAGCTTCCACCGCTGGACGACGAAAACCGTCGGGTGGTGGCCGATACACTCGGGGAAGGAGAGGTCTCGGTGCGTGCGACGGGTGAGCCATCCTGCGATGTACAGGAGTCCATCTTCGCCGGGCTATGGCGAGTGACCACGGTAGGCAGTGGCGGGGCTGACGAGCGAATCGAGATCGGCAGGGTGCCCAGCGCCGCACTGAAGACGCCACCCAAGCGAATTTTCTGCCCACCGGAAACGGCGGCAGGGGTCGTCAATGGCCCCTTTATCGTCACGGAGCTGGTCGAGCGCTGTCACGCTCACCGTCCCGGCGATGAGCCCTACGCCATCAACCTGTCGCTCCTGCCCCATACCCCGGAGGACCTTCATTACCTTGAGCTGGCGCTGGGCCAGGGCGAGGTATCGATTCTGTCCCGGGGCTACGGCAATTGCCGTATCGACAGCACGGCGCTGGAGCATGTCTGGCGGGTGCGTTATTTCAATTCCCAGGATGCGCTGATTCTCGACGTCATCGAAGTGTCCGACATCCCTGAGGTGGCCTGCGCGGCGCCTGAGGACATCGCCGACTCTGTGGTCCGGCTTGAACAGACGCTGGAGGCCATGGCGTGATCCATTCCCAGTTTGAAGGGTCCTTCCTTGGCGACGCGGCGCGTCTGGACGATAACGCCCGTCTTGAATGCAAGATTTGCTGGTACTGCTATGACCCGGCAATGGGTGACAGCAGCAGGCAAATAGCGCCAGGCACGCCATTTTCTCGTCTTCCAGCGGATTGGCGCTGCCCCAGCTGCGATGGCGATAGCCAACAGTTTATGGTGCTGAGTGATGATAACGCCCCCGCCACCACAGCCATCATCGAGCCGGGCCAGGGTGAGCCGCCGTCCGCGGTCGCTCGAGCTCAACCTGAGGACGCTCACGGGGGGACTAGCGTGTCGGGCGTGGCACCCTTGGGTGCGGCAGAACCTGCGTCTGCAACGTCAATCGAGGCGTCCTTCCCTCAGGGCTCCACCAGCACCCGTCACGGGGCTGCTAACAGGGCCAATAGTCCGCCCAGTAACGGGGCCAATAGTCAGGTCATCAGTCAGGCCAGCAGCCAGGTCCGTTCGCTGGTCGAGGCCTTCCGTGAGACCCAGGCATCGCGCATGAAAGACATGCCCTTCTGTCATCCAGGGCTTAGCGTCGCGTCGGTGGGCTTTCGGGAGTGGCAATCCACGACATCGAAATGCCAGGGGCAGTTGGGCGTGTTGATCGCGCCCTGGCTGATGAATCTGGTGCTTATCCCTGCGACCGATGAAGTGACCGATCTGCGTTCAGGAGACAAGCGGATAGTGGCCTTTCCCTCGGGGGAGTATGAGTTCATCTACAACCTGAGCGCGCCCGTAGGCGGTTTTTTTGCCTGCGCCCTGTTCTCGGACATGAGCGAGTTCACGAGCCAGGAATATGCGCTAGACGTTGCCCATGCGGTCATGGATGCCCTGTTCGATGCGGCCCATCGCGCTGAGACGGATCGTCACGCGGATATCGCCGCCAGACAGCACAGCGCTCAGGATGACGAGGCCCCATCCACGGACGACTCCTCACCAGCGGACCAGCAAGATCCCGATATTCACCAACCGCATCTGAGCGCTTCGCAGCGTCCGCGCTCACGTCGTGACGTGGTAACCATCGGCCTGTCTGGAAAGGCAACATCCTGATGATGCTTGCTCTGGTCATCGACCATGACCCTCACCGGCCTGAAGGCACCAACTCGCCTGTCTTTCGCGTTCGACAGCGTGGCCGTCTGCCCACTCACTGGCTAAAGGACCGTCGTCCCGCCGAGGCTCTGGCCATGGTGGGATGTCTGTATAACCTCTGCGCCGCCGCCCAGACCGCCGCCGCCGCGTCTGCCATGGGGCTGGCGGTGCCAGCTGCCCAGCACACCGACATCCAGTGTGAAGTGCTGCGAGAGCACGCGCTGGTGATGTTGCGCGACTGGCCTGGGGCCATGGGGCATCCGGCGGCGGGCAACGAGCTGCAGGGGCTGGCCAGCATGGGGCTGGCTGACCTTGAGGAGTTTGAGCACCGGCTATTGGCCCAGCGGGCGAACCGGGTGCTCGCCGATCTCTCGGCGTGGTGGAGCGCCTCACCCAGCCTGCCTGCTCAGGTACTACGGCAGACGGCTGACTGGCCGCCCGGGGCTGGACGCATGGAGGCGGTCAATGACCCCAGCTTCGTGCGACGCGTTGCCTCTGACCCGGCCTTGGCGCCGCTCATCGCCCGGCATGGCTGGAGCCTGCATGTTCGGATGCTGGCGCGCGTCGTCGAGGTGGCACGCCTGATCGAGGGTTTGCGTGATGTCAGAGATGACGCAGCTGGCGGCGATGGTACGTCCCGCAGCGGCACATGCCCAGCGTCGTCAGCGCGTGCCTGGTTTGGTCGATCCCGTCCTGGCGACGGCTGGGCAGAGGCTGCTCGTGGCCGGTTGTGGCATCAGGTCGATTGCCGCGATGGCCGGGTCATGGCGTACCGTATCCATACCCCTACCGATGCCATGCTCGATACACCCCTCGCAGATGACCACGACGATGATGCGGGCGGGTGTCAGCCGGGATTTCTGGCACGACTGCTGAGCTCTGCCTACGGCTCAGGCGACAGCGGTGCCCGGCAGCGCGTGGCCATCGCCCTTAGCTGCGCAGACCCTTGTCTGCCGGTGGTGTGGCAGACGACGGATATGACCTGGCCTGCATCGCAGCAAGCGGGAGGAGACGTCAACGCAGCCGGAGAGCGGGGGGGCCAGCATGCATGAGTTGAGCCTGTGCCAGGGGATCGTGGAGCTGATTGAAGAGCACGCCCGCAGCGATCCGTTCACCCAGGTCACCCGAGTCTGCCTGGAGGTCGGCGCCCTGGCGTGTGTCGAGCCCGACGCGCTGCGGTTTGGGTTCGACCTGAGCGCTCGAGGAACCCTCGTCGAGGGCGCCAGGCTTGAGATCGTCGAGGTGGCTGCCGTCGCCTGGTGCTTTGGCTGCAACCAGACCGTGACGCTCAAGCAGCGGGGCGATCATTGTCCGTGCTGTTCCAGCTCGCGCCTGAGAGTTACCGGCGGAGAAGAACTTCGCATCAAGGAACTGGAGGTAATCTGATGTGTACCGTATGCGGTTGCGCCGGGACTGGCGTGCAGAACCGTCCCGGTGAGGACGACCACACCCATCATGACCACGCGCATGACCATAGGCACGATCATCACGCGCATCATCACGGACATAGCCACGACCAGGGTCACGATCATAGCCACGCTCATAGCCACGACCATCACCACGATCATGGGCATGACCATCACCATGATCATAGCCATAGCCATAGCCATAGCCATGACCTTAGCCATAGCCAGGCAGGCCCCGCGGATGAACAAGGCCCCCGGCATGCCATGGGCAGTGTCACCGCCGGTGCGGAGGCGCATCTGGACTGTGGTTCGGGACCCGCTGGCGTCGAGGTGGCGGGATTGTCGCAGCGCCGGCTGATCGAGATCGAGACAGACGTGCTGTCGCGCAACAACCGGATCGCCGACAGCGTACGCCAGCAGCTTGAAGCGAAAAGCGTGCTGTCGTTGAACCTGGTGTCCAGTCCAGGCTCCGGCAAGACCACGCTGCTGGTCGAGACGATTCGGCGGCTGGGGCCTGATGGGCTGGCGGTCATTGAAGGCGACCAGCAGACGGCCAACGACGCTCAGCGCATTCGTGAGACGGGAGTCCCGGCGCTTCAGGTCAATACCGGAAAGGGCTGCCATCTGGATGCATCGATGATCGAGCGAGCGCTTCCCAGGGTGATGCCGGCGGAGCTTGGGCTGCTGTTCATCGAGAACGTCGGCAACCTGGTGTGCCCTTCAGGGTTCGACCTTGGTGAAGATGCCAAGGTGGTCATCCTGTCGCTGACAGAGGGAGAGGACAAGCCGCTGAAGTATCCCCACATGTTCGCCGCAGCCTCCCTCATGCTGTTGAGCAAGATGGATCTGGCGCCCCATGTGGATGTCGATATAGAGGCCTGTGAAGCCTACGCCCGCCAGATCAACCCGGATATCGAGATTATCCGGCTGTCGGCCCGCAGTGGCGAGGGCATGGACCGCTGGCTTCAGTGGATCGCCCAGCGGCGAGAAATGCTGCGGCAGCGCGCGCTGGAGGCGGCGCGCCAACGCCTCGAGAAGCTGGAGCAAGGCGAGGCGCCAGGCCTCAAGGTCCTGTGACGTGTCTTCCCTGACGGAACGCTCGGCGCTGGGGGCGGGCCTGGTCGCAGCGGATGCGCTTCCCGGTGTGCTGGTGGTGGGCCAGTCGCTGTACGAGTCTCTGCTCAGCGGGCTGTCATCGCCTGCGCCGGAGTGTCTGGTCGCACAGGATTGGCCAGGGGCCCGGGAGCAGCTGGCGCGGCAATGGGTTGGGGTGCTGGTCGTCGATACCCAGGTGCCGTTGTCGCCGGGCTGGGTCCAGGAGCTGACCCAGCGCTGGCCTGACGTGCGTGGTCTTCTCGTGCTGGATGAGGCGTCTGAGGGGGAGTCCGAGCATGCGGCAGCGATGGTCAGGGGAGGCGACAGCGACGTGGCGCTGCCCGAGGCGTTTCAGCGTCTCTTTCGTCAGCATCTGCCGTGGACGCTGGTACGCGCCGTTGAGCATGCTCAGCAGCACTACTGGCTCGAGCGAGAAACACGCCGGCTACGCGCCGAACAGGCGCTGTCACAGCCGGTTGTTCAGGCGCGTCTGGCCGCGCATCGACAGCAGCTGCAACAGTCCCGCGGGTTTGAGCGAATCATCCGTTTGCCGGGGTCGCCCCTTGATGGCCTCTGTCATCTGGCTGCTCGGATAGCCGGCTTCGACGTCCCGGTATTGGTGACAGGAGAAAGTGGCACCGGCAAGGAGCTGATGGCGAGGGCCATACATTCAGCCAGCCTGCGCTCCGAGATGCCCTTTCTGGCGCTGGATTGCGGCGCGGTGTCAGACGAGTTGCTGGAAAGCGAGCTGTTTGGACATTGCAAGGGGGCCTTTACCGGCGCCAGTGCCCACCGTATCGGTATGTTGGAACGGGCGCAGCAGGGCACGCTGCTGCTCGACGAGGTTGGGGACGCCTCGCCCGCCTTCCAGCTGAGATTGCTGCGCTTCCTGCAGGAGGGCGAGATACGTCCGGTGGGTACCAACACTGTGCGTCAGCTGGATGTGCGGGTGATTGCCGCCACCCACCGTGATCTGGCGGCAGAGGTGGCGGCGGGCCGCTTTCGGGAAGACCTGTACCATCGTTTGAACGTTGCCACGGTGGCCTTGCCGGCACTGCGTGAACGGCCTGAGGATATTCCTTCGCTGGCAGAAGCGCTGTTGATGCAGCTGGCCAGCCGTCACGGCGTGCGTGTCTCGGGGTTTGGTCCTGGCGTGCTTGACTGTCTATCGGCCCAACCCTGGAGCGGTAACGTGCGCGAGCTGGAAAATCAGATTACGCGCATGCTGATGATGACGACCGGCGCGACCATTGGTCTGGAGCTGCTGCCCGAAGCACTGCGAACACCACCCCATGCCGGCATGTTCCGTGAAGAGCAGTGCAGTGAAGAGCCGGGCCGTGAAGAGCGGGGTCGTGAAGGATGGGGTCGTGAAGGATGGGGTTGTGAAGGATGGGGTTGTGAAGGATGGGGTTGTGAAGAAAGGAACAAGGGGCCGGTCAGGAGGGAAGCCGGAGGTGCCGCCAGAAGTGAAGTCAGGAGTGAGATCAGAGCAGAGGAGACAGACGGGGGCCTAGGCGCAGTCCCAGGAGAACCCTGCGTTCGTGATAGCCATCGGCAGAGTCACCCCGCCTCGACGACCGCTCCCGCGGCGACCCTGCGGGAGCAGATCGAACTGTTGGAGACGCGCTGCCTGCTCGAAGCGTTGACCCGGCATGCCGGCAACAAGACACGTGCCGCCGAGGAGCTTGGGCTTTCGCGCATTGGGCTGCGCGCCAAGCTCAAGCGCTATGGAATCGACTATGGGATTGAGGGTGGCGACGCGGCGGGGCCCAGTGACGCCCAGTGACGCCACCTAAGACCGCGCTGCATAGATCATCAAGCGTTTGCGGCTCAACAAATCCTGGGAAGCTGCTCACCCACCAGCATGTCGACGATTCGCTGGCCTCCAAATAAGGTGCGCAGGGTAACCCGTCCGGGTTTGCCGGAGTAGGCGTGGCCGATCACGCTGGCGTCCCGGCCCAGGGGATGGCGCTTGAGCGCGGCCAGGGCGGCATCGGCACGATCCGCCGGTACCACGGCCACCAGCTTGCCTTCGTTGGCCAGATAGAGAGGGTCCAGGCCCAGGATCTCGCACATGCCCCTGACCTCTCGGCGCAGCGGCAAGGACGCATCCTGAAGTTCGATGGACAGTTGGGAGGCCTCGGCCATCTCGTTGAGCACCGTGGCGACCCCACCGCGGGTGGCATCGCGCAGGCAGCGGGTGTTCGGCACCGCCTCGAGCAGTGCTTCCACCAGGCCATTGAGGGCGGCGCAGTCGCTCTCTAGAGCCGTCTCCAGCGAGAGATCTCCACGGGCGGCCAGGATCGCTGCACCGTGGTCGCCCAGCCAGCCGTTGACGATGACCACGTCTGTCGCCTGAATCTGCTCGATGCTCAGGCGGCGCTCGGCAGGGATCACCCCCACACCGGTGGTGGTGATGAAGATACCGTCACAGGCACCGCGCTCCACCACCTTGGTATCGCCGGTCACGATGGCGACCCCGGCACGGTCTGCCGCTTCCTTCATGGATCGGGCAATACGTCTCAGGTCTTCGACCGGCAGTCCTTCTTCCAGAATCACCGAGCAGGACAGATAGCGCGGAAGGGCGCCACCTACCGCCAGGTCATTGACGGTGCCGCAGACCGCCAGGCTGCCGATGTCCCCACCCGGAAAGAACAGAGGTTTCACCACGAAGCCATCACTGGTCATGGCCAGCCGATCCCCGGCACGGCAGAGGGGTTCCAGCGCCAGTCGAGCCTGATCCTCGAGGGTATTCTCAGGGGCGCCGAAGGCCCTGATGAAGACATCATCTATCAGGTCCTTCATGGCCTTGCCGCCACCCCCATGGGCCTGGGTGATGGAGACTGCATTGACCGTGGCCAGAGTGCGCTTGTGGCTCATGGCGAGACCTCTTCATGCTGTTCTGCGCGGGGGCCGCCATATTGGAAGTAAGCGGCGCAGGCGCCTTCACTCGAGACCATAAGGGCGCCGCAGGGGGACTCCGGGGAGCACTGGCTACCGAACAATTCACACTGCCAGGGCTTGAGATTGCCGGTCAGTACCTCGCCACAGCGCAGCGCCTCGGGGTCGGCCACCTGCTGGTTCGGGAGCGAGAACTTGCGCTCGGCATCGTAGGCGGCGTATGCCTGCCTGATCTGCATGCCGGAGTCCTCGATGGGCCCCAGGCCCCGCCACTCGCAGGACTGGCGGGATTCGTACACTTCGTGGACAGCCTGCAGTGCAGCGGGATTACCGTCTCGGGAAACCAGCCGCTGGTACTGGTTTTCGACCTCGGTGCGGCCGTCGTGCAGCTGGCGCACCACCATCAGCAGAGATTGCAGCATGTCCAGGGGCTCGAAGCCGGAGATGACCACCGGGCAACGGTAATGTTCAGCGATGAAGCGGTAGGGCTCGGTGCCGATGATCATTGACACATGGCCCGGCCCGAGAAAACCGTCCAAGCGATGATCGGGATTCTCGAGAATGGCCTTCAGCGTGGGAATGATGGTGATGTGGTTGCAGAACACCGAGAAGTTGGTGATGCGCTGGCGCTGCGCCTGGGTGATGGTCAGAGCCGTGGAGGGGATGGTGGTCTCGAAGCCCAGGCCGAAGAACACCACTTCCCGTTCTGGATGGCGGATAGCGAGATCCAGTGCATCCATGGGCGAGTAGACGATGCGCACGTCGGCGCCTTCGGCCTTGGCCTGAAGCAGGCTCTTGCGAGAGCCCGGGACCCTGATGGCATCACCAAAGGTCGCCAGGATGACCTCGGGGCGTTCAGCGATCGCCAGGCAGTCATCGACGCGTCCCATGGGCAGCACGCAGACCGGGCAGCCCGGGCCGTGGATCAGCTCCAGCTGATCGGGCAGCATCGCCTCCAGCCCATAGTGGAAGATCGCGTGGGTGTGGCCTCCGCAGACCTCCATGATGCGAAGGGGGGCAGCGCGATCACGACAGATCTTCTCGACCAGCGTGGTGATATGCTCCAGGGTCTGGCGGGCTCGTGTGTGGTCGCGGAATTCATCGATAAACTTCATTGCCGCTTCTCCTGGCTGTCGATCAAGGCATCGAATTCGTGGGTATCACCGAGCATGTCCAGCATCGCCAGGGTTCGTTCCGCGGCGGCAGCGTCTATCCGGTTCAGGGCAAACCCGACGTGTACCAGCACCCAGTCTCCCACGCAGGATTCGGGCGGATGGGCATCATCGATGATGCAGGCGATGTTGATCTGGCGGCGGACGCCACTGACGTCCACGGTGGCCAGACGGTTGTCGATATCATCGATCGCGATGATCTGCCCCGGGATTCCCAGGCACATGGGTACTCTCCTGTGCGTCGTCGTCATGGCCGTCGGGCACTAGACAAGGGTGTAATGGCGAGTGTGGTGGGGGCAGACGGCGAGCAGGTGCTGCGGCGATCAGCGCCTGGCCAAGGGCGATGCCCCCATCATTGGCCGGTACCTGGCGGTGACTCAGCACCTTGAAGCCCTGCGCACCAAGGCGCTGCTCGACCAGCGCAAGCAAGCTACGGTTGTGGAAGCAGCCACCACTCAGGGCCACGGTGTCAAAAGGGTGGTCTTGCGAGAGTGTCGAGGTGACACGAGCCAAGGCGGTGGCCAGGCCCAGATGAAAGCGCGCCGCGCAGAGGGCCGGGTCGCAGCCCCTGGCCAGATCATCAAATAGCGCCGGCCACAGGGGGGCTGGGTCCAGCAGCATGACGCCAGTGTCAGAAACGGTAATGTCGAAGGGATAGCCTGGGTCGGTGCTGAGGTCGTGCACGGACATGCGGGCCAGTGCCCTGGCAGCCTGTGTTTCCAGCGCCATGGCGGCTTCGCCTTCGTGATGCTGGTGCTCGAAGCTCAGCTCGAGTGCCGCCGCGACGGCGTCGAACAGCCTGCCGCAGGATGACGCCTTGGGGCTGTTGAGGCCTGCCTTGAGCATGGCAACCAGGGCTGGCAAGGGTATGCCGCCAAGCCGCTTGACCACCTCCAGTTGGGGATAGCCTCCTAGCAAGGCGTCAATGCCAGGGCCGGCGAACCACTGGGCTACAAGATTGCGCCAGGGTTCTCGGGCGGCGGCTGCGCCTCCGGGCATCGGCACCGCCTTCAATGCTGCCACGCGCTGACACTGTTGGTAGTCCGCCAGCAGGCACTCTCCACCCCATAGCTCACCATTCAGGCCAAGGCCGAGGCCATCCAGGGCGATACCCAGTACCGGCGGTGCAGACAGTGGTCGGCCATGTTCGCCCAGGCAGGCGGCAATATGGGCATGGTGGTGGCCGACTTGCGTTATCGTCAGCCCCTCGCGAGCGGCCATCGCTGTGGCCAGGTGGCTCGTGTGGTAGTCCGGGTGACGATCGCAGGCCAGCCAATCAGGACGATGGTCGTAGAGCTTCAGAAAATCCTGCAGATTATGCTCGAAGTCATCCAGGGTGGCGGGATCGTCCAGGTCGCCCTGATGAGGCGACAGAATGGCGCGTTCTCGATCGATCAGGCAGAACGTAGCTTTCTGCTGCGGGCCAAGGGCGAGGCCAGGGCCAATATCCTCGAACCCCGGCGGCAATGGCAGCGACGTTGGCGCGAAGCCCCGAGCCCGCCGCAGGACGCGCAAGGCTCCCGCGGCGTCCTGAACCAGGCTGTCATCAACGCGCCTGACGATGCCGCGATCATGGCTCAGGGCGTGGCTGGCCATGGCTCCCAGTGCAACAGTCAGACGAGCATCATCGATCAGCTGCGGCTCGCCCGAGGCATTGCCACTGGTCAGTACCAGCGGTACGTCGAAATGTCGAAACAGCAACAGGTGCAGGGGCGTGGACGGCAGCATCACCCCCAGGCGGTCGAGGCCTGGAGCCAGGTTCGGGGCGATATCTAGAGCCAGGTTCGGGGCGATGTCGGGAGCCGGATTCGGGGCGATATCTAAAGCCAGGTTGGGGGCCTGGCTAGGCCTTTTGGGAGACATGTGCGTGTCGGTGGCCGACATGGGCGGACCCTTGCGTCGCTCCAGCAGGACGATCGGCGCCGCCGGGCTCTCTAGCGCCTCGGCCTCCCGCGGGCTGACGTGGCAGTAGCGGGAGACCATCGCGAGATCCGCCATCATCAACGCCAGGGGCCGCGTCGGTCGACGCTTCAATTGGCGCAGTCGTGCGACCACATCCTCTCGAGAGGCATCACAGGCGAGCTGATAGCCGCCGAGTCCCTTGATGGCCACGATATGACCCGCGCAGATCAGCTCTGCCGCGGCCATGATCGGGTCGGCATCAGGGCTGCTTTCAGGGCTGCCATAAAAGATAGCAGCGTGGTTCCCCGGGTCGGTGGCGGGCACACCATGGTCGCGATCAAGGCGCACCAGCGAGACCCGTGGACCGCAGTCGGGGCAGGCGATGGGCTGCGCGTGGAAGCGCCGATCGGCAGGGGAGCGGTATTCCTGGCGGCAGCTGGCGCAAAGCGGAAAGGCCGCCATGGTCGTGGCGGCACGGTCGTAGGGCATGGCCCGGATAATCGACAGTCGCGGGCCGCAGTGGGTGCAATTGGTCAATGCATAGCCCGAGCGGCGCTGCATCGGATCGAGAATCTCGGCTTTGCACGCGGCGCAGACAGCGGCATCTGCCGCAATATCGGTGCGAGTCAGGCCGGGCCGACTGTCGATGATGGTGAAATCGGTGATCGATTCCACTGGGGTCAACTCGGACGATGCGATGCCTGTGATGGTCGCCAGCGGTGGCGGCTCACTGTCGAGCTTTGTCAGCAGCGTCGCCAACTGCGCCGGGGACCCCTGAGCGCGAATCACGACCCCCTGGCCATCATTGCGGACATTCCCCGTCACGCCAATAGCGGTGGCGAGCTGCCATACCCAAGGGCGAAACCCGACGCCCTGAACGCAGCCCTGCACCCTGATCTCAAACGCTGACATCACAAGGTCTGGGGGAGCGGGAAGGGAAGCGGGAAGGGGAGTGGTGGTCACTGGCGTACGCCTTCGGGCAGCAGGCAAATGTTCCGCACGACTATTCCACAGTCTTTTCCAGGCTGCGGTGAGCTGCGTCACGGTCTGTGTTCACCTTACTCCTCTTGTCCCGCCTTTCTCGGCGGAACCTATGCAGTGCTGAGCCCTGACGACAGACCCCATGTCACGCTGACTGCGTTGACGTCTTGGCGACGTCTCAAGCCGTCATCGCTTGGCATTCCTTAAATACTGTATAAAATAACAGTATTCTGTTCAGCATGACTCGCATCACTTTCAAGGAGGGGGCGCCATGACAGCAGCACACCCCGTCGACATCACTCAACTAATGCAACGGGGAACGTTATGGCGCGCGGGCCGTGATCCTGCGCGGGACTGGGAGACCTCTCAGGCGGATGCTCTGGTTGTGCCAAGCGGATTCGCGACACTGGATGAGGTGATGGGTGGTGGCTGGCCCCGTGGAGACCTGATGGAGTGGCTGCTTGACCATCCCGGTATCGGTGAAATCCGCCTGCTGGCGCCACTGATGACCCGCAGCCAGCGGATTGTCTTGCTGGATCCCCCTTGGATACCTCATGCCCTGGCACTGCAGGCGGCGGGCATCGGTATCACCAAGATCCATGTCATTCAGACAGGCACCACCAAAGAACGTCTGTGGGCCATGGAACAGGTGGTGAAAAGTGGCTGTTGTGACCTGGTGCTTGGCTGGTTTGGCGCCCTCCAGGGCAGCTGGTTGCGTCGCCTGCAACTGGCGATGGCGGGGGGCACCGGGGTCGGCGTATTGCTGCGCCCTGCATCGCTTGGCCAGCAAGGGTCTGCTGCGCCCTGGCGTTTGCGCCTGGGAGGCAGCGCGAATGGTCGGCTTGAGGTGGAGGCCTTCAAGCGCAAGGGTGCCATACCGGCAAAAACGATCACCTTGGATCTGCCGACCTCGTCCCTGTCACCGGTGAACAGGGGGGCGCCATGAAGGGGTTATGGCTGTGCCTGCATGGTCCTCGCTTTGAGCTTGACGTGGTGGCTCTTGGCGACACGCAGCCCAAGGCGCTGGTATCGGCCAATGGAGAGCGTGTCCAGCAGGTATGCAGCAAGGCCCAGCGTCAAGGAGTGCGGCCCGGCATGACCGTGAGCACGGCGCTCAGCCTGGAGCCTGAGCTGCAATTGTTCGCGGCGGACACGGCCGCATGTCGACAGCGGCTGGAAGGGCTCGCCCTGTGGGTGGGGCGTTTTAGCGCGCGTGTCAGTTTCGAGCCTAGCCTCGGTGGCGAGCCTGCCCGGGGCGTGGTGCTGGAAATTGGCTCGATGCTCCATTACTTCGGTGGTCTTGCCGCGCTGTGGTCCAGGCTGGAGAGCGAGCTGGCCGGTCTGGAGCTCGATCTCGTCTGCGCTACGGGGCATACGCCCTTGGCGGCGGTGCTGCTGGCTCGTGCGGGGGGCGTCCGCCCACACGTTGAGGACCTCGCTGTTCGGGGCACTGATGTTCGGGGCACTGATGTTCGGAGCACTGGTATTCAGAGCCCTGGAGCCGATGTTGATGGCCATCATCGGCGGCTGGGGCAGCTGTCGTTGTCCCAGCTGGCGCTGCCGCGTGCCCAGTTGGCGCGTTTGCAAGGGCTAGGCTTCCAGCGTGTTCGCGATCTGCTGGCTCTGCCGACGGCATCACTGGCTTCGCGACTGGGTCCCGATCTGACCCAATGGCTAAAGCGGCTGACCGGTGCTGTGCCTGACCTGCTGCCCGTCTTTGAGCCGCCACCGCGGCTGGAGCGTGAGCTCGAGTTGAACCATGACATCGAATTGGCGCCTGCGCTGCTGTTCCCCTTGAAGCGACTGCTGATGGAAATGGAGGGCTTTCTGCATGTGCGCTGTGCCAAGGCGCTGTCGCTGCAGCTGACGCTCTATCAGCGGGATGCAGAGCAGCACATCTCGGTGGGACATGCCGGAGGAGAGCAGTCTGCCGATGCCTGGCTCGAGCTATGTCGGTTGCGGCTGGAGCGCTGTGAGCTCAATGCGCCAGTGCGCCGTCTGCGACTTGAGGTCAGCGAATTGACGCAGCAGGAGCAGCCCGCCCAGGACCTGTTCGATACGGCGCCCCCCAGAGAAACGGCCGATGCCCTGTTCAGCCGCCTGCGAACCCGGCTTGGTCAGAACAGTGTCATGCAGCCTCGCTGGCGCGAGGATCATCGCCCTGAGCGAGCCTCGACGCTTGAGCGGTGCAGCCGCGCAGCGGCGCAGGTGTTGACCCAGGGCCCGCGTCCTGCCTGGCTGCTGCCCACCCCGCTGGCCATGTCGTCGGCAGCGCTGTCGCAGCTTGAGTGGCTTGCCGGGCCAGAACGCCTGGCCAGTGGCTGGTGGGACGCCGCCCCGGCCCGGCGGGATTACTACGTCGTGAGATTTGGCGATGCCCGCTGTGGCTGGATCTTCCGTGACCACACCGGGCAATGGTGGCTGCATGGCTGGTTCGGTTGAACACTGCGAGCCCTCATCGGAACACGCTGCCCCACGGATAGCGCCTGCAGCCCATACAGCCTCTGGGGCGCCGCCGCTGGCCTATGCGGAGCTCTATTGTCTGACGAACTTCACCTTTCTCAAGGGGGCCTCTCACCCCCACGAGCTGGTGGAGAAGGCGGCCTGCCTGGGCTATCGCGCGCTGGCTATCACCGATGAATGTTCCGTGTCCGGCGTGGTGCGCGCCTGGGAGGCCGCCCGCGATCTGGATATGACTCTGCTAGTCGGCGCGGAATTTCGTTTTGAGGATCAGGCGGTGGTGGTGCTGGCCGAGAATCGCCAGGGCTATGCGCAACTTTGCCGGATGATCACCCTGGCCCGACGGAGGGCCCCCAAGGGCCATTATCGGTTGGACTGGGAGGAGCTCTCAGGGCTTGAGGATTGCCTGCTGCTGTATGACCCAGCGGGCAGTGATGATCGCTGTGCCTATCGCATGGCCTGGCTGAAGCAGCATTATCCTGGGCGTAGCTGGGTCATGCTGCTGCGCCACTTTGATGCCGGTGAAGAGGTGCGTCATCACCACACCGTCACCATGGCGAAACGTCTTGGGCTGCCCTTGGTCGCTGCCGGTGGGGTGCTGATGCATCAGGCTGCGCGCAAGCGTCTGCAGGACGTGCTGACGGCGCTGCGTCATGGCACCAGCGTGCAGCAGGCGGGCTACCTGCTCGAGCCTAATGCAGAGCGCTGTCTGCGTTCGCTGCCACGCCTGGCCGAGTGCTTTAGCCGTGACATGCTCGATGAGAGCGTGCGCATTGCCGAGCGCTGCCAGTTCGATCTTGGCCAGCTGCGCTATGAATACCCCGAGGAGCTGGTGCCCGAGGGCCATACCCCCATGAGTTGGTTGGTCCACAAGGTGGAGCAGGGACAGGCCAAGCGCTTTCCGGATGGAACGCCTGTCGAGATTGCCGCGCAGATTCAGCACGAGCTGTCGCTGATCGAGCGGATGCAGTATGCCCCCTTCTTCCTGACCATCGAGGATATCGTGGCCTTTGCCCGCGGACAGGGCATCCTGTGTCAGGGCAGGGGATCCGCCGCCAACTCGGTGGTGTGCTATTGCCTGTTCATTACCGAGGTGGATCCACGCCAGGTGCAGTTGCTGTTCGAGCGCTTCATTTCCGAAGAGCGTGACGAGCCGCCGGATATTGATGTCGATTTCGAGCATGAGCGACGTGAGGAAGTGATCCAGTACATCTATCGTCGCTATGGGCGGGAGCGAGCCGGGCTGGCCGCCACGGTGATCAGCTATCGTCCTCGCAGCGCGCTGAAGGACGTGGGTAGGGCGCTAGGGCTTCAGCCCAGCTACCTGAGCTGGCTTGCCAGCCGACTGGATCGACGTGACGGCGAACAGGCGTGGTTGACCGGGTTGCGCATGGAGCTTGCTCAGCCCGTCGCGGTGACGGCATCGTCTTCCCCTGGGGCCGGATCGATCGAGCCGGGCAGCGAGGATGGCGCGCGCAGCCTTCGTCAGCACCTGGTAGAGCTGGTCGAGCAACTGCTGGGCTTTCCACGCCATCTGTCACAGCACGTGGGTGGGTTTGTCATTTCTCGGGGGCCGCTGCATGAATTGGTCCCGGTGGAAAATGCCGCCATGCAGGAGCGCACGCTGATTCAGTGGAACAAGGACGATCTGGAAAGCCTGGGCTTGCTGAAGGTCGACGTGCTGGCGCTGGGCATGTTGACCGCGATACGCAAGACCCTTGGCCTACTGGGCCAGCCACCGAAACACAGCCACGAACCTAAACAGAGCCAGGAACCAAAACACAGCCAGCAACAGGCCCGGCGGGAAAACTGCGACTCGCCATCTGACCATGGCGGTGACCGGGTCATTACCCCCATCGAGGCGCTCGCGGCGATTCCTCGGGAAGATCCGGAGGTCTATCGCATGCTGTCCCGTGGAGACAGCATCGGTGTCTTCCAGGTCGAGAGTCGTGCCCAGATGAACATGTTGCCCAGGCTAAAGCCCCAGAATTACTACGACCTGGTGATCGAGATTGCCATCGTCAGGCCGGGGCCGATCCAGGGCGACATGGTCCACCCGTATCTGCGCCGCCGGGACGGGTTGGAACAGGTCGAGTACCCCAGCGCGGATGTCCGAAAGGTACTCGAGCGAACCCTGGGAGTCCCCATCTTCCAGGAACAGGTCATCAAGCTCGCCATGGTGGCGGCGGGCTATAGCGGTGGCGAGGCTGACCAGCTAAGGCGCGCCATGGCGGCCTGGCGGCGGGCGGGTACCATCGCCGAGCACCAGCACAAGCTGACCGCCGGCCTGCGCGAGCGTGGCTACACCGACGAATTCGCGGCGGCCATCTGTCGCCAGATAGAAGGCTTCGGTCAGTACGGTTTCCCCGAGTCCCACGCGGCCAGCTTCGCCCACCTGGTCTATGTGTCCGCCTGGCTCAAGTGCCATCACCCCGCGGCCTTCTGCTGTGGACTGCTCAATAGTCAGCCCATGGGCTTCTATTCGCCGTCTCAACTGTTGCAGGACGCTCAGCGCCATGGGGTTCAGGTGAGGCCGGTAGACCTGCTGCAAAGCCGCTGGGAGTCGACGCTGGAGGTCGATGATGAGGCTCCCCCTGAGGCAGCGGACGCGCCAGGGCATCCCGCAGGGCCAGCGGTGCGGTTGGGGTTGCATCTGGTGAAGGGGCTCAGCAGGGAGGCAGTGCTGGCGCTTCTGGAGGAGCGTGACCGATCCCCCTTTACCCGTCTTGCCGATGTGCGCCGACGTGTATCGATTCGCTCACAGGACTGGGAGGCGCTGGCCTCTGCGGGTGCCCTGGCCGGTCTGTCGGGACACCGCTATCAGGCCCGCTGGGATCTGCTGGCGCCTCAGCCAGGCCTGGCCCTGGGGGACACCGAGCTGCTCGATGACGACAGCACGGCGTTGATGCCGCCCCTTGAGCAAGATGACCTTGAGGCGGACTATCGTCACCTCGGGCTCAGTCTTGGGCGCCATCCCATGGCGCTGCTGCGTGAGTCCACGGCGGGGCAACGCCATGGGCTCGATGGCTGTCTGACCGCCCAGCAGCTGTTGACCGTGGATCACGGCTGCCTGGTTCAGGTGGCTGGGCTCGTGACCACGCGGCAGCGGCCCGGTACGGCCTCTGGTGTCACCTTTGTGACCCTCGAGGACGATAGCGGCAATATCAATGTGGTGGTGTGGCGAGACACCGCCAAGGCTCAACGTCAGGCGTTACTCAATGCACAGGTACTGAGAGTGACCGGCCACCTGGAGCGAGAGGGGAGTGTGGTGCATGTGATCGCTGGCCGCCTGGAGGATATCGGCGCCTGGTGGAAGGCGCTGAGCGTGACGTCGCGGGATTTTCGTTAGTCGCTGTCTCGCTCTGGCGCTACCAAAAACGGCACCGAGGCGTACCTCGGTGCCGTTCTGCTCATCGTGCTGGCCGGGCCTGCGTTTCGACACCAGCGAGTGGTGGCGGGCCCCGCTCAGCTCAGCTCAGCCCAGACCCAAGCGTATAGCGCCTGGATCAGACGTTGAAGCGGAAGTGCACCACGTCACCGTCTTTCAGCACGTAGTCCTTGCCTTCCAGGCGCCACTTGCCGGCGTCCTTCGCACCCTGCTCACCGTTGAGGCTGACAAAGTCTTCGTAGGCCACGACTTCGGCGCGGATGAAGCCTTTCTGAAAATCGGTATGAATGACGCCAGCGCCTTCCGGGGCCGTCGCGCCGACCTTGACGGTCCAGGCACGCACTTCCTTCACACCCGCCGTGAAGTAGGTCTGCAGACCCAGCAGCGCGTAGCCAGCGCGAATCACGCGATCGAGGCCGGGCTCTTCCATGCCCATCTCGGCCAGGAACATCTCGCGTTCCTCGTCGTCGAGTTCGGCGATCTCCGCCTCGAGCTGGTTGCACACAGGCACCACTACCGCGCCTTCCGCCTCGGCAATACCCTTCACCACGTCGAGGTAAGGATTGTTGTCGAATCCATCCTCGTTGACGTTGGCGATGTACATGGTGGGCTTTAGCGTCAGGAAACCAAAGCTCTTGATCTGCTTCTTCTCGTCGTCAGAGAGATCGAAGCTGCGCAGCGGCTGGCCTTCTGCCAGGTGAGGCTGGATGCGGTCGAGCACCGCCTTGGTGGCGATGGCGTCCTTGTCGCCGCCCTTGACCACGCGAACCAGGCGCTGGATGGCCTTTTCCACGGTATCCAGGTCGGCCAGGGCCAGTTCCAGGTTGATGGTCTCGATATCCGCCGCCGGATCGACCTGGTTGGCCACGTGGATGACGTTGTCGTTGTCGAAGCAGCGCACCACGTGGGCGATGGCCTGGGTCTCACGGATATTGGCGAGGAACTGGTTGCCGAGGCCTTCACCCTTGGACGCGCCGGCGACCAGGCCGGCAATATCCACGAATTCCATGGTGGTCGGTACGACCTTCTCCGGCTTGACGATCTCCGCCAGCTTATCGAGACGCGGATCCGGCATCGGCACGATGCCGACATTGGGCTCGATGGTGCAGAACGGGAAGTTCTCGGCGTCGATGCCGGACTTGGTCAGGGCGTTGAAGAGGGTGGACTTGCCGACATTGGGCAGGCCAACGATGCCGCAGTTGAATCCCATGGGTGATTCCTGAAAGAAGGTGAAGGAAGTCGAGTCATCGCAGAAAGCGCATCAGTGTATGACGTCGAGTGGCAGAGTGACAGCCTGTCTCGACCCGCTGAGCGCTGCCGCGGGAGTCTGTCGTCAGGCCGAATGGCTGTGCAGGCGATTCATCGCCTTGGCCCAGTCGCCCGCCAGGGCCTGAGGCAGTGTCGCCAGGCACTCGATCAGCGCGCCGTCGATCGCCTCTCGCTCGCTCTTGCCGGGACGACCAAGCACGTAGTTGGTGACCAGATTGGCGCTGCCCGGATGGCCGATGCCGATGCGCGCACGATGGAACGACTTGTCATTTCCCAGTGCGCTGATGATGTCGCGCAGGCCGTTGTGTCCACCGTGGCCGCCGCCCTGCTTGTAGCGGGCGCTGCCAGGGGGCAGGTCGAGTTCATCATGGGCGACGAGCATCTCGTCAGGGGCCAGCTTGAAGAAGTTGGCAAGGGCGGCGACGGCGGCGCCGGAGCGATTCATGTAGGTCGTCGGTACCAGCAGGTGCAGGTCTTGTCCTTCCACAAAGGCCTTGGCATAAAGCCCAAGAAACTTCTTTTCCGGGCGTAGCTCGGCAGACGCCTGGCGGGCCACTTCCTCTACCAGCCATGCGCCAGCGTTGTGGCGGGTCGCCTCATACTGGGCGCCGGGATTGGCCAGGCCAATCAGTGCCTTGATCCGTGTCATGCTCATGTCTCCGGCCGCGGTGCGGGCAAGCGCTTTGCTCAGGGCCTCGGCGGCGCGACGCTGGGCAAAGCGATCGATGAAAACGAAAAGGGCCACCGCAGTGGCCCTTGAATCAAGCGGACAGGGATTACTCCTTGTCGCCTTCTTCGCCTTCGTTCTTCGCTTCCTCGGCAGCGTCGGCGCTGGCATCAGCGGCGGCAGCTTCGTCCTCGGCAGCTTCTTCGTCGGACTGCATGGCCTTGGCCTTGGTCACGTTGACGATGGCCTGGTCATGGTCTTCGCCGTAGGTCAGCTCGACGATGGTGACGCCAGCCGGCGCCTTCAGGTCGGACAGGTGCAGAGTGCTGCCCAGCTCCAGGCCGGAGATGTCGACTTCGAGGTAGTCGGGCAGATCTTTCGGCAGGCAGCTGATTTCAACGTCGTTGGCCAGCTGGTGCAGTTCACCGTCCTGCTCCTTGAGCGCCTTGGACTCGTCCTGACCGACCACGTGCAGCGGTACGCGCATGGTGATCTCGTGAGTCGCATCGACACGCAGGAAGTCAGCGTGGGTCACCAGCGGCTTGTACGGGTGACGCTGGAGGTCACGCACGACAACCTGCTGGGCCTTGCCATCTACCTCAAGGGTGATGACGGAGGAGAAGAAGGCTTCTTCTTCCAGGGCCTTGTAGAAGGCGGTCTTGTCCACAGCGATGGGCTGCGGCGTCTTCTCGCCACCGTAGATGATGGCAGGCACTTGCTGGTTCGCACGACGCAGGCGGCGGCTCGCACCTTTCCCCAGGTCGTTACGAACGTTGGCGGTAAGTTTGTAGTCAGACATGGATTTGCCTCTTGGCTAAAAGTAAGGAAGCCACCGAGCCCGCGACCAGACCTCGATGGTTCCAGGTGCCCCGGAGACCGGGGCGCGTTACCCGCGCAATGTGCTGGCCTTTCGCAGGCTCAGTGGAACATCGCGCTGACGGATTCTTCATTGCTGACACGGCGAATCGCTTCCGCAATCAGGCCGGCCACGCTCAGCTGGCGAATACGCCCGCTGCGACGAGCGGTTTCGGACAGCGGGATGGTGTCTGCCACCACGACCTCGTCCAGAACCGACTCGGAAATGTTGTCCACCGCAGGGCCAGACAGGATCGGGTGGGTGGCATAGGCCACCACACGGCGCGCGCCGTGATCCTTGAGGGCCTCACCGGCCTTGCACAGGGTGCCAGCGGTGTCGATCATGTCGTCCACGACCACACAGGTGCGGTCTTGAATATCACCGATGATATGCATCACCTGGGCCTGGTTGGCCTGGGGACGACGCTTGTCGATGATCGCCAGATCAGCGTTCAGCTGCTTGGCGATGGCACGTGCACGGACAACGCCGCCAACGTCGGGGGAGACCACTACCAGATCGTCGTAGTTCTGGCGCTCGATGTCGTCGAGCAGGATCGGTGAACCGTAGACGTTGTCGACCGGAACATCGAAGAAGCCCTGGATCTGATCGGCGTGCAGGTCCATGGTCATCACCCGGTCAACGCCCGCCTTGACCATCATGTCGGCGACGATCTTGGCCGAGATCGGTACACGGGCAGAGCGCACGCGGCGATCCTGGCGGGCATAGCCGAAGTAGGGCACCACTGCCGTGATACGGGTAGCGGAGGCCCGGCGCAGGGCATCAACCATCAGGATCAGTTCCATCAGGTTGTCGTTGGTCGGTGCACAGGTGGACTGCAGGACAAAGACATCCTTGCCGCGCACGTTCTCGTTGATCTCGACCGCGACCTCTCCGTCGCTGAACTGACCGACCGTGGCATTGCCAAGCCGGCTGTCCAGGCTCTCGGCGACCTTACGGGCGAGTTCGGGGTTGGCATTCCCGGCGAAAACCATCAATTTTGACACGCGCAGCCACCTTTGCTGTGTTGGGTCTTCAGTGTGAGTCTGGGGGAGTGAGTCCAGGACTCAGAAGGAAGTTGGCTGGGGTAGGAGGATTCGAACCTCCGCATGCCGATACCAAAAACCGGTGCCTTACCGCTTGGCGATACCCCAGCAATAACGTCCTGCCTCAATCATCGGGCAGGGCGTCGAGGAGAGGCGATCGATTCAGGCCCTTGGCCTTGAAGGCGTGCCAGTCCGGTTGCTGCTGCTCTATTGCTTCAAGCAGCGCCACCGCGTCGGCTTCCGACGTCAGACGGGCAAAAACACATGCTCCGGTACCCGTCAACATCGACGGCGCCCGGGTGTTCAGCCAGTCCAAGGCACGAGCCACGTCAGGATAGCGCTGCCTGACAGTGTCTTCGCAATCGTTGCGCCAGCTCGACGCTCCCCCCTTGAGTGCGCGCGCCATGGTAATGGCGGGGGTGTTCCGTGTCAATTCTGGCGCAGTGAAGACGGCGGGGGTCGATACGCTGATACCGGGGTGCACGACCACAAACCAGGGGGTATCGAGGTTCGCCGGGGTCAGGCGCTCACCGATGCCCTCGGCCCAGGCGGCGTGGGCGTTGACGAAGACCGGAACGTCGGCGCCGAGGCTGAGCCCAAGCTCAGCCAGCTGCGGGCGAGGGATGCCCAGACCCCATAGATGGTTGAGTCCTGCCAGCACGCTGGCAGCATCGCTGCTCCCGCCGCCCAGGCCACCCCCCATGGGCAGCCGCTTGGTCACCGAGAGCGTAGCGCCGAGGTGGCAGCCGCTGGTCTGTTGCAGCAGCCTGGCGGCGCGCCACACCAGGTTGTCCTGGGGAGCAACGCCGTCGAGGGCAGCGTCCAGCACCAGCTGGCCATCCTCGCGCAGCTCGATGGTAATGTCGTCGCCATGGTCGAGGAACTGGAACAGCGTCTGCAGCTCGTGATAGCCGTCGGCTCGACGGCCGACGATATGCAGCATGCGGTTTAGCTTCGCCGGGGCGGGCAAGGTCAGCCGCGCTGCGGCGGTGGGTGGCTGGGGCATGGCCATGTTGCCTTTACTGGTCGTGCCGTCGAGCAGCCGCGGCTGCTCGAATGACTGCTGGAATGACTGCCCACATGACTGCCCTAGTGACAGGCCGAGCGATGGCGTGGGTGATGGCGTGGGTGATGGTTTGCGTCATGGCTTAAGCAAAGGTGCGCGTCATTCTTCGAGCGGTTGCCACTGATTGACCACCAGGGTGGCGCGCAGGTCGTCGTAGGTCATGACCAGTCGGCGCGGCAGCCAGGTACCAGACACATCTTCCCAACCACGATAGTCAATCTCCCAGCCGTCCTGTTCCAGGGTGGCCGGAAAGCCGAGCTCATCTTCTGTCATGCGGTGGTCGCTGTTGTCGGCGGGCAGTCCTCTTACCCAGTCGGTCAGACTGGACACCGGCAGTGACCAGCCCAGGCGCTGTTCCATCAGGGCTTCCGGGCTGTCGGCCTCGAAGCGCCCTTCGCTGGTCGTCAACGAGACGCGGCCGTCACGGCCTTCCAGGGTGCTGCGACCGGCGCCCATCGGTCCCGTCACCAGCAGGCGGTAGTGGTAGGGCGTCTGGCGCCAGTCCAGGTTGGCGCTGGTGGAGTCTTCAGGGGTGCGCAGTCCCACCTTGCCGGTCAGGTTCCAGGCGGTAAAGGCTTCCACCTGGGACAGCTGCGCTTCCCAGTCGCCGGCTTCGCGCTCGGTGCGCGGCTCGGTCACGCTCTGGGAGGTGGCGCAGCCAGCCAATAAAGAAAGGCTAAGGGCGATAGCGGGAAGTCGTAGAGAAGGCATCATCGCGGGGTCCTTGCGGGTCATCGGGAGACACACTATGAGAATAAAGGTAGAGCGTTGCGGGGGAGGGCGGTCACCTACCCGGCAGACGCCTGGTACTGTCAGGGGCAATTTCTGGCCGTCGATCCAGCAGGTCGACAATCAGCGGGCGCTCCTCGAAGCGTTCCTGCGCCTGCTTGAGCAGGTCGCGGGCGCGTTCGCGCTCGCCAAGATCCCACAGCACCTCAATCAGGTGGGCCGCCACTTCCTGGTCCGGAATCTGGCGCCAGGCCTGTTCAATCCAGGGTAGCGCGACCTCAGGTTTGCCTTCGCGATAGGCGATCCAGCCCAGGCTGTCGAGAATCGCCGGATTGTCCGGCGACAGGTCGTAGGCGCGCTGAATCAGTCGTCTTGCCTCGGCGAAGTCATCAGGATCGCCTGCATCTGCCAGGGTGTAGCCAAGGGCATTGAGGGCGACCGCATTGTCCGGCTGCTGTTCGACCAGAGTGCGTAGATCCTGTTCCGAGGTGTCCATGTCTCCCTCGGTCCAGGCGCGCATGGCGCGGAAGTAGCGCAGGTCGCCGTCTTCCGGTGTGCGGGTCAGTTCGCGGTTGAGCAATGTCTCGGCCTGGGCATTCATGCCCTGCTGGTCGAGCAGCTGGACTTCGGTGACCACCAGGCCGGTATAGGCCTCATCGTGGCGCAGGCGTTCGACCCGCAGGAAAGCGCGTGCATCCAGCAGTCGATCGGCCTCGATCAGCATGCTGGCCGCCCGCTGACGGGACAGCAGGAAGTCGGGCCCAGAGGGAACTCGCCGGTAGTACAGCAGGGCGTTATCGACGTCGCCTTCCTGCTCGGCGATGCTGCCGAGTAATAAATAGAGGGCGCTGGGCGCCTGGGGGTCATCGACCAGCGGCAGCAGCAGACGTCGGGCCGGCGCGCGATGGCCTTCTTCCAGGTAGAGCTGGGCCAGGCCGACCCGCAGCAGCGGATTGTCGCCGCGGGTATCCAGCAGCGTGTCGGTGTTCCCCTCGGCCGAGGTCAGGTTGCCCAGACGGATGTCGGCTCGCGCCATAAGAAGAAGGAAGCGAGGATCTTCCGGTGATTGGTCAAGGCCGCGGCGTGCGGTGCTGCGAGCCTGCTGGTAGCGGCCTGCATCCAGAGCGATGCGTGATTCCGCCAGCAGTCCCTGGGTGCTGTTACGGCTGCTGGCATCGAGTGCGGCAATTCGCCGCTGTGCCGCGTCGTGGTTGCCCGAGGCGGAATCGGTCAGGGCCAAGGCCAGCTGCAGGTCGTCCCGTTGGCGCGCGTCGCGCTGACCGGTGGTCAACGCCTCGTTCAATTGTGCCGCCAGCGCCTGAGGATCGGCGCCGCTGGATAGGGCGGTGTCGACGAAGCGGGTAATGTCGTCTTCCCCGGGGGCGATCAGCCGCTGCTGCAGCGCTTCTGTCCAGTTGCCGCGGCTGCCCGCCAGGTTGCCGAGAATCTGAGCCGCCACTGGGGCTTCTGGCGAGACTGACTGCCACTGGCGCGCTGCGCGTTCGATCAAGGCGGTATCGTCGGTAAAGCGTGCCGCCAGGGTGGCGCGCTCGACCAGGGCCGGCGAGCGATAGCGTTCGGCGGCGGCCAGATAGCCTTCGGTGGCTCGACGATAGTCGCCGCGCTGGCCAGCCATCTCCGCGATCAACAGGGTCGACAGGCCCTCGGCGTCGAGCCCCCGGGTGATCGGGGGAGCGCCCGCCATCGGGTCGTCGGATGCCATGTCATAGGCGCTGCCGCTGGGGCTATAGGAGACGCTTTGGCAGCCGGCAAGCCACGTTGTCAGCGACAGGGCAAGCAGGGTGCGGACTGGCATTCCTTGGCGCGCGTTCGAAGGCATTGAGGCATCATCTTTTCCATCAGGAATCCCAGCATAACGGCTTGGCGTCTCTTGGCAAAGGTCAATACCTTAAGGCGGCGACAAGGGAGCGAGCTCGCCACACCCTATGGTAGGATAGGGCGCCTTGCAGGAGTGGTTCACTGGACCACCCCAGACACCCGCTGATGAAGACGTCGAACGCATGACCCTGCTCGCCCTTGGCATCAATCATCGAACCGCCGCCATCGAGGTGCGCGAAAAGGTGGCTTTTGGCCCCTCGCAGCTGACGCTGGCGCTCAACGAGCTGCGCGCGCTGCCTGGTGTGCACGAAGCGGCGGTGCTGTCGACCTGTAACCGTACCGAGCTGTACTGCGTCACTGATGCTCGCGGCGAGTCCGACGTACTTGATTGGCTCAGCCGATTTCACGCTCTACCCCGAGAAGAGCTGTTGCACTGCGCCTACCATTATCTGGATGGGGATGCCGCCCGACACCTGATGCGTGTGGCGGTAGGTCTCGATTCCATGGTGCTGGGTGAGCCTCAGATTCTGGGGCAGATCAAGGACGCCTATCAGGCGGCGCGCGAGGCGCAGGGGCTGGGGGGAGAGCTCGAGCGACTGTTTCAACATACCTTTGCCGTCGCCAAGCAGGTGCGTACCGAGACGGCCATCGGTGAGAACCCGGTGTCGGTGGCGTATGCCGCCGTCAGTCTGGCCAGTCGCATTTTCGATGATTTCGGTCGCGCCCGAGCGCTGCTGATCGGGGCGGGCGAGACCATCGAGCTGGTGGCCCGCCATCTGCATGAGGCGGGGGTGCAGCAGTTGACCGTGGCCAATCGCACCCGCGAGCGCGCCAGCGTGCTGGCCGGTGCCCTGGGTGGCACCGCCATCAGCCTCGATGAAATTCCTGAAGCGCTGGAACATGCCGACATCGTGATCTCTTCCACGGCGGCGCCGCTGCCGATACTGGGCAAGGGGATGGTTGAGCGGGCGCTGAAGCGTCGCCGTCATCGCCCCGTGTTCATGGTGGACATCGCGGTGCCGAGGGACATTGAGCCCGAGGTGGGGGACCTGTCCGATATCTTCCTTTATACCGTCGATGACCTGCAGGAGGTCATCGAGGAAAATCGCCGCCACCGCCAGGTGGCCGCGGATCAGGCAGAATCGCTGATCGAGCATGGCGTTACCCACTGGCACAAGGAGCGCCGCGTTCGTGGCGCCGGTGAAGTGATTCGTGACGTGCGTGCCAAGGGCGAGGCGCTGCGCGACGAGGCCCAGGCTCAGGCCCTGGAGCGGCTGGCCAAGGGGGAAGACCCTGAGGCCGTGGTTCGGCGGCTGGCCCACCAGTTGACCAATCGTCTGTTGCACCAGCCGACCCTGGCGCTGCGAGGCGCCGCGGCCGACGAGCGCCAGGAGCTGATGGATGCTGCTGTGGAGCTGCTGCTGGGCGAGTCCCATTCGCCGGGCTGATGCGCTCAGCACGGCCTGCGGCGGTCGGGTGTGCTGCTCCCTCTTACATGATTTCAAGGAATAACCGATGAAAGCTTCCCTGCGTGAGCGCCTCGATGCCTTCGTCGACCGCTTCGAGGAACTCTCTGCCCTGCTGGCAGAGCCCGATGTGATCAGCGACCAGGCTCGCTTTCGTGACTACTCTCGTGAATACGCTGAGCTTGAGCCTCTGGTAGAGGCCTGGCAGCGCTATCGCAGCATCGAAGAGGATGTGGCCACTGCCGAGCAGATGGCCGAGGACGCCGACGCCGATATGCGTGAGCTGGCTCAGCTGGAGCGCGAAGAAGGGCTTGAGCGACTCGAGGCGCTCGAGGTCGAGTTGAAGCAGCTGCTGGTGCCCAAGGACCCTGATGATGGACGTAACGTCTTTCTCGAGGTGCGTGCCGGCACCGGCGGTGACGAAGCGGCGCTGTTTGCCGGTGACCTGTTTCGCATGTACTCCCGCTACGCCGAAAACCAGGGGTGGAAGGTCGAAGTGGTCAGCGCTAGCCACGGTGAGCAGGGCGGTTACAAGGAAATCATTTCGCGGGTCAAGGGCGAGGGGGTCTATGCACGGCTCAAGTTTGAGTCCGGGGCCCACCGCGTTCAGCGAGTTCCCGCCACCGAGTCCCAGGGGCGTATCCATACCTCGGCGTGCACCGTCGCGGTGATGCCGGAGGCGGACGAGGTCTCCGATATCGATATCAACCCTGCCGATCTTCGCGTCGATACCTTTCGTTCCAGCGGTGCGGGTGGTCAGCACGTCAACACCACCGACTCTGCCATCCGTATCACCCACCTGCCCACCGGCGTGGTCGTGGAATGTCAGGAAGAGCGCAGTCAGCACAAGAATCGCGCCAAGGCGATGTCACTGCTGGCCGCCAGGCTCAAGCAATCCGCCCAGGACAGTCAGCGGCAGGAGCAGGCCGATGCCCGCCGTTCGCTGGTCGGGTCGGGGGATCGCAGTGAGCGCATCCGCACCTATAACTTCCCCCAGGGGCGGGTGACCGACCACCGCATCAACCTGACGCTCTACAAGCTCGGTGAGGTGGTGTCAGGTGAAGGGCTGGATGAGGTGATTCAGCCGCTGATCCATGAGTATCAGGCGGAACAGCTGGCAGCGCTGCAGCAGGAGCATTGATGCGCATCGACCTGTTGCTGGGCCGCGCGGGCGCGAGGCTAGCTTCCGCTGGCAGCCCCACTGCGCGGCTGGATGCGGAAGTGCTGGCGATGAAGGTGCTCGGGGTCGATCGCACCTGGCTCTACACCTGGGGCGACCGCCCCATGGATCCGCTGGCAAGGGCGCGCTTCGAGGCTCTGGTCGCTGCCCGCGCCCAGGGCACCCCGGTGGCCTACCTGACCGGCGAGCGAGAGTTCTGGGGACTGACGCTGGAGACGGCGCCAAGTACGCTGATCCCCCGTCCCGACACCGAAACCCTGGTCACGGCGGCGCTGGAAAAGGCGCAGGCTGACGTCGGCCGTTTTCTCGACCTGGGCACCGGTACCGGGGCTATCGCCCTGGCGGTTGCCAGCGAGCGCCCGGCCTGGCATGTCACCGCGGTAGACCTGTCTGTGGATGCCGTGGCGCTGGCGCGGCGCAATGCGCGTCGTCATGGACTGCAGGTCCGCGTTCAGCAGAGCGACTGGTTTACGGCTGTCGCGGGTGAGCGCTTTGATCTGATTGCCTCCAATCCTCCCTATATTGATCCGGATGACCCTCATCTGGACCTGGGAGACGTGCGCTATGAACCGGCTTCGGCGCTGGTGGCCGCCGACCGAGGATTAGCGGACCTCTTTACCATTGCCGACCAGGCGCGAGAGCACCTCACGGTTGGAGGCTGGTTGATGATGGAGCACGGCTTCGACCAGGCGACGGCGGTGCGCGACCAGTTGATCGCACTGGGCTATGCCAATGCCAGCAGTCTTCGGGATCTGGCGGGACACTCGCGAGTGACGCTTGGGCAGTGGTTGCCATAGCTCTCCGCCCTGCTTGGACCCAGCGGCAGGACAGGCGCGAATGACGGCGGTTTCCACGGGGATAGTGGTGCGCTGAAGCGGCCGCTGCGTTGAACCTCGGGGTGGAGTCCGTCAGAGGGCTGTGATACTGATAATCAGAAAAATACGTTGCCACCGCGCGGCGGGGCGCGAGAGATTGTTGTGAAATGCCTCTTTGTCAGGTCTTTTTTGGTCGATCTTTCCAGCTCACTGTCCCTGCCGCTAGATCATCAGGACCACAATGAAAACCAAGAACCGTTCCCTTGATCGTATTGATCTCAAGATCCTTCGCTGCCTCCAGGACAATGCCCGTGTGTCGTATGTGGACCTCGCCGCTCAGGTAGGGCTGTCCACCACGCCGTGCCTGGAGCGGGTCAAGCGCCTGGAGCGCTCCGGCGTTATCCGCGGCTACAAGGCCATTCTCAATCCGCGCATGCTCAAGGCCAACCTGCTGGTCTTTGTGGAGATCAGTCTGGAGACGCAGTCTCCCGCCGTCTTCGATGAGTTTCGCCGGGCGGTCTCAAAGTTGCCGCAGATCCAGGAGTGCCACCTGGTCTCCGGTCAGTTCGACTACATTCTCAAGTGCCGGATTCCGGAAATGTCGGCGTATCGCCAGCTGCTGGGCGATGTGGTCCTGACGCTGCCCGGAGTCAAGGAATCCAAGAGCTACGTGGTCATGGAGGAGGTGAAGGAAGACTTCGCCCTGCATGTGCCGGACATCGCAGAATTCGAGGACAAGTGACCGCGCCATGAATGATCAGCAACTGCTGCGTTACAGCCGCCAGATCATGCTGCCTCAGGTCGATATCGAAGGGCAGGAGCGCCTGCTCGGCAGTCATGCCTTGGTCGTCGGGGCCGGAGGGCTGGGGTCTCCGGTGGCGCTGTACCTGGCCGCGGCCGGGGTCGGCGAGCTGACCATCGCCGATGCCGATAGTGTCGAGCTGTCCAATCTGCAGCGCCAGATCGCCCATCGCCAGGCAGACCTGGGACGCAACAAGGCGAGCTCTGCCGCAGAGGCTGCCACGGCGCTCAACGAGGGCTGTCAGGTGAATATCGTCGAGCAGCATCTCGATACCGCCGCCCTCGCTGCACTGGCCAGCAAGGTCGACGTCATCGTGGACTGCACCGATCGTTTCAGCAGTCGTTATGCGGTCAATGCCGCCAGCGTGGCGGCCGGCGTCCCGCTGGTGTCCGGGGCGGCCATTCGGTTCTCTGGCCAGCTGGCGGTATTTGATCCGCGCCAGGAGCAGAGCCCCTGCTACGCCTGCCTCTACCCCCAGGACGACCAGCAGGATGAGGCGCTGTCCTGCGCCGAGAGTGGCGTGATTTCCCCCCTGGTGGGGGTGATCGGCTGTTTTCAGGCCCTTGAGGCGGTCAAGCTGCTGGCGGGAGCGGGGCAGTCGCACCAGGGACTTGCTACCTTTGATGGCCTGTCCGGTGAGTGGCGTCATTACCGGCTGAGCCGCGACCCTCACTGTCCTGAGTGCCGCCAGCGTCCCACCGAGTCTCAGCCGCAAGAGCAGACGCCGTGAGCCGACAGCGGCCAGTCACGGATTTTGATATCCGCCTGCTGCGGGTGTTCAAGGCAGTGGCCGAGTGCGGCGGCTTTTCCGCTGCCGAGAGCGAGCTTGGCATCAGTCGGTCGGCCATCAGTCTGCACATGGGGGATCTGGAAAAGCGTCTTGGGCTCAAACTCTGTCGCCGGGGGCGAGGCGGCTTTGCGCTGACCGAGGAGGGGCGCGAGGTTCTGGAAGGGGCTCGACGTCTGCTGTCGGGGCTCGAAGCCTTTCGCACCGAGGTGAATGCGCTGCATCACAGCCTTCGTGGTGAGCTGAATATCGGCATTACGGACACGCTGGTCAGCTCGCCTGAGATGCGCATCACCCATGCCCTGGCCAGCCTCAAGGCCCAGGGCCCCGATGTGCGCATCAATATGCATATGGATCCCCCGGGAGAGATTGCCAGGGGAGTGCTGGATGGCCGCCTGCATGTGGGGGTGGTTCCGGCGGTCAATCTTCCCACCAGTCTCGACAGTCATGCGCTCTACAGCGAGCGTTCCGGGCTCTACTGCGGTCGAGGGCACCCCTTGTTCGACGCAAAAGACGTGGCACTGGACGCACTCACCGACTGGGACGCGGTGGTGCCTTCCTACCCACTCCCGGATGACGGTCGCGAGCGCCATCAGGGGCTCAAGGCCAGTGCCACCGCATCCGATCGCGAGGGTGCGGCCTTTCTGATCCTCACCGGGGCCTACCTGGGATACTTGCCAGATCACCATGCCCAGATCTGGGTGGCCCAGGGGCGGCTGCGTGAGCTTTGCCCGGCGCAGGCCGCGTACGAGACGCCGTTCGTCGCCATCACTCGCCGTGATCGGCGTCCGCATCGCGTGCTGGAAGTCTTTCTGGAGGCGTTGGGACACGATGCCCAGTCAGCGCGAGAGCCCTGATGATGGCGTGCGTTGTGTGCTCGCGTATTTCTGCTAGTCTGCTTCGTCGCTCATCGTTGATGATGGCGATGTGAGCGTATTGGGCCTGGACCAGGTGTCGAGTTTTTTTACCTTGATGGTGCTAAGTTCTGCCAGCTGCATAACAGTATGACCGACGCGTTAACGATGTCTTTTGGTCGTCCGGGACGATATGAAGCCAGAAGCGCAAAGTCTAGGTGTCGTAGCTGGAGACATGTTCGTCAAGGCCATCAGGATGGCCATGCGTTAGGAATTACTGACCTTAGGGTTAGTAGGTTTGTGTTATTGGATACTTGACGCCTGGTGGCGAAAAAATGGCACACTGTCGTCATCACCTTGCTAAAAAGGTGTGAGATTCGATAACAACAAGCGTTTACGCAACCAACACGGATTCTCCCATGACAGATTCTTCCTCGTCCGCGGCGGCCTCCTGGTACCGCGACTCCATCAAGGTGGAGCTGGCGCCGACACCGGCACTAGAAGGCCAGGTGCATGCGGACGTCTGTGTGGTCGGTGGGGGTATTACCGGCTGCTCGACAGCACTTCATCTGGCCGAGCGTGGCTACAAGGTGGTGGTCCTGGAAGCTCAGGAGGTCGGCTACGGCGCCTCTGGTCGCAGTGGCGGGCAAATCCTGCCGGGGCTTGGCACCGACATGAGTACCGTGGAGCAAGCCCTTGGGCTATCGGCTGCACGGGATATCTGGGAGATGAGTCGCGAGGCGGTTCGTCTGACCGCTGACCTCATCGAGCAGCATGACATTCCTTGCGAGCTTGCCTGGGGTTACCTGCATGCAGCGGTGAAACCGCGCCACGTTCGCGAGCTGCGCGAGCACCAGGACGCCATGGCCCGGAAGTACGATTACCGTGCGCTTGAATGGCGCGAGGGTGCCGCACTCAAGGAGCATGTGGTGACCGACGCCTATCCGGCCGCCCTGTGGGAGTCGGAAGCGGGCCATCTCCACCCGCTCAACTACACCTTGGGTCTCGCCCGTGCAGCGCAGCAGGCCGGGGCCGTCTTCCACGGCTTCAGTCCGGTCTCGTCGATCGAGCAGGGCACCCCAGCGCGAGTGCGCACGCCCCAGGGGCAGGTCACCGCCGACAGCGTGGTGGTCGCGACCAATGCCTACGGCGACGCATTGCTGCCCCGCCTGAGCGGGCGGGTCATGCGCTGCGCCAACTACATGATTGCCACCGCGCCCATGAGTGAAGAGCAGGCCGCGTTGGTGCTGCCCCGTAACGATGCGCTGTCCGATGCCAACTTCGTGCTGGATTACTATCGGCTGTCGGCGGACCGTCGCCTGATCTATGGCGGTGAGGTCAGCTACGATGGGCGCCCTCCACGCGGGCTCGAGGCGCGCATTGATGGCAAGATTCGACGTCTATTTCCCGTGCTCAACGAGGTTCAGATCGACTACCGTTGGGGTGGCGACGTCGCCATCACCTTCAATCGGGCGCCGGACTTCGGGCGTGTAGCGGCCAACGTCTACTACGCGCAAGGATACTCTGGACATGGCATGGCCATGGCCGGCCTCGCCGGCAAGCTGATGGCGGAAACGATTGCCGGCCAGAGCGAGCGCTTCGATGTCTTTGCTGCCATGCCCCATCGCCGCTTCCCTGGCGGTCGTCTTTTGAGGACGCCGCTGTTGTTGCTCGCCACACATTTCTACAAGCTTCGCGATCGGCTGTAGCAACGCACGGTCACTCTTTACCGACCGCAGCGTTTCACTGATGTGCCGACCATGACGAGGATCCCCCCTATGACCGAGATACCTTCCGCTCAGCGTGCGACCCAGCATGCGGGTGATTCCAGCGCTACGCCCGCGGACTCCGGCGAGGCTGAGCATGTTGCACAACCGCACGGTTCGTCACAGCACGAGCTGTCAGAGCATGGTCCTTCAGAGCACGACCGGCCCGCAGACGGCGGACCAGAGCGCAGCGCCTCGTCGATCCACATGCAGGGACTGCACAAGCGCTTCGGCAACAGCACCGTGGCCCTTGATGGCGTTGATCTCACTATCCAGGCGGGAGAGTTCTTTACCCTGCTGGGGCCGTCTGGCTGTGGCAAGACAACCCTGCTGCGGATCCTCGCGGGCCTGGAAGAAGCCGACGATGGACGTCTGACCATCGGCCAGCGTGATGTCACCGACGTGCCGCCCCACCAGCGCAGCGTCAATACGGTGTTCCAGTCCTATGCCCTGTTTCCGCACCTTTCCGTGCGCGAGAACCTGGCCTTTGGCCTCAAGATGCGCGGTGTCGATCGTCAGCAGCGGGAAGAGCGGGTAGCGCGTATTGCGCAGTTTATCCAGCTGGGGGATCTCATCGACCGGCGTATCGATCAGCTGTCGGGCGGCCAGCGTCAGCGCATTGCCCTGGCTCGAGCGCTGGTGTGCGAGCCGGACGTACTGCTGTTGGATGAGCCTCTGTCGGCGCTTGATGCGGGCTTGCGCAGCCAGCTGCAGGTGGAATTGCTGAGGGTCCAGAAGCGGCTGGGCATGACCTTCGTGTTCGTGACCCACGATCAGGACGAGGCCATGGTCATGTCCGATCGTATCGCCGTGCTCAACGGAGGCACGATCCAGCAGGTGGGGCCTCCACGTGATGTCTACGAACGGCCCGTCAATGCGTTTGTGGCGCGCTTCATGGGACATGACAACCTCTATCCCATCAGCCGCCGGCAGGGGGATCGGGTGACCACCGAGCTGGGCGAGCTGGTGCTCGAACCGGGCACGGCGGGCAGCGATGAGCTGCTGTTGATTCGCCCTGAAACCTTGGACGTGCTGCCGGGAACGCAGCAGGGCGCCAATCACCTGCATGGCAGGGTGGTGGAACGCCTGTATCGGGGCAGTCACGCCGAGTTTCGCCTGGCGGTCGGCGCGGCCACGATCCAGGCCACGATCAACAACCGTGGACACCGGCTGCCCGAGGTGGATGACGAGGTGACCCTGGTGGTGGCCGCTGAAGATCTTGTGACCGTTGCTGCATAGGGGGACCGAGCATGAACGATACTGCTGTGCTCGGCCGTAGCCGAGCCATGGTGACCGAGACCAGGCATCTGCTGTTTACCGTCAGTCCCGGTGCTGCATGGATCATCCTTTTTCTGGTGCTGCCCAGTGCCTATCTGATGGGCGTGGCCTTCATGACCAACGGGCCCTATGGACTGCCCGAGATGCCATTGTCGCTGGAGTCCTTTCGCCAGCTGGCGGGATTCGGCTTTCTGGGCTGGAGCCCGGGCAACCTCTATACGCTGTTGAGGTCGCTGTGGCAGACCGTGGTGGCGACAGGGTTGGTGGTCGTCGTGGCCTATCCGATCGCCTACTACATCACCACCTGTCGAGCTCGCTGGCGGCCGATCATGCTGCTGCTGGTGGTCGTGCCGTCCTGGACCAATCAGGTCATCCGCACCTTTGGCTGGATGAATCTGCTGGCACCGGGGACGCCGCTGTCGACTGCCGCCGAAACGTTGGGACTGATTGCCCCGAACATGGGCCTGTATCCATCGAACTTCGCCGTCACCCTGGGCCTGGTCTACAACTTCCTGCCGTTCATGGTGCTGCCGCTGTATGCCGCCTTTGAAAAACTGGATACGGCGCAGGTCGAGGCGGCCCAGGATCTCTACGCCACTCCGGTGAAGGCCTTCTGGCACGCGGTGTTTCCACAGACGTTGCCGGGACTGCTGGCGGGCGTGGTGCTGGTGGCCATCCCGGCCTTTGGCATGTATGTGATTCCTGAGCTGCTGGGCGGAGGCAAGGCGTTGATGCTGGGCAACCTGGTGGCCAACCAGTTCTCGGGTGGCTCCAACTGGCCGCTCGGCGCCGCCGGCGCCATCTTGATGCTGCTGGCAACCTTTGCTGGGCTTTATGCCATGCGGCGTATTGGCAAACGCCTGGGCGGTGGAGAGGAGGTGGTGATATGAGAAAGCGCACCCTCAAGCGTGGACTGACGGGCTTCTGGTGGTTGACCCTGGTCTTCCTGTACCTGCCGCTGGCTGTGGTGGTGATGTTTTCCTTCAACGCCGCCAATAGCGCCGCCAGCATGACCGGCATCTCCCTGCGCTGGTATCACCAGCTGTTTGCCAATGACCAGATCATGAGTGCCTTCGGCAATACCCTGGTGCTGGCGCTGGCATCGTCACTGATCGCCCTGGCGATCGGCTGTCTGATCGGGTACGGCATGTATCGCCACCGGCATCGCAAGCTGGGCTGGTTGATCGTGCTGATCTATCTGCCGATCGTGTTGCCGGATATCGTCTTTGGCATCTCCGAGATGGCCTTTTTCGTCAAGCTCCACGAGTTGACCGGCTGGTTCAAGCCTGGACTCGGGACGATGATCATCGCTCACGTGACCTTTCAGATTCCGTTTGTGGCGCTGATTGTCTACTCCCGTTTCGTGGGGCTCGACCCCACCCTGTTCGAGGCGGCCAAGGACTTGTACGCGACCCCGATCAAGCGGGTGGTGCACTTCATGCTGCCGACCATCAAACCGGCGTTGATATCTGCCTTCTTCCTTTCCTTTACCCTGTCGGTGGATGATTTCGTCATCAGCTTCTTCACCTCGGGACCGGAAAGCGCCACCTTGCCGATCTATATCTGGGGGGCCATCAAGAAGGGGGTTTCACCAGAGATCAACGCCATTGCCACCTTGATGATCGCTGCCGTGGCGCTGGCTGCTGTCGCCAGCCTTGCCATCAATCGGCGCAAGGCGTGAAGGACCGATAACCGATACCTGTTCCATGACCCAGGGCACCAGGGAGACCCACACCATGCTCTATCGCAACCGCATCGCCGCCGGCATCACCTTGGCCAGCGTCCTGTTCACGGGGGCCGCTCAGGCCGAAGAGGGCAAGCTGTACCTGTTCAATTGGACCGAGTACATGGACCCCGAGATCATCGAGGCGTTTGAGGAGAGGTACGACGTTGAGGTCGTGACCAACTACTTCAACTCGAACCCTGAAATGATCGCCAAGCTCAATGCTGGCGGCACGTCCCAGTACGACATTGTGGTGCCGTCGAACTACTACATTCCGCGGATGATCGAGACGGGTCTGGTGCAGAAGCTTGACCGTGCACTGATCCCGAATTTCGATAACCTGATGGACCAGTTCAAGGACCCCAGCTTCGACCCGGGTGCTGAGTACTCGGCGGCGTATCAGTGGGGCACCACCGGTATCGTGTATAACACCGAGACCTTCCCTGAGGCGCCGAAGAGCTGGTCATTGCTGTTTGATCCGGAGGTCAATGGCGACTATCCGTTCTCGATGATCCAGGACGGCCAGGTGGCCACCGGCAGCGCCTGCGCCTATCTGGTAGGCAACTTCCAGTGCAGCAGTCTGGATGATTTGAAACAGGCCGCGAGACTGCTGATCGAGACCAAGAACCGCGATAACTTCTCTGGTTTTACCGATGGCACTCCGACGCTGCAGCAGCTGGCGCGGGGCGTTACCCACGTCGGCATGTCCTTCAATGGCGACTATCTGTACTTCAAGGATGAAGACCCGGAAACCTTCGAGCATCTCGCCTTCATCATTCCCGACGAGGGTGCCGAGATGTGGGTGGACTCCATGGTCATTCCCGTGGATGCCCCCAACCCGGAACTCGCGCACAAGTTCATCGACTTCATTCTGGACGCCGAAATTGGCGCTCAGCTGTCCAATTACAACTATTACGCAAGCCCCAACGAGGCCGCGCGGCCTTACCTCGATGAGGTGCTGACGCAGCCGCCGACCCAGCCGACCGAAGACGATATGGAACGCCTTCGCTTCACCCCCAGCCTGTCAGGCCAACAGCTGCAGACCTTCCAGCAGCTGTGGTCCGAGGTAAAGGCTCGGTGATGCCACTGCCGCGAGGCGTTCAGCGCCTCGCGGCGTCGGCCCGGCCACGGGCCCCGGGACGGGGCTCGGCCACCGAGTGAGACACTCACGCAACGGAACACTCTCATGAGTAACCGCCAGGAAAGCCCAGCGCTTAGCGACTGGTTCAAACAATATGGTATTACCGAGGTCGAGTGCCTGGTCACCGATCTCACCGGCATCCTCAAGGGCAAGATCATGCCCGCGGGCAAGTACCTGAACGGTGGTCGGCCGCGCCTGCCGGACTCGATCTTCATTCAGACCGTGACCGGCGGCTACCCGGACGACGAGGATATCCGCTTCTGGAATCCCGCCGAGCGGGACATGGAGCTGGTCCCCGACCCCAATGCGGTGTTTCTGGTCCCCTGGGCTGACGATCCCACCGCCCAGATCATTCACGACTGTCACTACCTCACTGGTGAGCCGGTGGAGCTGGCGCCTCGCTACGTTCTCAAGCGCGTGCTGGAGCTCTATCAAGCGCGAGGCTGGACGCCCGTCGTGGCCCCGGAGGTCGAGTTCTTTCTGGTCAAGACCAATACCGACTCGGACTACCCCCTCGAGCCCCCGGTAGGGCGGACCGGTCGACAGGAGAGCAGTCGACAGAGCTTCTCCATCGATGCGGTCAACGAGTTCGATCCTCTGTTCGAGGAAATGTACGACTACTGCGAGGCGATGGATCTGGATCTGGATACCCTGATCCATGAGGAAGGCGCCGGGCAGATGGAGGTCAACTTCCAGCACGGTGATCCGCTGGTGCTAGCGGATCAGGTCGTGATGTTCAAGCGCGTACTGCGTGAAACGGCGCTGCGTCATGGCATGTATGGCACCTTCATGGCCAAGCCGATGGCCAACGAGCCGGGCAGCTCCATGCATATTCACCAGAGTCTGGTAGATCCGGCAACGGGTCGAAACCTGTTTGCCAGTGACGACGGTCAGCCCAGTCGCCTGTTTCACCATTTCATCGGCGGGCTGCAGCGTTATCTGCCCGCCGCCATGCCGCTGCTGGCGCCCAACGTCAATTCCTACCGGCGTCTGCTGCGCACCGAGACCTCTGGTTCGGCGCCCATCAACGTCGAGTGGGGCATGGATAACCGCACGGTAGGCCTGCGTGTCCCTGTGTCAGGGCCGGAGGCGACCCGGGTCGAGAACCGGTTGGCCGGAGCCGACGCCAACCCCTATCTGGTGATGGCGGCCTCTCTGGCCTGCGGCTACCTGGGAATGCTGGGCCAGGTAGAACCGCGTCCGCCCATGGTCGGGTCTGCCTGGTCGGGCGGTAACAAGCTGCCCGACGACATCGGCCCCGCGCTGGACTTGCTGCATGGCTGTGAGGCCCTGGCGGGTATTCTGGGGGAGCGATTCACCAACAGCTATCTGGCGGTCAAGCGTGCCGAGCACCGAGAGTACTTCCAGGTGATCTCCTCCTGGGAGCGTGAGCATCTACTGCTTCGGGTGTAGGTAGATGATGGTGTGTCGGCGTTGACATCGAGCCAGGCGATTGCTTGGCTCGTTGCATATGGGAAGCTTGGGGTGGTGATTATTTGATGTCGCCGGGGTTGGTTTTGACGCTTTCAACCGCGTAGAATGCGATCATATGTTGAATAAAATAACCATGTGAGAGGTTTTTATGGCCAGGTCAGCTTCTACGTCCTCTGCGGCGGCATCAGCCAACAGCGTTCATCACGCGGCCTCCTGGTATGCCGCTTCGGCCAATGAGAGTCCCCAGCGTCCGGCGTTGGCAGATGACGTAAGTTGTGATGTCTGTGTGGTAGGTGCCGGATTCACCGGTATCTCCGCCGCCCTGCATCTGGCCGAGAAGGGGCTGAAGGTCATCGTACTCGAAGCCGCACGTGTCGGTTATGGTGCCTCTGGTCGCAATGGTGGTCAGATCGTCAACAGCTATAGCCGTGACATGGATGTCATCGAGGACAAGTACGGGGCTGATACGGCTCGGGCATTGGGAGACATGGCCTTTGAAGGCAACCGCATCATTCGTGAGCGTATTGCCCAGTACGGCATCGATTGCGACCTGCGTGAGGGCAACCTGTTTGCGGCCTGCAACGACAAGCAGCTCAAGGGGCTGCGTGAACACAAGGCCTTGTGGGAGCGTTACGGCCACCATCAGCTGGAGTTGCTGGAAGGCGATAGCTATCGCCGTGAAGTCGGCAGCGACCGCTACAGCGGGGCGCTGGTCGATCATTCCGGCGGTCACCTGCATCCTTTGAATCTGGTGCTGGGGCAAGCGGCGGCGCTTGAGTCTTTGGGTGGCGTGATCTACGAGCAGAGCCCGGTGGAAGCTCTGGTGCATGGTCAGCCGGTACAGCTCAAGACCCGCCATGGGCGAGTCCACGCTGATAGGGTAGTGATGGCGGGCAACGCCTACATGAGCGGCGTCATGCCCGAGCTCGAGGCCAAGTCCATGCCCTGCGGTACTCAGATCATCACCACCGAGCCGTTGAGCGATGACCTGGCCCGCTCGCTGCTGCCGAACAACATGGCGGTGGAAGACTGCAACTACCTGCTGGACTATTTCCGGCTGACACGCGACAACCGATTGATCTACGGTGGCGGCGTCAACTATGGCGGCGAGGACCCCGCTGACATCGAGGCTGTCATTCGTCCGAAGATGGAAAAGACCTTTCCGCAGCTCAAGTCCACCAAGGTGGACTTTGCCTGGAGCGGGACCTTCCTGATGACGTTGAACCGACTGCCTCAGTTCGGTGTCATCAATGACAACGTCTACTACGCCCAGGGCTATTCAGGACACGGGGTTACCTGCACCCATCTGGCGGGGCGGCTGATCAGTGAGGTGATGACCGGTCGCGATGAGCGCTTTGATGCCTTCGCCGGTCTCCCTCATTTGCCGTTTCCCGGTGGACGCATGCTGCGCGTGCCACTGTCCGCTATCGGCGCCTGGTACTACGAGACCCGGGACAAGCTGGGACTATAGGGCTTGTACGAAAAGTGCCTGCGCTTGGTGATACGGCGTTAAAAATCGCCTTAAAATGCTCATTTACACCTCGTAAACTGCGCTTTCTCACCGATTTTTGCCTTGTCTAACCTTCGCTCGTCGACTTTTCGGACAAAGCCTAGGTCGGCGTCCTCTAGGGCTGTCGTCTCGGCGTCGCCAATGGGGGCCACCCTTGTCGCGTCGGGACGACAGTACGACAAAAACCTTGCAAGTTGACCGAGAAGCCTTCGAACGCTGTTCGATAATGGCTAGGATGGTGTCATCAACCTACGCCAAGACGCCCATCACGGGTGATAAGTGCCCGTGAAGGAGCAAGGAGAACAGCATGAGCAAGTCGATCATTGTCGGTTCCACCCTAGCGGTCTTCGGTCTCGGTGGCTTGGCCTTTGGTGCCTGGCAGGTCCAGCAGGCGCCCCAGGGGCCTCAATTCGCCAACATTACCGCGGTGACGCCGGTCACCGAGACCGTCAGCACACCGCGCCAGGTCTGCGAAAATGTGCAGGTGTCGCGTCAGGCACCCACCCGTGACCCTCACAGTATCCTGGGCAGTGCCGCGGGTGCCGTCGTAGGCGGCCTGGTCGGTAACCAGATTGGTGGCGGTAGCGGGCGCAAGATCGCCACGGTGGCCGGCGCCATCGGCGGAGGCTTTGCCGGCCGAGAGGTTCAGCGGCACATCGAGTCCGGGCAGACGGTGACCACTACCGAGCAGCGCTGCCACACGGTCAACGATACCAGCGAGAAGACGTTGGGCTATGACGTGGCCTGGGAGTATGACGGTGTACGCCAGGTTGCTCGCCTGGAGAGCGCGCCGGATGGTGACCGGGTGTTGCTGGAACAGGGGCAGCCCCAGTGGGAGGTGGTGACGCAATCCACCGACCGCTCGTGAGGATTGCCGCCAAGGGATGATAAGATCCCTGCATCTCCAAAAGACGCCGGAGCCCGTCAGTGGCTTCCGGCGTCTTTTTTCTTTTCATGGGCTGATGCTTAGGGGCCGATATTCATGGGCCGATGTTCAGGTGCAAAGGGTAGGTTCGCAGTCAACGGCGTGACGGAGGGCGTTCACTCCGACTTGCGGCTGTCCACTTCCTTGCCCAGCGCATCAATAGGGCGACTCGAGGGGAAGGTGTACGAGGCATAGCGCACGGCCAGCACCGCCAATGCCAGCAGGAAGATGCCCCCGCACAGATAGAGCAGGCTGATATCCGGCTTGGGATGGTGGGAAATGTCCCCTATCAGGTAGCGGGTCAGGGCAGTAATGGCGACGTAGAGCAGAAAGCGAATCGGCAGGTGGTTGGTCTTGAAGTAGATGCCGACCATGGCGCCTAGCTCAAGGTAGATAAACAGCAGCAGGATGTCGTCTACGCTTGCGTGCCCAGAGCTGATCATGGCGATGAACGTCCCCACCGAGGCCCAGGCGATCATTCCGCCAATCACGAACAGTCCCAGGTAGTGGAAACCTTCCACAAGCAGGTTGCCAACGTCATCGGCGTGGTGGTGCATCTTGTCGCGGCTGCTGCGGGCCCATTTCACATTCCATTCCTCATTGGCGGGGTCTGATCTCACGCTATCCCGATGGCTAAGCGCTGACAAGTCGCTACCCCTTTGGTTCAGGCTGAAGTCTTGATCCAGACGCGCAGTTCTCGCCGCTGCCTACTTGCATACTCCTGTCTGGTGAGTGTGACGAGGAGACGGCAGATGGTGACGACCTTACCGCAGGCACTATTTCGACATTTCCTGGGGACTTCCCCTGACTGGTACAAGCTCTCGCTTCTCGCCTGCTTGGTGATCAACCCGCTCGTGTTCTTCTTGCTGGGTGGCTTCGTGGCTGGCTGGCTATTGCTGGCGGAATTCATCTTTACCCTGACCATGGCGCTCAAGTGCTATCCGCTGCAGCCTGGTGGGCTGCTGGCCCTGGAGGCCGTCGGCATGGGCATGACCGATGCGCACCACGTGATGGATGAGGTCTCGGCCAATCTCGATGTATTACTGCTGCTGGTCTTCATGGTCGCGGGTATCACCTTCATGAAGCCGCTGCTGCTGAAGCTATTCACCCGGCTTCTGGTCGGTATTCCATCCAAGCGTGTACTGTCGCTGTGCTTTTGCCTGACGACGGCGGCGTTGTCGGCGTTTCTCGATGCGCTGACCGTCATGGCGGTGGTCATCAGCGTATCCGTTGGTTTCTATGCCATCTATCATCGCGTCGCATCGGCCCGCGGCCAGCACGACAGTCACGATCACGCTGACGATACGCGGCTGTCCGATATCAGCCGCACTGAGCTGCAGGAGTACCGTCGGTTCTTGCGCTCGCTGCTGCTGCACGCCTCCATGGGTACCGCCCTGGGTGGGGTGATGACCATGGTGGGGGAGCCCCAGAACCTGATCATTGCGGACCAGGCGGGCTGGGGCTTCGGCGAGTTCTTCTTGAGACTGGCGCCGGTGACTATCCCGGTGTTGGCGGCTGGCCTGGGTACCTGCCTGTTGGTGGAGAGTCGCCATCTGTGTGGCTATGGTCAGCGACTGCCTGATTCGATTCGGCAGATCCTGATCGCACATGACCGGCAAGACAGGGCCGAGCGAAGTGTGAGTGAACGCGCGCGGCTATGGGTCCAGCTGGGGGTGCTCACCTGGTTGATGGTGGCGCTGGCACAGCATCAGGCGTCGGTGGGCTTGATCGGGCTGGCCGTGCTCGTACTGGCAAGCTCGCTGTTGGGTATTACCGAGGAGCATGCCCTGGGGCATGCCTTTGAAGAGGCGCTGCCGTTCACTGCTCTGCTGGTGGTGTTCTTTACCATTGTCGCGGTGATCGTCGAGCAGTACCTGTTTGCGCCGGTCATCGACATGGTACTCGCCCACACCGGGGGAGAGCAGTTGGGATGGGTCTATCTCAGCAACGGACTGCTGTCGATGGTGTCGGATAACGTGTTCGTTGGCACGGTCTACATCAGCGAGATTCGGGCCGCGTTCCAGCAGGCACTGATCAGCGCTGAACAGTTTGATCTGCTGTCGGTCGCCGTCGCCACAGGCACCAACCTACCCTCGGTGGCCATGCCCAACGGGCAGGCCGCATTCCTCTTCCTGCTCACGTCCACGGTGGCGCCGCTGGTGCGCCTATCGTACCGACGGATGGTGTGGATGGCCGCCCCCTATACCCTGGCGCTTAGTCTCGGCGGATTTTTGTGCGTCCGCTACGGACTTGAGCCCGCCAGTCAGGCCATGCAGACCCTGGGGTGGTTGTAGAAGGCAGTTGCAGGCGGCTCCAGGGGGGACTCAGGACCCTGGAGCGATACCTCTCTATCCTGATGACTGCTGAGTACCCTGCCACGTACAGCACTGATGTCTCGTCATGACGTGTTAAAGCGTGACTCCCTGATGGGTACAGAAAGAGCCAGGACCGGTCGCATCAGGGGGTGATGACATGGGGCAGGTACCTTGACGTATCCTGGGTGATAGCCGTGTCGTCTTCCCGAATGGAGAGCCCAGCAGGCTGGTCATCGATCAGCCAGGAGCCCACCAGAACATGGTTGTCTCCAAAGCGGGGAAGAGGGCAATACTGCTGGTAGATAAAGCCCTCATCGTCATAGGGCCCCTCGGTCTGGTCCAGCACTTGACCGTCGACGTAGATCTGAATGTTGGCTCCTTCTCTGGAAAAGAGAGGTTTGCGGGCAAACCTTCCCAGCGCCTTGGCGTTGCTGTCGCCCTCGAAGTAGGCGGGCAACAGATTAGGATGGCCAGGAAAGAGTTTCCATAACATCGGCAGCAGGGCCTTGTTCGAGAGAATGGCCTTCCAGGGAGGCTCCAGCCACTGGGTCCTGCCCTGGGGAAGATGAGCGCCATAGTCTTCTCGCAACATGAATTCCCAGGGATACAACTTGAACATCCAGCGAATGCATTGACTCTTGCTGTCAGTGAAGTCTCCCTCTTCACCAAGACCGATATCGTCGACGTAGACAAATTGAGTACGGATACCGGCCTCTTCGGCACAATCCTGCAAATACTGAACCGTGCCTCGGTCTTCCTTGCTGTCCCGGCAGCAGCTCACATGAAGCGCCTCCCCAGGGCGCTCGGAAGAGAGTTCCCGGAACCGGTTGACGAGTTTCTCCTGAACGGAGTTGAACTGATCGACCTGGCGAGAGAGGTGTCCATTGATGACCTGGTCTTCGAGCCATAGCCACTGCCAAAAGCCTGTCTCGTATAGGCTGGTGGGGGTGTCGGCGTTGTTCTCATACAGTTTGGCCGGGTTGATGCCGTCGTAGCAGAGATCCAACCTGGAGTAGAGGCTCTTGTCCCGTTGCGTCCATGATGCTCTGATCCAGTCCCTGGCGTATGTGGGAATCCTGAATACATCGAGCCAGCGTTCGCTGTCGATGACTCGGTCAACTGCTTCCAAACACATCTGGTGAAGCTCCTCGGTAGGAGCTTCGATATCAGACTCGATCTGGTCAAGGCTGAACTGGTAGTAGGCTGTCTCGTCCCAGTAGGAAGCACCATCGATGGTGTGAAATTCGAAGCCGAACTCCCGTGCGCGCGCCCGCCAACGTGGGCGCTCCTCTATGCTGACCCGGAACATGCTTGATCTCTTCATTCGTGGTGATGTTCGAGGACGGTGGCGCCAGCAGCGCGAAGCCTTGGCCGACACCTATACCCCATACATAAGCTCTACCAGGGCTAGCTGCCAAAGCTCCAGCTAGAACTAGAGCTTGAGCGTGATTTGGCGACAACGGACGAGCCAAAGCCGCCGCGTGATATAGTGCGCGTCACGGCAGGCTTGGAAGAGAACACCGACTTGGGAGTGCTGAAGCGCCCGCCGCTAGGCCGTCCCAGGTCGCTACCATCGACGGTGGTGTAGCGTCCGTAGAGGGGTGACGTTGTCGAGTGGGAGACCAGCACCGCGGTAGAAGGATGGTAGTAACTGTTGTAGTGGTCATCGTCGTCAGGGTCCTGCAAAAGAAAGCCACCCACCTTGGGCATGTAGTAAGGGGGGGTAGAATCCGATGCTATACACTGATTGACGCCAAATTCGGCAGTGCAGTCGGCCATCTGACGATACCGAGGACCACTGCGACTGACTTCATCCAGTGCGTCCTCATACGCTGACGAGCATTGGGCTGCATGAGCGGGATTGTGCTTGATGCAGCTTGCAACATCCTGATAGAAGGCGGATTCACGAGAACCGCTACAGCCGCTCATGGTGATAGAGATTGCTGCTGCAAGCGTAAGCTTTGGCGGGAGGGTGGCGCCTGTCTTCCTCATGCGCTCAAGATTAATACGTAGTGATCGCTTCATGTCGCTGGTCTCCTAGTAGGTCATGCAGGCTGCATTGACGATGCCGACCGATATGGACACGCCGCAGAGCACGATGCCAGCAGAAACCTCGTTGTCGATGATTCGCTGAACGATCTTGGGCATAAACAGGACGCGAAGAAGCGTAAAGGCGATCACCTGAGCAACGAGCGCAATAATTGCCCAGCAGAGAAAATCCACCAGTGAAATGGAATTGGCTGCAGCACCACCCAGGGCAATGGCAAAGCCAATAATGGCGCCGACAAGGCCAAGAGCGGCAGCCGCGTTTTTATTATCCTTCACGAGCTTCCATTCATCGTGAGGAGTGATGTAGGTATAGGCATACTTGAAGCCGACCAGAAAGATAAGTGATGCGGAAAAGTACAAGGTGAACTGAAGGATTGCCGTCAAACTGTTCATGTTACGTCCTGTTAGTTGATCTGTAAGTGGGCAGCGGTAAGGTCAAAGCCCGTTGCAATGACGAAGCATCGCGATAGCTGTCCATCCACTACCTTTTCCTCGGCTATTTTCAAGAGGTATTCCTGGCGTCCTGCCGTGGCCTCTCGTTCGTACATCATGGCAAACTGGTCTGTGCGGGTGGTGCTGCCGCTCTTGTGATAGGTCTCCTCTGTCATGGCGACGGGGGGACTAATGCCGCTTGTACCTGCCCAGGAGGGGTCAAAACGGTACCCGTCAAGCTCTGCTTCAGTGCGGCTGATGTTATGGTCGAGTAGCTGGTTCCACTCATCGTCGTTAGCAATAGCCATCGTCTGATAGAAATACCAAAGCCTGAGTGCCGCACTATGACTGTTGGTGTTGGCGCTTAGGTCTCCCAGCACTTCGAGAAAACCATCGTCGTCGGTATAGAAGCGGTACAGTGCTGATGATTCGTCCAGTGGCACCTTGCCGGTGGCCTCGACTATCTGAGTGGGCGACATGCCCTCGACGATAAGAGATGGCTCGATCACACGAAAGAAGGTGGCATCAAAGTGGAGGGAGGAACCCATATAGATCCCCATGATTTCATGGGGGTGGGGCTTGGTCGAATCTCCTCTTCTCTTAAAGAGTTTGCTAATCATGCGCGATGCTCCAATCAACGCCGGAAATCCGCTCATCTGCGATGTAATAGATGCGATTGCCCTTCAGCACCTTATTGTCGAAGGAGGGATTGATATGAATATCCCCATCGTCTCCTTCGATGGCAATCAACGTCGCGTCATGGACTTGTTTCAGCCAACGAAAGGCCGTGTGTACCGGTATAGCGATATCTTGATCATAGATGCATGAGTACTGAGTCATACCCTGATCGACATTCAATAGCTCATAAATTAGCCGGCTGGACCCAGGGTCTACCGCTGACTTGGCGAACATCTCCGTGACGACAGAGGGCATGGTCTCTAGGCGAGGGAAGTGGCTTTTCATCAGCTTTCCCATCACCTTGTTGTTACAGTGTGCAATCACATGGGCATCTGGGTTGATGCTGGTGATATAGAGGGCAGCTGCGGAGGTGGCATCATCATCGTGTCCATCGATGATGATACACGCCGCATCCTTTGCGGAGGCTCTCGCCATATCCTCGTGATGACTGAAACTGCTTACCCGGACGAGATGAACGTGATCGGGTAGTGGGTTCTCTATCTCCTCCTTGACGCACAGGACGATATCAGCATGGTCTTCCTGGTGTGGACGCTCTCTAATCAGCAACTTGAGAAGACTTTCTGTTCTCTCCTGATTCCAGCCCATGACCAGGATGTGATTTTCTGTCTTGATAGGACGCAGACCCATGATGCTCCTTCTCCAGTGAGCCACCAGGCCACCGATGATTCGACCCAGAAGTACGCCGAACCCCATAAGGCCAATGGGGATGATGAATAGCGTCACGACCCATCTGCCAGCGGCGGTCTCAGGAGAGTAGTCCCCATACCCCACGGTAGATGCCGTCACCATGAGCCAATAGAAAAAGGTATCGGGCTTGGTCAGCTGTGGTTCCTGGAAGATCCACAGCAGCAGCCAGCTGATGCAGAGATAGGCAACACTGGCAATCAGAAGCCCCTTCCAACGAATTAGCCTGGCGAGGATAAGCATCCATTCTCTTGCTCGTGTGAATAGCGTCATTCCCTGAATCAACGCACTATCCCTTCAGTATTCTCGCCAGTTCGTCCTCTGCTGAACCTCCCCCTTTCTTGATGCCCGCCTCTCGTAGTTTGATTTCAAGATCGTGATCGTTCTCTTCAGCGCCAAGTTCATATGCGGCCTCAATTTCGGCCTGTCGCTGCTTCTGTTTTTCCTGAAGACGGACCAGGGATTCGGTAGCCGTCTTCATGCGATTGTTGCTGCCGAGGCGGTGACTTGACACGGCCTCCTGGGCTTTTTGAACGGAGGCTGTTGCTTTGACAACATCCACCTGTTGCTCAAGACTGCGCAGGTTCTCTTTGGCCTTATAGAGATGTTGTTTTAGCTTCTGCTCCGAGTCGATAAAGAACGTGGCTTGCGCTTCTTCCTGCTCTCGCTGGTCCCTAATGTCGGAGACCCGTCTCGCGCAGTCCAGGGCAAGGCTCTGATTGCCAGAGGCATTGGCCTCCTTGGCATAGCGTTCGTACTCTTCGATTGAGGCAGCGAAGTCTGCTGCTTTCTGCTGTGCAATCTTGCGCTTGGCGACGACGCTGGTCATTGCCTGTTCAGATTTTCTGAGCTCAATTTTTGCATCTCGTATTTCTTGATCAAGAATCCGAATCGCCTGACTGTCGACGACAGTCTCTGTCGCCTCATTGACACCACCACGTAAAGCGGTAAAGAGTTTTTTCCAGTTACTCATGCGGGCTCTCCTAAGCGAATGTGGTCACTATAGGCACTGACGAACTTCGGAATATTACTCATCAATACATCAATTTCATGAATAATATCTTGTGGTGATGATGTTGAAGAGAGCGCGCCGAACGCAATGTAATAATCCACTCCGCCAATATTCTTGATGCCTACAGAAGAGAGGGGCAGTAGCTGATGGGTTCGCAGGATATGATCGTTCAGAGATGCTGAATCAATAACGGCATCGCTTTCGAACAGCAAGCTCTCGATAATGATTTGATGGCCATGATGGGCCAGGTAAACATCGATTTCATCATCATTGGTGATGCGGATGCAGTCGTGCTGTAGATCGAGGTTCCACATAACGTGTTCCGCGATGTCATTTTTGATGCTGGTAATAGACGTCATACACTGCCTGCGTTGGTGAAGGTGACTGAGGTGCATGCTTGGTGCAGTGGCCACTGAGAGTGACGCAGGATCTGGTCGACAAATGTTACGAGTCCCCTTAATCGTCCGGGAGCGATTAAATAACTTTGTCATCAGTATTTTCTGCGCTGTTTTTCACTCTTGGGTGGCTTATGCTTGGCAACTCTATAAATTCATGGCCGGTTACGTCACCCTTTTTGCAGTGGAAATGCGGATCAGTGCGCGTAGCTAGGTAATACGTCAGATATAGGAAAAATATCTGCGGGGCATGTTTCTTCCTCGCAAGCGTTCTTGCTTTCCAGAATAGAAGGCGCGATCTACCGGTAGTGTTCGAAAGGGCGAGAGGTAAAAGGGTCGATGGCCAGATAGGGCGAAGACCGACATGCGTGAAAATGCCCTATGGTGTTTGGCGATAGGGGAGGGCGTTCGAGCAGTACACAACGTAGCGTGTCGCCTGTCAGAGAGTTTATGCAGTTCTTCCCTGGAGGCTGGCTAGTAGAGGAGGCTGGGTAGTAGAGGAGGGGCGAGTGAGCGGGATTTGCAATGAGAACGCCTGTCCTCCCTGGCAGGCGCATGTGTCGCAGGGAGGACAGCGCGTTGAAGCGTGACGTTACGCCAGGCTATATCCCAGCACGATAAAGCCGAGGGTGGTGATGCTGGCGCCGATCAGGGTGTAGGGCAGCTGCGTCAGGGCGTGCTGCATGGGCAGTACTCCGCTGCCCTGGGAGGACAGTACCGACGAGTCGGAGAAGAAGCAGGCATGGCTGCCGAAGCTCGAGGCGGACAGCAGGGCGCCGACCACCAATGGCATCGACACTCCCATATGGGCGGCCATGGGCACCACAATCGGGATCGAGATGACAAAGACGCCCCAGGAGGAGCCGGTAGCAAAGACCACGACGGCCATGGAAGCAAACACTATGGCAGGCAGCAGTGCGGGGGTGATGTAAGGAGCCAGCGTATCGATCATGAACTGGGTCATGCCCAGTTGATCGTTGACTTCCTTGAGCATGAAGCCGACGGCAACAATGGCCAGGGGCAGCATCATGGTACGGAAGCCGTCCATGATCGAATCCATCAAGCTCGAGAAGGTCGACAAGCGCTGCACCAGGAACAGCACGATAGTGAACAGGGTGGCGGCGATGACGCCCTTAAGCAGGTCGATCTCGAAGTAGGCACTGGCGCCGATCAATACCGCCATGGGGGCAATGAAATTGAACAGGCCAAGCCAGGGATTGCCGCGAGGGGTGTCGTCACTGAGCGGTTCGTCGGGGGCGCCATCGGGGATGGGTTGTCCGGCCTTGGCGCGACGCTCAGCCGCCTTCATCGGTCCGAGGTCGGGCATCAACCCGATCGCGACCAGAAAGACCAGGCCCATGGCCACCCAGCCATACAGCATGTACGGGATCGATTGGATATAGAGCCACATGCCAGGCCCGTCGGTCGCGCCATTGGTCTCCAGCAATTCGGCAAAATACACCGCCCAGGTGGAAATCGGCACGAGCACACAGATCGGAGCGGCCGTGGAGTCGACGATGTACGCCAGCTTTTCGCGTGATACCCCGAAGCGGTCGGTAAGTCGCTTCATGGCAGCAGATGTGGCGAGAGCGTTGAGGTAGTCATCGATAAAGATCAGCAGGCCGAGAACGGCGGTACTGATCAACGATTGCCGACGAGTCTTGACCAGGCGGCTCATGAAGTGGCTGAAGCTCAGGGTGCAGCCGGACTTTTCCAGCATGGCGATAAAGCCGCCCATCAGACCGCAGACCAGAATCAGCCAGGCGATGGTCTCGTTCATCATGACATCGAGTGAGATATCGGCCAGGGTCCCGATGTAATCGGCCGGCTCGATCAGGATGAGGCCTGACAGGGAGCCGATGGCCAATGCTTCAAGGGTGCGGTGGGTGGCGATGGCCACGACCAGTACGATCAGCGAAGGGACCAGACTGATCCAGCCAAATGGCGTTCCCGCTTCATGGTAGAGGGTGAGACCAGCCACCAGGGCGACTAATCCTGCGACCAGAAGGAAGACTCGGCCCTTGCCTTTCTGTGCAGGTTTGCCAGGAGCAAAGGGATGCGAGGAGGTGGAAGAGGGCGTGGTCATGCGATCACCTCCTGCAGATGAGGCTGGTGAGTGGCCAGGTTGACGAAAACGTCCTGCAGGCACGACGGGCGCTTGGGGCTTTTAGGAGTTGTGCGTGTCATAAGGGGACCCGTGTTGGTGTGTTGTGTTCGGGTTGACGTCGGGACAGGGCTACGCGACGGCCCCATGGGGCCGCTGCGTAGCAGGAATATCTGTGATGCTGAGAGGGTCAGGCGCCCTTAGACGTGGCGCAGATACCAGTCATACTCAAGGCGACTGACGCTTTGCATGGCGAGCTCGCGCTCCGCTCGACGGTTGGCCACGAAGACCTTGAGAAAGTCGCGGCCCAGGGCCTCGGCAAGGACCGCTGAGTCTTCCAGCAGATCCAGCGCCTGGCTCCAGCTATTGGTCAGCGTGGGCGTGAGCTGGCGGTAGGCGTTGCCGGTGGTGGCCTCAGGGGGCGTGAGGTCTGACGCCAGCCCATGCAGCACAGACGCCAGCAGCGTGGCCAGCAGCAGGTAAGGGTTGGCGTCGGCCCCCGCGACACGATGCTCGACTCGGCGCGCAGCGTTGGCACCGGAAGGGATGCGCAGGGCCACCGAGCGGTTATCGTATCCCCAGCAGGGGGTCATGGGCACGTAGAGCCCTGGTTGAAAGCGGCGGAACGAGTTGAGGTTCGGCGCGAACAGCGCCATCGACGCGGGCATCAGCTCCATCAGGCCAGCGATGGCGTTGCCCAGCAGGCGGCTGCCATGGGGATTTTCGTCGGGGTCTGCGAACACATTGTCGCCATTCTGGTCGACCAGGCTCATGTGCACGTGCATGCCATTGCCCGCTTCCCCGCCGTAAGGCTTGGCCATGAAGGTGGCTTCAAAACCGTGGCGCAGCGCGACCCCTTTGATCAGGCGCTTGAGCAGCACGGCGCTGTCACATGCCTTGAGCACATCATCGCCGTGAATCAGGTTGATCTCGAACTGCCCCGGGGCGCACTCTTTCAGTGCCGTATCGAGGGGCAGCTGCTGTGTCTTGGCCGCGGCGTGAACTTCCTCGAGAAAGTCGGCGTACTCATCGAGTTCACTGATGGAGTAGAGCTGGCTTTCCTTGGCTCGTTCGCCGCTGGCGGGGGACTTGCAGGGCTGCGCCATGCCGAGTTCATCGCGGGCACGATCGACCAGATAGAATTCCAGCTCCAGTGCCACGACCGCCTTGAAACCGCGATCCGACAGGCGCTGAACTTGGGCCGCCAGGACATTGCGTGGGTCGGCAAAGAAAGGACCATCGTCGTCGTCGCGCATGCTCATGAGCAGCTGGGCATGACGGCCGTCTCGCTGCCAGGGGGCCACCATCAGGCTGCCAGGAACGGGACGACAGATCTGGTCACGATCCCCGATGTCGAGCCCTAGCCCTGTCTCTTCCACGGTGTTTCCGGTGATATCGAGGGCGAACACAGAGCCCGGTAGCGCAATGCCGCTGACAAAGGCCTTTTCCAGGTTGTCCGTCGGAATTCGCTTGCCGCGCAGGACGCCATTGAGGTCACTGATCAGCAGGTCCACGCTGTCGATCTCGGGATGGCGCTGGAGAAAGTCGCGGGCTTCATCGACGCCGGGGGTGCTCATGCGGTCACCTTTGTTGGTTCGTTGTGATCGGCATAGTGTTTCGCTGGGCAAGCGGTGGTGTCAAATTATTTACGCGTGGCCGTTACTGCATCGCACAGAAGGAATCCCGTCTGTTTGCGTATTTTTGTATCATAAACATGAATTTATAGATTGTTGTCTGTGGTTTTCTTCAGCCAGGGTTGGCAAGAAAATGCGACCAATGTATGTTGAGCAAACCATAACAAGTGAACGTTCAAGAGGGAGAGCATGAATATCCGTCCCCTGGTAGGAGTCATCGCGTGTCGCCGTGACGTCGAAGGTCATCCGGCGCACATGGTCACGGACAAGTACGTGAGAACGCTGCGTGACTACGGTCTCGAGCCGGTCGTGCTTCCCGTCTGGGAAGAGCAACGCGACGAGGACGTGAGTGCCTTGCTGGCACGCCTTGATGGTCTTGTGCTCACCGGCAGCTACACCAATGTGTTGCCCGAGCGTTACGGGGCGCAACGGGCCCCGGAAAACACTCGCGATGACGTGGCACGGGATGCTGCTGCCATGAGCTGGATTCCCCTGGCGCTGGAGCGCTCACTGCCGCTGCTGGGGATCTGCCGGGGCTTTCAGGAAATCAATGTGGCCTTCGGTGGCAGCCTGCATCAGGCCGTACAGCGTGTCCCGGGGATGCTGGATCACCGGGAGCCCGAGGGACACAAGCAGCAGCAGTATGCTCCCGTGCACGACGTGACGATCGAACCGGGAGGCCAGTTGGCGGCGCTGTTCGACGAACCGGTAGCCAAGGTCAATTCACTGCATCAACAGGGCGTCGACCGCCTGGGTGAAGGCTTGCGTGTGGAAGCCCTGGCCCCTGATGGCCTGGTGGAGGCAGTTTCTGTAGCGCAGGCACCGGGCTTTACCCTGGCTGTCCAGTGGCACCCTGAGTGGGAGTCTGCTTCCCATCCGCTTTACGACGCCATCTTCCGAGGGTTTGCCAAGGCTTGCGCAAGTCGTCGGTAATATCGTCGTTAGATGGAGGTTATTGACTCGTTTTGATGTAAGACATGGATTACATCAGAGGCGGTGACGCTGAGCTGACGCGGGTTTTCGCCAGGACAACGGTGAGTGCTGGGGGCGGCGGCGTCGATGTTGATGCCTCGACAGGCATAGAAACTACATTAAGCTGACATCGTGGTCATGCTCCCGGGGAAGTGGCCCTTCCCCATTGCAGTTCCAGGGCTGCCCGGGAGAATTCTTTTGAGAGTTCGCAAGGAGAGAGCGATGGTGCTTAAGCGTGTGTCTGCGATGGGTATGCTGGCGGGCTCAATGCTGCTGTTCGGGGCAGGTCTGGCCGTGGCTGAATCGTCGTCAATGTCCGGGGAGCAGTCTACGGCAGAAGAGGAGTTGCGCCAGGCGTTGGAGGAAAGCCACGCGGAATCTCAGCCGGGAGAAGGCATGATGGAGCAAGATAATGCCACCATGCTGGAAGGCAGCGCTGCTGCCACCGAAAAGCGGCAGGAGATGCTCGAGCACGCTGATCCTGGTAGCACTGAAGGCGCCATGGACGGCTACAACAGTGACATGCTCGAGGGTAGTGAGGCAGCCAACGAAAAACGTCAGGCGATGATGAACGAAGAAGGCTAAGCCATATCGGCTCGGCGGTTTCGCCGGTCTTTTATCGCCATGTCTTTTCGCAGGTAGACCATCAGCGGCACCGTCTCAGGACGGTGCCGCTGTCGTTGGTGGATAGCGTTCGTAGCGAGTCGAGTGCAGCCAGGCAGCCGCCTGGCAGGCACGGTCAGCCGTGGGAGAGCGTCGGTGTGCTTGAGGGAACCGTCGCGCGTTGGCCCAGCAGGTAGAGGCAGGCGGTCAGCGTAAGCGCGCCTGCCCCGAGCCCCAGCCACCAGGGGAGTCCCAGCCCGGTCATGCCGGCACCGAAAATCAGTGCCACCAGCCCTACCAGCAGCGCGTAGGGCAGCTGTGTGGTGACGTGTTCGATCAACTCACAGCCGCTGGCCATCGCCGCCAGCAGGGTGGTTTCGGCCAGTGGAGAGCAGTGGTCGCCCCACACTGCTCCGGCCAGCACGCCCGCCACGGACGCGTAGAGCAGTGGCATGCCTTCCGCACTACCGGCCATGTCGTGGTGGTCAAGAACCGCCCAGGCCAGCGGCACCACCAGAGGCATCATGATGCCCATGACACCCCATGACGAGCCGGTAGCAAAGGCGGTGAAACCGGCAAGACAGAAGATCACCGCCGGCAGCCACTGTGGCGACAGGCTCTCGCCCAGGACGGACACCAGGTAGTCACTGGTATGCAGCGCGTCATTCACCCCTGCCAAGGCCCAGGCCATCATCAGGATGGTGATCGGCAGCAGCATCGACTTCACGCCCTCGAACCAGTAATGAAGCGTCTCCGTCATGCGCATCAGCCCCTGGGCCAGGGTCAGCACGACGGCGCATAGGCAGGCCGCAAGGGAACCCCACATCATGGCGCTGAACGAGTCGCCTTCCCCGAAGACGTCGCGCAGCAGATGTGGTCCCTCGCCGAGCGACGCCAGTCCGGTGGTGTAAATCCCGCCGAGGGTGACCCCGACCAGGACCAGCATGGGCACAACGGCGTTCAGTGCGCGATGGGGGATACCTTCCTTGGTGGCGATGTCGGCCTCCTCGACGATCGCCTCTCGGCTGCTGAGGCCTTGCCGCTCCCCTGGGGATGCCAGGGCGCGTCTCTCGGCTTTCAGCATCGGGCCAAAGTCGCGGCCGGTCCAGGCCACCAGAAAAACGAAGACCAGCGCGAGAATGGGGTAGGCGTTGTAAGGAATGGCGTTGACGAATACCGAGTAGGCCGAGGCATCCCAGTCATCGATCCCCGCCATCGCCTCGCTGATCAGGCCCACCTGAAACCCGATCCAGGTCGTGACCAGCATGATGGCGGACACCGGCGCCGCAGTGCTGTCGACAAGGTAGGCCAGCTTGGCGCGAGAGACGCATAGCCGATCGGTGATATGTCGCATGGTGTTGCCGACGATCAGAGCATTGGCGTAGTCGTCGAAAAAGATGGCGAGCCCCAGCAGTGCGGAGGAGCTTTGGGCTTGGCGACGTCCGCGCACCACCCGGGAAATGCGCTCGGCAATGCCGCGGGTCCCGCCGTTGCGGGAGATGATCCCCACCATGCCGCCAATCAACAGGCAGAACAGTACGATGGACATGTGATCGCTGTCGCTGGCGGCGTTCAACACGTGCACATTCACCGAGTCACCGAAGGCGTTGAGCAGCGCGGTTGGATGCATGCCATGCAACACCCAGCCGCCCAGCAGCAGGCCAGTGAACAGCGCCACGATGACCTGGCGAAAGGCCAGCGCCAGCGTAATGGCGCTGAGTGCTGGCAGCAGCGATAGCCATGCAGGAATCGGGTCAAGCACAGAAGTGGCCAGGCTGACGTTGTCTGCGTCCACGAGCGAGACGGTGTATGTCTCCTGGCCGAGCACCAGCTCCAGGCTGGCCTGGCCGGCGTCGTCGGCAATCAACTGACGCTCAGGGAGCAGTCTCTCGCTGCCGGAAGGGAGAGTGTGGCGTGTCTCGATACGATAGGAGGCACCCGGTTCCAGACCACTGGCCTCGATGTGAGTCGGGACCTCTGCAAGGATGAGTTCGGCAGTGGAAAGGTCAGGCTGTGCGTGTGCGGGTGACGACAGGATGGCGGCAAAGGCCAGGCAGATGGCCCAGCAGCAGGCGCGCCCAAAGCACTGGCGCAACAACGGGGTAAGGTGATGCATAGGGACTCCCGGCAAGTGATTGGAATGGTTGTTGGTCTGGGGAGAGCTGTGTCAATGAAAATTGGTCTATGTTGATTGGGTCGTCAAACAAAAAAATTAAGATTTACATCTAATGTCGACATTTTCTTACGGTCATGAACCATATAACAAAGGGTTAGCTGCGTGTTGGGCGAAAGGATGATCGATCTCTTGGCAAGAAAGCGTATGGTGGTTATGTTGAATAAAACATAACGTTTATCCTCTGCCGTTTTGGGAGAATCGGCCATGACCCTGAAGGACAGCACCACCCTCAAGCAGCTGGACAGTGCTCACCACCTGCATCCCTTTACCGATTTCAAGGCGCTTGGGGAGGAGGGCAGTCGCATCATCGTCGATGCCCAAGGCGTGTACATACGTGACGCCGACGGCAACCGAATACTGGATGCCATGGCGGGGCTGTGGTGCGTCAACCTGGGGTACGGTCGCAAGGAGCTGGTCGACGCCGCCACCCAGCAGCTGACTCAGCTGCCGTACTACAACAACTTCTTCAAGACCTCGCACCCACCGGCGGTGGAGCTGGCCGCGACCCTCTGCCGTCTCGCCCCGCCGCACATGAACCGGGTGTTCTTCACCGGTTCAGGCTCCGAAGCCAATGACACCGTCGTGCGTATGGTGCGGCGCTACTGGGCATTGAAGGGGCGTCCGCAAAAGCACTGGATCATTGGTCGCGAGAACGGCTATCACGGTTCCACGGTGGCGGGGATGAGCCTTGGGGGCATGGCACCCATGCATGAGCAGGGTGGGCCCTGCGTACCGGGGATTACCCATGTTCGTCAGCCCTACTGGTATGGCGAGGGCCTGCCCGATGCCAGCTGTGAGGACCCCGACAGCTTCGGTCGTCGCTGCGCCGAGGCGCTTGAGGCGCGCATTCAGGAGCTGGGCGCCGATCAGGTGGCGGCATTTATCGCCGAGCCGGTACAGGGTGCCGGTGGCGCCATCATCCCGCCAGACAGCTACTGGCCGGCCATCAAGGAGGTGCTGGATCGGTACGATATCCTGCTGGTGGTGGATGAGGTGATCTGTGGGTTTGGTCGCCTGGGAGAGTGGTTCGGCAGTGTTCACTACGATCTGACCCCCGACCTGATGCCGATCGCCAAGGGGCTGTCGTCAGGTTATCTGCCTATTGGCGGCGTGCTGGTCGGTGACCGTGTCGCCGAGACCCTGATCGAGGAGGGGGGCGAGTTCTATCACGGCTTCACCTACTCAGGGCATCCCGCCTGCGCCGCTGTGGCGCTGAAAAACCTGGAGCTGATGCAGGCCGAGGGGATCGTCGACAAGGTCCGCAACGAGCTGGGGCCGTACCTGGCGTCACGCTGGAAGGCGCTGGAGGCCCATCCATTGATCGGCGAGGCACGCTCGCTGGGGTTGATCGGTGCCCTGGAAATTGTCGCTGACAAGGCCAGCGGGCAGCGCTTTGACAAGGCCCTGGCCGTGGGCAATCTGTGTCGTGACATCTGCTTTGAAACGGGGCTGGTGATGCGCTCGGTGGGTGACACCATGGTCATCTCACCCCCCTTGGTGATCAGCCGTGACGAGATCGATGAGCTGGTGCGTCTCGCCGAGCGTGCGCTGGACGAGACCTTGCGGCGGCTCGAAGCGCAGGGTGTCAGTATTGCGTCCTGCGAGCAGGTGGAGTCATGACGCGCCTCCAGCCTGTGATGAGCGTGTAACGCCCAGTGAAAGCGCCTTGCCCTGGATAAGGGGCAGGGGAAGAGGTCACGCCTGGCGTGGCCTCTTGTCGTATCAAGGGAGGGGTGGGCGAGAGGAGGCGATGGCTGCTAGAACGTGCGGGCAGGGGTGGCGCAGCTGACCAGTCGGCAGGCCTCTTTGCCGGGATTGCGGAAGCGATGAGGCACATTGGTGTCGAAGTAATAGGCTTCGCCGGCAGCGAGCATACGGGTTTCAGCGCCAATGGTGATTTCGATGGCGCCCTCGAGGATGACGCCTGCTTCCTCTCCCTGATGGGTAATCATCTCGCGCCCTGTATCGCTGCCTGGGGGGTAGGTCTCGATCATGAACGACAGGGCCCGGCTATCACGGTTGGCGCCGACCAGCTTGAAGATGACGTCTCCACTGCCCACGTCCGTCAGCTCATCGGCGCTGTAGAAGACCTGATTCTTACTCTCCAGGTCCATGGTGAAGAAGTCGCCGACGCTCATTGGAATGGCGTCCAGGATCTTCTTCAAGGAGCTGACGGAGGGGCTGACCTTGCCTTGTTCGATCAACGACAGGCTGGAATGGGTGACGCCGCAGCGCTTGGCCAATTCCCGTTGAGAGATGCCGCGCAGGGTTCTCAAGGCCCGTAGTCGGGCTCCGACATCGTCAGACATGGTGACTTCCTAGGCCGCTAGTGGACGAGAGGCCCCGGGACAGCCCTCGCTGTCCCGGGGAGGCGTGCGTCAGTTTCAGCACAGAGCGTCGAGTTTTTCCTTGAGCAAGCCGTTAACCTGCTGAGGGTTGGCGGTGCCGCGAGACGCTTTCATCACCTGGCCGACAAAGTAGCCGATCATCTTGCCGCGCTTATCAGGCTCCGCATCCCGGTACTGGGCGACCTGGGCGGGGCTTTCGCTGATGACCTGATCCACCATGGCCTCAATCGCCCCGGTGTCGGTGACCTGCTTGAGTCCCTTGGTCTCGATGATCTGGTCGGCGCTGTCACCTTCCCCATTCCACAGGGCCTGGAAGACCTGCTTGGCCGCCTTGCCGTTGATGGTTGAATCGATGACGCGCTTGATCAGGCCGCCAAGCTGTTCGGCGCTGACGGGGCTGTCGGAAATGTCGAGCCCGTCGCGGTTGAGCGCCCCGGATAGTTCTCCTTGCACCCAGTTGGCCGCCTGCTTGGCGTCGCCGCAGAGGTCCTTGACCTGCTCGAAGTATTCCGCCATTTCACGGCTGGCCGACAGCACTCCGGCGTCGTAGGCGGACAGGCCCAGTTGGTCCTGGAAGCGCGCGCGCTTCTCCGCAGGCAGCTCGGGCAGGCTCTCGCGCAGGTGGTCGACGTAGGCGCAGTCGAGCACCACGGGCAGCAGGTCGGGGCAGGGGAAGTAGCGGTAGTCGTTGGCTTCTTCCTTGGTCCGCATGCTGCGTGTCTCGTCGGCCTCCGGGTCATACAGGCGGGTTTCCTGCACCACCTTGCCGCCGTCCTCGATCAGCTCGACCTGGCGCTCGACTTCATAGGCAATGGCGCGCTCGACGAAGCGGAACGAGTTGACGTTCTTGATCTCGGCACGGGTGCCGAACGCTTCCTGACCCTTCGGACGTACAGAGACGTTGACGTCGCAGCGCATGGAGCCTTCGGCCATGTTGCCGTCGGAGATTCCCAGGTACGTCACGATGGAATGGATGGCCTTGAGATAGGCCGCAGCCTCCTTGGCCGAGCGCATGTCCGGCTCGGAGACGATTTCCAGAAGGGGCGTGCCCGCGCGGTTCAGGTCGATCCCGGTCATGCCGTGAAAGTCTTCGTGCAGCGACTTGCCGGCATCCTCTTCCAGATGAGCATGGTGAACCCGAATGATCTTGCTGGTGCCGTCGTCCAGCAGGATCTCCACTTCACCAGCGCCGACGATGGGGTGGTACATCTGGCTGGTCTGGTAGCCCTTGGGCAGGTCGGCGTAGAAGTAGTTCTTGCGGTCAAACACCGACACTTCGGGAATGTCGGCATGAATGCCCAGGCCGAACTTGAGCGCCATGGCCACGGCTTGCTCGTTCAATACGGGAAGCACGCCGGGCAGCCCCAGGTCGACAGCGTTGGCCTGGGTGTTGGGCTCGGCACCGAAGGCGGTGGACGAGCCGGAGAAGATCTTGGAGCGGGTCGCGAGCTGTACGTGCACCTCGAGACCGATCACGGTTTCCCATTCCATCAGCGGTTCTCCTCGGTCATGGCGGGACGCTTGGTATGCCAGTCGGTGGCCTGTTGGAACTGGTGTGCCACATTGAGCAGGCGGGTCTCGGCAAAGTGCGTGCCGAGAATCTGCAGGCCAACCGGACGCTGGCCGGAGAAGCCTGCCGGAACGCTGATGCCGGGAATGCCGGCCAGGTTCACCGCGATGGTGTAGATATCCTGCAGGTACATGGACACCGGGTCTTTCTGGGCACCCAGGTCAAAGGCGGGTGTCGGCGCGGCCGGCCCCATCAGCACGTCGACCTCTTCGAAGGCGTCGAGGAAGTCCTGACGGATCAGTCGGCGCACTTGCTGCGCCTTCTTGTAATAGGCGTCGAAGAAGCCCTCCGACAGGGTGTGGGTGCCGATAAGGATGCGACGCTTGACCTCTTCGCCAAAGCCTTCTGCACGAGAGCGCTTGTACAGATCGATCAGGTCGAGCGGATTGTCGCAACGGTGGCCAAAGCGCACGCCGTCGTAGCGTGACAGGTTGGACGAGGCCTCTGCCGGCGCGATCACGTAGTAGGCCGGAATGGCGTACTGAGTGTGCGGAAGGCTGACCTCGCGCACGCTGGCTCCCAGCGACTCATAGACCTTGATGGCCTCGTCGATGGCCTGACGAACACCACTGTCCAGGCCGTCACCAAAGTACTCGCGGGGCAGGCCGATCTTGAGGCCGGACAGCGGTGCTGTCAGTTCCTCGGTGTAGTCGGGGACGCCGCGAGCCACGCTGGTGGAGTCGCGCACGTCATGGCCGGCGATGGCGTTCAACAGATGGGCGCAGTCCTCGGCACTGCGGGCCATGGGGCCGCCCTGATCCAGGCTGGATGCGTAGGCAATCATGCCGTAGCGCGATACACGGCCGTAGGTGGGCTTCAGGCCGGTGATGCCGCAAAAGGCCGCCGGCTGGCGAATCGATCCGCCGGTGTCGGTGCCCAGCGCTGCAGGCACAAAGCCGGCGGCGATGGCAGCGGCGCTGCCGCCGGATGAGCCGCCGGGGACAGCGTTCAGATCCCAGGGGTTCTTGACCGCCCCGTAGAAGCTCGACTCGTTGGAGGAGCCCATGGCGAACTCGTCCATATTGGTCTTGCCAAGGCTCACGCTGCCCGCGGCCTTGAGCTTCTCGACCACGCTGGCGTCATAGGGCGCGACGAAGTTGTCGAGCATTCTGGAGCCGCAGCTGGTGCGCACGTCCTTGGTACAGAAAATATCCTTCAGCGCCAGCGGTACGCCGGTCAGCGGTCCTGCCTGGCCGTTGGCCCGCGCCTGATCCGCGGCGTCGGCGGCGCTCAGCGCCTGGTCGGCGGTCACGGTGATAAAGCTGTTGATCGTCTTGTCGTGGCGATCAATACGTCCGAGCAGATCCTGGGTCAGCTCGCGGCTGGAGATGGTGCCGGCAGCAAGTGCCTGGCTGATCTCTGTCAGCGTCTTGTCATGCATGGGCCTGGCTCCCTGTGTGCGTGAATCCAGTGTCGAGAAAAAAGGGGCGAGGCGTCATTCGACGACGCGCGGCACCAGATAGAGGCCGTTTTCGACCTGAGGTGCGCAGCGTTGAAAGTCGTCGCGTTGGTCAGTTTCGGTGACCTCGTCGGCGCGCAGGCGCTGGGTGGCATCGAGGGGATGGGCCAAGGGGGCGACGCCCTCGGTATCGACTGCCTGGAGCTGGTCAACCATCTCCAGGATCCGGCCGAGATCATCGTGGTAGTGGGCAGCGTCATTCTCTGAAAGGTCGATCCGGGCCAGGTGAGCGGCACGGAGTACCTCGGCGTGTTCAAGCGCCATGATCAATTCCTCGACGGAAGGGTCCATGAAATGACCGCAGAAGGTACCACATTCCGGGGCGCTCGGGCAGGTCTGCCCGGTCAAGTGAGACGCGCAACACGCTTGCCGCTAGGGGGGGTCAGTGATACCGTTTGCGTCCGCACAGGGTTTCCGGTCTGCACTAGGTATCTTTTCCATGTTCAAACGTTTACGAGGTGTGTTTTCCAGCGATCTGTCGATCGATCTGGGGACGGCCAATACGCTCATCTACGTGCGTCATCGCGGGATCGTCCTGGATGAACCCTCCGTGGTTGCGATCCGACAGTCTGGCAACATGCGCAGCGTGGCGGCGGTGGGTGCCGATGCCAAGCGCATGCTGGGCCGCACCCCGGGAAACATCACTGCCATTCGTCCGATGAAGGACGGCGTCATCGCCGACTTCACCGTGACCGAGCAGATGCTCCAGTATTTCATCCGTAAGGTGCATCAGAGCACCTTCCTGACGCCTAGCCCCCGGGTCCTGGTGTGCGTTCCCTGCATGTCTACCCAGGTCGAGCGCCGTGCCATCAAGGAATCCGCCGAGGGGGCTGGTGCCCGTGAAGTCTTCCTGATCGAGGAGCCGATGGCGGCTGCTATCGGTGCCGGGTTGCCGGTGGAGGAAGCCCAGGGTTCGATGGTCGTCGATATCGGTGGTGGTACCACAGAGATCGCCATCATCTCGCTCAACGGCGTGGTCTACTCCGAGTCGATTCGTATCGGCGGCGATCGCTTCGACGAGGCGATCAGCTCCTACGTGCGTCGCCACTATGGCAGCTTGATCGGTGAGGCGACCGCCGAGCGCATCAAGGAAGAGATTGGCTGTGCCTATCCGGGTGGCGAGCTGCGCGAAATCGACGTGCGTGGCCGTAACCTGGCAGAAGGCATTCCGCGCAGCTTCACGCTGAATTCTCACGAGATTCTGGATGCGCTGCAGGAGCCGCTCGGCTCGATCGTATCAGCGGTCAAGAGCGCCCTTGAGCAGTCTCCCCCCGAACTGGCCTCTGACATCGCCGAGCGTGGCCTGGTGTTGACCGGTGGTGGTGCACTGCTGCGCGATCTCGACAAGTTGATCGCCGAAGAGACCGGCCTGCCTGTGGTGGTCGCGGACGATCCGCTGACCTGCGTCGCCCGTGGCGGCGGCAAGGCCCTGGAAATGATTGATCAGCATACCTTCGAGCTGCTCTCCAGCGACTGACAAGGTGTGGCCCAGGATCTCCAGGGAGTCGGCCTATCAAACCGCTGTTCTCGCATGGCTCCGTCCCCGGGTATCGCATGTTGTTGTGTGCGGTGCTCGCGGGTGGGCTGATGTTTGTCGATACGCATTTCACCCGCATGGAGTCGGTGCGTGCCCAGCTGTCGACGCTGGTTGCCCCTATCCAGTGGGTCGTGAGCCTGCCCAGTGATGTGCTGAATTGGGGGGCTCTGGCATTGTCCGAGCAGCGTTCTCTGGTCGAGGAGAACGCGCGTCTACGTGAACAGCTGCTGACGCTCTCCCATCGGGTCCAGCGCATGGCCAGCCTGACCGCGGAAAACGTCCGCCTGCGCGAGCTGCTCGATGCCGCCCGAGACCATGAAGTTCCCTACCTGACTGCCGAACTGCTGTCCCTCGATCCAGACCCCTTCACCCATCAGATGGTGATTGACCGTGGCCGTCGCGATGGCGTCTATGTGGGCCAGCCGGTGATGGACTCGTCGGGTATCGCCGGGCAGGTCAGTGAATTGTCCGCCTATTCCAGTCGCGTCCTGATGCTGACCGATGCCAGTCACGCGCTGCCCATCCAGGTCAATCGCAACGGTCTGCGCTTCATCATTCAGGGAACGGGCAACTACGATGCCCTGAAGGTCCTGCATGTACCGGATACCGCAGATATTCGGGTCGGCGACCTGCTGGTCAGCTCCGGCCTGGCGGGACGTTTTCCCGCCGGCTACCCGGTGGCCAGGGTCAGCGACGTGGGTCATGATCCCGGCGAGCCGTTCGCGACGGTCAGCGCGGCGCCGGTGGCACAGCTTCAGCGCTCGCGGCATTTCCTGCTGCTGTTCCCACCGGAACCGGCGCTAGAGGTGTCTCGCGGCCGCTGGCACCCTGATCTGGATCCGGTTGCCATCGAGTCGGCTCGCCGTCTTGGCGAGCTACTGCTGCCACCCGAGGACGACACCGAGGAGGACAACTGATGGCTGCCACTCCACGGGCCAGTCTGTTGCTGGTGTGGCTGACACTGGCCTTGTCGCTGTGTCTCCAGGTCATGCCCATGGCCGATGGTTGGCAGGTCTGGCGACCTGACTGGCTGGGACTGATGCTGCTGTACTGGTGCATGACGCAGCCTGATCGCGTGGGCGTGTTCCACGGCTTTGCGCTGGGGCTGTTGCTCGACCTGATCGAAGGGGCGCCGCTGGGGCAGAGTGCCTTGACCTTGTCGCTGCTGGCCTTTCTTGGCGCGCTGGTCTATCCCAGATTTCGCACGTACTCCCTGGTTCAGCAGGCGGTACTGATCTTCGTGCTGCTGGGACTGGTGCAGCTGGTGGAACAATGGCTGCGCACGCTGTTCGGGCCTTTTTCGATGCATCTGTCGTTTCTCATGCCCTCGCTGATCGGGGCTGCCCTGTGGCCGTGGCTGGTCACTCTGTTCAAGGCCCTGGGCCGGCGTGCGGTCCGCGAGTAACCTGGTCAGGAGTCTGTGCATGCCTTCCGCTAGCGACCTTCCCTTGTCGAACACGCTGCGTCTGGCGTCGGCCTCGCCGCGTCGACGGGACTTGCTGGCGAGTATCGGTGTCGAGGTCGAGGTCTGCCCCGTGGACATCGATGAAACGCCGCATCCGGGTGAGCAGGCCGTGGACTATGTCGCGCGCCTTGCCCGGACCAAGGCGACCGTCGGGCAGCGCGCAGGACTGGCCCAGCCGGGGGCGGCGAGTGAGGACCGGGTCACGCTGGGATCTGATACCGCGGTGGTCCGCGATGGGCAGATTCTAGGCAAGCCAGCGGATGCCGCAGAGGGGTATGCCATGCTGCGTTCGCTCTCCGGGCGTGATCATCAGGTGATGACGGCTGTGGCGGTCACCGGGCCAGCGGGTCTGCTGGAGGTCACGGTCGTCACTGACGTCACCATGCGGATGATCGAAGACGCCGAGATTCATGCGTATTGGCGCAGCGGTGAACCCCAGGACAAGGCCGGGGGATATGCCATCCAGGGGCTGGCAGCGGTGTTCGTCGAGCGCATTGCCGGCAGCCATTCGGCGGTGGTGGGATTGCCCTTGTTCGAGACGGCCGCGTTGCTTCGACAGCAGGGCATGGCGCTGTGGTGTGGGGCCCTTCCCTAGAGCACTGTGTCGCGGTGAATCGCTCTGCACGGGCGGATGACAGGCGTCGTCGACACCGGTGGCGCAGCGTTGAGGCCCACTTATCTGGCGTCATCTGTCGCTGCGCGATGGCAAGCGGGTCGAAAGCGCGTATGCTGCATCAATCCGTATGGCCAGGATGGCCGAGACAGGCATCGTCGCAACGGTGGGTGGCTATGTCATAATGGCGCCAGACATCAAAGGACAAGGACAGCCGCATGAGTGGTGAAGTACTCATCAACCTGACGCCGATGGAAACCCGCGTAGCCGTGGTGGAAAATGGCGTGCTCCAGGAAGCCTTCATCGAGCGGGCCAGGCGGCGCGGTATTGTCGGCAATATCTATCAGGGCAAGGTCGTTCGAGTGTTGCCCGGCATGCAGGCCGCCTTCGTCGATATTGGTCTGTCACGGGCGGCCTTCATTCACGCCCACGACGTCGGTGATCACGCTGCCAGTGGCGAAGAGCAGCCGTCGATTTCGCATCTCCTGCACGAAGGCCAGTCACTGGTCGTCCAGGTGACCAAGGACCCCATCGGATCCAAGGGGGCTCGCCTGACCACCCACCTGTCGGTACCCTCCCGCTATCTGGTGTACATGCCAGATTCGCCCCATAACGGGGTGTCCCAGCGTATCGAGGATGAAACCGAGCGAGAACGTCTGCGAGAGCTGGTCGAGGCGGCCCAAGCCGAGCAGCAGATCGACATCACCGGCGGTTTTATCGTGCGCACCGCTGCAGAGGGTGTGACCCTCGAGGAAATGGCGGCGGACATGCACTTTCTGCTGCGGCTATGGCGCAAGGTCAGCGAGCGCAAGATCACGGCCCCGGCCCCCAGCGTCATCTATGACGACCTGCCCCTGTTCATGCGAACCCTGCGCGATGTCATGCGTGATGACATCGAGAAGGTGCGCATCGATTCTCGCGAGAACTTCGTCAAGCTGGTCGAATTCGCTGAAGAGTTCATGCCGACCGCGGTCGGGCGGATCGAGCACTATGCCGGCGAGCGCCCCATCTTCGATCTGTACAGCGTGGAAGATGAAATCCAGAAAGCGCTGGCACGCAAGGTGCAGCTGAAATCCGGTGGCTATCTGGTGATCGACCCCACCGAGGCGATGACCACCATCGACGTCAATACCGGCGGCTACGTGGGTCATCGCAATCTGGAAGAGACGATCTTCAAGACCAATCTCGAGGCCGCTACCGCCATTGCCCGGCAGCTGCGCCTGCGCAACCTGGGTGGCATCATCATTATCGATTTCATCGACATGGTGGACCCCGAACATCAGCGGCAGGTGCTGAGAATGCTCGAGAAGTCTCTCGAGCGAGACCACGCCAAGACCAAGTGTACCGGCGTCACCGAGCTTGGGCTGGTGCAACTGACCCGCAAGCGGACCCGGGAGAGTCTTGAGCAGACGCTGTGCGAGCCCTGCCCATCCTGCCAGGGACGCGGCACGCTGAAGACGCCGGAATCCGTATGCTACGAAATCTTCCGGGAGATCCTGCGCGAGGAGCGTGCCTACAACGCGGAGACCTACGCAGTGCTGGCCTCCCAGGCCGTGGTCGATCGTCTGCTCGATGAAGAGTCGGCGGCAGTGGCTGATCTGGAAGAGTTCATCGGCAAGACGATCCGCTTCCAGGTCGAGACTCACTATTCCCAGGAGCAGTACGACATCGTGCTGATGTGATGTGATGAGGCCGATTCGCCTGCTGACTCGCTGGTTACTGACGCTGGTGGCGGTGGTGCTGGCCCTCGCCGCACTGCTGTCGGTGGTCCTGCGTCTCTCCCTGGGCCAGGTGGATCGGCTGGAAAGCACGCTGATCGACATGGTCGAGTCTCGCTTCGAGGCCGAGGCCCACCTGGTCGAAATGAACGGGGCGCTGCGGGGGCTTGACCCCGAGCTGTCGCTGGATGGGCTGCGCCTGGAAGCGCGCGACGCCCTGGGCAGCTATCCGCTGCTGGAAGTCGAGCAGGGTGAGGTGCGTCTGGACACCCTGGCCAGTCTTCAGCAGGGCATTCCCGTCGCCGACAAGGCGCATTTTCAGGGCGTGACCCTGCATCTTTACCAGGATCGTGAGCGTCGCTGGTTGTGGCCCAAGCCTGCCAGGATTCCCCCCGAACTCATGCCTGATGGCGAATTCAACCTGCAGCGCCTGGACTTCTGGGTCGGCGTGATGCTGCGTCAGCGGGCCTGGGTCGATGATCTACGCGTGGTGCTCCACGGGCGGCGGGAAGTGACCACCCTGCATGCGCCCCGGCTGTTGATGACCGGGAACGAAACACGCACCCACATCGAAGGCGAGATTTTCATTGAAGACCGCTCCATGGAAGCCATGGAAGTGGTGATGGCGCTGACCCCGGGCACCCGCGACGCCGGCAATTTCAGTGCGGCGCTGCAGGGCACCATGCAGCTCGACAGCCTGACCGGACTGTCACGCCTGATCGGTATCGAAGACGTGCTCAGGCTGGATGAGGCCAGCGGTGATGCCACGGTATGGGCCCGTTGGGATAACGGACGGCTGGCGGATGTGCGCCTGGATGTACGGGCGCCGCGTATCGCGCTGAACCAGGATGATCATGGCCCATCGTCGGTAGCCCCTGAGGCACCCGCGGCAGAGCATGGCGGCATCGTGATGACGGGGGCCGAGCTGAGAGGGCAGTGGCTGCGGCGTGGGGTCGATGACTGGGAAGCCTGGTTCGAAGGCGACACTGAAGACGTGCTGTGGACGGGCAACGACGGTGAACAGGCCCCTGAGGGCAGCGCGCTGCCGCGTTTCTGGCACGTGGCCAGTCGAGAGGATGGCTGGTGGGCCAACGCCAGTGACTTCGAGCTTGGGGCGCTGGCCCAGTGGCGGGAACGGGTGCGCCTGCCCGAAGGGCTGTCGCGTGCGGTATCGGCGTTGCAGCCAAGAGGACGCGTCACCGGGCTAGGTTTTGGCAAGCGCGAAGGCGAGTGGCGGGCCCGCGTCAGCGCCGAGGGCGTCGAGGTGGATCCCTGGGAGGATGCGCCAGGTGGGGGCCCCCTCGATGTATGGGTCGAGGCCGACGGCACTCGAGGGAAAGTCGACTTTGTCGATACCGGTGCAGCGTCCATGCACTTCCCTAACCTGTTTTCGGCACCGATGGCACTGGACTACGCCACCGGCCAGGTGCAGTGGTCCTACGATGGTCCGCGCAGCTACGTCAGTGGGCGAGATCTCCAGGTAGGCTGGCGCGGTGCCAAGGTCGACGGGGAATTTGGCCTGGCGATTGCCGGAGACCGGCGCGGAGGCTTCGGCCTGTCCCTCGATATGCGTGACGTCAACGCCCGCGATACCGCGCTCAGTGAGTGGCTGCCGATGCCGCTGCTGCGAAACGATGTCGACCCTGAGCTGGCCGAATGGCTTGCCAGCGGCCTGGCGGGGCGGGTGCCCCAGGGACAGCTGAGGTTGCACGTGCCCCTGCGTGAGCAGGACAGCCTCGACAGTGATGGCGAGGGTGGTGACAGGTTGGACACCACACTTGGGCTTGAGCTCGACATTGTCGATGGGCGCGTTCCCTACGCCGATGGCTGGCCAGCGCTTCAGCAGGTGCGCGGACATCTGTCCGTCGAAGACGATAGCCTGGAAGCCCGCGTCGATCATGCTGAAAGCCTGGGCGTGGTCACAAATGATGCTCGCGTCAGCTTGCAGGACCAGGTGCTGAGCGTAGACGGACCGATGACTGCCTCGTTGACCGATCTACTGCGGTTCCTGGGCGAGATGCCGGTGGATGGCGTCGACGCCGCCAGTGACTGGCAAGGCGAGGGGCAAGTCCAGGGTGAGCTGGCCTTGCGTATGCCGATGGACGACCCTGACGGACTGTCTCTTAGCGTCGAGGCCAATGCCGAAGCGTCATCGGTCACCCACCAGAGCACCGGGCTTTCCTTCGAGAATGTTCGCGGGCCGCTGACGTGGCAGCAGCACGGCGACGATGGCGGCCTGTCGGGGCGACTTGATGGACGCGTGCTGGGCGGTGACGTGACCGCAGAGTTGGAAGGCAGCAACGACAGCGTTGCCCTGTCGGGGCGTGCCGAGGCGCTTGCGCTGCTGGACTGGGCGGGACTGCCTTCGGGGGCGTTGATGTCCGGTGCCTTTCCATGGCGCGGGCGCTTGAACCTGGAGGCTCAGCGCTTGCAGCTCGACAGTACACTGGAGGGCCTGACGATCGAGCTGCCGGCCCCCCTGGGCAAGCGTGCCGCGGAGCGTGTACCGCTTGCGCTGGATCTACGCCTGGGTGATGCCATGAGCCTGAGTGCCGAGTACGGCAACAGTGTCGGCGCCAGGTGGCGCGATGCCGGTGGTGGCCAAGGCCAGCTGTGGATCGGTCGGTCGGCGCCTGCCGCCTGGCCCAGGGAGCGGGGCGTGGCGGTGTTGGCGCATCTTCCAAGGCTGGATCTCACGGCCTGGGCGGATGCCCTCAAGCCCCTGGCCGGCAGCATGCCGGGTGGTGGTTCCGGCAGTGGCAGTGGCAGCGTGGGTCTGGCCAGGGTCGAGGCCCGCAGCGACTGCCTCAGCGACGGCGACCGCTGCCTGGGTTCCCTGGTCATCAATGCCAGTCCCGAGCAGGGTGGCGGCCAGCGCTGGAACGCTTCGCTGGACGGTAGCCTGCTCAGTGGACAGATGCGCTATCGGCCCGGCACCCTTCAGCCACTGGTGCTGGATCTCGACCGACTGACCTTGGATGACCTGATTCCGGCGTCTTCAGGGCAAGCGGTCGCCGGGGCCGAAGCCGGTTCACTGTTTGGTGAGCTTGAGGTGGCCGAGGAACCCGCCGAGTTTCCTGCCCGCGTGCGAGATCTGCCTGACGGGCGGCTCGACATCCGTACCATCCAGTACAAGGGCAATCGGATGGGCCCTTTCAGCGGCGAGTGGCGGACCCAGGATGATCGTCTGTCGGTAGACCCTGTCGCCTTGACCCTCGGCGAAGTCAGTGCCAATGGATCACTGATCTGGGAAGCCTCTGGCAGCAGCCACAGCCTCACCAGGTCCCGGCTGGCGTTGACCGGGGGGGATCCTGGTAGCGCCCTGGCTGCGCTGGGCCAGGAGGTCGCGGTGCGTGCCGAGCGTCTGGATGTGGACAGTCAACTGGCCTGGCCCGGCGCGCCCTGGCAGTTCGCCCTGGCCCGTTCGAGGGGTAGCCTGGAGGTGAGCATGCTGGACGGTGCCTTTGCCAACATCAGTTCGCCATCGGCCAAGGTGGTGGGGCTTCTTAATGTCGATAACCTGCTGCGTCGACTGCGCCTGGACTTCACCGACGTCACCGGTTCAGGAACCGCCTTTGACCGTGTCAGCGGTAACGCAACCCTGTATGGTGGAGTGCTGGAAACCGATGGGCCGATCCGCATCGACGGACCGGCGACCGACTTCACGCTGGACGGCTCCGCCGACCTTGCCAGGCGTCAGCTGGACCTGATGCTCGGCGTCACGGTGCCCGTCAGCAACAACCTGCCACTGGCCGCTGTGGTCGCGGGCGCTCCCATCGTCGGTGGGGCGCTGTTCGTGGCCGACAAGCTGTTCGGTGACGTCATCGATCGGGTGACGCGAATTCACTATCTGGTGCAAGGTCCATGGACGTCGCCCCAGATCACTCTGGAAAGTGCCCAATGACATCACATCCTGCGAGCCTCGAAGAGGCGGTTGCCACTCTGTTGACCCCCGGCGGGCTTGACCTTGGCGGACTTGATGCCGGTCTGCGGCATGCCCTCGGGCCGGGCATCGACTATGCCGACCTGTATTTCCAGCGCGCCTGGCACGAAGGCTGGGTGCTGGAGGATGGCGAGGTCAAGGAAGCCAGCTACAACATCGACGGTGGTGTCGGGGTGCGTGCGATGGCCGGTGAAAAGACCGGCTTTGCCTATTCCAACCAGATTACCGCGGATGCGCTGGCGGAGACCGGACGAACGGCCTCGGGCATCGTGCGAAGCGGCGCCAGCCTCAACCAGGCGCCCCGCATCGTGGTCAGTGCGGAGCCCCGCTATGCGGGCATCGACCCCTTGTCGGGGCTGTCGGCCGAGGACAAGGTCGCGATGCTGAAGCTGGCCGACCGGGTGGCCAGAGAAGCCGACCCCAGCGTTACCCAGGTCAGTGCCTCGCTGTCCGGCGTCTATGAAGTGGTCCTGGTCACGGCCAGTGACGGCACTCTGGCGACCGATGTGCGTCCGCTGGTGCGCTTCAACGTGAGCGTGATTGCGTCTCGCAATGGGCGTCGGGAGCGGGGCAGCGCGGGAGGCGGTGGTCGTTACCCGATGGCGCGCCTGCGTGACGAGGGTGTCGCCGAAACTTATGCCAAGGAGGCCGTGCGCCAGGCGCTGGTCAACCTGGAAGCCGCGGATGCGCCGGCCGGGCAGATGCCCGTCGTGCTGGGGGCGGGGTGGCCTGGAATTCTGCTTCATGAAGCGGTGGGACACGGGCTTGAAGGTGACTTCAATCGCAAGGGCAGTTCCGCGTTCGCCGGCCGTATCGGTGAACGGGTGGCGGCGCCAGGGGTCACCGTGGTCGATGACGGGACGCTGACCGATCGGCGTGGTTCGCTGTCGGTGGACGATGAAGGAACGCCGAGTCAGTGCACCACTCTGATCGAGGACGGCATCCTCAAGGGCTACATGCAGGACAAGTTGAACGCCCGCCTGATGGGCATGGCACCGACTGGCAATGCTCGCCGCGAGTCGTTCGCGCACATGCCGATGCCTCGCATGACCAATACCTACATGCGGGCCGGTCAGGACGACCCGGAAGACATCATCAAGAGCGTCTCTCGCGGTCTTTACGCCGTGAGTTTCGGTGGCGGTCAGGTCGATATCACGTCCGGCAAGTTTGTGTTCTCTGCCAGCGAGGCGTATCTGATCGAGGACGGACGCATTACCGCGCCGGTGAAGGGGGCTACCCTGATCGGTAACGGGCCCGAAGCCATGGGCCGAGTGTCGATGATTGGACACGACATGGCGCTGGACACCGGCATTGGCGTCTGCGGCAAGGAGGGGCAAGGCGTTCCCGTCGGCGTGGGTCAGCCCACCTTGAAGCTGGATGAGCTGACGGTTGGCGGCACCCAGTCGTGAGCGCCGCCTGACACCTGCCCATGGGCGCGAGGTTCAGCGCCTTTGGGTGTTGCAGGTATGGATGTCTCAGGTCGCGGTTTTTTCAGTTCTGAGTGTTCAGGACTGAGTTTTCAGGTCGTGCTGTGTCAGCCGACCCGAGTGGCCGCCGCAAGGCAAGATGGCTCCCGGCGGGGCTAGAGTCCCGCCGTGTCGCGCAGCAGTTTATAGAGCCGTTTGGCGCTGGTCGGCGGCTTGTTCTGCTCGCGCTCCTTGCGGGCATTGCGGATGAGCTGGCGCAGTGCCTGACGGTCGGCGTGGGGGTAGTCTGCCAGGAAGGGTTCGACTGCGTCGTCGCCTTCCTCGATCATCCGGTCGCGCCACTTTTCCAGGCGCAGAAAGGCATGGTCGCGCTGCACCTGGGCCTGTTCGATTTCATCGAAGACGGCCTGAATGGCGTCGAGGTCTTCCTTGCGCATCAGTTTGCCGACGTACTGCATGTGGCGCCTTCTCGCCTCGCGGGCACGGATGCGATCGGTTTCCTCGATGGCGCGCAGCAGGTCGTCCGAGAGCGGGAAGCGTGCACGTTCGTCCGGCTTCATGGCGATGAAGCGTTCGCCCAGAGCCTGCAACTCGTGCATTTCGCGCTTGAGTTGTGACTTGCTGGGGCGGTCGTCGGGGGAGAGGTCTTGCTGGGTCATACCGGGTCCCTGATGAAGGCAGCTGGGGCAGCGAAGAGGCGAACGCCAACAGGCGGCGCCCGCCAAAGCTCAGGAGTATACCAGCCCGAGCCGACATGAGCGGCAAGGGATGACAGTCTCAAGCGGTCGATCGGGCCGCAGAAGGAGTAGAAGATGACACAGGCGTTTGATGCCACAGCCCAGCAGAGATTGCTGGAAGGGCGCGCCGAGAGCGCTGTAGCACTGGCCCGGCGGCTAGGAGCTGATGCCTGCGAGGTAGGTGCCAGTGTCGATCAGGGGATCGGTGTCAGCGTGCGTGAAGGCGATGTCGAGTCGGTTGAGCTGTCCCGTGATCAGGGCATTGCGGTGACCGTCTATCTCGGTCAACGCAAGGGCAGTGCCTCCTCCACCGACGCCAGCGATGCGTCGATCAAGAGCGTGGTCGAGAAGGCTATCGCTATCGCCCGCTACACCGGGGAAGATCCCGCTGCGGGCCTGGCCGATGCACAGCTTATGGCGACCGAACTGCCGGATCTCGATGTCCACCATCCCTGGGCACTGGAAACGGACGAGGCCATTCAGCGAGCCCTGGCCTGCGAAGCCGCCGGACTTGCTCGTGAGGGCATTCGCAGCTCTGACGGTGCCAGCCTGTCCAGCGGTGAGGGGGTGCGTGTCTACGCCAACAGCCATGGCTTCATGGGCAGTCAGCGCGGCAGTCGTCACTCATTGTCGTGCATGCTGATCGCGGAAGACGCCTCCGGCATGCAGCGCGACTACGATTACACCAGTGCCAGGGACCCCAAGGCCCTGCGCGATCCTGCCGAGGTCGGCGACAGTGCTGCCGAGCGCACCCTGCGTCGTCTTGGTGGCCAGACGCCGCAGACCGGCCGCTTTCCGGTCATGTTCGACCCGAGTCTGGCCAGTGGCCTGGTAGGGCACTTGATGTCGGCCCTCGCTGGAGGCGCGATCTACCGGGATGCATCGTTCCTGTGCGGGCGCCTGGGTGAGGCGCTGTTCCCGTCCTGGTTCGGTCTTGGTGAGCATCCGATGCTGGTGGGCGGCATGGCGAGCAGCCCGTTCGACGGTGATGGCGTGCAGACCCGTGACAATCGCTTTATCGAAGATGGCCGCATCGCCAGCTACATGCTGTCCGCCTACAGCGCGCGGCGCCTCGGCATGCAGACAACGGCCAATGCCGGTGGTGCGCGCAATCTGCGCCTGGTCGGTGCCACCACGCCCCATGGTGACATGCTGGCGCAGATGGACCGTGGGGTGCTGGTGACCGAGCTGATGGGGCAGGGGGTCAACGGCGTCACCGGCGACTACTCCCGTGGCGCTGCCGGTTTCTGGGTCGAAAATGGACGGATCCAGTATCCGGTCGAAGAGTTTACCATCGCCGGAAACCTGTCACGCATGTTCCAGGGGCTGGTGGCGCTGGGGGACGATGTCGATACCCGCGGCAGTATTCACAGCGGCAGCTGGTTGATCGACGAGATGACGATCGCTGGCAGTTGAGGCCCGAGAGCTGTGCCCATCACAGCCGATACCCTGGCCCAGGGTTGACGTAGGATGTGGATTGCGGCGCTATGCTGACAGTAATGATCGAGTCAGGCATGGGGAGCGTCATGGTGTGGAGACAATGGGGTGGCTGCCTGGGGGCGGTGATGTTGACGCTAGCTTCCGTTCAGGCAGACGAGGGGGACGGTACCGGCGCTGGCGATGCCGTTACCCTCGATACCTATATCAGGGCTCAGACCGACCACCATTTTCAGCGCTACGCTGATGACGGTTACTTCGGCACGCTACGCCATGATCGCGCGCCACTGCCTGCAGACGCGAACGTGCTGCGCCCCAATCGAGATGTGTTGCACAGTGTGGGTCTATTCGACCTGAGTTCTCCGGTAACGATCTCGACCCAGGCGGATCCCACCCGACTGCAGTCACTGCAGGTCGTGAGTCAGGACCATTTCACTCCACTGATGGTCTATGGGGGGCGTGAGATCACCCTGGACCAGGACACGGTGGGGTCACGCTATGCCCTTGTGATGGTCCGCACCCAGGTCGATGCAGACTCGCCTGAGGATATCGCCAAGGCCAACGCCCAGCAGGACGCGATCGAGTGGTCCCAGGCCGAACAGGGTGAGATGACACTGCCCGACTGGGATGTGCAGGGTCTGGCTGACGTGCGTGAAGCGGTATTGGGCTTGTCACCCTTCCTGTCGGGCAGTCACCGCATGTTTGGCGCCGAGGGTGACGTCGACCCTGTGCGCCATCTGTGGGGGACCGCTGCCGGTTGGCTGGGCCAGCCCATTGAAGAGGCGTACTACGTCACGATCAATCCGTTGCACAACGACGGCGACACCCCTCAGGTGCTGATGCTGCCGGTCGATGTGCCGGTCACCGGGTTCTGGTCGGTGACGGTGTATGACGACCAGGGCCGCTTGATCGACGGCGCCGACGGCGCCCAGTCGGTGACCAGCAGCACGGCGGACGCCAACGAGGATGGGTCGGTAACGCTGCATTTTGGCGGGGATCCCGACGTGCCGAACTATCTGGCGATTGAGCCTGGATGGAACTACACCCTGCGCTTCTATCGACCTACCGAGGCGCTGACGAAGGGGGAATGGCTGCCCCCTTCGCCGACGCCGGTCGGTTTGCCCGTGCCTGCTTCCAACTAGAACCATGCTCCCACGTCGGGCGTGGGAGCATCGCTCATGCTTGTGAGGCAGACAGCGCCTGGTCGAGATCGCTCAGCAGGTCATCGATGTGCTCGATGCCGATGGACAGTCGGACCATATCGGCGCTGACACCGGCGGCGGCCAATTCCTCGTCGTTCAACTGGCGGTGGGTAGTGGCGGCCGGGATGGCAGAGCAGGTCTTGGCATCGCCTATGTTGACCAGTCGAAGGATCAGGCCGAGAGCGTCATAGAAGCGTGCCCCCGCATCGCGCCCGCCGTTGATACCGAAGCTAAGAATGCCCGACGCTTTGCCTTGCAGGTAGCGGATCGCGAGCCCGTGATCCTTGTGGTGTTCGAGTCCTGCGTACTTCACCCATGAGACGGCGGGATGCTGCTCCAGATATTCCGCGACCTTCTGGGTGTTATCACAGATACGCTCGATTCGAAGCGATAGCGTTTCCAGACCCTGCAGCAGGTTCCAGGCAGCCTGGGCGCTGAGTGCCGCGCCCATGTTGCGCAGTGGCACGACGCGGGCCCTGGCGATGAAGGCGGCCTCACCAACGTCACGGGTGTAGCTGATACCGTGATAGGACGGGTCCGCTTCGTTGAGCAGGGCAAAGCGCTTGGCATGGGAGGCCCAGGGGAAGCGTCCGGAGTCGACGATGACGCCACCGACGGTGGTGCCATGGCCGCCAATGTATTTCGTCGCCGAATGCACCACGATATCGGCGCCGTGGTCGATCGGGCGACACAGGAAGGGGGTGGCCACGGTGTTATCGACAATCAGCGGTAGGCCATGGTCATGGGCCAGAGTCGCCAGCGCGCCAAGGTCGACGACGCTGCCCGAGGGGTTGCCGATGCTTTCGCAGAAAATGGCTTTGGTTCGGGCATCGATGTGGCCGGCGATGGTGTCCAGGTCGTCCTTGTCGGCAAAGCGGACCTCGATGCCCTGACGAGGCAGCGTGTGGGCAAACAGGTTGTAGGTGCCCCCGTACAGCTCGCTGATCGAGACGATGTTGTCGCCGGTTTCGGCGATGGTTTGGATGGCGTAGGTGATTGCCGCCATCCCTGAGGCCACCGCGAGTCCGGCAATACCGCCTTCCAGTGCCGCTACCCGCCCCTCCAGCACGCTGCAGGTGGGATTCATGATGCGCGAGTAGATATTGCCTTCGACCTTGAGGTCGAACAGATCCGCGGCGTGTTGTGCACTATCAAATGAAAAGGACGTGGTCTGATGAATGGGTACCGCCACGGCATTCTGGTTGTCGGGCGTGTAGCCGTGATGCAGTGCGATCGTGTCCGGCTTCATGGGGGCTCCTTGTTGTGGTTGGGGTGGACTCAGAATAGTGGGCCGACCGTTCGCTGTCCTCAATATATTGAAACGTTCTAATTTATGGAGGCGTCCAAGATGTCCATAGAACCCACCGATGGCCAGGTCATGGTCGAACACGCACGTGTTTTCGCGACGGCTGCCCACTGTGCCATTGGCCAACGCCGCAAGTATCTGGAGACTCCCTACATCGAGCATCCTGCCGCGGTTGCCGCCTTGGTGCGCGAACATTGTCCGAGTCGGCCCGAGCTAGAGGCCGCGGCGTGGCTGCACGACGTGCTGGAGGATACCGAGGTCAGCGAGATGACCCTGCGTGAGTTGTTTCCTGCTGACGTGGTGGAACTTGTGGTGGCCTTGAGTGACCTTGAGGGGCCAGAGGTCGGCAATCGCGCCGCGCGCAAGCGGATCTCGCTGGAACGGTTGGCACGCGCTGGTGGGGATGCACAGACCGTCAAGTATGCAGACCTGATTCACAACACCGGCTCTATTGTCGAGCACGACCCTGGCTTCGCGCGGGTCTACCTCAAGGAAAAGCGAGCGCTACTGGAGGCCATGGACCAGGGGCAGGACTCGCTCAAGCGGCTAGCCTGGGCATCGTTGGAGCAGGCCGAGGCCCGTCTGGGCAGGCGATAGAACGGTCCGGTACTGGCAGCAGCAGGCGTCAGCCTAGCCGCGAATCAGGCGGGCGCCTGGAGGCACTTGGTCATACAGGTCGTTGCAGTCACCGGGAGGAGGCTGGCGGTCCGGCGTCAGATCCAGGTACCAGATGCGGCAGGCACCTGGTGGGGGGAGCACGTCTTCCGGTAACTGCAGGCTGTCGAGAGCGTCATACTGTCTGTCGCCTCGGCGCTCCGTCAGGCCGTCCGCGGGGGACGTGCTGGAGCAGCCGCTGACCAGGCAAGTGGCGAGTGCCAGCACTCCCAGCAGCATGCCCGCAGATGGAGTGGTACCGGCCGCACTGCGCCGAGCGCCATAAAGGCGGAGATGTCTCATCAATGGCTCCCTCGTCAACCTCGGACCATGGCACGCGGGGTCATGGTTCCACGTAGGAGAAAGCCTAGCATGGCTGGCGCCGCAGAGGACGGGACGCGCTTCGCTATGGCGTGCACTCTGCTCGTCTATTCGTTTGCTCTTCTGCTCGTTTGCTCGTTTGCTCGTTTGCTCGTTTGCTCGTCTGTTTGTTTAATACGGGCGTCAGTGCACGGTCACCACTCGGCAGCGGGCGTGATGACTGACCTTGCGTGACACGCTGCCTTCGATCAGGGCCTTGAACTTGCCCATGCCGCGATGCCCCATGACGATGGCGTCGACGCCGTGCTCACGGGCCGCGTCGAGGATGACCTGGCCTGGGCTGCCGTGGCGCAGCAGGATCATCGGTTTGGAAGCTCCCAGGCTAAGCGCGTCACGCCCGGCGTTGTCGAGAATCTCTCTGCCGATGGCCTCTCGCTCATCCAGGGCAGCACCAGCGGCGATGGCGGAGACGCCCCAGACGAAGGCGGGTTCCGAACCGAGCTCTTCTGGCACGTGCAGCAAGACTAGCTGGCCGGCGCTTGCGTTTCCGGCGGGCGAAGTATCGTCGCTGCGATGGGCATTGAGCAGCGTGCAGGCAACCTTCAGCGCTTCACGGGAGTAGCAAGAGCCGTCTACCGGTACCAGAATCTTGGTGAACATCGCCGCGGTCCATGTGGTGACTGATCATGCAGGAATTGTAGGATCAGAGCGTCCGCCAAGTTCTTGATTTGGATCATGATGGTCAGCGTTTACGGGCGCCCAGGGCTGTCGTTGGTGCTTCAGTCGTCTGTGCTTCAGCCCTCTGGCCTGCAGCGATGCAGCGCCCAGCAAAAAGCCCCGGGCGTCGGTAGGGGCGCCCGGGGCTTGGCTGAGTCGTTTGGCGTCAGTGATCCAGATAGAGGTAGTGCTGCCATCCGAGCATGCGAAGGAGCACCTTGCGCATGATGGCCACGTGATGGAAGTGCTCGGTGTAGACCGCCGCCTGGGCGCTGATGCCCAACGGCAGGTCGGGCACGTCCTGGTCCGGCAGCAGCCGCAACGTCACCAGCGCCGGGGCATCCACTGTCTTGAAGGCGTCTGCGCCCAGCAGGCGATCTCCTGCCGCGACCTGAGACTCGGCGATGGCGGGAAGCACCTCGATGACCTCTGCGCTGAACACCTGGCCAGGCAAGGCCGTGAAGGTCAGCTCTGCTTCGTCACCCTGCTGAATGCGGTTCAGCGCCTGCTGACGGAAGGCGCCAGTAAAACGACCTGGCTCATCGTGCACGAAGACTCCCATCGGCTTGAGCGGCAGCGGCACCGCCATCATGCCGGGGCGTACCGCCAGCTGGGTAAGATACCCGTCTGTCGGGGCTCGGATAATGGTGTTCTCCAGGTCGTACTGGGCCTGGGCCAGTTCGGCCCGCTTGGCGATCACCAGTGGGTCCTGATCATTGGCATCGGGACGCTGTTCCGCTTGAGCTCTTTCCAGCGCTGCCTGGGCCTGGGATACCCGGGCGGCGGTGGTCTCGGCGACCTGGGCCGCTTCATCGATCTGCTGTCGACTAAAGGCCGATGAGGCCGCCTGGTAGCGTGCCAGGGTGCGCTGGGCCTGGTTGCGATCCGCCTGGGCGGCCAGCAAGTTGGCTTCCGCCTCAGCCACGCCTGCGGTGCGGCTGTCAGAGTTGCGCAAGGTGTCTTCCAGCTCGGCGGTCAGACGCTCCACCTTGGCTTCGAACTGCCGTGCATCGAGGGTGAACAGCGGGGTGCCGGCCTTGACCAGGGTGTTGGGGGATACGTTGACCGACGTGACGCGGGCTCGTACTTCCGACACCAGCGGCGTGACGGCGTAGGCCTGACGCACCTGGCGAGTGAAGGGGTGGTTGTAGTTCATCAACAGCACCAGCGTCGAGACGACAATCACGCCGCCCAGAAAGGCGGTGGGCACTGTCCACTTGTTCAGCGGGATGCGAAACACCTTGAAAATGACGATGCAGATGGCGGCGTAGGTCAGGACGATAAGCAGATCCATCAGGACTGGCCTCCCTGCTGGGTTGAGCTGACGGTTTCGGCCGTCGGGGTAGGCTGCCCTGATTCCTGCCGATCAAGCCGCTGCCTGAGCTGCTCCAGCTCCGCCCTCAGTTGATCGATCTCGTTGCGTTCCCTGGCCTGTTCCTGCTCGATCTGCTGAAAGCCCCAGCCGCGATCATCGCGATACAGGGTGGCCCAGATCCACAGGAAGGGCCACAGCACATGCAGGGTGAAGAGGCTGACCCAGCCCGCTACGTGGATAGCATCCTGATGAGGATGATTGCGCTTCTTGGCGATGCCATAGGGAATGTCGTGAATGACGATAACCCCGTAGAACAGCGTCAAGGCGACAAAAAAGAGAATGCCAAGGGCAAAGTAGTTCAGCATGCAGGGGCCTTTTTTCTTGAATGCTTTTGGAAGAACGCACATCCCGTACCGTTCGCCGCTAAAGATAGCACGAGCGGTGGTCCGATTCGTCGCGGCTTCCTGGCAGTTGTCAACGCGCCGGTGGCCATAGCACAGCGCCGCTATGCCAGAGCGTGATATGCGACGAGAGGGGTGAGGCGAGCGGTGTCCTCAGGTATGTGAGCGCGATGGCTATCGCTGCGATAAAGCGATCAAAGAGGACGAGTGGGCGTCATCACTGAGCGCCTGGCGAGGCACGTTCTTAGCACCTTCTGGACATGTTCTGAAAGAGTGACGTCACCATTGGGTCACACCAGAACATCTAGTGCGTCGTGGCAATCTGCTGGAATTCGGGAAAAGCTGAGGGACATCAAGATGGTGCGGATGGGGAGACTCGAACTCCCACGCGCTAAGGCACTAGAACCTAAATCTAGCGTGTCTACCAATTCCACCACATCCGCATGCAGGTGAGCGGTGCACATTGTACGTTGCCTGACCGGCAAGTCAACTTTTTCAGCTGTTGGGCGACGCCGCAGCCATCAGGGCCCAGGCGGATGGCGATGGGCCCTTGGTGACAGGCCGCTCATGCCTGAGGCGAAGGGAGCATGCCCGAGGCAATGAGCACTAACGCAATGAGTGCTAATGCAATGAGAGCTAATTCGATAAGAACAAAGGCAGCGAGACAAAAGGCAACGAATCAAGCGACGCGATAAAAGCCAAGGCCTAACCGGGGGGTAGCGTCAGGTACTCGGCGGCCTGCTGCGCCAGCTCCTTGTGGTCACTGCCCTCCAGGCGGGGAATGATGCCCAGGCAAGGCCCCGGTAGCCGCGCGGTCAGATGGGCAAGGTTGTCCTGGTAAAGGGTTTCATCTGCCGCAAAGTCAGCGTCGATGAGGTTGCCAATCCAGCCAGCGCAGACCACGCCGTCACGGGCCAGCGCTTCTGCGGTCAGCAAGGCGTGATTGAGACAGCCCAGCTTGAGGCCAATGACAACAATGACCGGCAGCCTAAGGCGAGGGGCCAGGCCTGCCAGGTCTTCCTGCTCATTCAGCGGGACGCGGTAGCCGCCAGCGCCCTCGATCAGCGTCAGGTCGCGGCCCAGCGCCAGGGACGGCGCAATGGTCCGTTCCAGCCTGGCCAAGGTCAGCTCGGCGTCGGCGTAGCGCGCTGCCAGGTGAGGGGCAATGGGGGGCTCGAAGGCATAGGGATTGATCGTGGCGTAGTCGACCTCAGGCCGACTCTGGGCCTGAAGCGTCAAGGCGTCGATGTTTCTCAACCCTGCAGCCGTCGCTTGGCATCCAGACGCCACCGGTTTCAGGCCCAGGGTGCTGAGGCCCTGGCGTCTGGCGAGCGCCAAAAGCGCGGAGCTGGCGAGAGTCTTGCCGGCATCGGTGTCGGTGCCGGTCACGAAATAGCAGGTCATGGCACGGGTCCATCTTGCAGAAATCTGAGGGTCATGGGGGAGCCGGAGAGGGCTCAGCGGTTGAGTACCAACGTCAGCTGGTGGTAGGTCACGGGAAGTCCCTGTGGCGTGCGCAAGCGCTCGTAACGCTGCTTTGCCTGGGCCAGTTCCCGGCGGGTCAGGCCAGCGCCAGGCCGCGCCACCTGGGCGCCGACGCCCTTGATGGAAGCCATCACGGCGTGAATGTCCGGGTAGTGAAAGGTGACCTCGCGGGGTCGCAGGACGGCATCCTGCCAAGGGCTCTGATCGACACGCTGCTGATGCTGAGCCAGGCTCGGGAACACCAGCACGCCGCTGGAATGGCCGGGACGCTGCCATGCGCTGGCCACCTCATGCAGGGTGCCGGGTAGCAAGGTGTTGATCACCGCCCGGCCGCCCGGGCGCAGGACGCGATGCACGTTTGCCAGTACCTGCGCCAGGTCAGGACACCATTGGATGGCCAGGTTGGATACCAGCAGATCGATGCTGGCCGTCGCCAGAGGCAGGGACTGGGCATCTGCCTTCAACCACACAGGAGACGATGCCCTGGCGCTGCAGGGGCGTGAATCGTCCGGACGGGCAGCATGACGGCGAGCTTCAGCGAGCATTGCCAGTGACAGGTCCAGTCCTATTACCTGGGCGTTGGGATAGCGGTCGCACATCTGCCAGGTGAGATCCCCTGGGCCGCAGCCCAGATCCAGGACGTTTTGGACGGGCTCGTGATCATTCACCGTACTCTGGCGAGCCTGGGCTTGCCGTGGCGGCAAATCGTCGAGCAACGACTGGGCCATGGCGAGCTGCGCGCGGGCAAGCTGCCGATAGCGTGGGGCTGCCCGTGAAAAGGCCCGATCCACCCGTTGCCGCCAGTGGCTGGCGGAGGTCTCATCGCCGAGTGGCGCGTCCAGTGTCAGCGTTGCCATGCTGCCTCCCTCGGATTTGGTTGATCGCGCTCGGGCCTGGAGGTCTGACGGGGGTAGCCGTGTCCTGTTGACTGGCGGTGCGCCAGCAGGCGCTGTGCCTGTCGCTCCACCGCCTCGACCAGCCGCTGCGGTTGGCTAAGCATGGGGCAGTGTCCGCTGGCGGCGATGCGCTCATCCGCGGCATGGCGCACCGCAGGCGCCATCAGCGGGTCGTCGTGTCCGCACAGGGTGGCCGTCGGGCAGGGCGGCTTGAGGAAAACGTCGTGAATATCCTCCTGGGCCAGCGTCGAGAGTCCGTGTGCGAGAGTGGCGTGATCGGCCTGTGCCTGCGGTCTCAGCAGCGCCTTGAGCGACGCCAGTGACGGGCGAGGCTCAGGCTCTGCCGATAGCTGCCAGCGTAGGAAGTGCTCGACTGCCCGGTCTGGGTCACGGTGAAAGGCGCTGTTGAAGTCGGCGAGTGCCTGTTGACTGACCCCTGCGGGGTGGCAGAAGGTCGAGCCCATGCCGATCAGCACGAGCGCATCAGGGGGCCCCATGACACGTGCCAAGGCGGCAGCCTGGAGAGCTCCCAGCGACCAGCCCACCCACACCACCGAGGTATCCTGGTCGGGCAGCAGCTCAGGAGACATGGCCTCGGCAAGCTGACTGATGGAGCCCGGGTCAGCCAATGGGGACGACGACTTGGTGCCCATGCCCGGCCAGTCAATGGCATGCACATCCCAGCCCTGGGACCAATGCGGGGCGAGGGGGGCAAAGACACGGGCATCGATGGCCCAGCCCGAGAGCAGTACCAGGCGGGTCATGCGCCAACCTCTTCCATGCTGTCGGCCGGGACCAGCCGCTGACAGCTGGCCAGGGCGTCAAGCAGGCGCTGGATGTCGTCGTGGCTGTGGCCGGCGGTTAACGTGATGCGCAGTCTGGACTGGCCATTGGGTACGGTGGGCGGGCGAATCGCACCGACCTTGATGCCACTGGCTTCCAGCAGCCGCGCCCACTCCAGGGTGCGTGACTCATCTCCCAGCAATATCGGTTGGATCGGTGTGTGCGATGGCATCAGCGGCAGGCCCAGGCGCGACGCCTCATCCCGGAACAGCTGCACCAGCGAATGCAGGTGCTGCCTGCGCTCGGGTTCCGCGTCAAGCAGCTCCAGGGCCTTGAGCGAGGCTGCGGCCACCGGGGGCGGCATGGCGGTGGTGTACACATAGGGTCGGGCGAACTGAATCAGGTGCTCGATCAAGGCATCGTCTCCGGCGACAAAGGCGCCGCCAGTGCCGAGCGCCTTGCCCAGAGTGCCGACAAGGATCGGCACCTGCTGGCTGTCGTAGCGCTGACCCACACAGCCGTCACCACGCTCGCCCAGCACACCAACGCCATGGGCATCATCGATCATCAGCCAGGCCCCATGGCGCTGGCACAGTCGGGCCAGTTCCCCGACGTCGGCGCAGTCGCCGTCCATGCTGAACACCCCGTCGCTGATGGCCAGAGCCAGGGACTTTTCCGGCGCACGGGTCATCAGCCGGTCGAGGTCGGCCAGGTCGAGGTGGTGGTAACGGCGTGAGCGGGCGCCCGCCAGTCGTGCCCCGTCGATCAGCGAAGCATGGTTGAGACGGTCCTGATACACCTGAACATGGGGATCGCACAGGGCTTGAATGACCCCAAGGTTGGCCATGTAGCCGGTGGAGAAGAGCAGTGCTCGCGGTCGCCCGGTGAGTCGTGCCAGGGCCTCCTCGAGGGCCTCATGCAGCTCACCATGGCCGGTCACCAGATGGGAGGCTCCCGCGCCGCTGCCGTAGCGACGAGCGCCGTCGCTGGCCGCTTCGGCCAGGCGTGGGTCGGTGCGCAGGCCCAGATAGTCGTTGCCCGCCATATCGAGCAGCGCGAGATCCCGCCGCTGTGTCTGGCGTTGACGCCAGCGCTGGGCCTGCCGGCGTTGGTCGGCGCGTAGCCTCAGGTAATCGTTCCAGGTCTGGCTCATGGTGTTCTCTGTGCCTTGCATTGCCCCCGCTTGGCATCGGCAATCAGCCGCAGGGGCAGGCAGGCGAAAGGCATCTGGGGCAGCGTCGTTAGACGGCGGCGTCGTAGTACTGCTCGCTTTGGGCGACGCTGGCCTGACGTTTCACCTCACGGCTGAGGGCCTCCGCCTGCTGCTCGTCGGTGGCGCAGCTCTCGCGCTGTTCCGGGTGCAGGCCGAGCTTGGCAAACAGCGCCTTGTCGCGTTCCACCTGGGGGTTGCCGGTGGTCAGCAGGGTGTCGCCGTAGAAGATCGAGTTGGCGCCTGCCATGAATGCCAGGGCCTGGGTCGACTCATCCATCTGCTCGCGCCCGGCGGACAGGCGGACATGGCTGGCCGGCATCATGATGCGGGCGACAGCGATGGCCCGCAGGTATTCGATCGGGTCGAGGTCCTCGACATTCTCGAGCGGGGTGCCGGGCACCTTGACCAGCATATTGATGGGCACCGATTCGGGGTGCGGCGACAAGTTGGCCAGCTGCCTCAGCAGGCCTGCGCGATCCCGCGCGGACTCGCCCATGCCAAGGATCCCGCCGGAACAGATCTTCATGCCGGCATCGCGCACATTGCCGAGGGTGTCGAGGCGGTCGGCGTAGCTGCGCGTGGTGATGATCTCGCCGTAGTACTCGGGAGAGGTATCCAGGTTGTGGTTGTAGTAGTCGAGACCAGCATCCGCCAGCTGGCGCGCCTGATCCCCATCGACCATGCCGAGTGTCATGCAGGTTTCAAGACCCAGCGCCTTGACTTGCTTGACCATTTCGAGCACGACGTCCAGGTCACGCTGGCGCGGGCTGCGCCAGGCGGCTCCCATGCAGAAGCGGCTGGCGCCAGCGTCCTTGGCGGAACGGGCCTGGGCGACAACTTTCTCGATCTCGAGCAGCTTCTCCTTGTCCAGACCGGTGTTGTAGTGGCCGGACTGGGGGCAATACTTGCAGTCTTCCGGACAAGCGCCGGTCTTGATCGACAGCAGGGTGGACACCTGTACCGCATTGGCATCGAAGTGCTGGCGATGGATCGTTTGTGCCTTGAACATCAAGTCGTTGAAGGGCAGTGCGAAGAGGGCCTCGATTTCATCAAAGGACCAGTCGTGGCGCGGGGTACTGTCCAGGGCTAGGGTGGAAGAAGAGGTCACGGTGGCCGACATGGAGTGTCTCGCTTTGGTCAACTTTTTTAAAATAGGTAAGTTGACGGACAGGATAGGGCGTTTGACCCGCCTGTCAACCTGCAGGCTCGTAGAAGTTGACCACGTGCTGGCCAGGTGGTTGCCACAGCGCTGCCCCTGGTGCTTGGCGCCGAATCTGGCCGTTGAGCCAGGAGCCGGAACCCGGATGCCGTTGTGCCGACGCTGTCAGGCCTGCCTGGTGTGGAACGTGGCGCCCTGCGAGCGTTGTGCAGAACCCTTGGCGCCAGCCCTGGAGGCAAGGCCAGCCGGGACCCGCCTGTGTGGGCGCTGCTTGACCGCTCCCCTCGCGCTGGACACGGTAGTAGCGCCACTGATCTATCGTGACGAGATTCGCCGGTTGGTCCAGCGCTTCAAGGCTGGGGCCCATCGGCCCAGCGCACATCAGTTGATCGCTCTGTTTCTGTGGGCCCTGGAGGCACGCGAAACGACGGTTCCGGATGTCTTGATGGGAGTGCCGAGACATCGGCAACGGGCGCGGGAGCAGGGCTTCGACCAGAGCGAATGGTTGGCTTCCGAGCTTGGTAGGCGCTTGGGCTTGCCGGTGACCCGTGGTCAGCGGCGGCGCAATGACCCGCCTCAACACACCCTGACGGCGAGTGCCAGACGACGTCAGGTGAAGGGCATGTTCGACGTGGCGGGTCCCATGCCTCGCCATTTGGTGTTGGTCGACGACGTGATGACCACGGGCGCCACTCTCTCGCGCCTGGCCAGTGCGTGCCGAGACGCCGGTGCCGAGCGAGTCGATGCCTGGGTAATGGCCAGGACGCCGCCACCCTGGCTCTGTTAAGCTGCCGCGGTCGTTTCCCACCTGCGCGCTGGAGTCTCCATGAGTACCTCGACCCCCTTCCATGAACTGTCGCCCCAGCGCGTCGTAGACGCGATCGAGTCCTTGGGATTCTGGCTATCGGGTGAGCCCTTCGCGCTGAACAGCTACGAGAATCGCGTCTATCTGGTCAGAGATGAAGAGGGCGGACGCTGGGTGGCCAAATTCTACCGCCCCGGTCGTCTCTCATCGCAGGCAATACAGGAAGAGCACGCCTTTCTGGCAGAGCTCGAGGCGGCTCAGGTAAACGTCGCCGCGCCCTGGTGCGATGATGCGGGTAATAGCCTGCACGAGGTCGACGGGCAGCGGCTTGCACTGTTCCCCCACCTGCCGGGTCAGGCGCCCGAGCTGGAGAATCCTGATCATCTGTTCGCGCTCGGAGAGCTGATTGGCAGGGTCCACGAGGTGGGGCGCCGCGCACGCTTTACGCACCGCGCACAGCTGGTGCCATCGATCATGGCGGAGCAAGCCCGCGAGACGATTCTAGGCAGCGACTGGTTGAGCCAGCGTCAGCGCGACAGCTATGCCTCGGTAGCAAAGACGCTGGTAGCCACCCTGGCGCGCTACGATGATGCGGCAGGGACTGCGTTGCGTGTCCATGGCGACTGCCATGTCGGCAACATGCTGGGACGAGACGATCACTTTGCCCTGGTCGACTTCGATGATGCGCTGATGGCGCCGGCGGTACAGGATCTGTGGATGTTGTTTACTGCCCAGGCTCCCGAGGAGAGGACACAGCAGCTGTCCGAGGTGATCGAAGGGTACGAACAGGTGTTGCCGTTTGAGCGTGGCGAACTGGCGTTGATAGAACCGCTGAGGACGCTGCGCGTGATGCGTCACAGCGCCTGGCTGGTGGGGCGTTGGGAAGACCCGGCCTTTCCCCGAGCGTTTCCCTGGGTGGCGGATCACGGCTACTGGGATGAGCATATCCGCCAGCTGGAGCAGCAGCGCCTGGCGCTGTCCGACAAGGAACGCTGGTTGGCCGGAGGTTGACGGCGTTGATCGGTTGGCAGGCGCGGGAGCAGTGATGCCAGCTTCCCGCGCTTTACGACGGTGGCGGTGGTGAGGTCTAGTCGCCGGTCTCGTTGTTGCCTTCGGCTTCGCCGTCGGCCTCAGTAAGGGGGCCTGTGCGGCGCCGCTCGGCATTCAGCTCGGCTGAAGGGTTGGGCATCTGCTCGATGTCGAGGGCGTGGGTAAGCTCCAGCTGGAAGACGTGGTTTGCCTCAAGCTCACAACCGTTGTCATCACAGGCATCGAGCCCGAACTGGCCGTCCGCGTCATAGGCGCCCGCCACCAATTCTCCCGAATAGATGTGGCTGTCTCCCCCCTCGGTCTCCACGCAGGTCAGCGCCTGGGTGGTGATTCTCAGGCGATCCCCGTCGCGCTTGGCATCCCCCACCAGAACACAATAGTGCGGCAGATCGGTGCGGCCGCTGGCGTCGCTTGCGGGGGTCAGCATGACGTCGTGAAGCTGGTTCTGGGCGCCGTCCAGTGCGATGCCGTCGATCGTGGTGACGTCGATGCGAGATTGGGCGGGCAGGGCCAGACTGTCGGCCTGGGCGGTGGCGGCAAGCGCCATGCCGACGCAGGCGAGAGATGACAGAAGGGCAATAGACAATGATGAAGGCCGGGACATCAGGCGGCGGCAGGACATAGGCGTTTCTCGCAGAAGATCGTACAGGGCAGGCGCTGTACTCATAAGCGCACCGTGTTTGATCCAGAACCGGGCTCGCTAACGAGCGGCGATGGGATCAAGAACCGTGCTGACGAAAGCATCTTTCCGAAGAATGAGTCTGAGCGAAGTGGTCTCTGGACGTTGGCCTGTCCCAGCCACCCCACACGGCGGTTCGACGATAGCACAGCGCTGACAGCGGGGCAGCCACCACGACCGTTACGCGACACTGTGTCACGTTATCGGCGCCGGCAATGACGAGCATCCGGTCACCTCCACGCTAGCGGCTTGCGCAAGCCTGAGCTGTCGTTCGGCGCCTCCCCGACGTCATGCATCGTGGATATCGAGCGGTAGGTTTGGCGAGCGGCCATCGCGAACTGCGACGAAGCGCCGGCTGCGGTAGACTTATGGGCACGAATCAGCAATAGTTGTATTTTAAACATTCAACGTACAGGTCTTGTATAGCCGGGAGCGACATTCCCGGCATGCCTGGGCGTCTCCCCTGAAGGGCTGGATCATGACTGAAGCACTCGCCAATCACTATCGACACATCATTGAGGAGCTGGGCGAGGACCCGGAGCGGGAGGGGCTTGTCGACACGCCGAAGCGAGCCGCCAAGGCGATGCAGTTTCTCAATCGTGGCTACACTCAGTCGCTGGAAGAGATCGTCAATGGGGCCGTGTTCTCCTCGGAGACAGATGAGATGGTGCTGGTCAAGGACATCGAGCTCTACTCGATGTGCGAGCACCACTTGCTGCCCTTCATCGGCAAGTGCCACATCGCCTACCTGCCTCAAGGCAAGGTGCTGGGGCTTTCCAAGTTTGCCCGGATCGTCGACATGTATGCTCGACGCATGCAGATCCAGGAGAACCTGACACGTCAGATTGCGGATGCGGTCCAGCAGGTGACCGGTGCCAGGGGGGTGGCAGTGGTGGTGGAGGCCCGCCACCTCTGCATGATGATGCGTGGTGTGGAAAAGCAGAATTCCAGCATGACATCCTCGGTGATGCTGGGTGCCTTCCGCGAAAAGGCCAGCACCCGCCAGGAGTTTCTGACGCTGGTCAGTGGCCGCTGATACCAGCCGCCGTCGTCAACCTGCCTCGAACACGGGAGGGGCCATGTCTCTGCACGTTCTGGGGGATCAGCATCTAGATCACGATCTCGCCACCATCCGCATCAAGAATCTGCGGTTGCGCACCTACATCGGTATCAAGGAGGAGGAGATCCTCAATCGCCAGGATGTGGTGATCAACGCCGTCATTCGCTACCGTGCGGACAAGGCCGTTGCGTTCAACCACATTGAACAGGCCTTGAACTACCGCACGATCACCAAGGAAGTCATCGCCCTGGTGGAAGGCAATCGCTTTCAATTGCTTGAGCGCATGACCCGTGAGGTACTCGACCTGATCATGAGTCACGAGCAGGTATTGACCACCCAGGTCGAGATCGACAAGCCCCACGCGCTGCGGTTTGCGGACTCTGTTTCGATCACCCTGTCAGCATCCCGCGCCGCGGATGCGACGTCGGCTTGATGCCAGTGTGATACGGGTTGGCGATCCGCCGGTGAAGCGCTTAGCATGAAAGTGATGTTCCTTTCGCCATATCGCCAGGAGGCTAAATGAAAGCCCTACAGGAAATGCCGCTGTATCGCCCCTTCGCCTACATTGATGGCAGTTGGGTGGCAGCCGACAGCGGGGATCAGATCGAGGTCGTCAATCCGGCCAATGGCGAGGTCATCGCGCAAGTGCCACGTCTTGGCCGGGCCGAGACGGAGACCGCTATCGGAGCGGCCGAGGCCGCCTTGCCGGCCTGGCGGTCGCTGACCGCACAAGAACGTGCGGACATCCTGATGAAATGGTACGAGCTGATGCTCGAGCATCAGGACGAGCTTGCGACCATCATGACCCTTGAGCAGGGCAAGCCGCTCAAGGAAGCCGCTGGTGAGATCGTCTATGCCGCCAGCTTCCTGCGCTGGTTTGCCGAGGAAGGGCGCCGCGTCTATGGCGAGACGATTCCAGCGGTGAAGTCCAGCCAGCGCATCGTGGTCACTAAGCAGCCGGTAGGCGTCTGTGGCGCGATCACCCCATGGAACTTCCCGGCCGCGATGATTACGCGCAAGGCCGGGGCTGCCTTGGCGGCGGGCTGTACCATCGTGGTCAAGCCGGCCAGTCAGACCCCCTTGTCGGCCACTGCGCTGGCGCTGCTGGCCGAGCGGGCGGGTGTGCCGCGTGGCGTGTTCAATGTGGTGCCGGGTTCGGCCAGCGAGATCGCCGCTGCGCTGACCGAGTCGCCGGTTGTGCGCAAGATCACCTTCACCGGGTCGACCGAAGTCGGCCGCACGCTGATGGCCCAGGCGGCCCAGAATATCCAGAAGGTGTCGCTGGAACTGGGCGGCAACGCGCCGTTCATCGTGTTCGAGGATGCGGATCTGGACGCTGCGGTCAGCGGTGCCATGGCGGCCAAATTCCGAAATGCCGGTCAGACCTGCGTCTGCACCAACCGCTTCCTGGTCCAGTCGAGCGTGGTGAACGCGTTCAGCGAGAAACTCGCGGTGGCAATGAACAGCGAGCTTCAGGTTGGCGACGGGACCGAGGACGGTGTCAATATTGGTCCGCTGATCGACGAAAATGCCGTCAGCAAGGTCAATGAGCATGTTCAGGATGCGGTCGACAAGGGCGCCGAGCTGTGGATTGGCGGTCATCCTCATCCCTTGGGCGGCAACTACTTCACACCGACCCTGGTCAGTGGCGCCAGTAGCGAAATGAAGGTGGCACGAGAAGAAACCTTCGGCCCATTGGCGGCGGTGTTTCCCTTCGATGACGAGGAAGACGCGGTTGCCCTGGCCAACGATACCGAATTTGGGCTTGCCGCCTACTTCTACTCGAAGGACCTGGGCCGCGTATGGCGGGTTGCCGATGCACTTGAGTACGGTATGGTCGGCATCAACACTGGCTTGATTTCCAATGCTGCGGCCCCGTTTGGCGGCGTCAAGGCGTCAGGTCTGGGGCGCGAAGGCGGTCACCAGGGCCTGGCCGAGTTCCTCGAAACCAAGTATCTGTGCATGGACATCGGTGAGTGACGTCAAACTGAGCGGCCGTGAGCGATAGCGGCCGCTTCCCTGACGCTTAATAAAAGGGCCTCGACGCATGCGTCGAGGCCCTTTTATTGAGTGCAGGCAGGCACCGTTGCCGGTGCCCGCGTAGCGCCCGCCACCCGTTGAGGTAGCGGGTAGCTGCCTTCAGTGGCGGAAGTGACGCATGCCGGTAAATACCATGGCGATGCCGGCCTCATTGGCGGCGTCAATCACTTCCTGGTCGCGCATCGAGCCGCCAGGCTGAATGACGGCGGTAATGCCGGCACTGGCGGCGGCATCGATGCCATCCCGGAACGGGAAGAAGGCGTCTGAGGCCATGACCGAGCCGGGCACTGAGAGTCCTTCGTCGGCCGCCTTGATGCCGGCGATACGAGCGGAGTAGACGCGGCTCATCTGGCCTGCGCCCACGCCGATGGTCTGACCATCCTTGGCGTAGACGATGGCATTGGACTTGACGTACTTGGCCACCTTCCAGGCGAAGGCCAGGTCACGCATTTCCTGCTCGCTGGGCACCCGCTCGGACACCACGGTCAAATCGTCGCGCTCGACCATGCCAAGGTCACGATCCTGGACCAGCAGGCCACCGGTGACGCGCTTGAGGTCGTGGGCAGCGAGCTGCTCGCCGGGCCAGTGAGCACTGATATCCAGCAGTCGCACGTTCTTCTTTTCGGCGACGATGGCGATGGCGTCGTCACTCACCCCTGGGGCGATGATGACTTCAACGAACTGACGATCGATGATCGCACGGGCGGTGTCTGCATCCAGCGGCACGTTGAAGGCGATGATGCCGCCAAAGGCGCTGGTCGGGTCGGTGGCGAAGGCCTTGTCATAGGCTTCGCGCGCGCTGGCGCCTACGGCCACGCCACAGGGGTTGGCGTGTTTGACGATGACACATGCAGTGTCCGCAAAGCTCTTCACGCACTCGAGTGCGGCGTCCGTGTCAGCCACGTTGTTGAACGACAGCGGTTTGCCCTGCAGGGTCACGGCGGTGGAGACGCTCGGCTCGCTGGCGTTGTCTTCCACGTAGAAGGCCGCCTGCTGGTGAGGGTTCTCGCCGTAGCGCATCGACTGCTTCTTGGTGAGCTGAAGGTTGTAGGTGCGCGGGAAGCCGTCATCGCTACCTTCGACCAGGCGTCCCAGGTAGTCGGCAATGGCACCGTCGTAGCCTGCGGTGTGCTCGAATGCCTTGACGGCCAGGTCGAAACGCGTGGGCTGGGTGACGGCCCCTGCATTGTCGCGCATTTCAGCAATCACTCGGTCATAGTCCGCCGCGTTGACCACGATGCTGGTATGGGCATGGTTCTTGGCGCAGGAACGCACCATGGTGGGGCCACCGATATCGATGTTCTCGATGGCATCCTCGAGACGACAGTCCGGGCGGGCGATCGTGGCAGCGAAGGGGTAGAGGTTGACGACCACCATGTCGATAGGGGCGATGTCATGCTGTTGCATGACGGCATCGTCCTGTCCGCGCCGACCCAGGATGCCACCGTGAATCTTGGGGTGCAGCGTCTTGACCCGGCCGTCCATGATCTCCGGGAAACCGGTGTGCTCCGAGACTTCCGTCACGGCAATGGCGTTGTCGGCCAGCAGGCGGTAGGTGCCGCCGGTGGAGAGCAGTTCGACCCCCATATCGGACAGGGCGCGGGCGAAATCGACGATGCCGGTCTTGTCCGACACGCTGATCAGGGCGCGGCGAACGGGGAGGGGAGAGGACTGGGCCATGGGAAGGTCTCTATTGCGAGGAAAAACGATAGGGCGAGAAAAGGGAGCCGTCAGGCTCCCTCGAATCGGTCTAGATCAGGTCGTATTGCTTGAGCTTCTTGCGCAGCGTGCCGCGGTTGAGCCCCAGCATCTCAGCCGCCCGGGTTTGATTGCCGCGGGTATAGCTGAGTACCGAAGACAACAAGGGAGCCTCGACCTCCGCCATCACCATGGCATGCAGGTCGGTCACGGTTCCCCCATCCAGGTGATCAAAATAGCGTTCCATGGCGGCAAATACGGCTTCGCGCAGAGGGCGCTCATCGGCGGCCTGAGCCGCTGTCGGCGGGAGGCCGTCGATGGACCGCTCTGAGGTGTCGAGTGGCGAGGCAGATGCCGACTGGTCGATGGGTGGCTGGCTGGTCATGCGGCACGGGTTCCATGGTGTGCCACGGCCCTGGCCACACGCTCCGCGGCGGTAGCTGGGTCGTGACGAAAAAGTTCGTCGATAAAGTCTTGCTGGCCCTGGACCGACGTCAGGCCATTGAACGTGGCCTTCAGCGCGCGGCGACTATCGTCCTCCAGACGCTGATCGCTGGACAGGTACCATCCCAGGTGCTTGCGCGCGATTTTCACGCCCATATGCTCGCCGTAGAAGGCGTGCAAGGCGTTAAGATGCGCTCCCAACACCTCCCGGCGCTCATCATCGGTCGCCGGTGGCAGTAGCTCGTCATGCGCCAGATAGTGAGCGATTTCGCGGAAAATCCAGGGGTTGCCCTGGGCCCCGCGGCCAACCATCACGGCATCTGCACCAGTATAGTCGAGCACGCGGCGTGCCTTTAGCGGGTCGGTGATATCGCCATTGGCGAACACCGGGATGCGAATCCTCGATGCGACCTCGGCAATGGTGTCGTATTCCGCGTCGCCCTGGTAGCGCTGCTGACGATGGCGGCCATGCACCGCCAAGGCCTGGATCCCCGCGTTCTCGGCCAGCGTCGCAATGCGTACCGCATTGTTGCTGTCCTCGCACCAGCCGGTGCGGATCTTCAGGGTCACCGGTATGTCCACGGCAGCGACCACCGCGTCGAGAATCTCGGCCACCAGCGCTTCGTCACGAAGCAGGGCTGAGCCGGCAGCCTTGTTGCAGACCTTCTTGGCTGGGCATCCCATGTTGATGTCGATGATTTCGGCCCCCTGCTCGGCATTCAGCCGAGCGGCGGTAGCGAGCATCTCGGCGTCGCCTCCAGCGATCTGCACCGCCCGTGGTCCGGGTTCGCCGCGGTGATCCATGCGCAGCCGTGACTTTCTGGTATGCCACAGGTTGGGGTCAGAGGTGACCATCTCGCCCACGACCAGGCCTGCTCCCAGCTGTCGACACAAGGCACGAAAGGGCCTGTCGGTCACGCCCGCCATAGGCGCAAGAATCACCGGGCTGGCCAGCTTGTGCGGGCCTATCCAGGTGTCCTGACGGGGCGTGGTCCGGCGAGCTGAAGGCTGGCTGACCTGTGGCTGGTGACTGGGACGTTGGTCTGACATGGGCGTTGCCGTCGTTCCGGGGCTGCATATCATACGCCTCGAAGGCGCCTTGGTGAAGGCATCAACGAGGCGTTTTCCTGATCAAACGCTGGGAGTGACCAGGGTCATCAATGTTCAGCGAGTCTCTGGGCGATAACCGGTCAGGCGTACCCAGCCGTCGCGCAGCTCAGGATCGTCCATGTAGAGCCCTTGATCGCGGTAAGCGTCGATGACCTCATCGGCCTGGGCCTCAAGGATGCCGGAGAGCGCCAGTCGGCCTCCGGGAGCGACATGGCCTGCGATGGTAGGGGCCAGTTCAACCAGAGGGCCAGCCAGGATGTTGGCCAGTACCAGCGGAAAGGTCTCACCCCCCATCTGTTCCGGGTAGCGCAGCGTCAGGCGTGAGGCCTCGATAGCGTTACGCTCGGCGTTGTCGCGGCTGGCGGTCAGCGCCTGTGGGTCGATGTCGGTGGCCACGGCACTGGCGGCACCGAGTTTCAGGGCGGCAATGGCGAGGATGCCTGAACCGCAGCCCACATCCAGCAGTTCAACGTCGTCCAGGGCGCCATCAACGGCCAGCCCGTCGAGCCATTCGAGGCACAGCGCTGTGGTGGGGTGGGTGCCGGTGCCGAAGGCCAGTCCGGGGTCGAGGTGCAGGTTCACCGCGTCATCCTCGGGTGGCTGGTGCCAGCTGGGGACGATCCACAGGCGCTGCCCCATGCGCAGAGGCTCGAAGCTGTCCATCCATTCTCTTTCCCAGTCACGATCATCGATCAGTTCGTGAGTGATCGTCGGGCAAGGCTCATCGGGCATCGTTTCCGCCCAGGCGCCGGCCAGCCGCTCCAGCATGTCGGCGAGGCCATCCAGGTCGTCGTAGAGTCCGGTCAGGACGGTGTGATCCCACAGCGGGGTCGTGCCCCTGTCGGGCTCGAACACCGGGTCGTCTTCGCCGTCCTGCAAGGTGATGGCCGTCGCACCTTCTGCGAGCAGCAGCTCCTCGAGCAGCTCGGCGTGCTGGGGAGGCACCTCGGCCTTGAGTTGGAGCCAGGGCATGGGGGTGTTCCTCGATGTCAGGTAAACGTCAGCGGGGCGGCCGAAGCCGCCCCGCTGGCGCTTGACGTGCGGCGCTAGCTGCCCGTCAAGCGATGGAAGGCCTGGAGTGCGCCGGCCTAGGCCAGCGCTCGCTTAGAGGCCCAGTTTCTTTTCCAGGTAGTGGATGTTGACCCCACCCTGCTGGAAATACCCGTCGCGCACCAGATCCTTGTGCAGATCGGTATTGGTCTTGATACCTTCCACCAGCAGCTCGTCAAGCGCGTTGCGCATGCGTGTCAGCGATGTCTCGCGGTCGGCACCCCAGGTGATCAGCTTGCCGATCAGGGAATCATAGTGCGGCGGTACGGTGTAGCCCGTGTACAGGTGCGAATCCATGCGCACCCCGAGACCACCCGGGGGATGGTACAGGGTGACCTTGCCAGGAGATGGCATGAAGGTGCGTGCATCCTCGGCATTGATCCGGCACTCGAAGGCGTGGCCGTTCAGCTCGACGTCTTCCTGACGGATCGACAGCGGCAGGCCGGAGGCAATGCGCAGCTGCTCGCGGACGATGTCCACGCCGGTGACCATCTCGGTGACCGGGTGCTCCACCTGGACGCGGGTGTTCATCTCGATAAAGAAGAACTCGCCGTCCTCGTACAGGAATTCGAAGGTACCAGCGCCGCGGTAGCCGATCTCGATGCAGGCCTCGCGACAGGCGTCGAGTACCTTGGCCCGTGCATCGGGGTCGAGGCCCGGGGCGGGGGCTTCTTCCAGGACCTTCTGATGGCGCCGCTGCAGCGAGCAGTCGCGATCGTACAGGTGGATGGCGTTACCCTGACCGTCTGCCAGTACCTGGACTTCCACGTGACGCGGCTTCTCCAGGAACTTCTCCATGTAGACCGTGCCATCACCGAAGGCGGCGTGCGCTTCGGTGCGAGTCACGGTCACGGCGGAGACCAGGTGGGCTTCGGTGTGGACGACGCGCATGCCGCGGCCACCGCCGCCAGCTGCGGCCTTGATGATCACCGGGTAGCCGATGCGGCGAGCGGTCGCGATAAGCTCGCCTTCGTCGTCGCTCAGCGGGCCATCAGAGCCCGGTACGGTGGGCACGCCGGCTTTCTTCATCGCGTTGATGGCGCTGACCTTGTCGCCCATCAGGCGGATGGTCTCGGCTTTCGGGCCGATGAAGGTAAAGCCGGAGCGTTCAACCTGTTCGGCGAAGTCGGCGTTCTCGGACAGAAAGCCGTAGCCGGGATGGATCGCGCTGGCGTCGGTGACTTCGGCCGCGCTGATCAGTGAAGGAATGTTGAGGTAAGACTGGGCCGAGGAGGCCGGGCCAATGCACACCGCCTCATCGGCGAGACGCACGTGCATCAGCTCGCGGTCCGCCTTGGAATGCACCGCGACGGTCTTGATCCCGAGCTCCTTGCAGGCGCGCAGGATGCGAAGAGCGATCTCGCCGCGGTTGGCGATTAGAACCTTGTCCAACATGGTGGTGTCCGCCGAAAGTGAATGGTCAGGGAAGGCCAGGGCCTTCTCAGGAGATGACAACCAGGGGCTGGTCGAATTCAACCGGCTCACCGTCTTCGACCAGGATGGCCTCGACGACGCCGTCACGGTCGGCTTCGATCTGGTTCATCATTTTCATCGCTTCGACGATGCAGATGGTGTCGCCCTTGCGCACGCTGGAGCCGACTTCCATGAACGGCTTGGCGCCAGGAGCGGGGGAGCGGTAGAAGGTACCGACCATCGGCGAGACGACCGCCTGGCCCTGATAGCTGGGGCCGCTGTCGGCGCTGGCGGCCGGGGCCTCGGCAGGCGCTGGCGCAGGGGCAGCTGCCGGTGCTGGAGCGGCGGCAGGCCATGGCTGAGCCGCCGGGGCCGGCTGCCAGCTGCCACCCTGGGGATGACGGCTGATGCGGACCGACTCTTCGCCTTCCTGGATCTCGATTTCGCTGATGTTGGACTCTTCCAGCAGTTCAATCAGCTTCTTGACTTTACGAATATCCATGACGTTGTCTCGATCGTGTGAAGTGTCTGTCAGGCGCTGTAAACCTGACGCAAGTTGTTAGAGATCGCCGCACGTTACCGTTTAATGGCGCCTCTATCGTGTCAGAATTCAGAGTAGTGCGGAGTTTGCCGAAAATTGCGCGGGTTGTCCAGCGAGGCCGAACGGTGTTCGTTCATGGTCTTTCGGCGTCGCTGATGCCGACGCTGCGGGTGTCGCAGTCAGCAGTTCGGTGACCGCGTCGAGGTGCTGTGCGAGGGAGGCGGCGTCAAGCTCGCCCTGTATTCTGGCCTGCCGAATTTCTGTTCCGTTGTGGAAGAACAGCAGGCTGGGAGGGCCGAACAGGCCCAGCTGGTCCAGTAGGGCTCGGCTGTCGGCATTTGACTCGGTCACGTCCACATCGATCCAGCGATAGCCGTCGAGCGCTGCCTGTACCTGCGGATCGGGAAAGACGTCACGCTCCATGATCTTGCAGGAAATGCACCACTCTGCCGTCACGTTGACGAATACGGGCCCCTGGTCCTGGGCAAGGCCCGCCTCAAGCTGATCGAGCCCGGTCACGACCTGGTCGGCGTGGGCCACCGCTTGTGTACCTCCGGCACTACCTGCGTTGGATGGGGAGGTCAGACCCTGCAGCGGCCTGAGCGGGTCGCTTGCGCCGCCAGCAGCACCGACTACCAGGGTGATCCCCCAGACCAGCAGAATGATTCCGAGTCCCTGTCGCACCCGCGGCCAGCCCGTGGGTGAGCGCATGTCCAGAGCCCCCAGCGTCAGTGCTGTACCGGTCGCCAGGCAAGCCCACAACAGCAACGACGCGGTCGCCGGCAACAGGCGTTCCACCAGCCAGATGGCCACCCCCAGCAAGAGAATGCCGAAGGCGATCTTGACCCCGTTCATCCAGTTGCCAGAGCGTGGCAGCAGGGATGTGCCAAAGCCACCGACCAGCAGCAGAGGAACACCCATGCCAAGGCCGAGGGCCAGCAGGGCTGCCCCGCCCACCAGGGCATCGCCGGTGGAGGAAATGAAGACCAGGGCGCCAGCCAGGGGGGCTGAAACGCAGGGAGACACGACCAGTACCGAGAGAGCGCCGGCGGCGGCCAGGCCGAGCGGCCCGCTTTGCTGGGCTCGGCTCTGCCAGGCGTCGATGCGCGAGCCCAGGCGAGAGCCGACACGCAGCTCAAATACGCCGAACATGGCCAGCGCAAACAGGGTGAACAGAAGGGCAAAGACGATCAGTACCGGAGCGGACTGCAGTCTCGCCTGGAGGTTGAGCCCGGCCCCGAACAATCCCATTAGGACGCCGACCAGGGCATAGGTAAAGGCCATGCCTGCGACATAGCTGGCCGACAGCACGAAGGCCCTGCCGCGCCCTGGGTTCTGGCCAACGATGATGGACGACAGAATCGGGATCATCGGCAACACGCAGGGGGTGAAGGTCAGGCCCAGTCCAGCGAGGAAGAACAGGCCAAGCATCAAGGGCAGGCTGGCGTCCTGCATCAACGCACGGAAGTGGCCGTCCTCGCTGATCGGGGCACTGGCAAAGGCATTGTCGGCTGCGGCGCTGACGTCGGCATCCGAGGCGCTGGCCGACGGAGTGTCCGCTGACGGAGTGCCTGTTGCCTTTACGGCGTCGGCAAAGGCCGGCGGTGGTTCGGACTCCGGGGCGCTCAAGCTGAGGGTTTCGGGCGGGTAGCACAGCCCCGCATCGGCGCAGCCCTGGAACGTCAGGGACAGCGGCAGCGGGCCCTGTTGGGGAGCGTTCAGCGGCGCGCTGAAGACGACGCTGTCATAGAAGACATTGACGTCACCCAGAAACTCATCGGTCTTGGCTTCCCCGGGGGGGAGTGTCAGCTCGCCCAGTTCGCCCGAGCCGTCTTGCAGGGCAAGGGCAAAGCGATGGCGGTAGAGATAGTAGCCGTCGGCGTTTTCCATGCCGACATAAACCCGCTCGCCGTCATGCCATGCAGTGGCGCTGAATGCCTCGTGGACGGGCAGGAACTCGTCGGAAGAAGAAGAGAAGAACTGTGCTTGCGCGGTCCAGGGAGCCAGTGACAAGCAGATCACGATGAGTAGGCGTGTGGCGAGGAACACGTCGAATCCTTGTTGACGGTGAGGGTGTCGGGCGCACGTGACGAATGATCAACTGTGGGAGAGAGGCAGCCTGCGCGGTCTGCTCATTCACCCGGCCCAGTGACGGTGCTCGCGAACTGGCCTGCGATGTGTGCTGGTGCACATACGTGGTCCCCGCGGCTTATCGTGGCCACGCGCGACGAGCTCCGCTTCAGACCGTGGAAGCACAGCAGGGTTCCCGATACTGTCGCGCTATGGTCTGATGCATGTCTGGGGTCGGGGCTATTCTACCACTGGGGCGATGACTTTCCTCCAGCGGGGAAGTCGCGAGCGGTGTTCGAGGGGCGACAAGGAGAGCAAAATGAGCAGTCGACGACAGCGGGCAGAGCAGCGCCGACAGGAGCTGGAAACACCACGCTATGGCTGGATCTGGAAACCGTTGGTGATCCTCCTGGCCATATTGGTCATGGTCGCCGTGGGTCTCAGCATATGGTGGAGCGTTGCGCCTTCCCGGTTCGACGTGGAGACCGCTACCCAACAGCAGCGTATTTCCGCCGCTCCGGCCGCCCGCGGTACCGTCAGTGTGGCCACTCTGGCGACCTTGATCGATACCCTGCAGGACAAGCCTGGGGGCTACGTGCGTAATGACCTGCTGCCCCCTGGGCTGTGGATGGACAATATGGCGGCCTGGGAGACCGGTGTGCTGACCCAGGCGCGGATCATGGCGTCGAGCCTGTCACGCTTCGATACCCAGTCGGGCGCTGCGGTCGACGAGCTGGTCGCCGCCCTCTATCAGGACGCGGATGATTGGCTGGCGCCGTCCATGGAGGATCATCTGGCATTGGCGGGTCAGGCGGCTCGGGAGTACCTGGCGCGCTTCGATGATGGCGCTGGTGCGTCGTTCGGCGAACAGGGGGTAGGTGCCGCTAGCTATCTTGAGTCAGTAAGGGAGGCCTTGGCGGCCTTGCGGGAGCGCCTGTCGTCGGCCGTGGCGGATACGGAGCGGCTCACTGAACTTGGCATTGAGGTGCCACGGGAGGCCGAGGTGCCCTGGTATCGAGTGGACGATGTCTTCCATGAAACGCGTGGCCAGACTTGGGCGCTGTATCAGTTATTGATGGCGCTGGAGCGAGACCAGGCCGACAGCATCGCCGCCGCGGGGCTGAGCGATGATTATGCGCGGGCCTTGGCCGAGCTGGAGCGCATGCAACGCCAGTTCTGGAGCCCGCTGGTGTTGCGCGGTAGCGGCCTCGGCATCTTTGCCAACTATCCGCTGAGCATGGCCCACCATCTCAGTCGTCTGGACAGCGTGCTGCTAAGCCTGACAGAGGGACTGGCCAGTGAGGGCGGAGGTTCAGCAGCAGCCTCGGCTTCCACCCAGGAGGCGGATGCGGCAAGCGGTGAAACTGCTGCAATGAATGACGAGGCGGCAGATGACGAGGTAGACGAAGCCTCAGCGGAAGATGCCGCTCCAGCTTCGCCGGAGGATGATGGCGAGCTGCCTGACGACGGCGCGTCGTGACCGTCGTGTTATCGCCATAACGCAAGAAGCCGCCTCAGGGGCGGCTTCTTGCATCAAGGCGCTTGGTTCTCTACGTAAAAACCAGACTACGTAACAATCAGGCCTTGGCGTAGGCGGCGGCGGACTTTTCGATGGCCTTGCGCGCTGCCTCGACGCCTTCCCAGGACTCGACCTTCACCCACTTGCCTTTCTCGAGGTCCTTGTAGTTCTCGAAGAAGTGAGCAATCTGCTGACGCAGCAGCTCAGGCAGGTCGGTGACTTCCTGCACGTCGTCGTAGAGGCTGGACAGCTTGGGATGCGGCACGCAGACCAGCTTGGCGTCTTCGCCCGCTTCGTCGGTCATGTTGAGGATGCCGACGGGACGCGCACGCACGATGCTGCCCGGTGCTACCGGATACGGTGTCACGACCAGAGCGTCGAGGGGGTCGCCATCATCGGCCAGGGTGTGAGGGATGAAGCCGTAGTTGGCCGGGTAGAACATCGGGGTCGCCATGAAGCGATCGACGAGCAGGGCGCCCATGTCCTTATCAATTTCGTACTTCACCGGCGCGTGGTTGGCGGGAATCTCGATCGCCACGTAGAGATCGTTGGGGAGATCCTTGCCGGCGGGGATGTTGTCGAAGTTCATGCTCGTGTCCTTCGTTGGGCAGATGTCCGCCTGACTGGCGGAAAAAAATCGGTCGAATTATACGAACCCCTGAACGGGATTACCAATCGTTGGGCGGTATCTTGACGCGGTGCAATAATGGGCGCAAGTGGTCTGGCCGTCGGCGACAAGCCTGTTGTCACACATAAGCGCCACATGATGTGTATCATACCGCCCAGAATGGTGGTGGTCCCTCGTTCGCCGGAGTCGTACCGCCCATGCTGGAGCCACAGGAGGTGATCTTGGCCACTGCACGTCTTGCACTGAGTTATGGACAGGCCTTTGTTGCCCCGGAGCGGCATCGCCAGCGTAGCTCGATGTCGGTGCGCCTGCCGGAAGAGGGAGAGCCCAAGGGTGCATGCGCGTTGATCAGCGACTCAGCGTCCGGGCATGCGCTGGCCAAACAGGCCGGGGACCTCAGTGTTCGCGGGTTTCTCAATGACTACTACGCCACACCCAGCCACTGGACCGTCAAGGCGTCGGCCCAGCGCGTCATTCGATCCCTGAATGCCTGGTGTCACGGCATGACGCGACAGATGGACAGCGGCAGCTACGTGTCGTCACTGTCTGCCGTGGTGTTCAAGGAGCGAAGTGCCCACCTTTTCCATGTTGGTGACACCCTGGTCTTTCGTCTTCGAGGGGCCGAATTCGAGCAGCTGTCGCGGGACCACGTCACTGACCTTGGCGGCTACCGCTATCCGGCCAGGGCGCTGGGCATGGATGTCGGTATCGATATCGACTACACCGAGTGGCCACTCAAGCAGGGCGATATCTTTCTGTTCACCACCCAGGGGGTGCGGGGCACCTTGCTGCCGTCGGACTACGTGCGCCTGATACGCGAAGATGCCAGTGACCTGGACGCCGCCTGTGAGCGGCTGGCTGCCGCGGCCGGGGCCAGAGCGGGGGAGCGCGGCTACGGCAGCGATCCGTTCTGTTTCCAGCTGGTCAGGGTCGATGAGCTGCCCGACGTGTCGCCGGATGCCCCCAGCCGCCTGTACGGCGACCTGCCGATTCCCCCGGAGCTTGCTCCAGGCAATCAGATCGACGGCCTGCTGATCGAGGAGGTGCTGTCACGGACAGCCCACTCTCGCGTGTATCGGGTGCGAGACCTGCAGACCGATCGCATCTGTGTGCTAAAGGCACCGAGCCCTGAGTTGTCGAATCGAAACGCCTACCTGGAGCACTTTTTGCTGCAGCAGTGGGTGGTGGAGCGCGTGCATTCGCCTTTCGTGGTCAGCGTGGTGGAACCGTCCCGCCAGCGTCGTCATCTCTACTACCTGATGCGGCACGTGGAGGGCATGACCCTGTCCCAGTGGGTGGCGCGCTTTCCTCGTGCCAGCCTTGGGCAGCGGCTCGACATCGCGCTGCAACTCGGCAAGGCGATCCAGGCGCTGCACAATCGGGACCTGATTCATCAGCAGATCCATCCGGATAATGTGCTGATCGATGAGCATGGCCAAGTGGTATTGGCCGACTTCAGCGCCTGCCATCTGCGTGACGTCGATGGTCATCGGCGCTCACGCCGTCTGGTGCAACAGGTCGGGCTCAACGAACACAGTGCGCCGGAATATGCGCTCGATGACGAGGTGGGGCGGCGCAGCGATCAGTACGCGCTGGCCTCGACGGTGTACTGGCTGCTGAGTGGGCAGCTGCCTTACGACATCCCGACCCACCAGTTACGCAGTCATACCGACCTGGAGCAGCTGAGCTACCGCAGCGTGCGCAGTCGTCGTCCGGATGTCAGTCAGGAGCTGGATGAGGCATTGAAGCGCGCGCTGGATCCGCAGCGATCATTGCGCTTCCGTCGGCTGTCCGAGTTCCTGTATAGCGTGAGGCCGAGCCGGCAGCAGCCCAAGGAACAGGCGCCGAGGTCCATCCGCGCCTGGCAGGAGCCTGCCAACCTATGGCAAGGCATTGCCGGCGTACTGCTGGTGCTGCTGGTGCTGTCGTGGTGGTTGCGCTGAGCCTAGCCAGGAGCACAAAAAAACCCGAGGCAGAGCCTCGGGTTTGTCTTGGGGCGTGGCTTAGAGGCTGAACTCTGGCAGGCGCTTGGCGACCCGGGCGAGCTTCAGCTTGGCCATTTTCGGCAGCCCATTCTCGAAAGGCGGGAAGTCTTCGCCCTGGATCAGGGGGGCCAGGTAGGTGCGACCCGCTTCACTGATGCCAAAGCCGTCCTCGCGAATATAGTCGCGGGGCATGAATTTCTCGCGATTGGCTACGTCCGCCAGGGGCGCGGCCTCGATGTCCCAGCGGTAGGGGTTCTCGCTGACCCGCTTGATGGCGGGCATCTGGGCATTGTGGCCGTCCAGCGCCAGTTCGACTGCCTTGACTCCGACAGCGTAGGCCTGCTCGACGTCAGTCTTGGCGCCAAGGTGGCGTGCTGCACGCTGCAGGTAATCTGCCACGGCCCAGTGATACTTATAGCCCAGGTCCTGCTTGACCATGCCGGCCAGTGTCGGTGCCACACCGCCCAGTTGGCGATGCCCAAAGGCATCCGTGTTGCCGGAGTCGGCAAGGAAGGTGCCGTCTTCGTAGCGTGCTCCCTCGGAGACGACAATGACGCAGTAACCGTAGTTCTTGACGGCGTACTCGACGCGCTCCATGACCTGGCGACGGTCAAAGGGGATCTCGGGGAAGATGATGAGGTGGGGCGGCTCGCCTTCCCCTTGTCCCGCCAGGCCGCCTGCGCCGGCGATCCAGCCCGCGTGGCGTCCCATGACCTCGAGTACGAACACCTTGGTGGAGGTGGCGCACATGGAGGCGATGTCCATGGAGGCTTCCAGGGTGGAGGTGGCGATGTACTTGGCGACGCTGCCAAAGCCCGGGCTGTTGTCGGTAATGGGCAGGTCGTTATCCACGGTCTTGGGAACGTGGATGGCGGTCAGCGGATAGCCCATTTTTTCAGAGAGCTGCGACACCTTGAGGCAGGTATCGGCACTGTCGCCGCCGCCGTTGTAGAAGAAGTAGCGGATGTCATGGGCCTTGAACACCTCGATCAGACGCTCGTACTGGGCCCGGTGGCTCTCGATGTCCTTGAGCTTGTAACGGCAGGAGCCGAAGGCGCCGCCCGGGGTGTGGCGCAGCGCAGCAATGGTGTCGTCTGACTCCTGGCTGACGTCGATCAGATCCTCGGTCAGGGCGCCGATGATGCCATTATGGCCTGCATAGACCTTTCCGATACGGTCGCTGTGGCGGCGGCAGGTCTCGATGACGCCGCAGGCGCTGGCGTTGATGACCGCGGTGACGCCACCGGACTGGGCGTAGAAAGCATTGTGCTGGGCCATGAGGCGTGGGGCTCCTGGGTTGCTAGGGTCGGAAAGAAGGATGATCCCGGGACAGGCGGAGGCCGTGTCGCGTCCGTGTCGGGCCGTGGTTGGCCGCCGTCTCCGAGTGCGACATGCACGGCCTGCGGTGCAGCCGCTGTGGCGTGGGTCGCCGGCATGGTCGGCGATTCTATCCGATCACCCGGTCCCCTGCACCCTGAGTGCGTGCTGCTGTGGCAATAGGCGCCCTAGGTGCCAGCCCATCTGGCTGGCCCGCAAGGGATCGCCCCTGGCGTGTACCCTGGCGCTGTGACTGGCCAGGGCGTTGCCGGATCGAGGGCGACTGTAGATCGGCGGTGACGCGCTGCCAAGGGTGGGCGAGGGCAACACAAAGTAAATTGGTGGGTGACAGGCAACACGCCCCGCTGTCTGGGTGGCTCTGGAGGCCTTGGTCACGGCGTGCTAGTCTGCCGCCAACTTAACGTCGCCATGGCGCTCCCTGAGCCTTGTGGGCGGGGGTCGGGGTGAGTCAGGCGGAGCGATGGAGGCGACATGCATCTTCACATCATCGGTATCTGTGGCACCTTCATGGGTAGCCTGGCGTTGCTGGCCCGTGAACTGGGCCATCAGGTCAGCGGCTCGGATGCCAATGTCTATCCGCCCATGAGCACCCAGTTGGAAGCAGCAGGTATCGCGCTGCAGAACGGCTTTAGCGGGGATCACCTGACGCCTGCACCGGACCTCGTGGTCATCGGCAACGCTTTGTCGCGGGGCAATCCTGAAGTCGAGGCGGTACTGGACCAGGGCTTGCCCTACGTGTCAGGGGCGCAATGGCTCGCCGAACACGTTCTGCCGGGACGTCCTGTGGTGGCCGTGGCAGGGACTCACGGCAAGACCACCACCGCCAGTCTGCTGGCCTGGTTGCTCGACAGCGCAGGGCTCGAGCCTGGGTTCCTGATCGGCGGTGTACCGCGCAACTTTGGTGTGTCCGCCAGGTTGGGCGAGGCGTCGGCCCCCTTTGTGGTGGAAGCCGATGAGTACGACACCGCCTTTTTCGACAAACGCTCTAAGTTCGTGCATTACCGCCCATTGGTCGCCGTGCTCAACAACCTGGAGTTCGATCACGCCGACATCTTTCCTGACCTGGCGGCTATCGAGCGGCAGTTTCACCATCTTGTGCGTACCGTTCCCGGTCGCGGCCTGCTGCTGGTCAGCGACGACAACGATGCACTGGAGAGAGTGCTGGCGGCAGGGTGCTGGACGCCGGTGGAGCGCATGGGGCTGGCCACGACGTCGCCTTGGCGAATCGAGCTGGAGCGCGAAGACGCCAGCCGTTTCCGGGTCATTCATCGCGACCCCCTGGGTGTCGAGGAAGACGCGGTGGTCGACTGGGGGCTGACTGGCAGCTACAACGCGCACAATGCGCTGGCAGCGCTGGCCGCCGCCCGCTACTTCGATGTCGATCTTGCCCGTGGAGCGGCGGCACTGTCTCGCTTCGAAACCCCCAAGCGGCGCCAGGAAGTGCGGGGCGAGATCGCCAATATTCAGGTCATTGATGACTTCGCCCATCACCCCACCGCGATAGAAGCCACCCTGTCGGGTTTGCAGGCGTCCACCCAGCGCGGACGGCTGCTGGCGGTGATCGAGCCACGCTCCAATACCATGCGTCTGGGCACCCTGCGCGACCGCCTGGCCGCCAGCGTAGCCTCGGCCGACCAGGTCTGGTGGTATCAGCCCGCGGGGCTCGACTGGTCGCTCAACAGTGTGGTCGAGGCGTCACCGGTCACCGCCCACCTGGCGACTGACATCGAGGCTCTGGTCGCGGCAGTGGTCGCAGAGGCGCGGCCTTATGATCGTATCGTTGTGATGTCGAACGGCGGGTTTGGCGGCATTCATCAGCTGTTGCTGGATGCGTTGGAGCGCGCTCATGGCTGAGGACTTCAAGTCGCCCGTCACCGTTGCCATCACGGGTGCCTCGGGTGCCCAGTACGGGCTGCGGCTGATCGATGTGCTGGTCAGCGCCGGGCATGAGGTGTGGGTCATGATCTCCAAGGCGGCGCACCTGGTGATCGCCACCGAGACCGAGGAGTCGCTGTCGCCACGTCCAGCGTTGCTGGAGGAGGCGTTGACCTCGCGCTTTGCGGCGCAAAAGGGGCAGATTCGCTGTTTCGGGCGGGAGGACTGGATGTCGCCGGTGGCCTCCGGATCTGGCGCCAGTAGTGCCATGGTGATCTGTCCCTGCTCCACCGGTACGCTGTCCGCGGTGGCCTGTGGTGCCAGCAACAACCTCATCGAGCGTGCCGCCGATGTGGCGCTGAAGGAGCGCCGCAAGCTGGTGCTGGTCCCTCGCGAGACGCCGCTGTCCGCCATTCATCTCGAGCATATGCTGAGCCTGACGCGCATGGGGGCCATCGTGCTGCCAGCGGCTCCCGGGTTCTATCACCAGCCACAGAGCATCGATGATCTGGTGGACTTTATCGTGGCGCGAATCTTGAACCAGCTAGGCATCGATCATCGCTTAATGCCGCGCTGGGGCGAGCCAGCATTCGGCGATTGAAGGTCCGCCTGTTCTTTGAATCCTATGGGAAAGGAAACCCATGCCCAGCCTTTCGGTACTTTCTGTCTTCATCCCTACGTTTTTCCTGGTCTCGCTTACCCCTGGCATGTGCATGACGCTGGCGATGGTGCTGGGCATGACCCAAGGCGTCAGGCGCGCGCTCTGGATGATGCTGGGTGAGCTGGTTGGCGTCGGCCTGGTTGCGTTCTCGGCCGGTGCTGGCGTTGCCGCCCTGATGCTCAAGCTGCCGGCGCTGTTTGCGCTGTTCAAGTGGCTGGGCGGCGCTTACCTGGTCTACCTGGGGGTGCTGATGTGGCGCTCCCGCGGGCGCATGGCGATCCCCGATGAGATCGACGCGGCGGCCCCTCCGGCGCGACGGGAGTTGGCGATGCAGGGCTTTGTCACTGCGGTGGCCAACCCCAAGGGCTGGGCCTTTTTCGTCGCGCTGTTGCCGCCGTTCCTTGAGCCTTCGCGGCCGCTGATGGGGCAGTTGGCGGGGCTTGTGGTGATTATTCTGAGTCTCGAGTTCAGCTGCCTGCTGCTCTACGCGAGTGGTGGCAAGAGCCTTCGCCACCTGCTGGCACGAGGCGGTAGCGTCAGGCTGCTCAATCGTATTGCCGGGACCTTGATGATCGGCGTCGGCTTCTGGCTGGCGCTGGGGTAGCCGTCGTCGGTGATAGACGTGCTAATGGCCAGCGGGAATGGCAAGCGCTGACACAGACGCCCTGTTTCTCAGGCAGCTCGCTCCTTACGTTCCTGGCTATACGGGCGGCAGCCACAGCATCCGGGCGCTGATCAGCACAAGGGACGCCAGCCCCAGATATGCGCCTGGGCAGCCCGCAAAGCCAGGCCGCTCGCGCCTCAGCCATGACAGTTGCACCATCGCGCACACCACCAGACCCAGCAGGGCACCGCCGATCAGGTCGCTTAACCAGTGTACCCCCAGCACAATACGTGACAGGGCCATGGGAACGATGATGGCAATCGCCACCCAGTAGGGCCAGAAGCGCCGATGGTGGGGGAGTCGCTGGGCAATGAAGGCAGCGGCGAGGCCGTAGAGCACGACGGCCGTGGAGGTGTGGGCGCTGGGGTAGGACAGGGAGTCCGCCAGATAGTCCGGTGCATCCGGGCGCAGTCGGCCAATGACGCTCTTGCCCAGGGTGTTGAGCAGGCCGATGCCCGCAAGCCCCGCGGCGATGTGACTCAGCGCCGCCCAGCGGCGACGCCACAGTAGCCAGCCCAGCCAGGGCAGCGCCAGAACGATGACCCCGAGCGTGTCGCCTGCCTTGGCCAGGCTCGTAGACAGGGTGGCTAGGTGGGGGATGTCGAGACTGCTGACCAGTGCGTTGAGGCGTTCGTCCATGGGCAGTGGGCCGTCCGCCTGGAGCACCACCAGGGTCCAGGCGCACAGCGCGGTGAGGCTGCCCAGCAGCAATAGCCAGGTAGCCAGTGGTGGCTCGTCCTCGTGGGTCGGGGCGAGCCAGCGCCACAGGCGCTGGCCACCCGGCAGGCGCAGGGTCAGCCAGGAAAGGCTGCGAAAGAGGAACCCTGGCGGTGACGCATGGTGGCGGACCAAGGAGAAGATGATGGCGAGCGCGACAACCGTGATGCCCAGAGCGGTGAGCCAGGGATGCAGGTCCTGGGGCAGGGCAAGCCACTGTTGCCAGGTACGCCCCAGCAGATAGCCAGGCAGGATGTAGGCTGGCGCCCAAAGTGCGGCCGAGCCTACGTTGGCCCAGGTGAAGGTGGCGGGTGGCATGTGCAGTATGCCCGCGACCAGCGGCACGATCGGCCTTACGGGACCGACGAACCTGCCCAGCAGTACCGATAGTGGGCCGTGACGCTGGAAGAAGCGGGCGCCCCGTGACAGCCATTCCGGATGGTGGGACAGCGGCCACATGGTGGTGACCTGCTCCCGATAGCGGTAGCCAATGGTATAGCTGACCCCATCGCCAACGATCGCGCCGGCAAACGCGCACGCCATGACCCAGCCCACCGCGATTTCCTGATGGCCTGCAAGCGACGCTGCTGCGGTGATCAGGACCACGCCTGGCACCACCACCCCCACCAGGGCCAGTGATTCCACTAGCGCGATGGCGAACACGGATAGCAGTAGCAGGCCAGGCGAAGGCGCCCATTGAATCAGCCAGTCCCCGGCATTTCCCACCCTTACTCTCCTTTGCTTGGCGGCGAGGCGGCATGATGCCACAGTCGCGAGCCGCTGGGCATTGGCTGACCGGTCAGTCCGCCGTCATGGTCTGGGTGCGTCGCTGCAAGCGCTCCAGGAAGATTTGCCAGTCCTCTTCCGGCTTGAGGGCACACAATTGCGAGCGAAGGGTCAGCGGGCCCAGGTCCGCCAGGCGAACCTCGGATAGGGCCTGTTCGAGTCGCTTGGTCACCAGCAAGGCGCCGCTTTCCGTGGTGTTAGGGAGGATCAGCCAGAAGGTGTCGGCGCAGTGCCTGCCCAGGATGTCGTGGTCGCGGCAGTGCAGGTGGACCGCACGACAGAGCTGATCGAGCTGTGACAGCTGTAGACGTGAGCCGTGCTGCTCGCTGGCAACCTCAAGCTGAGGCAGATGCAGAATGACCACGGCGAGGCGCTGGTCCAGGTGTTGGGCGCGTTCAAGCTCTCCCGTCAGACGCTCGTGCAGGGTGGCGTGATTGAGGGCGTCGCAGTCGGCATCGCTCGGGTCGGTAGCGCGAGCGAGGTCCCGTTGGCGCAGATGCTCCCAGCTGGCCAGGGTGCAGCACGCCAGGAAGGTCAACATGGTGACGGCCTGGGCCACGTCCGGTGCCATCTGACGGTGGATCAAAAACCACAGGGGGAGAGCCAAGCATGACAGCAGCAAGGCGGGTCCCAGCGGCAGCAGCAGCAAGACCAGGGCAATCGGCAGGCTCGTCCAGATAGGATCGAGGGAGGAGTGGATCAGTGCCTGATCGTATAGCATCAGGCAGGCGCATATCAGCAGCAGGTAGTGAGTAATGCGCGAGTTGCGCCGGGCGTCGAGGTAGGCGATGACGCCGACCAGACAGCACAGCACGGCAGGCAGCAGGATGTATTCGTACTGACCGATCAGGTAGTGCCACAGCGCGACGGCGGCAAGCAGCAAGGCAGCGAGCAGGTCGGCGAGCAGACGCCAGGAGCGTCGCCAGTGCGGGTGTTCAGTCATGCGCTTTCTCCACCACCTGGGGGGAAGGGCGCTGTTGGCCGAGGGTCTCCAGGATTCGCGGTAGATTATCCAGCCGGGTCAAGGGCACTGCGCGCGACTGCGAGGGAGCGTTGATAGCATCCAGCAGCTCCTGGCGGCGCTGTCTTGCCTGATCCGCGTCGCGGCTGGTCAACAGCACGCCAAGCGTCCGCTGGTCTAGCTGGTAAGCGTTTTCAAAGGACTTGATCTGGCTGCATACCTCTTGAGCGATGCGCCACAGCTGCCGTCCCTGGACATGGATCAGCAGCAGCTCGGCGTGGACATCGTCACGGGCAGCACGGCTATTTTCCTTGACCAGGTCGCGTTCAAGTTGCTCCGCCGACCACAGCGCCAGGCCTGGCGCCAGCCTGGCTCGCTTGCGCACCAGGCGCTGGGAGTGGCCTCCAGGCAATGAGCGGCTGATGGCGTAAAGGCATAGGCAGGTGAGCAGCAGACCCACCAGGATCCAGTGATGAGGACTCAGTCGGTCGATCAGGCTCCACCAGCTGAGGCCGGCAAGGCAAGCATTGAGCAGCTGCATCCAGCGCGGCTGAGGCAGCGCGAGCAGGCATGGCCAGGCCCATAGCCAGGCAGCGTTGGTATGTCCTGGCAGCATGACCAGGGCCGCCAGCAGAAGGCTGGCGACCGCGAGCCAGGGGCGGTAGGCATGCCGCCGATGGCTGAACTCCAGGGCCAGGCCGGTCAGGGCAAACCACAGGGCGGCCAGGCTCAGCAAGATGCCGTCCCAGGGTTGGTCGGACAGCAGCGCGCAGGCTGCCAGCAGCCCGGCAGCGGCAAAGATATTCAGCTTGAACAGTCCGACTTTGTACTTGATCCGCATGCTGTCTTACTATGGCCTCTTCAGTGGTTCCTGACCCGCCCCACGCTTTCCCCTGCCCCCTAGCTGGTGTCCAGTTCGGGGGTGGAACACGTCAAGGAGAACTTCCCATCGTGTCCGACTCTGCCAGCGCCACCTCCGCCACCATCGACGATGTCAGTGCTTACATGAATGCCGTCGGCCAGCGTGCCCGTCAGGCTGCCTCTGCCATGCGCCGTGTGACTCCGGCCGCCAAGAATCATGCGCTGAAGGCCATGGCGAAGGCACTGGATGAGGCGCGACCAGAGATTCTAGCGGCCAATCGTGATGACATGGCGCGTGGTCGTGACAAGGGGCTCGATGACGCGCTGCTCGACCGCCTGGCGCTGAACGATGCACGTATCGATGCGATGATCGAAGGGCTGCATCAGGTCGCGGCTCTCCCCGACCCGGTCGGCGAGATCAGTGATCTGTCCGCCAGGCCAAGTGGTATCCAGGTGGGCAAGATGCGCGTCCCCCTTGGCGTTATCGGTATCATCTATGAATCGCGTCCCAACGTCACGCTGGAAGCGGCCAGTCTCTGCCTCAAATCGGGCAACGCCTGCATTCTTCGTGGCGGTTCCGAGGCCAGTGCCTCCAACCTCGCGTTGGCGCAGTGCATCGCCAAGGGGCTTGGCGAAGCGGGCATGCCGGACGCTGCGGTGCAGTGTGTGGCGACCACTGACCGCGCTGCGGTGGGTCATCTGATCAGCATGCCTGACTACGTTGATGTGATCATACCCCGCGGTGGAAAGTCCTTGATCGAGCGCATCAGTCGGGAGGCCAGGGTGCCGGTGATCAAGCACCTGGACGGTATCTGCCACGTCTACGTGGATGCCCATGCGGATCTCGACAAGGCCGAGGCCATTGCGGTGAATGCCAAGACCCATCGCTACGGTGTTTGTAACGCGATGGAGACCCTGCTGGTGGACATGGCAGTGGCCGACGTTCTGCTGCCGAGGCTCGCGGGTGTCTACGCGGAAAAAGGGGTTGAAGTGCGCGGCTGCGAGCGTGCCCGCGAAGTGGTGGGCAGCTGGTTGCCTGCCAGCGATGAGGACTGGGCGACCGAATATCTGGCGCCGATCCTGGCGGTCAAGGTGGTCGATGGCATCGACGCTGCGATGGCGCATATCGAGCAGTACAGCTCCGGACACACGGAAGCGATCGTCACCGAGAACTATACCCTGGCGCGGCGCTTCCTGGCCGAGGTTGACTCAAGCTCAGTGATCGTCAATGCGTCCACTCGCTTTGCCGACGGATTCGAGTACGGGTTGGGTGCCGAGATCGGCATTTCCACCGACCGCTTGCACGCCCGCGGCCCCGTCGGTCTCGAAGGCCTCACTACGCGCAAGTACGTGGTGCTGGGTGATGGTCAGATTCGCCAGTGAGTGAGCAGGTGTCGTTTTCCATCACCGATGGGCCCGCACGCATCGGCATGCTGGGGGGGACCTTCGACCCGGTGCATCACGGTCATCTACGCACGGCGGTAGAGCTGAGGGACGTGCTCGGCCTGGACGGCGTGCACATGATTCCGGCGGCGCAGCCGCCCTTGAGGGGCCGTCCACAGGTGTCGGCTCAGGAGCGCCTGGCGCTGCTGCGGTTGGGGATCGGAGACACCCCGGGTCTGCTGGCGGACCCGTGCGAGCTGGAGCGAGAAGGGCCGTCCTACAGCGCTCTGACCCTGGCGTCATTGCGACAGCGCTACGGTGAAAAGGCGCGGATCGTCATGGCGCTGGGACATGACGCATTTTTGAAGCTCGCGCAGTGGCATCGGCCCGAGCAGCTGTTCGACCTGGCCCATGTGGTCGTGATCGACCGTCCAGACCATATCGGCGCCTTGCCGGCGGCTCTTGAGGAACTGATAGCCGGTCGTGAGGTCAATGACTGCCAGGCACTGATGGAAGAGGCCCAGGGCCGTTTGCTGCGCCTGTCGCTGCCATCACGCATGGCCATATCCGCCACCTTTGTGCGTGAGCGCCTGGCTCTGGGTGAGAGCGTGCGTTATCTACTGCCCGAGCCGGTGGTGCAGCGTATTGAGTCCCAAGGACTGTATCGGAATCCAGCGATTTCCGGCGCTGAGTGAGAAATTCGTGGAAGCGCTGGAATCGCGCTGCCATAAGGCGCGTCAGCGGGTACAATAGATGGTCGATGAATACCCAGTGATGAGGGGCTATGCAGATTGAAGCATTGAAAGCGCTCGTAATCGAGTCGCTAGACGATATCAAGGCGAAGGACGTCGAAGTGCTCGACGTGTCGCGATTGACCAGCGTAACGGATTGGATGGTGGTGGCCAGCGGCACCTCGACACGGCATGTGGCGGCCCTGGCCAACAGCGTGATTACCAACGCCAAGGAGCAGGGTGTTCAGCCGCTTGGCGTGGAAGGCGACAACGGTGCTGACTGGGTGCTGGTGGATCTCGGTAGCGTGGTGGTGCATGTGATGATGCCTGACACTCGCGCGCTGTATGACCTAGAGCGCCTGTGGTCAGACTTGCCCAGCGACAGCCCGGCACCAGAGGAAGAGGCCAAGGCATGAGGGTCCGCCTGCTGGCGGTCGGTACACGCATGCCAGGTTGGGTCACTGACGGCGTCGAGGAGTACCGCAAGCGCCTACCCAAGGACTTTCGTCTCGAGATTGAAGAGATTGCCCCGGGGCATCGTGGCAAGAATGCCGATACGGCACGCGCGATCACCCAGGAAGCAGAACGTATCGACGCGCGCTTGCGTGGAGACGAGCACCTGGTGGCGCTGGAAGTGCTGGGCAAGCCCTGGACGACGGAAGTCCTGGCAGAGCACGCCGATCAGTGGCGCCACGGTGGGCGTGACGTTGTGTTGCTGGTAGGTGGTCCTGATGGTCTCGATCCCGCGCTGTCGGCGCGGGCTCATCAGCGCTGGTCATTGTCCCCCTTGACCCTGCCTCACCCTCTGGTTCGGCTGGTACTGGCCGAGCAACTCTATCGTGCCTGGACGCTGATGGTGGGGCATCCCTACCATCGGTGACGGCTTCTGAGCCAGACAAGGATTGCCCCTCGCATGCGTAAGCGTCGAGACACCCTCAAGAATCCCGAGCAAGCGCTACGCATCTTCCGCATGCGAGCAAGCCTCGCTGGCGTCGTGGTGGTACTGCTGTCGGGCCTGCTGGTTGGCCGCCTTTGCTACCTGCAGATCGTTCAGCACGAGGTCTACAGCACGCGTTCCGAGAAAAATCGCGTCAGGGTCGAGCCCCTGCCGCCCACGCGGGGCCTGATCTACGACCGCAACGGTCAGCTGCTGGCAGAAAACCGTCCCACCTATAACCTGACCCTGGTGCGCGAGCGGGTGGACGATCTCGACGCCACTCTCGAGCTGTTGGTCGACCTGCTGGATCTGCCGGCAGAAGAGGTCGAGGCGTTCAAGGTGCGCTCACGTCAGCGGCAGCGGCCCTACCAGCCGGCGCTGCTGATGAGTGATCTGACGGAAGCGCAGATTGCGCGACTGGCGGTCAACCGCCACCGCTTGCCAGGGGTAGAGGTCCAGGCGCAGTTGCTGCGTTTCTATCCCGATGCCGAAATCATGTCCCACGCCCTGGGCTATGTCGGGCGAATCAATGCCGAGGAGCTGGAGTCTCTTGACCCGGGCAACTACGCCGGGACGCACTTCATTGGCAAGACTGGCGTGGAACGGTTCTACGAGGACCAGCTGCATGGGCGAGCGGGACTTCGCAAGGTGGAGACCAACGCCCGCGGCAGGGTGTTGCGCGAGCTTGGGCACACCGATCCTGAACCGGGGCAGGACCTGACCCTTACCCTGGACATGGACATGCAGCAGCTCGCGGTGGACCTTCTGGATGACCGCCGCGGTGCCATCGTCGCGATTGCCCCCCAGACCGGCGAGATTCTGGCCATGGCATCGGTGCCTGGCTTTGATACCAATCAGTTCGTGACCGGTATCGATGTCGCTTCCTATCGTGGCCTGCAGAACGATATCGATCTGCCGCTGTTCGACCGGGCCACTCGCGGCAGCTATCCCGCCGGCTCCACGATCAAGCCGTTCATGGCCATGGCCGGGTTGATCGAGGGCGCCGTCACGCCCGATGAAGTGATCTACGATCCTGGCTATTACCAGCTGCCCAATGATGAGCGCCGCTATCGCAACTGGCTGCGCTGGGGCCACGGTCGGGTCAATCTCGAACGTGCCTTGGCGGTGTCCAACAACACCTACTTCTATTCCCTGGCACACGAGCTCGGCATCGATCGGATCGACGCCAACCTGGGCGCGTTCGGCTTCGGTACTCGCGTTGCCGCCGATGTGGCGGGCCAGGGTGATGGCCTGCTGCCGTCCCGCGACTGGAAACGTGCGCGCTTCAACCAGCCCTGGTATCCCGGGGAGACGCTGTCGGTAGGCATTGGGCAGGGATACCTGCAGATCACGCCGCTACAGCTGGCGTCGGCCACCGCGGTACTGGCCAATCGCGGGCATTGGGTGCGCCCGCGTCTGGCCAAGCGCATCGGCGCGGAAGATGTGCCGGTCGACTTGCCGGACACTCCAGCGGATATCGATGCTCCCGATGCCTATTGGACACGGGTCTTCAATGGCATGGAGAAGGTGCTGTCCGGTCGTGAGGGCACCGCCCGGCGCACGGGGGCAGGGCTTCAGTATCGCATGGCCGGCAAGTCCGGCACCGCCCAGGTGTTCTCGCTGGGCCAGAACCAGAAGTACAACGCCGCCGAGCTGCGCGAACGTCTGCGCGACCATGCCTTGTTCATGGCCTTCGCTCCGGTGGAAGACCCCCAGATTGCCATCGCGGTGATCGTCGAAAACGCCGGCGGTGGCTCGACCCACGCCGCCGGTCTTGCCAGAGCCATGGCGGATGCCTGGATCCTGGATCACAACGCCGGCAAGCCGGTATCCGACGCTAGCGATCCGCTGCAAGATGACCCAGAGGAGGCCAACTGATGGCCGTCGATTTCGTGCGATCATTGCGTGGTCATCCGGTACGCCCCCCCGCCAGCGGCATCGCCAGGCGCATTTCTCTGTGGCAGCGGCTGCATATCGATCCGTGGCTGCTGGCGATGCTGCTGCTGCTGATGGTCAGCGGCCTGGCGGTGCTGTATAGCGCCAGCGGCGAGAACATGCGGGTGGTCACCGCCCAGGCAATTCGCTTCGGTGTGGCCTGGACCGTGATGCTGGTGCTCGCTCAGTTTTCTCCGGCGACCTTGATGCGCTGGGCGCTGCCCGCCTACATGACCGGTGTGGTCATGCTGGTGGCGGTCGAGATTCTCGGTGACATCGGTATGGGGGCGCAGCGCTGGCTGGTGATTCCTGGCGTGGTGCGCTTCCAGCCCTCCGAAATGATGAAGATCGCCATGCCGATGATGATCGCTGCCTGGATCAGTCGGCACGAGTTGCCCCCGAACTGGAGGGTGCTGGCGGGCTGCGCATTGCTGATCGCCTTGCCGGTGGGGCTGATCGCCCGTCAGCCCGATCTTGGTACCTCGTTGCTGGTGGCTTCGGCGGCGGTGTTTGTCATCTTGCTGGCGGGCCTTTCGTGGAAGTTCATCGGTGCCATGGTGGCCCTGGCGGGGGCCGCCTTACCGCTATTGTGGATGAACATGCACAATTATCAGCGGCAGCGGGTATTGACCTTTCTGGACCCCGAGAGCGATCCGCTCGGCGCTGGTTGGAACATCATCCAGTCGACCACGGCCATCGGCAGCGGCGGTATCTGGGGCAAGGGCTGGCTAGAGGGGACCCAGTCGCAGCTCGAGTTTCTGCCTGAGCGACATACGGACTTCATCGTCGCGGTGCTGGGTGAGGAATTCGGCCTGGTAGGCATGCTGGCCTTTCTGGTGCTCTACCTGCTGATTGTTGCGCGGGGGCTGTGGCTGGCTGGCGCGGCGCAAGACACCTTTGGCCGCTTGCTGGGCGGTGGCATCATGTTGACGTTCTTCATCTATGTGTTTGTGAATATCGGCATGGTCAGTGGAATTCTTCCCGTGGTCGGCGTGCCGCTTCCTCTGGTCAGTTACGGAGGGACGTCCAGCGTGACCTTGATGGCCGGTTTCGGTATTCTCATGGCGGTCAATGCACACCGTCGACTGCTGCCTCGATAGCGTCGATGAACAGGCTTACGGGTTCATGCCAGATCGCCGCCAGAGAGCGCACATGGGCGTGCGACAGCCGTCGCCACCCTGTTCGCCATCGCATCTACGATAGTGCTGGCAGGCGACACGGCGTGTCCCAAGGGAGAAGATTGATGACAGTACCCCTGATCCAGGGAAGGGAAGGCGTTGGTGCGACACGCCGTGGCTGGCTGGGCAGCGTGTTGGGCAGCCTGCTTGCGACGCTGTCGCTGTCGGCGGCGGCGCAGGACTTCGCGACCCCCGACGTCAACGACATGATGGGACGCCTGGAGCGGCAGGGGATCTCCCGGGAATGGCTTGAGCAGACCATGGCCAGCGCGCAGTTCCAGCCGTCGGTGCTCGAAGCCATGAGTGGTGCCGCCGAGCATCATATGACCTGGGAGCGCTATCGCAATATCTTCCTCGGAGAGGAGCGCATCAACGAGGGTGCCGCCTTTATCGAGACCCATCTTGATGCCTTCGAGCGGGCCGAGCAGCGCTACGGAGTCCCACCGGAGGTCATCGCTGCCATCATTGGCGTCGAGACCCGCTATGGCAGGATTACCGGCGACCACCGAGTGCTGGACTCCTTGTCGACGCTGGCCTTCCACCATCCGCGTCGGGGAGAGTTCTTCGAGGGCGAACTGGAGGCCTTTCTCGATATCGCCTACGAGCAGGGTGTGGATCCTGGCAGCCTGAAAGGCTCCTATGCCGGTGCCATGGGCTATCCCCAGTTTATTCCTACCAGCTATCAAGCCTACGCCGTGGACTTTGACGGCGATGGGCATCGCAACCTGTGGACCGACCCCGTCGATGCCATTGGGAGCGTTGGCAACTACTTTGCCGAGCACCGTTGGCAGCCCGGCGGCGAGGTGTACTGGGAAGCGCAGGGTCCTGCGACCACACCTGCTGCGATCAATTTCAATCGTACCCAGCGCCCTTACGTGCAGGTCTCCGCACTGGAAGCCCAGGGCATTCGCCCGCAGGAGCCACTGGCGGGCGATCGCAAGGTGATTCCGCTGGCACTCGACAGCGAAGATGGCAGCGTGCGCTATCGCCTTGCCGATACCAATTTTTACGTGATCACCCGGTACAATCACAGCCATCTGTACGCCATGGCGGTGACCGAGCTTGCCGAGGCCATCGCCCAGGTGCGTGACCTGGGAAAGCGCCAGTGGTGGAATGCGCTGGAGCTGGAGGCGACCACATGAGCCTGCGATCGCGCTTGCTGCCTACCATGTCGCTGTTGGTCGCACTGGGCGGGTGTGCCAGCGGTGGTCCCGGCAATGCGCCAAGTGCGGACGGGGCGGCCACCCAGAGTGAGGCGCCCAGTTCCAGTGGTGGCCGCTACGCCATGAGTGGTGATGCGTATCCTCAAAGCCCACCTGATGTCAGTCAGGTGCCGGATGCGGTGCCGCGCAATGAGCCTCGCTCCCGTGCAGGCAACCGGTCGACCTATGAGGTGTGGGGCAAGACCTATCACGTGATGGACGACCCGAGCGGGTATCAGCGCGAAGGCACAGCCTCCTGGTACGGCCAGAAGTTCCATGGCTATGCCACCTCAAACGGCGAAATCTATGACATGTACAAGATGACCGCCGCCCACAAGTCGTTGCCGCTGCCGACCTTTGCTCGCGTGACCAATCTGGATAACGGTCGCTCGGTCATCGTGCGGGTCAATGACCGCGGTCCATTTCATGACGACCGCGAGATCGACCTGTCCTATGCGGCGGCAGCGCGCCTGGACATCCTCGATAATGGCACTGGCCGAGTCCGCGTCAGTGCCATCGATGCTGGTCAGTGGCAGGCCAACGGTGGGCGAGGTGCTGAGGCGTCGTCCGGGGCTGTTGCGTCCCAAGCCCAGGCTGGGCAAACATCAGCACCGCCAGCGGCGACGCCGTCCCGGTCTGCGGCACCGGCTCCCGCGGTAGCTCAGCGTGATGCCCGCGCAGAGGCCCCAGCGCCGGCGAGTGCGGGTGCTGCCGAGGGTGTCTACATTCAGGTGGCGGCATTGGGTTCCGCGACCAGCGCTCGAGACCTCAAGTCAGACCTGGAGCAGCGCTTGAACCAGGATGTGCGGGTGGCCAGTGACGCTGGCCTGCACAAGGTGCAGGTTGGGCCGTTGGCCAGTCGAGGCCAGGCGGAGCCGATCAGAGAACGCTTGCGCCAGGCCGGTTTTGAGCAGACCTTTGTCGTCGATGGGCGCTAGCCGTGGGCGCCGTTAAGCCGGCGCCACGGTGAAGTTCGCGGGTATCGATGTGTGATTAAAATTGTGCGGCGACGTTTAACGCCGCTTTCCCCGACTGTTGTAACGAGACGTTCACCATGATTTTCAAGTCATCTCTTTCTCGCCGCTATTTGCCAGTTGCTTTTGTGTGCGCGGCCCTGGTGGCTCCCTTGACCAGTGCCCAGCAGCCTGACGCTCCCACGCCGGACATGCCCGAGCCCCAGGTCATGATTCCTGCTCCGCCACAGCTCGCTGCAAAGTCCTGGATTCTGATCGACGCCAACAGTGGTCGCGTATTGGCTGAACACAACTCTGATCAGCGTCTGCCGCCGGCCAGCCTGACCAAGCTGATGACCGCCTACCTGGTCGAACGTGAACTCGACCGCGGTAATATCCAGGGCGATGACATGGTGCCTATCAGCGAGAAGGCGTGGCGCACCGGCGGTTCCAAGATGTTCGTCGAGGTCGGCACCCGGGTGCCGGTAGAAGAGCTGCTGCACGGGATCGTCATCGTCTCCGGCAACGACGCCAGCGTTGCCATGGCCGAGTATCTGGCCGGCGGTGAGGAGCCATTCGCCGACCTGATGAACCAGCATGCCACCCAGCTGGGCATGGAGAACACCCACTACGAGAATGCCACCGGTCTGCCCGGCGAAAACCACTACTCGTCTGCCCGTGACTTGATGCGTCTAGCCCGTCACATCATTCTGGACTACCCGGAACACTACGCGATCTATAGCCAGAAGCACTTTACCTACAACGGTATCGAACAGCCGAACCGCAACCGCCTGCTGTGGCGCGACCCGAGCGTCGATGGCCTGAAGACGGGCTGGACCGAAGAAGCCGGCTACTGCCTGGTGTCGTCGGGCAAGCGCGATGACATGCGCCTGATTTCTGTGGTGATGGGTACCAACTCCGATGAAGCGAGGGCACAGGAAACGCAAAAGCTGTTGAGCTACGGTTTCCGCTATTACGAGACCCTGAAACTCTATGATCGTGGCGCGGTGCTCAATACCCCGCGTGTCTGGGAAGGTGCCACCAATGAGCTCAAGGTAGGCGTCGACAATGGCGTCTACATGACTGTGCCGCGTAACCGCAATGGAGAGCTGACTGCGCGCCTGGACATCGACAGCGGTCTGGTGGCGCCGATTGCCGCGGGGCAGCGGGTTGGCACCATGGAAGTGCGACTGGGCGATGAAGTGGTTGGCGAGCGCGACCTGGTGGCCCTGGAGGCGGTCGAGGAGGGTGGCTTCTTCAAGCGCATGATCGACAAGGTTCAGCGTTTCTTCAGTGACTTGGTGGGTGGCTGGTTCGACTGAAGCTGTCGCGATCGAGCAGGTGACCCGATCGGTGAGCGGGCAGAGTCCGCCGCCGACGAGGGGGCAGCCGGGTGCGATGCGCCCGGCCTGGTCGAGTCACCTGGCTTGGTCGAGTCGCCAAGGTTGAGTAGAATAGTCGGGTATCCACTCAAAGGGTCATCGGATGAACGATCGAACCTTCCGGGATCTTCGCTCACAAGCTGGGCCTGATCCGACAGATGTGACCATCACGTTTCCCTGTGACTACCCGATCAAGGTGGTCGGTGATGCGTCTGAAGACTTTGCCGCGACGGTGAGTCAGATCGTGCTCAAGCATGATCCGAGTTTTACCGGGAGCAGCCTCGAGGTCATCGATAGCCGCAACGGACGTTTTCAGTCTGTTCGCTTGACCCTGCGTGCCACGGGTGAAACCCAGCTCAAGGCGCTGTTCGAGGAGCTCAAGGCGACCGGTCGCGTGCACATGGTGGTGTGATGGAGCCCATCGAGGTCTATCATCTTGGGCTAGTGCCCTACCAGCCCGTATGGCAAGCAATGCGTGAGCTGACCGATCAGCGGGACGGCACGACGCCCGACCAGATCTGGGTGGTCCAGCATCCCCCGGTGTTCACTCAGGGACAGGCCGGCAAGGCAGAGCATCTGCTGATGCCCAGCGAGATCCCGTTGGTGGAGACGGACCGTGGTGGTCAGATTACCTACCATGGACCGGGTCAGTTGGTGCTGTATCCCCTGATCGACGTCAAGCGCGCGCGACTGGGGGTCAGGGACCTGGTAAGCGCGTTGGAAGACAGCGTTGTCGATGCCCTGGGACAGCATGGTATTGAGGCTCATGCCCGGCCAGATGCACCCGGTGTCTACGTCGGGGAGCGCAAGATTGCCTCCCTGGGGTTGCGGATTCGGCGTGGCGCGAGTTTTCACGGCATTGCCGTCAATCTGGACCTGGATCTGACGCCGTTCAGCTTCATCAATCCCTGCGGCTATGCGGGGCTAGAGATGACTCGGCTGGCCGACCTGACGTCTACTGATGTGGATGCCAGGCTTGAGGCGCAGCGTCTATTGGATGCCTTGGCCCTTCGGCTGGGGCAACGTGAACTGGTTGAGCGTTCTGGTCAGCCAGAGGCTTTCCACGGCCAACATTTTGATTGATCGCCCTGGAGTCGTGACGGCGATCTTCCACAGGATAGAGACATGACTGACAGCTCCGCCATCCAGGCGGCGGCCGCCGCCGCCAAGGCCAAGAAAAGTGCTCGCAGCGAAAGAGGTGTCAAGCTGCGTGGTGCCGAGAAGGTGGCCCGGATTCCGGTGAAGGTGATTCCCACCGAGGAGATCCCGCGCAAGCCCGACTGGCTTCGGGTTCGCATGCCGGTATCCAAGGAAGTCACCCGCATCAAGGACACGCTGCGTCGCCACGGCCTGCACACGGTCTGCGAAGAAGCGTCTTGCCCCAACCTGGGGGAGTGCTTCCACGGGGGCACCGCCACCTTCATGATCATGGGCGACATCTGCACCCGTCGTTGTCCGTTCTGTGATGTTGCCCACGGCAGGCCCAATGCCTTGAATGAGCGTGAGCCGCGAGAGCTCGCCGAGGCGATCGCCGAGATGCGACTGAAGTACGTGGTAGTGACCTCGGTTGACCGTGACGACCTGCGCGATGGCGGTGCCCAGCATTTCGCCGACTGTATTCGCGAGATTCGCCGCGACAGCCCGAGCATCGAGATCGAAGTGCTGGTGCCGGACTTCAGGGGGCGCATGGAGGTCGCGCTGGATATCCTCGAAACCACGCCGCCCAACGTCTTTAATCACAACCTGGAGACGGTGCCCAGCCTGTATCGCAAGGTGCGCCCTGGTGCCGACTACCAGTGGTCTCTGGATCTGCTCAAGGGCTACAAGGAGCGCCGTCCGGAGGTCATGACCAAGTCTGGGCTGATGCTCGGGGTAGGTGAAGCCGACGAGCAGGTGATCGAGGTCATGAAGGACCTGCGAGCCCACAATGTCGATATGCTGACGCTGGGTCAGTACATGCAGCCGTCTCGCAATCACCTGCCAGTGGACCGTTGGGTCCCGCCGGCGACCTTTGACTGGTTTGCCGAGCAAGGCCGAGCCATGGGCTTCACCCACGTGGCGTCTGGTCCTCTGGTGCGGTCGTCCTATCACGCCGACCAGCAGGCCCATGGCATCGAGGTCAAGTAACGGTTCGATGCGCAGCGTTAGATGAAAGCAATGCCCGGTAATGCCGGGCATTGTGCGTTTTAGCCTACGTGTTTTTGCGCCTACTCCTACCTTATGTGCCGTGGCATGGTGAAGGGGCTTCGCAGTCCCAGGGGGAATGCGCTATATTGCAGTGCAACAAGTGCGCAGGCGCACGGATCGCCTCCTGCGCGTCACGCAACCCCAGGAGTCCCTATGAATGCGTTGATGCCTGGCGCTGCCGCGCCGCTGTTCGCGATGGCGGAACCCTTTGCACCGTTGCTCGATCCCTTTGGTTTCGGACGCGCCGCCGCCGATTACTGGCGCGATAGCGTCGAGCGCAGCATCCTCTATTGGGATGTGATGCGGCAGCGCGGCAACGAGTACCTCGAGCATATCGAAAAGACCCGTCCCTCGGTGCTCGGTTTCGATACCGACATCGTCATGCTCGGGGAAGAGCTGCCACGTCCCGTCAACTACGAGTTACTGCGCGTGCATCCCCCGGAAGGCGTCGAAACGGATGAGCTCGCACGTCCCTTCGTGGTGGTCGACCCCCGTGCGGGGCATGGCCCGGGGATCGGTGGCTTCAAGCCCGACAGCGAGATCGGTGTGGCGCTGCGGGCTGGCCATCCGTGCTACTTCATCGCCTTTATGCCGTACCCGATTCCGGGGCAGCGGGTCGAGGACGTGGTCGAGGCCGAGGTCACCTTCCTGCGCCACGTCAACGAGCTTCACCCTGACAGTGAGAAGCCGATGGTGGTCGGCAACTGCCAGGCTGGCTGGCAGATCATGATGGCCGCCGCGCTGGAGCCGGAAGTGTTTGGGCCGATCCTGATTGCCGGGGCTCCACTGTCCTACTGGGCCGGTGAGCGCGGCAAGGCGCCGATGCGCTATACCGGTGGCATGACCGGAGGCAGCTGGGCGACCCACATGCTGTCGGACATGGGGGATGGGGTGTTCGATGGTGCCTGGCTGGTACAGAATTTCGAGCGGCTCAACCCGGCCAACACTTGGTGGGACAAGCAATACCACCTATATGCCCATGTCGATACCGAAGCCGAACGCTATCTTCAGTTCGAACGCTGGTGGGGCGGACACGTGGTACTGGGGGGAGAGGAGATCCAGTACATCGTCGATAATCTGTTCGTCGGTAATCGGCTGTCGACGGCGCAGTTGGTGACGTCAGACGGTCGTCGCATTGATCTGCGCAACGTGCGCTCCCCGGTGATCGTGTTCTGCTCCCAGGGTGATGACATTACGCCTCCACCCCAGGCGTTGGGGTGGGTGCGTGATCTGTATGGCGGTGTCGACGACATCATTGCCAACGAGCAGACCATCGTCTACTGCGTGCACGACAAGACGGGTCACCTCGGCATCTTTGTCTCGGGCAGCGTGTCGCGCAAGGAGCACGCCGAGTTCACGGCCAACATGGACTACATCGACGTCTTGCCACCAGGGCTGTATGAGACCACGGTATCCAAGGCCAGCGACCGTCCTGATGCGGAGCTTATCGAGCGCGATTACCTGCTTGAGTTCTCTACCCGTGACCTGGACGACCTGGACGAGGTCGTCAAGCCACAGCCGCAGGATGATCGTCGCTTTGCGACCGTGGCCAGAGTGTCCGAGATCAATCTTGGCCTGTACCGTCAGTTTCTGCAGCCGTGGATTCGGGCGCTTTCCACGCCGGAGTCTGCCCATTGGATGCGTCGGATGCATCCCAATCGCATGGGCTATCGCCTGCTGTCGGACCGCAACCCGCTGATGGCGCCACTGCCGGTGTTGGCAGAAATGGTGCGCGAACGTCGCCGTGCGCTTAGCGACGACAACGTTTTCCGGGTGTACGAAGACATCGGTTCAAGCCTGATCTCCCGTAGTCTTGATGCCTGGCGTGTGCTGCGTGACCGTTCCATTGAGAAGGCATTTCTGGATATCTATGGCCAGCCCCTGTTGCAGTCTCTGGTCGGCTTGCGCGGTGCCGTGGACGCGGATCGAAGGCTGCCGGGCGCCGAACCCGAACGGCGTCGTTTCATCCAGCGTCGTCGCGACGAAATCCGTGCTCAGGTCGCCCGTGGTGGAGCTCATGAAGCGGTCATGAGGTCGATCATCTTCGTCCTTGGCGGTGCTCCGGCCACCGATGGACGTAATTTCCGCCGGCTGCAAGCCTCCCGGAGCGAGCTGGAGCCCGAGCTTCAGCTGCAGGACTTCAAGCACTTGATGCGCGATCAGTTCTTCATTCTGAAACAGGATCGTGAAGCCGCCCTTGAGGCAGTGCCTGCGTTGCTTGAGGGCCTTGATGCCAAGGAAATTGACAGCCATATCGAGCATATGGAGCACGTTCTGGCGGCCAGCGGTGACTTGAGCGAGCACGCGGCCGCTCGCTTTGAGCGAATCAAGTCGTTGTTCCTCAAGGCGAGGCCGGCCAGCCGTCGCAGGTCAACACGGTCGTCATCCTCTGATGGCGGTGCGGGTGGGAACACCAGCGGCAGTGGCAAGGTGCCCAACGCGTCCAAGACAACTAGCGCTCCCAAGGCATCCAGCGCTCCCAAGGCATCCAGCGCTCCCAAGGCATCCAGCGCTTCCAAGACGCCTAGCGTGGCGAAGGCATCGGACGCTTCCAAGACGTCTAGCGGTTCCAAGGCATCCAGCGCTTCCAAGACGCCTAGCGGTTCCAAGGCATCCAGCGCTACCAAGGCGTCCAGCGCTACCAAGGCATCCAGTGCTTCCGAGACGCCCAGCGCTTCCAAGGAGCCGAGCACGACGAAGGCATCCAGCGCTTCCGAGGCGTCCAGCGACACCAAGACGTCCAGTGCTTCAGGCGCCACTACCTCGGCGTCCGGCACGAAGGCCGACAGCACGAAGGCGGACAGCACGAAGGCCGACAGCGCTGGGGCTGCTGCAACGACGTCAGAGCCTGCGGGGGCGGCCAAGCCTGAGGGCGCACAGGCGACACCTGCGGCTTCGCGCCGGCGCTCGACCAGTCGCTCGCGGGGACAGACGCGGCGCTCGTGACTATGGCGCTGCGCTGATCGCCACGTTCGATCGGCCCTGTGGCGTATTCTCGCTATGTCCTTGCCCCCGCCCAGCGGGGGCAAGGTCGTTATGTGGCCGCTGCTTGTCGGACGACGGGGTTAAGGCTAGTCTCTTGCCCATGCGAGTCGGGCGTCGTATAGAAGGCGCCGCGTGATCCGTGACACGACCCGCACTGTTCCAGGGGCAACCGTCGATGTGACTGGCGCGATGTTCGGCACTGGGTTAGGGTAAGCGCATTTTTCCCCGTCAAGCTTCGGCGGGTATGTTACATACTGGCGTACGCCAAGGAGCGCGGCGCCCTGACTTTCGTGGAGTACTATGGGCAAGTCTCTGGTCATCGTCGAGTCGCCTGCCAAGGCCAAGACGATCAATAAATATCTCGGCAACGATTTCATCGTGAAGTCGAGTGTGGGCCACATCCGTGACCTGCCGACCAGCGGCTCTGGCAAGGCGGCCTCCGATCCTAAGGAGCGGGCTCGCCAGGCGGCCGCGACACGCAAGATGTCGGCGGAGGAGAAGGCGGTGTATCAGCGCCAGAAGGCGCATACACAGCTCATCCGGCGTATGGGTATCGATCCTGACAATGGTTGGCAGGCCAATTACGAGGTGCTGCCAGGCAAGGAAAAGGTCGTTGCCGAGCTCAAAAAACTGGCTGAGAAAGCCGATACCGTCTATCTCGCGACCGACCTTGATCGCGAAGGGGAAGCCATTGCCTGGCACCTTCGCGAGACCATCGGAGGGGATGAGCAACGCTATCGTCGAGTGGTGTTCAACGAGATCACCAAGAATGCCATCCAGGAGGCGTTTACCGATCCGGGAAGCCTGAATATCCCGCGAGTCGAAGCCCAGCAGGCACGGCGCTTCCTCGACCGGGTGGTGGGCTTCATGCTGTCCCCGCTGCTGTGGGCCAAGGTGGCGCGAGGCCTGTCGGCAGGGCGCGTTCAATCCGTCGCCATGCGACTGATCAGCGAGCGTGAGAGCGAGATCCGGGCCTTCGTGCCGGAGGAGTTCTGGGATGTGCATGCTGATCTGGTGACGCCAGAGGGCGAGGCGATTCGCTTCGAGCTGGTGCGTCAGGACGGCAAGGCGTTTCGCCCCACCAGTGAGGCAGAGACCGAAAAGCGGATCGCTGCGCTGCGCAAGGCAACCCTTGCCATCTCGGCCCGTGAAGACAAGCCCACCCGTTCCAAGCCGAACGCGCCTTTTATCACCTCGACCCTGCAGCAGGCTGCCAGTGGTCGCCTGGGCTTCTCGGTGAAGAAGACCATGACGCTGGCCCAGCGGCTCTACGAGGCGGGCTACATCACCTATATGCGTACGGACTCGACCAACTTGTCCAGAGACGCGGTGGAAAGCGTGCGCGAGTACATCGGCAGCGAATATGGTGATCGTTACCTGCCCGAGGCGCCGAATCGCTACTCGAGCAAGGAAGGGGCCCAGGAGGCCCACGAGGCGATTCGCCCCTCCGAGGTGACTCGCAGGTCTACCGACCTTACTGGCATGGAGCGCGATGCAGAGCGTCTGTATGAGCTGATCTGGCGTCAGTTTGTGGCCTGTCAGATGACCCCTGCCGAGTACTTGTCGTCGACGCTGACCGTGGCGGTGGACGGTTACGAGCTCAAGGCCAAGGGGCGTGTGCTCAAGTTTGACGGCTATACCCGCGTCATGACGCCCATGGGGCGCAAGGAAGACGATCAGGCCTTGCCTGACCTGGGTGAGGGTACGCCTATGGCGTTGGACGCCCTCGACCCGAAGCAGCACTTTACCAAGCCGCCGGCACGCTACACCGAGGCGAGTCTGGTCAAGGAGCTCGAGAAACGCGGCATCGGTCGTCCGTCGACCTACGCGGCGATCATCTCGACCATTCAGGATCGCGGCTACGTGAAGCTGGAGAATCGGCGCTTCTACGCCGAGAAGCTGGGTGACATTGTCACCGAGCGTCTCAAGGAGTCCTTTCCTGACCTGATGGATTACTCCTTCACCGCGCGCATGGAGGATAGTCTCGACGAGATTGCCGAGGGCGAGCGCAGCTGGCGCGAGCTGCTGGATGCGTTCTATCAGGAGTTTCGTGAGGAGCTGGCGAAGGCGGAAAGTGAGGACGGCATGCGTCCCAACCAGCCCGTGCCGACGGACATCGACTGTCCCAGCTGTGGGCGCAAGATGCAGATTCGTACCGCGTCCACCGGCGTCTTCCTTGGCTGCAGTGGGTATAACCTGCCGCCGAAGGAGCGCTGCAAGACCACGATCGACCTGCTTCCCGGTGAAGAGGCCGTAGCGGCCGACGCGGGTGAAGAGGCGGAAACCGACGCGCTGCGCGCTAAGGAGCGCTGTCCGCTGTGTGCCACCGCCATGGACAGCTACCTGATCGACGAGGGCCGCAAGCTGCATATCTGCGGTAACAGCCCGGACTGCGAAGGCTACAAGATCGAGGAAGGCAAGTTCCGGATCAAGGGCTACGATGGTCCTGTCATCGAGTGTGACAAGTGTGGCTCCGAGATGCAGCTCAAGTCGGGGCGCTTCGGCAAGTACTTCGGCTGCACCAATGACAGCTGCAAGAATACCCGCAAGCTGCTGCGCAACGGGGAAGTCGCACCGCCAAAGATGGATCCCATCCCGATGCCCGAGCTGGCGTGTCAGAAGGTCGAGGACCATTATGTGCTGCGCGATGGCGCGAGTGGCTTGTTCCTCGCGGCGAGCAAGTTTCCCAAGAATCGCGAAACGCGCCCGCCGTTGGTCAAGGAGCTGAAGCCTCACGCCGAGGAGTTGCCCGAGAAGTATCACTACCTTCTTAGCGCGCCCGAGCAGGACCCCGATGGCCGCCCCGCGCAGATCCGTTTTTCACGCAAGCTCAAGGAGCAGTTCGTGATGACGGATGGTGATAACGGCAAGGCCAGCGGATGGAAGGCAAGCTGGGACGGCTCCTCATGGCAGGTCGAGGACAAGCGCAAGTGACCCCCAGAGCGCGTACCAACCAGTTGCTGTACCAGGTGGAGTTGCTGCTTGCGACACCGGTCCGGGACGATGAACACCAAGACGCCCACCGGCGCGCCTGCGAGGAGGGCGCGCTGGCGCTATTTGGTTTGGCGCTGGATGCGCTGCTGCGTGATGTCAGCGAGCATGCTCACCTGGTCGAGCACGACTGGCATACGATGCTGGTGGGCGATCGTTATCCCGACATAGCGGAAGTTCGTCGTTTGCGTGAACTCGCCAATGATCGTGACAGTTGGTTAGGTCGATTGATCTCATATCTGGACGCGCTGGAGAGTGATGGGGGGGCAAGTCAGGGAACTTCCGTGGGGCCACCTGGCGTTATTGCTGTCGGCGGTCGGCGCGATCTCCGACAGGATTTGAGAGATTGTCTAACGATGGCAAAGGCAGAGATAGCGACCCTAAGGCAGACGAGTGAGGAATGGTAAAGGCGATGTGTCGCCACAGGGAGACGCCGGGCCTGAGATGAATAGGCAGGGGAGGTCCTGGTTGGCCATGGCGCACTAGTGTCTGCCAGATAGTTGATGATGCCTCGCAGAGCGTGGTTTACACTCAGTCACCAATCATTTCTTTTACACACAGTGAGTCTTGTCATGTTCCAGCGGGGTCATCGTCGTCTTTTTATCCAAATGATACTTGGTGCCTGGCTGCTACTCCCCACCGCAGTCCTTGCCAGCTTCGATATGGTCGAGGATCAGCTTAGGCGAGCCATCGTGCCCGATTCCTCGAGTGAGGTGTGGGTGCTCATCGACAATCAGGAGTCACGGCTCACGGTCTATCGTGGTGGGGTGGAACTGGCCCGCTACTCGCCGATATCGGTGGGCAGGGGCGGTGCAAAATCACAGCGAGTGATGGGTGACAAGACGACGCCGCGTGGGGAATTCCACGTCGATCGCTTCAATTTCGACAGCAAATTCGACATCTTCATCGGGCTGGACTATCCCACCCCGACCCATGCGAGAATGGCGCTTGAGTCGGGGCTCTACTCTCAGCAAGACTACGACGAGTATTTCGACTACTATCGGCGGCATCGTAGCCCTCCGCAGCAGACGGTTCTCGGTGGCTATATCGGGATACACGGTGTCGGCGATGGAGATATGGATATTCACCGCAACTTTGACTGGACCAACGGATGTGTCGCCGTGACCAATCAGGAAATTCGAGAACTCTCTGGCCTGATTGGTGTTGGCACTCGCGTCGTCATCCGCTAGTCTTTAGGGGCGCTAGGGACGTTCAAGACTGTGGACTAGGGACGTTCAAGACTATGGACAAGCGCCGTTGTGTATTATAAAACAGCGTTTGACTCCTGTGCTTAGCAGCACAAGTCGCTGCAAGAAAGGCCTGCCTTTGCAGGAAGCCTGATGGATGCATTCCCCTAAGGGGCATGTAGACGTCATTATCGCAGTACCAAGGAAGACTCAAGGAGAACACCATGACTCTGAAGACTACCCTGAAGCTGACCGCCGCCGCCGCTTCTCTGGCCGTTCTGGCTGGCTGTGCTTCCTCCAGCGCTCTGGAAGAAGTTCGCATGACTGCTGAGTCCGCTCAGGCCGACGCTGCTGAAGCTCGCAGCATCGCCACTCAGGCTCAGAACACTGCCAACCAGGCACAGCGTGACGCTCAAGCGGCTCTGCAGCTGTCTCAGCAGAACCGTGAAGAGATGAACCGCATGTTCGAGCGCTCCATGCGCAAGTAATCGTTTCCTTGCCCCCTCGGGGGATGACCTGAACGGTGCGGACATTGTCCGTCCGCCAGGTCGTGAAGCGATAGGCTGAGGCCCAACCGAAAGGTTGGGCCTCAGTCGTTTTTGGGTCAGTGTCACGGCTCTGCATGGTGAAGACATGCAGCAGCGGCAAATACCTTGATCGACGATGGCAATGGCCGTTTCGGGACCTGCGTGCTGGCGCAGGTCCTCCTGCATCAACTTCATACCTGCAGGCGCGGGTAGGCGCGACTCGGCGCCCCTTGGCAGGGTTTACGGGGGCTGCTCGATGGGCCACTGGCAGGCTGAAAGGGGCAGGTGTAGCGCGCTCACTAAAGCGCCGCTGGTCTAGGTGAACGCTGACGAAAACGGCTCTGATGTCCTTGCGCGCCAGGCCTTATCCGTGTCTCGGGTGCGCAAGTCGCCGCGCCTGTTCGATCTCATGACAGACGCAATAGCAGCCGCGTGGCACCCAACTCTGTCGGTCACTTTGCTTACATGACCGAGCCTGATGAGAGCGAAAAAAAAGGCGCCACAAGGGCGCCTTTGGACGGACATGCAGGGAGCGGAGGTTTTACTCTCCCTGGCTTGCCTGGCTAAGCAGCGGGGGTTCTCCAGCGACCAGTTCTATGTGGTCGTAAAGACTGCCAGGCAGGGGAGTCGGGCGCTCCGGTGCTGTCGCCTGCATCGCTACGGGCAGTCCGCTGGGGGTCTCCATGGCGGCTCTCAGGCGTGCAAAGTCGACGCTGTAATCCTTGTCCTCGACGGCGGATTCCACTTCTTCGATGGCGGCAGTCATGTCCTCAATGGGCGCGCCTTCTTCCTCGTCCAGATAGGGATACGCCTGCACATACAGGTGCTCATCAGACCAGCCAAGCTTGAGGGGCTCGTTGACCAGGCGTACACGCGTACCGACGGAGACCTGGTCAAACAGGTTCTCGACGTCATCAGGCAGCATGCGAATGCAGCCGTGGGTGACGCGCATGCCCACACCTTCAGGCTTGTTGGTGCCGTGGATCAGGTAGCCAGGAATGCCTAGGCGCATCTTGCGGGTGCCCATGGGGTTTTCCGGGCCTGGCGGTACCACGCCGGGGAGCGGGTTGCCGGCTTCAGCGTGCTCGCGGCGAATGGAGGCGGGCGGGTACCAGGAAGGATTCTTGACCATCTCGGTGATGGTGGTAGAGCCCAGCGGCGTTTTCCAGTCCATGCGCCCGACGGCGATCGGGTAGGTCTGGACGGTGCGCGGTTCTCCCTCCTTGGCCGGAGGATAGTAGTAGAGGCGCATCTCGGCGACGTTCACCACGATGCCCGTGCGCGGTGCGTCGGGCAGGATGAACTGGGCGGGAATGACGACCTCGGTGCCTTCTCCGGGATACCAGATGCTGACGTCGGGATTGGCGCGAGTGATTGCATTGAAGCCAATGCCATGGTCGTGACCAATATCGATGAGGGTGTCGTCTTCGTCCGCTTCCACGGTGTAGACCTCGCCGATAAGGTCCCCGTCTTCGGGCAGCAGGTAGTGTCCCCTGGGCAGTTCGTCCGCCGCCACCAGAGGAGTCGCCAGCACGCCGAGCAGGCCACACAGGGTGGCGGCGCGAGCTAACGGTCGGCGAAGTGAAATCGAAGTCATTGCAACAGTCTCGATGTTGTGTGAGGGCCGGGGATCACCCGGCCACAGGTGGCAGTGTGTCGATAGCTATAGATTGCCCGCTAATGCGTCTTTGCGCCAGTCTTTACAGAGCAAATGTCAGGCGGCCTGAGCCTTTCGGTTGAGCCGTTCGAGCAGGGCTTCGATCGCTTCGAAGCGTGCCTCTTCGTCAGCCATGTCGACGCTGAAGCGAAGCGTGTCAGCACCCTCGAGCCGATACCTCTGGGGGTCGCTTTGGATGAGCTCGACCAGGGTCAGGGGGTCCACGGCGGTCTGGCCGCCAAACAGGATCCTGCCGCGCTCGGCGCCGGCTTCCAGGCGAGTGATGCCGAGTCGTTCAGCGCGTTGTCGCAGGTGGGTCTGACGCAGCAGTGTCTTGACCGGCCCCGGCAGCAGGCCAAAGCGATCGATCATTTCTACCCGCAGTTCCTTGAGTTCCGCCTCATTGCTGGCGTTGGCAATGCGCTTGTACATGACCAGGCGTTGCTGCACGTCATGCAGGTAGTCGTCGGGAATCAGCGCAGGCAAGTTGAGGCTGACTTCCACGCCGTCCTGAAGGGGCGACTCGATGTTGGGTGTGCGGCCCTCGCGTATGGCCTTGACGGCGCGGTCCAGCATTTCCATGTAAAGGCTGTAGCCAACCGCTTCCATCTGACCGCTCTGCTCGTCACCCAACAACTCGCCCGCGCCACGGATTTCCATGTCGTGGCTGGCCAGGGTGAAGCCAGCCCCCAGATCCTCGGCCTGGCCAATGGCTTCCAGGCGCTTTACCGCGTCTCGTGTCATCGAACGTGGGGGAGGGGCCAGCAGGTAGGCGTAGGCCTGGTGGTGACTGCGGCCAACCCGCCCACGCAGCTGATGGAGCTGGGCCAGGCCGAACTTGTCGGCGCGTTCGATGATGATGGTGTTGGCGCTGGGGACGTCGATGCCGGTTTCGATGATGGTCGAGCACACCAGGACGTTGAAGCGCTTGTGATAGAAGTCGGACATCACGCGCTCCAACGAACGTTCCGGCAGCTGGCCGTGAGCCACCGCGACGCGAGCTTCCGGCACCAGTTCTCGGACCTTTTCGGCGGCGGTCTCGATGGTCTTCACTTCGTTGTGCAGGTAGTAGACCTGGCCACCACGCAGGATTTCACGCAGCAACGCTTCTTTGATGACGGCTTCCTCGCGTTGCTGGACGAAGGTCTTCACCGATAGTCGTCGGGCAGGGGGAGTCGCGATGATCGACAGATCGCGAATGCCGCTCATGGCCATGTTCAGGGTGCGGGGAATGGGGGTGGCGGTCATGGTCAATACATCGACCTCGGCGCGCAGGCTCTTCAGGCGCTCCTTCTGAGCGACGCCGAAGCGGTGTTCCTCATCGATGATGACCAGGCCGAGCTGAGGAAAATCGAGCTGACGGGACAGCAGCTTGTGGGTGCCGATGACGATGTCGACCTTGCCCTCTCGGATACGCTTGAAGGTCTCGGTCTGACCGCCGCTGCTGGTAAAGCGAGACAGTAGCTCGATATCGACAGCAGTATCGGCGAAGCGGTCACGGAAGTTCTCGTAGTGCTGGCGGGCCAGCAGCGTGGTGGGCACCAGCACCACCACCTGCCGTTCTGACTGGACGGCCAGGAAGGCGGCGCGCATGGCCACCTCTGTCTTGCCGAAGCCGACGTCGCCGCAGACCACGCGGTCCATGGGGCGTGGTGCAGTCATGTCTTGAATCACCGCCTGAATGGTCACCCGCTGGTCCGGCGTCTCCTCGAACGGGAAGTTGGCCACGAAGCGGGCGTATTCGGCATCCGGGGGCGCGCAGGCAAAGCCTTCGCGGGCCTCTCTCCGGGCATAGATGTCGAGCAGTTCTGCCGCGGTATCGCGAATCTTCTCGGCGGCCTTGCGCTTGGCCTTGTCCCACTGCTCCGAGCCCAGGCGGTGCAGGGGGGCCAGCTCATCGTCGGCGCCGGCATAGCGGGAGATAAGATGCAGGCTGTCGACCGGCACATAGAGCTTGGCGCCGTCGGCGTATTCGAGGCTGACAAATTCGGCTGCCTGGCCGCCTGCCTCCAGGGTTTCGAGTCCACGATAGCGACCAACGCCATGGGCCTGGTGGACCACTGGCGCGCCTGCCTTGAGTTCGGACAGGTGGCGGACCGCGAGCTCATTGTCGTCCGTCGCCTTGGCCTGACGCCGGGTCTGGCGCACCACGTCACCGAACAACTCGGTCTCGGTGATGACGGTCAGCGCCGGTTGCTCGAGCAGCAGCCCGTTGGCGAGCTGACCTTCAGCGATGGCGAGTGCCATGTCGCCATCGAGGAATTCCAGGAAGCCGGTGCTTGCCGGCAGCGCGCCGGTGACCGGCGCCAGGGTGTCTTCCAGGGCTTCCCGGCGACCGCGTGACTCGGCCACGAACAGCACGCGCTGCTGCGAGTGCTGTTCGAGAAAGTTCTTTAGTGCGGCCAGTGGCTCCTTGGCGCGCGCGTTGATGGCGACGTCGGGTGCGGCCTGCGCCTGGCAGCGATGGGCATGGGGGTGATCGGTGGCGTCGGTCAGTTCGATCCGTGGGTGGGCCTTGATCAGCGCAAACAGCTCTGCCTCTGGAATAAAGGCCCGATGGGGTGGCAACAGCGGACGGGTGGGGTCCACGCAGAGGTTTTCATAGCGACTGCTGATGGACTGCCAGTGGTGCTGAGCAGCGTCGCGGCAGCCAGCCATCATGACCACGTGGGTGCCGTCCGGCAGGTGGTCGAACAGGGAAGCCGTTGTCTCGAAGAACAACGGCAGATATTGCTCGAGTCCCGCCGACGGAATGCCCTTGAGGGCATCGACGTATAGCGGGCATTGGCGCGGGTCGACGTCGAAAAGCGTCTCGAAGCCCTCGCGAAAACAGGCAATGGCAGAGCGCGACAGCGAATATTCGTGAGCAGGTAGAAGCTCGATGCGTTCTACCTTGTCGAGGCTGCGCTGGGTGTCTGGATCAAAGCTGCGCAGCGTGTCGATCTCATTGTCGAACAGATCGATGCGCAGGGGATGCTCCGCGCCCATGGGGAAGAGGTCGATCAAGGCACCGCGCAGGGCATACTCGCCAGGCTCGAAGACGGTCTCGACCGCGCGATAGCCTGCACGGGACAAGGTTTCTCGAAACGCCTCTCGCTCCAGAGTGGCGCCCACTTCCAGTGTCAGTACGCGGCCAGCAATGTAGTCGACCGGCGGCAGGCGCTGCATCAGCGTATTGATGGGGACCAGCACGATGCCGTGCACGCCATCCTGAAGCTGTCTCAGGGTTCGCAGTCGCGAGGAGACGATGTCCTGGTGTGGCGAGAAGCTGTCGTAGGGCAAGGTTTCCCAATCGGGAAAGGGCAGTACCGGCACGTCAGCGAAGAAGGCCAGCTCCTGTTCGAGTCTCAGCGCTTCAGCGGTGTCCTGAGTGACCACCAGTAGCGGCTCCCGAGAGGCCAGTCGCGCCAGGGCAAGCGCGGCAGCGCTGCCTGGAGGCGTCGTCAGGAACAGGGTGTCGCGAACTCCTTGAGGCAACGGCGGGTCAAGCGGCGAGAAGGTAGGCATAGACGGTGTCGTTTCGCTGGCGTTCAGTGGGCGAGCAGGCATCATACCAGCCCCATCTTGGTCGTGTAGTCAAACTGGGATTTCTGTAACGAGCCTACATGGAGTGCGACCATACAGGCATTGCCCCGCCTCATGGGGGCGCAGATAATACTCGCGTTTCCCAACAGACTTAGAGGTCTCTCGTGAGCCAGCAACCCGACATCGTCTTCCAGGAGTGGCACGACAACCAGGCCGTGGCCGAGCAGATGATCCCGCTGATTGGCAGCCTGTATCGTCGCAACAACGTGGTGACGACCATGTTCGGTCGCTCCCTGTTCAACCGTAGCGTGATCAGAATTCTCAAGGATCATCGCTTCGTGCGGAAGATTGAAGGGACTGAGCTGTCGGTTCAGGACACCTTCCCGCTGGTTCAGGCGATGACCCAGCTCAACCTGGGGCCGGCGCACGTTGACGTGGGCAAGCTCGGGGTGGCGTTCAAGAAGCAGGGTGGTGGTGACGCCCTGGCCTTTATGCGCGAGCAGCTGGCCGACATCGTCGACAGCCACGACCCGGATGCGGGTAACGGCGAACCCAAGGACGTGGTGCTGTACGGCTTCGGTCGCATTGGTCGCATTCTGGCGCGCGTACTGATCGAGAAGGCCGGCGGCGGCAACCTGCTGCGGCTCAAGGCCATCGTGGTGCGTGGGCGCGGCGATATCGCCAAGGATCTGGAGAAGCGTGCCAGCCTGCTGCGCCGCGACAGCGTCCATGGTCCGTTCGATGGCACCATCAGTGTCTGCGCTGAATCTCGCACCCTGACCGCCAACGGCAACGTCATCCAGGTGATCTACGCTGACTCACCGAGTGATGTCGACTACACCGCTTACGGTATCAACAATGCGGTCGTCGTGGACAACACCGGCATCTGGCGCGATGAGGCCGGCCTCGGCCAGCACCTGCAGTGCAAGGGAGTGTCCAAGGCGCTGCTGACCGCGCCGGGCAAGGGTGACCTCAAGAATATCGTCTACGGCATCAACCACTCCGATATCACTGCCGATGATCGCATCATCTCGGCCGCTTCCTGCACCACCAACGCCATCGTGCCGGTGCTGAAGGTGATGAATGACGAGTACGGCATCGAGCATGGTCACGTGGAGACCGTTCACTCCTACACCAACGACCAGAACCTGATTGATAACTATCACAAGGGTGACCGTCGCGGGCGCAGTGCTCCGTTGAACATGGTGCTGACCGAGACCGGTGCCGCCAAGGCAGTGGCCAAGGCGCTGCCCGAGTTGGGTGGCAAGCTGACCGGCAACGCCATCCGGGTGCCGACGCCGAATGTGTCGATGGCGATTCTCAACCTGTCGCTCGAGCGCGAGACCGATGCCGCGTCGCTCAACGACTACTTGCGTCGCATGTCTATCGATTCTGCTTTCCAGAAGCAGATCGACTACGTCGACTCTCCAGAAGTCGTGTCCACAGACTTTGTCGGCAATCGCCATGCGGGCATCGTCGATGCCAAGGCCACCATCGCCCAGGGCCGTCATGCGGTGGTCTATGTGTGGTACGACAACGAGTTTGGCTACAGCTGCCAGGTCATTCGTATCCTGCAGCAGATTTCCAACGTGTCCTTCTGCAAGCTGCCGCGCAGCCACGCCTAAGCCGCGTCGCGCGGGCGGAACGGCCCGTTTTTAGGTATCTCAATAACCCCTTGCCAACCTTGTTTGGCAAGGGGTTTTTTCTTTCTGTCGGGGGCCTGATCTGCCGAAACAGTCATTTCTGCTACGTTCGATCATGTGGTCAATTCACTGGCTTGTCTTTATAATGCTGGGGATTTTTCGGGGTGGTTCGATGTCGCCTCGGCGTGACTGGTGATGCGTGGTCAATAACAAGAATTCCTCTCATTTCCACCGAACCTCCGTCCATTATCTACGATCCATCAACTGGGCGAGTCTATGATCGAAGTCAAGAAAGGCCTGGATCTCCCCATCACGGGAGCACCGGAGCAGCGTATCGAGGATGCGCGACCGGTGCGCCACGTGGCGCTCCTGGGTACCGACTATATCGGCATGAAGCCGACTATGGAGGTCAAGGAGGGGGACAAGGTCAAGCTGGGCCAACTCCTGTTTACCGACAAGAAGATCGACGGTGTACGCTTCACTTCTCCGGCGGCCGGTGAAGTGGTGGCGATCAACCGCGGTGAGAAACGCAAGCTACTGTCGGTGGTGATCAAGGTCGACGAGAGCGAAGAAGCCGAAACCTTCACGGCCCATGGGCGTGATGCGCTGGCGTCGTTGGAACGTCAGACGGTTGTCGACCAATTGGTGGAATCCGGCCTGTGGACCGCGTTGCGAACTCGCCCGTTCTCGCGGACTCCGGCGCTGGATGCTGAGCCTACCGATATCTTTGTCACCGCGGTGGACACCCAGCCGCTGGCTGCCGATCCGGCCGTGGTCATCAACGAGCAGGCGCAAGCCTTCGAAGATGGCCTGACGGTACTGTCGCGCCTGACCAAGGGCCAGGTGTTCCTGTGCTCCGCAACGGACGCGCAGATTCCTGGCACCAAGGTCAAGGGCGTCAAGCACGAGAGCTTTGCTGGTCCCCACCCGGCTGGTCTGGTCGGTACCCATATCCATTTCCTGTCCCCGGTGTCGCTGCAGCGTCGCGTCTGGCACATCGGCTATCAGGACGTGATTGCGTTCGGCAAGCTGTTTGCAGAAGGCAAGCTGGACATGAGTCGTGTGGTGGCCGTCGCAGGTCCGCGTGCAGAGCGTCCGCGTCTGGTACGCACGCGCCTGGGCGCCAGCACCGATGAGCTGCTCGATCATGAAGTGAAGTCTCCGGACGACACCCGGGTGATCAGCGGTGGTGTGTTCTCTGGCTTCACTGCCGAGGGCAGCCTGCGCTACGTGGGCCGTTTCCACACCCAGCTGAGCCTGCTGGAAGAGGGTAACAAGCGTGCCTTCATGGGCTGGCTGTCCCCAGGTGGCAACCGTCACTCGGTGCTCGGGATCTACCTCTCCAGCCTCAAGGGGCTGAGCAACTATGCACCTACTACCTCTACCAACGGCTCCGAGCGCGCGATGGTACCGGTAGGTGCTTACGAGAAGATCATGCCGCTGGACATCATGCCCACGCAGCTGCTGCGTTCGCTGATCGTCGGTGACATCGAGACTGCCATGCAGCTGGGGTGTCTGGAGCTGGATGAAGAAGACCTGGCGCTGTGCACCTATGTGTGCCCGGGCAAGTACGAGTACGGTCCCATCCTGCGTGACAACCTCACCATGATCGAGAAAGAGGCCTGATGATGGGTATTCGACAGACACTCGACAATCTCGAGCCGCACTTCCACAAGGGCGGCAAATACGAGAAGTTCTATCCGCTCTACGAGGCGGTAGACACGATTTTCTATTCTCCCCCCAGCGTGACCAAGACCACGGCTCACGTGCGCGACGGTATTGACCTCAAGCGCATCATGATCACCGTGTGGTTCTGCACCTTCCCGGCCATGTTCTTCGGCATGTGGAACGCCGGCTGGCAGGCCAACGAAGCGATCGCCGCGGGCTACGACTCCATGGGTGGCTGGCGCGAAATGATCCTGCTGACCCTGGCGGGTGGTCATGACGCAGGCAGCCTGTGGTCGAACTTCGTGCTGGGTGCGACCTACTTCCTGCCCATCTACCTGGTGACGTTTGCCATCGGTGGTTTCTGGGAAGTGCTGTTCGCGATCAAGCGCGGCCATGAGGTCAACGAAGGCTTCTTCGTCACCTCCGTGCTCTACGCCCTGATTCTTCCGGCCACCATTCCCCTGTGGCAGGTCGCACTGGGCATCACCTTCGGTGTGGTGATCGGCAAGGAAATCTTCGGCGGTACCGGCAAGAACTTCCTCAACCCGGCGCTGACAGGTCGTGCCTTCCTCTACTTCGCCTATCCGGCCCAGATCTCTGGTGACTCGGTTTGGGTCGCGGCAGACGGCTATACCGGTGCCACTGCACTTTCCACGGCCTATCAGAGCGGCATGGCAGCCCTGCAGGATCAGTACAGCTGGTGGGACGCCTTCCTCGGCTTCATCCCTGGTTCGGTGGGTGAAACCTCGACCCTGGCGATCCTGATCGGTGCCGTTGTGTTGCTGGGCATGCGAATTGCCTCCTGGCGCATCGTGCTCGGGGTGTTCCTGGGGATGGTGGCGATGAGCTCGATTCTCAACCTGATCGGCTCCGACACCAACGCCATGTTTGCGATGCCCTGGTACTGGCATCTGGTGGTGGGCGGCTTTGCCTTTGGCATGGTGTTCATGGCCACTGACCCTGTGTCTGCGTCCATGACCAACCCGGGTCGCTTCCTGTTCGGTGCCCTGATCGGTGTGATGACGGTCCTGATTCGCGTGGTCAACCCGGCCTTCCCGGAAGGCATCATGCTGGCGATTCTGTTTGCCAACCTGTTTGCCCCGCTGATCGATCACTTCTTTGTTCAGGCCAACATCAAGCGTCGCGTCAAGCGCACGGCGGTTGTGGCTGAGGAGACCACCTGATGGCACAAGGCAACAATTCCATCAAGAAGATCCTTACGGTCGCCTTCTCCCTGTGTATCGTTTGCTCGATCATCGTGTCGACGGCGGCAGTGGGGCTCAAGGCGCGTCAGGAGCGCAACCAGGAGCTGGACCGCAAGTCCAACATCCTGGCCGTGGCGGACCTTTACGAGCCTGGAATGGACGTCGGCAAGGAGTTCTCCCAGGCCGTGACCGCCAAGGTCGTCGACCTGGAAACCGGTGAGTATACCGACGCGGTCGACCCCGAGACCTATGATGGCTTCCAGGCGGCCAAGGATCCTGCACAGTCGCGTACCCTGTCCGGGGAGCGTGACGTCGCCGGTATCGGTCGTCAGGAAAAGTACTCTACCGTCTACCTGGTCGGTGACGAGGAGAACCCCGAGCAGATCGTGCTGCCGATCCGCGGTCAGGGCCTGTGGGGCCTGATGCGTGGTTACCTGTCCGTGCAGGGCGATGGCAATACCATCGGTGGCATCACCTTCTATTCCCACTCCGAGACACCCGGACTGGGTGGTGAGGTCGACAACCCGCGCTGGAAAGCGCAGTGGGAAGGCAAGGAAATCTACGCCTCCAGCGACTCCATGGATCCGGCCATCGAGCTGGTGAAGGGTGGCGCCAGCGATTCCACTGAGGTCGACGCACTGTCCGGTGCTTCCCTGACCAGCCGTGGGGTGACGCATCTGGTGCAATTCTGGCTGGGCGAAGAAGGCTTTGGCCCCTACCTGGAGCACTTCCGCGACGGTGGTGACAGCCAGGCGACTGCCAGCGCCAGCCCCTCTGACGACAGCGAAGGAGTCTGACGATGTCCGCACCGACAACCAAGGGCGTCATCCTGACGCCGATCTTCAAGAACAACCCCATCGCCCTGCAGATCCTTGGCATCTGCTCGGCGCTGGCGGTGACCTCCAGTCTCAGCGTATCTCTGGTCATGAGTCTGGCGGTTATCTTCGTGACGGCATTCTCCAGCATGTTCGTCTCGCTGATTCGGAATCATATTCCGTCCTCTATCCGTATCATCGTGCAGATGACCATCATTGCGTCGCTGGTCATCGTGGTGGACCAGATCCTCAAGGCGTTTGCCTATGAGATGTCCAAGCAGCTGTCGGTCTTTGTTGGCCTGATCATCACCAACTGCATCGTGATGGGTCGCGCTGAAGGCTTTGCCATGACCAACACGCCTGCGCTGTCGTTCCTGGATGGCGTGGGTAACGGTCTTGGTTATGGCTTCATTCTGATGACGGTCGGCTTCTTCCGTGAGCTGTTCGGTTCCGGCAGCCTGTTTGGCGTGACCATCCTCGAGACCGTGCAGAACGGTGGCTGGTACGTACCGAACGGCCTGCTGCTGCTGCCGCCGTCTGCCTTCTTCATCATTGGTCTGATCATCTGGGTGCTGCGTAGCCTCAACCCGGAGCAGGTCGAGGACAACGAGTTCGTGATGAAGGAAAACACCCAGCCGAAGGAGGCCGTGTAAGATGGAACACTATCTGAGCCTTTTCGTTGCCTCGGTCTTCGTCGAGAACATGGCCCTGGCGTTCTTCCTGGGCATGTGTACCTTCATGGCGGTATCGAAGAAGGTGTCCTCTGCCATTGGCCTGGGTATCGCGGTGGTCGCGGTTCTGACCATCACCGTTCCGGTCAACAATCTGATCCTGAAGTACCTGCTGGCGGAGGGAGCCCTGTCCTGGACCGGTATCGCCGGTGCCGAGAACATCGATCTGACCTTCCTGGGTCTGCTGTCCTACATTGGCGTTATCGCCGCTCTGGTGCAGATCCTCGAGATGTTCCTGGACAAGTTCGTGCCCTCGCTCTACAACGCGCTTGGCGTCTTCCTGCCGCTGATCACCGTGAACTGCGCCATCCTCGGTGGCACCCTGTTCATGGTCGAGCGTAGCTACAACTTCGGCGAGTCCGTGGTCTATGGCCTGGGCGCTGGTGTTGGCTGGGCACTTGCCATTACTGCGCTGGCTGGAATTCGTGAGAAGCTGAAGTACAGTGACGTGCCTGCCTCGTTGCAGGGGCTGGGCATCACCTTCATTACCGTGGGTCTGATGTCCCTGGGCTTCATGTCCTTCTCCGGCATCCAGCTCTGAGTGAGACGGGAAGGGTGCCACAGCACTCTTCTCGGTTCCGAACGCTAGCAATAGGAAACCGACATGGTTGATACAACAGTCATCGTGCTCGGCGTCGTCATGTTCACCGTCATCGTCATCAGTCTGACGGCGGTGATTCTGGCGGCCCGCTCCAAGCTCGTGAGCTCGGGCGATGTGACCATCGAGATCAACGACGATCCCGAGAACACCCTGACCACCCAGGCCGGCGGCAAGCTGCTCAACACCTTGGCAGCCAACGGCATCTTCCTTTCTTCCGCCTGCGGCGGCGGTGGCTCCTGTGCCCAGTGCAAGTGCCGCGTTGAAGAAGGGGGCGGTTCCATCCTGCCCACGGAAGAAAGTCACTTCACCCTGCGTGAGAAGAAGGTGGGCTGGCGTCTGTCCTGCCAGGTGCCGGTCAAGCAGGACATGAAGATCCAGGTCCCTGAAGAGGTCTTCGGCGTCAAGAAGTGGGAATGCGAGGTCATCGAGAACCCCAACGTCGCCACCTTCATTAAGGAGCTGAACCTCAAGCTGCCTGAGGGCGAGGAAGTTGCCTTCCGCGCTGGCGGCTATGTGCAGCTGGTGGCTCCTGCCTACGATATCAAGTTCTCCGACTTCGATATCGAGGAAGAGTACCGTGGTGACTGGGAGAAGTTTGGCCTGTTCAACGTCTCCCACAAGAACACTGAGGAGGTCATTCGCGCCTACTCAATGGCCAACTATCCGGAAGAGAAGGGCATTCTCAAGTTCAATATCCGGATCGCCACGCCGCCGCCCAATTCCAGTCACCCGCCCGGCCTGATGTCCACTTACGTGTTCAGTCTCAAGCCTGGTGACAAGGTGACGGTGATGGGGCCGTTCGGTGAGTTCTTCGCCAAGGACACTGACGCCGAGATGGTCTTCATCGGCGGTGGTGCCGGCATGGCACCGATGCGCAGCCACATCTTCGACCAGCTCAAGCGTCTTGATACCAAGCGCAAGATGACGTTCTGGTACGGTGCACGCTCCTGGCGTGAAACGTTCTACAACGAAGAATACGACAAGCTGGCTGAAGAGCACGACAACTTCGACTGGCATCTGGCATTGTCAGATCCCCAGCCCGAGGATAACTGGGAGGGGCCGACCGGCTTCATCCATAACGTGCTCTACGACATGTACCTCAAGGACCATCCGGCGCCTGAGGATTGCGAGTACTACATGTGTGGGCCGCCCATGATGAACGCTTCTGTCATCAAGATGCTGCTGGACTTGGGTGTCGAGCCCGAGAACATCATGCTGGATGACTTTGGCGGCTGATGCCTTGCCTACCATGGCATGTCGAAAACCTCGCCCTCGTGGCGAGGTTTTCGTTTATCGGTCCCGCTGACGCTGGGAAAGTGTCTTGGAGGCGCCGTGAAAGTGCCTTGAAAGAAAGCAAAGGGCAGTAGTCGCCGTGACGGTTTCTGCCCAGAGGATAAATCTGGCATAATCCTTTGGTCGACAGGGCGTGCGACTCGACGGCGTCAGGGCCGTCGGTCGTGTTGCTGGGGCAAGGCCCGTGTGCCGAGCATGCGACGGCTGATCCCAGACCGATGCGGTGCAAGGTTCACGCAGCTGTGTGCTACTCACTTCGGCAGGCCTGTCGTTCCATCAAGAGGACACTCGTATGACCACCTACCTGATCGTATTTGGCGCTATGTTGCTGATTATCGGCGCCATGGCCATCGGCGTCATCCTTGGACGCAAGCCGATCGCCGGCTCCTGCGGCGGGCTTAACCAGCTTGGCCTCAAGGATGGCTGCGAGATTTGTGGCGGTAAGGACGACGTGTGTGAGGAGGAGTCGAAGAAGCGCGCCGCCAGCGCACGTCGCCGCTCCGATGAGAATCGCGGGCTTGATCTGGGCTACGACGCCACCCGCCGATAAGGCGTTGCAGCGAGCAGCCTGCGTCTACCGGTATGCGTGACGCATGCTTTGGTTTGCCTGACCGTGACGGCGCCCTGTGGGCGCCGTCTGCATGATGATGCTGTCCCTTGTACGGTCGAGGGACTTTTCCAGGATAAGGATGACACGATGGCAGTGCACAACTACGACGTAGTGGTGATCGGTACAGGCCCCGCCGGCGAAAGCGCCGCGATCAACGCCGCGAAGCACGGTAAGCGAGTGGCAGTGATCGAGAAGCAGGCGCGCGTGGGCGGTAACTGCACCCATTGGGGCACCATCCCGTCCAAGGCGCTGCGTCATCAGGTTCGCCAGATCATGTCGTTCAACACCAATACGATGTTTCGCGACATCGGTGAACCCCGCTGGTTTTCCTTTCCCAAGGTCCGCGAACGTTCCCGGGTGACGATCGATCAGCAGGTGGCGATGCGTACCAACTTCTACGCGCGTAACCGCATCGATCTGTATCACGGCATTGCCCGCTTCAAGGACGAGCATACCTTGACGGTGCGCGGGCAGGGAGACAACCAGGAAGAACTGATCGCCGACAAGGTGATCATCGCCACTGGGTCACGTCCTTACCGCCCGGCGGATATCGATTTTCGACACCCGCGGATCTACTGCTCGGACACCATACTCAGCCTTCAGCATACGCCGCGCACGCTGATTATCTTTGGCGCTGGTGTTATCGGCTGTGAGTACGCGTCGATCTTTTCCGGCCTTGGGCTCAAGGTGGACCTGATCAATAACCGCGGTAGCCTGCTGTCGTTTCTGGATGACGAAATCAGTGATGCGCTGTCCTACCACCTGCGCAAGCATGGTGTGTTGATTCGTCATAACGAAGAGTACGAGCGCGTCGAGGGTGACGAGCATGGGGTCACCGTTCACCTGAAGTCAGGCAAGCGGTTGCGCGCGGACGCCTTCCTGTGGGCCAACGGACGCACCGGGAATACCGACCAGCTGGGGCTTGAGAACATCGGCCTCACCGCGAATGGTCGTGGACAGTTGCAGGTCGATGAACACTATCGCACGGCGCTGCCGCACATCTATGCAGCGGGCGACGTGGTGGGCTGGCCGAGTCTGGCCAGCGCGGCTTACGACCAGGGGCTGAATGCCTGCGACGAGCTGCTGGATCGGGATTTCCGCTATGTGACCGAGGTGCCTACCGGTATCTACACCATCCCTGAAATCAGCTCCTTTGGCCGTTCCGAGCGAGAGCTGACAGAAGCCAAGGTGCCCTACGAGGTGGGGCACGCCTTTTTCAAGGATACCGCTCGTGCGCAGATCACCGGAGATACGGTGGGGATGTTGAAGATCCTGTTCGATCAGGACACGCTCGAGATCTACGGCATTCATTGCTTTGGCGACCAGGCGTCGGAGATCGTGCACATTGGCCAGGCCATCATGCAGCAGGAAGGCGAGGCGAACACGCTGAAGTACTTCGTCAGCACCACGTTCAACTACCCGACGATGGCCGAGGCCTACCGGGTGGCGGCTCAGAATGGTTTGAACCGAGTCTTCTGATGCCAGCGGCCATGACCAGAAAAGGTGCCAACAGGCACCTTTTTTTGGGTCTACGGGATGCGCCTGCAGGCGGGGTTCGCCCCGCATGGGCTGAGCGGGTGCCGGCTAGTCATTGTCGCCAAGCAAGTGGGCCATGCATGGCGGCGATGCTGGCTCGAGGTCATCCCTGTCTTCCTGCTGCAGGGCTTCCAGCAGGCGCTCGCGCAGCTGCGCCAGATAGGAAGCGTCGAGTTCGCGGGTGGCCGTCAGCAGCGTCAGGCGCCCGCGGCGTGCCAGTCGCATCAGCGGCAGCAGTTTATGCGGGTGGTCCCGCAGTTCGCCGCGATAGCGGATCTCGAACACCGCACGGCTGATCTCGCCTTGATGGTACTGGCGGCGCAGAGCCTGGCTGGGGGAGGCCTCTCGATACCAGTCGGTCAGCGCCAGTGACTCCCGTCGACATCCTCGGGGCCAGAGCCGGTCGACCAATACCCGCGCGCCGTCGTCGTCGGCCGGGGCCTGGTAGACGCGCTTGATGACGATGTCGTAGCGCATCATGGTGTGCCCTCCAGCTCGATCAGTGCCTCCTGTGCGCTGGTCTGCCAGGGTCCAGGCAATGCTGCCGCCCGCTGCAGCGCCTGTACCGCCTCCTGAGGCTCATCTTGAGAGGCCAGGGTGAGACCCAGGTTGAGCCAGGCGGGGGCGAGCTCAGGATCGTATTGCGTCGCAGCCCTCCAGGCATCGATGGCATCTTCCAACCGGCCTTGCGCGTGATAGGCGTTCGCTTGGCCAAAGCGCGCCATGGCCGCGTCCGGAAAACGCTCCACGACGGCCTCCCAGGCCGGTAACGCATTGCCAGCGCCCTGCACCCGTTCAAAATCGGAGGTGGCCTGGATCGCCTCGCTGGCCGAGAGGGAAACCGGCAGCTGGCCTGGCGGCAGGGCAACGAAGGCCCAGCGATCGGAACGCTGCCAGGTGGCGTCAAAACGCCCAAACTCGGTACTGTCCTGGCGCGTTACGCCCGTGCGTAGTCGCAGCACCTGCTGATTCAGATCGTAGCCATTGACGATGGCGAAGTGCCACAGAGGAAAGGCGGGTAGTGACAGGTTCTGGAGCACCACCACGGGACGCCCGGCGTCGACTTCCTCAAGCAGAGACTCCAGGCGCGGTGCCAGCACAAAGGGGATGCGCCCATGGCGCCGCGTTGCGGCCAGCATTTCCGGCTGGTAGCTGCCCTTGCGCGCCGGGACGTAGATATCCGGGATCAGATCGTCGACGCTGACATCGACGCCAGTATGGTTGAGCGACATGGCCAGGGTCGCCGGTCCGCACTGGTAGTCACGCTGGGGGTGAAAGGGAACGTCGTCCAGCAGTCGCTGGGCCGACAGCGATTGCGTGCGGCGGGTATCCAGGTCGGGTGTAGCGGCACAGCCTGAGAGCACAGCCAACAACGCAAGAGCGCCCGCCAGGCGGGCGCTCGACATGATCACGTGCGAGACAGACATCGGCTTACCGCGTGAACGGATAGACGTCTGTCAGGCCCAGAATGTCAGTGACCAGCAAGATCACGAAAACCGCAAACAGCACACCGATAACGCTGGCGCCGGCAGGCATCTGGTCAAGCTGGTCAGCCATTTGCTGGGCTTCCTGATCGGATAGGGCGGCGACACGCTGTTCGACATCGGCAGGATCGACACCCTGCAGCTCCAGCTGCTGGCGGACATCGTCACGGGCCAGCACGCTGTGGATGCGCTCGCGGGCATCTTGTGTCTGCTGGCTTGCCAGCACGTCGCTGGTGGAGGCCATTGAGACGGCAGTGGCGGCACTGGCGCTGGCGGTGCCAAGGATCAGGCAGACCATCAGGGCAGTACACAGCAGTCGGCGAAGTGTAAGGGTCATAGCGGCTTCCTTGTAGGGCTGGGTGTCTTGTTGAGCGTTCTGTGATGGCGACCGATAGCGACGAACCTCCTGTGCGTCGATATCGCGCGACAGGGGGAGTATAACCAAGATGCACCAGTTTTTTCATGTAGCTAGGAGGGATGAATTCCACGCCCAGGCAACGCCAGTCTGTGCTCAGCGTGGCAAAGCGGAGTCCGTCATGCCCCCGTCAAGGTAAAGCGGTCGTCGTTGCTGACAGCGGCGGCACGCTAGCCCAGGCGAACGCAGTTTCTGCCTTCCTGTTTGGCGCTGTACAGGGCTTGATCAGCACGTCGATACAAGGTGCCGAAGTCGTCGTCGCGATGGCCAGACACCGCAATCCCGATGCTGACGGTCAGCTGCATGCGGTGGGCAGGTTCGGGCAGGGTAAATCGTTCGGTCTCGCAGCGAATGCGTTCAGCCACTACCTCGGCGCTGTGGGCATTGCTGTTGGCGAGCAGCAGGCCAAATTCCTCGCCACCAAGACGCGCCGCCAGGTCCCCGCGGCGAGCCAGGCGTTTGAGCATGATGCCAAAGGCCGCCAGAACATTGTCCCCCGTGGGGTGTCCGAAGGTATCGTTGACCTGTTTGAAGTGGTCGAGGTCGAGCAGCAGCAGCGCCACGGGGCTATCCGGTGGTTGACGCATGGCGAGCTGCCGGTGCACCTGACCCAACCACTGGCGGCGATTGCTGAGCTGCGTCAGTTCGTCGGTCATGGCCAGCTGGCGCAGCGAGTGGCTGTAGCGTCGCAGCCGCAGGCAGGTGATGAGGAGGCCCATGCTAACCGCCAGCACCATGCAGACCAGTAAAATGACGGCCAGCGCCAGGTCGCGATTGGTTTCGATCAAGTGGGCGCCACTCTCGTGCAGGCGTTTGTCCAGCTCGGTGTAGATATCTTCCAGCGCCAGCTCCAGGCGCTCGGCCAGCATCAGGGTTTCCGGCGTCAGGGTGTGTGCCTTGAGGGTATCTGGTGTCAGCGGCTCCGGCGGATGAGACAACGCCTGGGCCAGACGTTGCTGTAGCCCATCGGCCTCACTGAGTTGATCGCTCAAGCTCGAGACATGGAGGGAGAAGTCGTCATCCTGGGGGGCGGCGACCATGGACATGGAGTCACCGAGTCGATGCAGCCGATGGCCAACCAGGACCACTACCTTTTGCATTTCCTCGAAGTAGCTGACGTCGTCACTATCACGAATGTTGAGCAACGCCCGTAGCCGGATCGCTTCTTCCTGGGCCCTGGCGACGTCGACCATCAAGGCATTGTGGTTGGCCCCCAGCAGCTGTCGATTTTCGCCGAGGTGCCAGATCAGCAGCAGAGCGGCCATCGCCAGGACCAGGGTGGCGGCGATGGTCAGGGGCATGATGACGGCCCGCTTGAGGGAGGGGGCGGGAGAGTTCATACGCTGGCGGACCGCTGTTCAGTGGGCAAGAGGGAAGCGGGAATTGCCTCAGTCTACGCCTTCTGCGCCACGCTGCGGGCCACTACCTCTTCTGGGCCTGAACCTGTAGCCCCAGCGGCGACGTCAGTACCCATCACCGTCGCTACCACCAGCACTGATGCAGCGGGCAGGCCCGCTGTCAGCATCGACGGCCCTGGCAACAGAACGGTCAGCAGATCTGCCAGCCGACCGGTCAGACGATCTGACAGTCGTCTGGCAGTCGTCTGGCAGCGTAGAGGCGTCCGTAGCCGACTACTGCGCTACCCGGTAGGCCCAGGGCATTTCGGCCAGCAGGCCACGTCCGCCGGCCAGCGTCAGGGTAAGGTCCTGAATGCCTTGCTCCAGGGGCAGGTCCGCGGCGCCCTTGATGGCCAGGTCAAGGCGCTGAGCGAACATCAGCAGCTTGTGAAGACGTTTCAGCGGCAATCGTCGAATCGCTTCCTGATAGGCGGGTCGTCGACGGTCAAAGATGGGGGGCTTCTGCGCCTTGCAGGCGTGTTCGAAGCTCTGGCCCTGATCGAGGTGCTGATGCAGGGAGAGGAGCGTGCGAATTTCCCGGGTCAGGGCCCACAGGATGATGGGAGGTTCAGTACCCTCGGCCGCCAGGCCAGCCAGGATCCGCAGCACGCGTTCACGTTCTGCCTTGAGGCAGGCATCCACCAGGGTGAATACGTCGTAGCGGGCGCTGCTTTCGACCCCTCCAGCCACCTCCCGTGGCGATACCTGTGTGCCGGCGGGCAGGATCAGGGCGAGCTTCTGCAGCTCCTGGTCTGCTGCCAGCAAGTTACCTTCGGTGCGCTCGCCCAGCAGCCGAGCGGCGTCCATCGACATGGACAGGCCGTGTCGCTGGGCGCGGTCCCTGAGCCAGAAACCTAGACGGGAGGCATCGACCGGCCACACCGGTACAAACAGACCCAGCTTGTCGAGGGCCTTGAACCAGGCGCTTTTCTGCTCTCTGGCATCGAGCTTGGCACAGCTGACCAGCAGTATGTTGTCACTGCCCTGGGCCTGCTCCGCGTACTCCTTCAGCGCCTTGCCACCTTCCTGACCGGGCTTGGCGCTGCCGAGACGCAACTCGATCAGCTTGCGCGAGGCAAACAGCGACATGCTGGCAGCAGATTCGATCAGCCGACCCCAGGCGAAATTGGCTTCCACGTGGAGCACGTCGCGTTCCTCGACGCCGCTGTCCTTGGCCTTGGCTCGTACCAGGTCGCAGGCTTCCATATGCTGCAGAGGTTCATCACCGGCGACGATGATCACCGGGGGAATGGATTTTGCCAGGGCGTCAGGCAGCTTGTCGGCGAAAACCTTCATGAACGACTCAGATTTCCTGGATGGCGCGCAGGCGATCAATCATCTGACGCACGGCCTCGCGGCGGGCATCCTCGAGAGCATCGTTACGCAGTTCGTCCTGGGACAGCAGGTTGTCGTCGGTGATCGAGAATTCCTGGATCACTTCCACCGCCTGGCGGTCCGCCACGTAGGCGCCGTCGCTGGCTCGCTGGATGGAGTATGGCACTCGCAGGACAAGCTCCTGGTCCTGTGAGCCGGTATCCAGCACACCCACCTGACGGGTAATGATATCTTCCCCACCCAGGTTGAGGCGCAGCGGGGCATCGGCGTCGATGCGAGTGCCGAGGTTTTCAAGGCGCGAGGCCAACTGCTTGGCAAAGTCTGTGTCGGCACCTTCCAGCGCCAGGCTGTCGAGAGCCAGCACCTCGCCGCCGACGCCCCTGAGGTGAAAACCGCAACCGGCCAACAAAAGTCCTGCGCCTGAGGCCAGGGCCAGGCCGAGGAAGTCGCGTCGTTGCATGTGAACTCCTTGTCGCGATACGGAGAAGCCGGGGCGGATGCCCCGGCGGTCTGCATTTAGCGTTGAGCCCCGTGCAGGACGGAGCCAGTGCATTCAATTGGCAACGATGTTCACCAGCTTGCCAGGCACGACGATGACCTTGCGCAACGTCTTCCCATCCACGTGACGCTGCACGTTGTCGTTGGCCAGCGCCAGGGCTTCAACCTGGGCCTTGTCGGCGTCTGCGGGCACTTCCAGGCGCGCTCGCAGCTTTCCGTTGACCTGTACCACCAGCTCGATACTGTCGCGAGCGAGGGCGCTGTCGTCCACTTCAGGCCAGCTGGCGTCGATGACGGCGCCTTCGTGGCCCAGTGTCTGCCACAGGGCGTGGCAGGCATGGGGGGTGATCGGCGCCAGCAGCAACACACAGGCCTCGATGGCCTCCCGCTCCACAGCCAGGCCGGCTGGGGAGGTGTCGTTGAACTTGGCGAGCGCGTTGCTCAGCTCCATGACCGCGGCGATGGCGGTGTTGAAGGTGGTGCGACGACCGATGTCGTCACCGGCCTTCTTGATCGTTTCGTGGGTCTTGCGACGCAGTTCCCGCTGGGTGTCATCGAGCGCCTCAAGAGTGGCCTGGTCAAGCGTGCCCGGCGCACCGGCGTCCAGGTGTTCGGAGACCTGGCGCCACAGGCGCTTGAGGAAGCGGTGTGCGCCCTCAACGCCAGAGTCGGACCACTCCAGCGACTGCTCCGGTGGTGCGGCGAACATCATGAACAGGCGCACTGTGTCGGCCCCGAAGCGATCGATCATGGCCTGGGGATCGACACCATTGTTCTTCGACTTGGACATCTTTTCGATGCCGCCCATCTCTACCGGCTGGCCGTCGCTGATCAGGGTGGCGCTAAGCGGACGGCCCTTGTCGTCGCGCTTGACCTCGACGTCGGCCGGGTTGAACCATTCCTTGCCACCGTTGGACTGGGGCCGATAGAAGGTTTCTGCGATGACCATGCCCTGGGTCAGCAGACGCTGGAACGGCTCGTCTGAGTCGACCAGGCCAAAGTCGCGCATCAGCTTATGGAAGAAGCGCGCGTACAGCAGGTGCAGGATGGCGTGTTCGATGCCGCCGATGTAGAGATCGACAGGCAGCCAGTAATTGGCCCGTTCATCCAGCATGGCCTCGGTGTTGTCGGCACAGCAGAAACGGGCGTAGTACCAGGACGACTCCATGAAGGTGTCGAAGGTGTCGGTTTCCCGGGTCCAGCCGTCGCCCAGGTCGCTGAAGGCGGGCATCTTCTTGAGCGGCGAGCCTGACGCGTCCACGGTGACTTCCAGCGGCAGGGCGACCGGCAGTTCGTCATCGGTGAGCGGCACGGTCTGGCCTTCAGGGCCGTACTTGACCGGAATCGGCGCGCCCCAGTAGCGCTGACGAGCGACGCCCCAGTCGCGCAGGCGGTAGTTGGTCTTGACGTTGCCACGGCCCTCCTGCTCGAGGCGAGCGGCGATGGCATCGAAGGCGGCCTGGAAGTCGAGGCCGTCGAACTCACCAGAGTTGATCAGGGGGCCGTGCTCGACCCAGGCGCCTGCGGACAGGTCGGGGGCGTTGCCGTCAGCGTCGGCAATCACCGCGCGGATCGGCAGCTGGTACTTGGTCGCGAACTCCCAGTCGCGCTGGTCGTGGCCAGGCACGGCCATGACGGCGCCGGTGCCATACTCCATCAGCACAAAGTTGGCCACGTATACCGGCACGCGATCGCCGGTCAGCGGATGAATCGCCTCGTAGCCTGTGGCCATGCCACGCTTTTCCATGGTGGCAAGCTCGGCCTCGGACGTTCCCCCCTGGGCACACTCTTCGATAAAGGCGGCCAGTTCGGGCTTGTCGCTGGCTGCCTTGATGGCCAGCGGGTGACCGGCGGCCACGGCCACGTAGGTCACCCCCATCAGCGTGTCAGGACGGGTGGTGTAGACGCGCAGCGGGTCGTCGCCAGCCACATCGAAGGCCAGCTCTACGCCGCGGGACTTGCCGATCCAGTTGCGCTGCATGGTCTTGACCTGCTCAGGCCACTCGACCTTGTCGAGGTCTGCCAGCAGTTCATCTGCGTAGTCGGTGATCTTGAGGAACCACAGCGGGATTTCCTTGCGCTCGACCGGCGCGCCGGAGCGCCAACCGCAGCCATCGATGACCTGTTCGTTGGCCAGGACCGTCTGATCGACCGGATCCCAGTTGACGGTGGACATCTTCTTGTAGACCAGGCCCTTCTCGACCAGCTTGGTGAAGAACCACTGCTCCCAGCGATAGTAGTCGCTGTCGCAGGTGGCGAACTCGCGGTCCCAGTCGTAGGCGAAGCCCAGCGCCTTGAGCTGTGCCCGCATATAGTCGATGTTCTCGTAGGTCCATTTGGCGGGGGGGACCTGGTTCTTGATCGCGGCATTTTCGGCAGGCATGCCAAAGGCGTCCCAGCCCATCGGCTGCATCACATTCTTGCCTTGCATGCGCTGGAAGCGTGTTACCACGTCGCCGATGGTGTAGTTGCGTACATGCCCCATGTGCAGCTTGCCGCTGGGGTAGGGGAACATCGACAGGCAGTAGAACTTTTCCCGGTTCGCGTCCTCTAGTGCCTTGAAGCACTGATTGTCGTTCCAGAATGTCTGAGCGTCGCGTTCGATTTCGTGGGGCTTGTACTGGGCGTCCATCGCGGTCTTCGAGTACCTTGCAATCAAGGCGCGCCCAAGGCGGCGCGCAGGGTGTGGGTATCGTCCGGTGGCAGGGTTGTGCAGAATCAACAGTTAGCGCGGCGACCACCGGCGCGGCAATGATGCACGCAAGGATACCCCAGCTGCCTGGGGTCCGGCTATGGTGGGCCGCTTGTGTTGCGCCTGGTAAGTCCGGGCAGCAACGTTCATCTCAAGGAGGATACGGTCATGAGTGAACAGCATTCCAATCCAGGAGAGCATCGGCTGAGGGACGGCTATGAGCGGATGCTTGCGCGCCTCAAGGAAGGCGCCGAGGACCTGACCTGGGACAACCTGCAGAAGGATCTGGACGACGCGGTCGAGTTCGAGGCAGAGCTTGAGGAATACACCAAGGATGAGCTGGCGCTGCTGCGAGCCTGGGTCGAGCGTGACCTGAGAGACATGCGCCGCTACCTGGCCGCCGGGGGAGAGGGGGTCGCCAGCTGGTTGGGGATTGACCTGACCATTCTGTCGAGAAAGGTGGTGGATTCGCTGTTGTCCATTGCCGACCGCAGCGTCATCGAGCGCGAGAGGCTTGAAGACGACCTGGAGGCGTCCCGTGCCGACTATACGGCGGGCGAACTTGCCGCGCCGGGACGGATGTCCTGCGTGCACTGCGATGCGGCTGTCGAGCTGCACGGCGTCACGCGCATTGAACCATGCCACCAATGCGGGCATCGCTATTTCGTGCGCGCTGCCTGAGGCGTACGGGTGTCGGGTGACGATGCTTGGGCGAAGGGGCGTCGGCCCCTTCGCTGAGTGAATGCGCGCCCTTGCGACCTGGACTGGGCTTAGGCCGCCACGGCGTGGCCGAGCCAGGCGATGGCGGCCAGCACCAGCAGTGACATGACCAGCGCGTAACGCAAGTTGTGTCGCATCATGCGGTAACCGCTGACCCCGTAGCGTCCCTGCAGCGAGAGGTTGATGCCCGACAGTGGGCCGACGCTGGTGCCTACGGCCCAGGAGGCAAGCGCGACAAAGCCAAATAGGGTCTGGTGGGGGCCGTCCAGTTCCAGCATGGAGGCCAGTACCGACACGCCAATGATCGGGTGCAGGCCAGCGATCGCGCTGATGACGATGGCCAGGTAGCTTGAGGCCGCGGCGAGCGCGCCAAACTCGGGGAAGAGCGTCCAGTTGCCCGCCGTTGCCGCATCCACCAGTACCGACAGTCCCTTGGTCAACAGACCGGCACAGAGAAACAGGGTGATCTCCCCGCGCATGCCCGGCAGTCGGTAGTGGAAGTGCCGGACCATGCGTTCGCGGGCCACGCTCAGTCCCCGTGCAAGATTCGTCACGATAGCCAGTAGGGGCATAAGAAAGGTGATGATGCTGACGATCGTCAGTGACGGTGTCACGACGAAGTGGAACAACATGACCAGGACGGCGATGACGGCCGGCATCAACAGGCTAGCAGGGGATAGTGAGAAGCCTGGCACCGTCGACACGTCGAAGCGACGTGACAGTTCAATCACGCTGTAGAGCCCTCCAGCGAAGGCCAGCGGAAGGCCAACGCTGAGCAGGGTGGTGTACTGGAGTGACGGCGCCAGGGACAGCACGACACCCATGGCGGCGAAGAAGGGTGACCACAGCGCTGCGCTGGACAATCCACGGTTGAGCCCAAGCAGTTGAGGCTCCGACAAAGGGCCGCGCCGCTCAAGGCGATCACCGACCATGAAGACGGTGGACAGATTGAGGATGCCACCGAGCAGATGGACCCCTAGCCAGGTCCCGATCAACCCCCTGCGACCCGTGACGGGCTGACTTGTGGGCTCGCGCGTTGGCGGGCGTCCGATCAGCGCGATGAAGCTGACGCCGGTCAACATGGCCACCACGAAGGCGTTACCGTCCAGCAACGTCATCAGCGCTGGGCGCGCATCGAACAGCGTCATTGCCACGGCCAGAAAGAGGACGCCGAGTAGCGCCAGAACACCCGCCTGCCACTGGTTTCGCCGAGGGATATCCGGCCATAGCAGGGCGCTGGCGAGCCAGAACGGGAGGCTGACGCTCACGCTCGGCAGCCATGGCGCCAGCATGCTCGCAACCTGCATGGCCAAGCCGGTAAGCAGCAGTAGCGCCGCCAGGCGATGGCGCAAGGGGGGCAGCGGAGGCGTGTTCGCGGCGGATGAGGTGTGCATGCCTGAGTCCCTTTGGCGTTGGTGGTCCTGTTGGGTCGAGTGACGAAGTGGGTCGAGTGACGAGTTCGGTGTGCTGGCAAGGTGCGCTGTCATGAAGGGAGGCACCTTACGACGACCAGGTGTCAATCGGCAGCGGCAGCAGGCGTTTCTGCATGCGTGTCAAACAGCTCCAGCAGTGAGCGGGCCGCATTGGAGAGCGTCCGGTCCCGGTGGGTCAGGTAGCCGAGGGGACGATGGATAGGCTGGGCGTCTGGCATCAGTCTAACGAGCCGTCCATCGACAATCTCGCGCCTGACCATGGAGTCCGGCAAGAGGGTCCAGCCTAGCCCAGCGGTAGCCATCATTTTCAGCGTTTCCAGATAGTTGGTCGACTGTCCTACGGTAGGCACCAGGCCATGGGCGGCCAGCCGCTCGAGGATCAGCTGCCGGGTGAAGGTCAGCGGGCCCGGCAGAAGTGCGTCGTGGCGTGCCAGGGACGCCAGGTCCAGCGGGTGCTCTCGAGACAGCGGATGTTCAGGAGACGCGACAAAGCTCAGCTCGTCCGTCCACAGTTGGCGAGCATGCAGCTGGCTGTCTGGCGCGGCAGACAGCGTGACCAGTGCGACCTCGATGTCGCCGTCCAGCACGCCCTGATAGGCCTGTTCCGAGTCCAGAAAGCGCAGGTCCAGCCGCACCTTGGGAAAACGCCTGACGTAGTCCTCCAGAATAGGCGGCAAGCGGTGAAGGCCAATGTGATGGCTGGTCGCTAGAATCAGGGCGCCCGAGACATCGCCGGTAAGATTGCCAAGCGCCCGGCGACTGTCGTCGACCATGACCAGGATCTGGCGCGCCCTGGGCAATAGCAGGCGTCCCGCTTCGGTCAGGCTGACGCGCCTGCCGATACGGTCGAACAGGCGCGCACGGGTCAGGGTTTCCAGGGTGGCGATGCGCTTGCTGACAGCCGGCTGCGTCAGATGCAGCTGTTCCGCGGCGCGAGAGAAGCTGCCGCTGTCCGCCACCGCCAGGAACGCCTGCAGACTTTGCGTATCCATGACGGGCTCCAGAAAAAGATGTATTCCATACAGGAATCGTTTGAATAAATAACATGAATTGATTTTATTGGCGAGTGGCGCGAGACTCGTTCTATCGCCAGCGCGACGTGCCCGGCTAGCCCGGCAGAATGACCCGGCAGCATGACCCGACAGGGCACCTGGTTGTGATAACCCGACCCGGTCACAGCACAAGCCACTGGGCAGTGGCACTGAAAAGATCAGCGATACCCTTACACCGTGGCAGCACGCAGAGAGGCATGACACACGGATACCGAGCCAGCCGACATGGCGGTCCGTGGCAAGCCTCCGCAACGCTTAGACAGACCTTGACGCAAACGCTCGAGGCAGGACTTGAGGCAGGAGATTCCGCATGGCAGGCCAGACGCTTTACGACAAGTTGTGGCAGCAGCACTTGGTGAAAGAGCGCGACGACGGCACGGCGCTGATCTACATTGATCGGCAGCTGCTCCACGAGGTGACCTCGCCCCAGGCGTTCGAGGGGCTCAGGATCGCCGGTCGCCAGCCCTGGCGCCTGGATGCCAACCTGGCAACCCCCGATCACAACGTGCCAACGACCGTAAAAGAGCGGGCTGAGGGCAATACCGGAATCAAGGATCCAGTGTCGTTGATCCAGGTCCAGACGCTGGATGACAACTGCGATGCGTTTGGCATCGAGGAATTCCGCATCAATGATCCGCGTCAAGGCATCGTGCATGTGGTCGGCCCTGAGCAGGGTGCAACCCTGCCCGGCATGACCGTGGTGTGTGGTGACTCTCACACGGCCACCCATGGCGCCTTTGCCGCGCTCGCCCACGGGATCGGCACCTCTGAGGTCGAGCACGTGCTGGCGACCCAGTGTCTGCTGGCGCAGAAGATGAAGAATATGCAGGTGCGTGTCGAGGGCGCCTTGGGTCAGGGCGTCACCGCCAAGGACGTGGTGCTTGCCATCATCGGCGAGATCGGCACCGCTGGCGGTACCGGGTATGCGATCGAGTTTGCGGGTAGTGCGATCCAGAGCCTGACCATGGAAGGGCGCATGACAGTCTGCAACATGGCCATCGAGGCAGGAGCACGGGTTGGGCTGATTGCCGTCGACGATACCACCATCGACTATCTCGCCGGACGTCCCTTCGCACCTACCGCCGAGCAGTGGGAGGCAGCGGTGGCTGACTGGCGCCAGCTGGTGTCTGATGCCGATGCCGTCTTCGACAAGGTAGTGACCATCGCCGCCGAGAGCATCGAGCCTCAGGTCAGCTGGGGTACCAGCCCGGAAATGGTGACCGGAATCAGTGGCGAGGTGCCGGATCCCGCTCAGACGGCAGACGACACCGCACGCACCGGCATCACCCGTGCGCTGGAATACATGGGCCTTGCGCCACGTCAGAAGATTACCGATATCCGGCTCGACAAGGTATTCATCGGCTCCTGCACCAACTCGCGCATCGAGGATTTGCGCGAAGCGGCCAAGGTGGCCCGTGGCCGCAAGGTGGCGGACAGCGTTCAGCTGGCCATGGTCGTGCCCGGCTCCGGTCTGGTGAAACGTCAGGCCGAACAGGAAGGTCTCGACAAGGTATTTATCGAGGCGGGCTTTGAATGGCGCGAGCCCGGCTGTTCCATGTGCCTGGCGATGAATGCCGACAAGCTGGGTGCGGGAGAGCATTGTGCCTCCACCTCCAACCGTAACTTCGAAGGTCGCCAAGGGTATGGCGGTCGCACCCACCTGGTGAGCCCGGCCATGGCCGCCGCCGCTGCGATCGCCGGACACTTTGTCGACGTGCGCAGCTTTGATTCCACTACCGCTCGCCAGGAGGCCTGAGCCATGCAAAAGTTCGAACGCCTCGAAGGTCTGGTGGCGCCAATGGATCGCGCCAATGTCGACACCGACCTGATTATTCCCAAGCAGTTTCTCAAGTCGATCAAGCGCACCGGCTTTGGCGTCAACCTGTTTGACGAACTGCGCTACCTGGACGAAGGGCAGCCGGGTCAGGACGTCAGTCAGCGTCCCTTGAATCCGGACTTCGTGCTCAATCAGCCGCGCTACCAGGGGGCCAAGGTGTTGCTTGCGCGCCGTAACTTTGGTTGCGGGAGTTCGCGCGAGCATGCGCCCTGGGCGCTGGAGGACTTCGGCTTCCGCGTTGTCATCGCGCCGAGCTTTGCCGATATCTTCTACAACAATGCCTTCAAGAACGGCATCCTGTTGATCACGTTGGGTGAAGATCAGGTGGATCGTCTGTTTGCTGAAGTGCACGCCAACGAGGGGTACTGCCTCGATGTGGATCTTGAGCACCAGCGGGTGACGACACCCAGTGGCGAGATTCTCGAGTTCGAGGTAGATGCGTTCCGTAAGCACTGTCTGCTTGAAGGGCTGGATGACATTGGCATCACCCTCCAGGATGAAGACGCCATCGCGGCCTTTGAGTCTCGCCATCGGGCCGCTCGTCCGTGGCTGTTCCGCGAGCCCGCCAAGGCCTAGGCGATTTACCGCCCGGCCTGGAGCAGGCCGGGTGACTGTTTGCACTGTCTCAGGAATACATGGTTATGACCCGCAAGATTCTTGTCCTTCCCGGTGATGGCATCGGACCGGAAATTACCGCCCAGGCCACTCGCGTGCTGGACGCCCTGAAGGCGAAAGGGCTGGACGTCGAGGTCGAGCAGGGGCTGGTGGGTGGTGGTGCCTATGACGTGCATGGGGTGCCGCTGCCTGACGAGACGCTGTCCAAGGCGCGACAGGCCGACGCCATTCTGCTGGGGGCGGTGGGAGGCCCTCAGTGGGATACCATCGAGGACCTCAGCAAGCGCCCGGAGAAGGGGCTCCTGGGCCTGCGCAAGGAGCTGGGCCTGTTCGGCAACCTGCGCCCCGCGATCCTGTATCCGCAGCTGGCAGAAGCCTCAACGCTCAAGCCCGACGTTGTGTCTGGGCTCGACATCATGATCGTGCGTGAACTGACGGGCGGGATCTACTTCGGTCAGCCCCGTGGTGTCGAAGAACGTGGCGGTGAGCGGGTCGGTTTCAATACCTATGTGTACAGCGAAAGCGAGATCGAGCGCATCGGGCGTGTCGCGTTCGAGATGGCTCAGAAGCGCGGCAAGAAACTGTGCAGCGTGGATAAGGCCAACGTGCTGGAAGTCACCATTCTGTGGCGTGAGGTCATGGAGCGTCTGGCACCAGAGTATCCCGATGTCGAGCTGTCCCACATGTACGTGGACAACGCGGCCATGCAGCTGGTGCGTGCGCCCAAGCAGTTTGATGTGGTGGTAACCGGCAACATGTTCGGCGATATTCTGTCGGACGCCGCCGCCATGCTGACGGGATCCATCGGCATGCTGCCTTCAGCGTCTCTCAATGAATCCGGTCAGGGCATGTATGAGCCTTGTCACGGTAGTGCCCCGGATATCGCCGGCAAGGGCATCGCCAACCCGCTGGCCACGATTCTGTCGGTGGCGATGATGTTGCGCTACTCTCTTAATGAGCCAGCCATGGCTGAGCGCATCGAGGCGGCGGTGGGCAAGGTGCTGGATCAGGGGCTTCGCACGGCGGATATCGCCTACCCGGGCACCCGCCAGGTCAGCACTGCCGAGATGGGTGACGCGGTGCTCGCCGCACTGGACTGAGCGAGAGCGGAACACAACGCTGAGCGAGGGGCCATCGGCGTCTCGCGAGGGTGAAGCGGAAAGCCTACCGGCAGCATCTGAAAGGTGCTGCCGGTTTCTGTATAATGATTGTCTCACTCGATTTCTAGAGGACTTCACATGTTGAAAGTCGGTTTCGTCGGTTGGCGTGGCATGGTGGGTTCCGTGCTCATGCAGCGGATGGTGGAAGATGGGGATTTCAACGGCATCGAGCCGGTGTTCTTCACCACCTCCCAGGTTGGTCAGGCCGGCCCCGACGTAGGTGTGGACGTGCCTCCGCTGAAAGACGCCTTCGATATCGAGGCGTTGAAGGCGCTGGACGTGATCATCACCTGTCAGGGCGGTGACTACACCAAGAAGGTCTATGAGGACCTGCGTGGCGGTGGCTGGAAGGGCTACTGGATTGACGCTGCCAGCACCCTGCGCATGAGCGATGATGCCACCATCGTGCTTGATCCGGTCAACCGCAAGGTGATTGACGCTCAGCTTGATGCTGGCGCGAAGACCTTTGTCGGCGGTAACTGTACCGTCAGCTTGATGCTGATGGGCCTTGGCGGTCTGTTCGAAGCCGATATGATCGAATGGATGACGTCCATGACCTATCAGGCGGCGTCAGGCTCCGGTGCCAAGCACATGCGCGAACTGCTCAACCAGATGGGCGGATTGCGTGACAGCGTGGCCAGCGAGCTGGCCGATCCCGCCAGCGCGATTCTGGATATCGATCGCAAGGTCACTGCGGCCATGCGCTCCGGCGAGATTCCGACGGACAACTTTGGTGCACCGCTGGCCGGTAGCCTGTTGCCGTGGATCGACTCCAAGCTCGACAATGGTCAGAGCCGCGAGGAGTGGAAGGGCTTCGTCGAGACCAACAAGATTCTCGGTCGCCAGGACGCGCCGGTGCCGATCGATGGCCTGTGCGTCCGTATCGGTGCCATGCGCTCCCACAGCCAGGCGTTCACCATCAAGCTGCGCCAGGATGTACCGCTGGATGAGATCGAAGAGCGCATTGCTGCCCACAACGAGTGGGTCAGCGTCATTCCCAATGACAAGGACGCCACCATCGACGGGCTGACGCCGACCGCGGCAACCGGCACGTTGAACATCCCGGTGGGACGTCTGCGCAAGCTGAACATGGGCGGCGAGTATCTTAGCGCCTTCAGCGTGGGTGACCAGCTGCTGTGGGGGGCCGCCGAGCCGCTCAAGCGGATGCTCAAGGTGCTGCGCGAACGCTAAGACTGGCGTCAAGGCAGTGGACAAGATAGTGACAAGTATCGGGGCACCTCAGGGTGCCCCGATTTGTTGCGAATTACTCGATGTTGAGCTGCCCGTTGGCGATCAGCTGATGAAGGAAGTCGTTGCCGTCTCCTGAGTAGTCGATCTGTCCTGTCAGAACAATCCGCTGATCAGCGTTACTCCCATCCAAGTGAATGCCGCCGTCCGTCTTGATCGCCAGTTCTACTCGGTTGTGTTCCCCGCTTGCCACAACGTAGTCTTCGACGCTGCCGTTGCTGGCATCCACCAGCAGATCTGCCAGGTTAAGTCTGTCAGCATTTGCATCGACACCGAAGTGCCCCGACCGGAATCCCTTGACCTCATCCAGCGCAGGTTGATCGGTCGTCCCTTGGTTTGCGGTGCGCCACTCATAGGTGTCGGCGCCGAGCTCACCAATCAGTATGTCGTTGCCGCTTCCTCCGATAAGGAGATCGTCACCGCCTCCACCTATCAGGACGTCATCGCCATTCGCTCCCGCAAGGATGTCATTGCCACCATCGACGCGGCCGATGTCCCTTAGCTGTTGGTAGTGCTCTCTGACGTAGTGGATGATGTCATCCTCCGTCGGAACCGTCCCGTCGTTCACGGCCCAGCGTAGATATTCGGTCAATCCCGCATAGCCTAGCCCGTCGTGGCTGCCAGCCGAAAAGGCGACGCCTGAGTCCTGATTGATCCACGACAAGTGATCTGTGTTCAGGGTATCCCCGAAGATCACATCATTACCCTGGGTGCCATTCAGCCTGTCACTGCCTACTACCAGCGGAGCTACCGTCGTGCTGTCGTTTTGCAATGCTGCGTCGAGTTCGGTGACACTAGTAATTCGCTGTGGTTGTCCAACCATGCCAGAGACCTGGCCATCTTCCAGAGTCAGTGTCTCACGGCCGGTCTGGCCGGTATTGTCAAAGAACTGCAGTTGTTGCTCCTTGGCCAGGAAGCTGACGCCTATGGCGTGAACCTCGGAGAAATCCGACAATTCCTTGAAGGCGGCAATACTCTGCCCCATGACGACGCGCGTCGTGGACATGCCATCGCCAGGAGTCACTGCTTCACCCGCATTGTTCAAGTAACTGTTGGGCCGGCCGTCGGTCAAGAAGTAGCTCAGGTTATCGAAGCCGTTGTGACTCACTCGCTCAAAGAAGTCGCTGGCATCTGCAAAGGCGGACTCAAAATTGGTGCCGTTCTGGGTGGCGATGTGGTTGATGAAGGAGAGGGCTCTGGCAACATCTTCCGTGCCAAGATGGTTGATTTGAAGGGTGTCACTGAGCTCACGGTTAAAGGTGATCAGGCGCAGATTGATGGTGCCTTCATGATCTGCGAGCTGCCGAATCAGCGAGCGGAGTGAGCGCTGCACCAGTTCAAGTCGAGTGTAGCCGCCCTCAGCCTCTCTCTGCATGCTCTGAGAGGCATCGATCATGATCGCGACATTGTAGTCGCCCCCTTGCACGATATGTTGCTGAGTGCCGCCGATATCCCCGATCAAGACGTCACTGCCCGCATCGCCGGTCATGCTGTTGTCGTCGTTGCCACCGACCCGGAGGACGTCGTCCGCCGCAAGGACACGCACGGCCACTTTGGCGGCGCTGCTATCTCCATCACGATCCATGAGGGTGTAGGAAAGCGTTGCAGTGCCATCGAAAGCCGGGTTGGCGGTGAAGGTCAGGCTGCCATCGGCATTGATCCTGACTTCACCGATAGCAGAACCGCCGTCGACGCTGGCGCTGGTAATGCGATCCAGGCCGTCAGCGCCGGGAGAGTCGTTGGCCAGCACATCGATGATGAGGGGGGCGCCCGCGTCGGCGCTGGCAACATCATCGCTCGCCTCGGGGCTATCGTCGTTGACCAGGACATTGAGAACGCCTGACGCGCTGTCGCCATCGCGGTCGGTGATGGTGTAGCCAATGGCGAAAGGGATGTCGTCCTCGGCGTCAGTCACGGCATGGTCCAAGGGGCCGTGCAGTGTCACTGAGTAGCTGCCGCTGGCAACATCCGTCAGCTGGATCGATATCACCTGCTGCCCGTGAACGTCGGTACCCAAGACAACAAGGCCGTTGTCCTCAAGAGCCCAGGCCACGGGATGGCCTCCAGAGGTGATGGAGGGAAGACCGTCAGTAGACCAGAGGAAGCTGCCAAAGCCATCGTTGCCGATGTGATAGCCAAGCTGGCCTACGGCAACGACGGTTTGACCAGGGGTATCCCCGATACCACCAGCAAGACCATTCGCGAGCCCATCCTCGTCAACGGCCGCCACGGGAGCACTGGTCTCCGGGTTTCCATCTGTCTCGGGTGTAATAGGCCTGTCGTCGGGGGCACTAACCTGGATGGAGAGCTGGCCATCGACCGGGTCGCCATCCGCGTCTGTCACCGTGTAGTCGACGATGGCCGTACCGCTAAAGTGCGTATTTGGGACAAACCACAGGCTGCCGTCCGGCAAAGAGACGAGTGTCCCAATATCGCTGCCGCCTTGAACGCTGGCACTAACGAGCTGACCAGGACCATCGGCACCAAAGGAAACGCCGTCGAACACGTCGATAGCAATGGATGTGCCGCTATCCGTTGTTATAAGACGATGACGTGAGACGGGGGTATCGTCATCGATGATGATTTCCAGCCGGCCTGTTGCGGTGTCGCCGTCCCCATCAGTGATGACGTAGTCAAGATCGAAGGAGATATCGTCCTCGACGATGCCTCGTGGGTGATCCAGGGGGGCGAGTAGTTGAATGTCGTAGCGCCCCACGGACACGTCTATGAGTCGTATGTGAATCACTGGCGTGTCCTGGTGTCTACTGCCAGTGATCGTTTGACCGTCGTCACTAATGGTCCAGGTGACAGGGTGTCCCGCCGAGGTCAGGCTGGGAAGTGAGCGAGAGACCCACTGGAATCCGCCTTGGCCATCTTGTCCGAAATGATAGCCAAGCACTCCTCCGTCGATAGTGTTTTCGCCGATAACGTCGTTAAGGCCGCCGGCAATTCCGGATGCCAATCCATCCTCGTCAACCACCGCCCGAGCGTGCTCAGTGTCGGGCTCGCAGTCGGAATAGGGCGTCTTGGAACGATCGTTGTGAGCCTCGCTTCGGGAGAGGCCTGATGTCTCGAGCAGAGTGTCCGAGGCAGCGCCTTCGAGGCCAAGCAGTTTCACTGGTAGCAGTGAAGTGGTGTCAGGAGCGTCGATAGGTAACTCAGTGCTCATGAAATATCCTCGGATAGTAGGTTTTTTTCGGCGGTAGAAAACTAAACCTATATCAAGGAATAGAAAGGTGAGTACTGTACCGGTGTTCAGGTATCGTGAGATAGAGCAGGGAAAGTAATGTGTTGGAGCATATTTCTAACGATAGTATGCATATTCGGCTAGTATTATTTTGCAGATTGATCGTGCTATACGTTGGCTTATTTCGTCTTTTTTTCGCCGTAGTGATCGTGAGGTGCTGTAGGGAGTGATGCATGAGGAAGGCGAAAAGAAAGCTCCCGCTAAGCGAGAGCTTTCGGTCAGGGACAAGATATATAGGTAAATTAACGATGAAGACGAGAGTGGCTAGTGTTATTCAACTTCAAGCTGTCCTCTACTGATAAGGTTCGACAAGAAGCTGGTGCTCGAATCTCCCTCCATATCGACCCCAATCAGTGTGATAACTTGCTCAGCACCCTCGCCATCATCACCAATGCCGCCACGGGTCTTGACAGAAAGAACGGTATCCTCACCCTCCTGATGTGCGCGCACGTAGTCGTCGACATCTTGTGCGGTGGCATCTTGAAGAAGGTCAGAGATGTCCAGCTTGTCAGCATTCTCATCAACGCCAAAGGTCCCTAGCGTGAAATCTTTGATGACGTCTGTGCTGGGTAACGTCACGGTACCTGCGTCACCTAGC